>NZ_JALCYY010000029.1 GCF_022690685.1 Anaeromyxobacter terrae | reverse complement strand
GCGAGGCGCTCCGCCGCGTCGCGGCGCTGCGCGACGGCGCCGCCGTGCGCGACGCGCTCGCCGGGGCGCTCGGGCTCGCGGCGTCCGACCTCGCGACCCCCTGGGGCGCAGAGCGCGCCCTCGAGCGGCGGATGGTCGGGGCCCTGCGGCGCGAGGCGCGGAGCCGGCCGCTCTCGCTCGCGGTGCCCCTCGCCTACCTCGCGGCGCGGCGCGCCGAGGTGCGCCGCGTGGCGCTCGTGCTTCGCGGCGCCGCGCTCGGGCTCCCGGCGGACGAGATCCTCGATCTCGCCGAGGAGGGCTCGTGACGCACGCCGCTCGGGCGGGGCAGGGCGCCGCGGGGCCACCGCTCCGGCTCGTGGTCGTGGTCCGACCGGGCGACGCGCTCGGGTTCCGGCTCGCCGGCGCCACCGTGGAGGAGGTCGGGCGCGGCGAGGAGGGCGCGTCGCTCCGGCGGCTCGCCGCCGCACCGGACGCGGGCGTGCTCGCCGTCGAGGAGGAGGTCCTCGCGGCGGCGGGGCCGCGCCCGCTGCGGCGCGCGCGGGAGCGGGGCCTCCCGGTCGTGCTGCCGTTCGCGCTGCCGCGCCGCTGGGGCGAGGAGGGGCGAGGCCGCGCCTACGTCGCAGCCCTCATCCGTCGCGCGGTCGGGTACGGCGTGAAGCTCGGCGCCGCGGGGGAGGGACCATGACGGGCAGGCTCGTCCGGATCGCGGGGCCGACGGTCGTCGCGGACGGGCTCGCCGGGGCCGGGCTGAACGAGATCGTGTGGGTCGGAGAGGAGCGTCTCCTCGGCGAGGTGATCCGGCTCGAGCGCGATCTCGCGACGATCCAGGTCTACGAGGAGACGGCGGGGCTCGCGCTCGGAGAGCCCGCGGAGCCGACGGGCGAGCCGCTCGCGGTGGAGCTCGGGCCGGGTCTCCTCGGTTCGGTCTTCGACGGCGTCCAGCGCCCCCTCGACGCCCTCGCCGCGCGCCAGGGCGACTTCCTCGGGCGCGGCGCCCGCCTGCCGGCGCTCGATCGGACGCGGCGCTGGGAGCTCGAGGCGAGCGTCCGCGCGGGCGACGATATCCTCCCCGGCGCCGCGCTCGGGATCGCGCGCTCGGGCGCGTCCGCGCACCCCGTGCTCGCGCCGCCGGGCCTCGGCGGGCGGGTCGCCGAGGTCCGCGCTGGCGCGGTCACCGTCGACGAGCCGGTCGTGCGGCTCGTGGGCGGCGCGGAGATCGCGCTCGCCCACCGCTGGCCGGTGCGCCGGCCGCGCCCCATCCGCCGGCGGCTCGCGCCCGACGTCCCGTTCCTCACCGGGCAGCGCGTGCTCGACTGCTTCTTCCCGGTCTCCTCGGGCGGCACGGCGATGGTCCCGGGCGGCTTCGGGACCGGCAAGACCGTGCTCGAGCAGAGCCTCGCGAAGCACGCCGCGGCGGACGTGGTCGTCTACGTCGGCTGCGGCGAGCGCGGCAACGAGATGGCCGAGGTGCTCGACGAGCTCCCGAAGCTCGACGACCCCCGCACGGGCGGCCCGCTCCTCGGCCGCACCGTGCTCGTCGTGAACACCTCGAACATGCCGGTCGCCGCGCGCGAGGCCTCGATCTACACGGGCTGCACCATCGCCGAGTACTTCCGGGACATGGGCCGCTCGGTCGCGCTCATGATCGACTCCACCTCCCGCTGGGCCGAGGCGCTGCGCGAGATCTCGGCGAGGCTCGAGGAGATGCCGGGCGAGGAGGGCTACCCGACCTACCTCGCGTCGCGGCTCGCGCGGTTCTACGAGCGCGCCGGCCGCGTCGAGACGCTCGCGTGCGGGGAGGGCTCGGTCACCGTGGTGGGCGCCGTCTCGCCGCCGGGCGGCGATCTCTCGGAGCCAGTGACGCAGTGCTCGCTCCGCGCGACGGGCGTGCTGTGGGCGCTCTCGGCCGACCTCGCGCACCGCCGCCACTACCCGGCCCTGGACTGGAGCGTGTCGTTCTCGCTCGAGGCGGAGCGGCTCCGCGGCTGGTTCGAACGCGAGGCGGGGGAGGGGTTCGGCGCGCTGCGCGAGGAGGCGATGCAGCTCCTGCAGCGCGAGCGTGAGCTCGTCGAGGTCGCCGAGCTCGTGGGCACCGAGTCGCTGCAGGACGCGGAGCGGCTCGTGCTCGAGTCGGCGCGGCTGCTCCGAGAGGGGTTCCTCCGGCAGAGCGCCTATGACCCCGTCGACGCGAGCTGCCCCCCGCGCAAGGCCCTCGAGATGCTCAGGCTCCACCTCGAGCTCCACGGCCGCGCGGCGAACGCCGTCGCGGCGGGCGTGCCGCTCCGCTCCATCCTCGAGGCCGGGCTCGGCACCCGGCTCCTCCGCCTCGGCTCCGTGCCGGCGGAGGCGATCGCGGGCGGCGCCGAGGCGCTCCGCGCCGAGATCGGCCAGGCCATCGCGCGCCTCGAGGCGGAGTGAGCGATGGACCTCGTGACGCGGCGGGTGCGCGGGGCGGAGGGGATCGCGGGGCCGCTCCTGTTCCTCGAGGGGGTGCCGCGCGCGCGGCTCGGCGAGATCGTCCGCATCCGCGCCGGAGGCGAGGAGCGCCGCGGCCAGATCATCGAGCTCGCCGGGGCCCGCGTCGCGATCCAGGTGCTCGAGGAGACGCGCGGCCTCGCGCCGGCGCGCGCCGAGGTGACGCTCACCGGCGAGGTGGCGGCCCTCGGCGTCTCGCGCGGCATGCTCGGGCGCGTGCTCGACGGCCTCGGCCGCCCCGTGGACGGGCTGCCGCCGCCCATCGCGGAGGCGCGCCTCCCCATCCACGGCGCCGCGCTAAACGTCACGCGGCGCGAGAAGCCCGCAGACTTCATCGAGACCGGCATCTCCGCGATCGACGGCATGAACACGCTCGTCCGCGGGCAGAAGCTCCCGGTGTTCTCCTGCGCGGGCCTGCCGGCGGGCCGGCTCGCGGCGCAGCTCGTGTGCCAGGCGCGCGTCCGCGGCGGCGAGCGCTTCGCGGTGGTGTTCGCCGCGATGGGCGCGCCGTTCCGCGAGTACGACGCGTACCTCGAGGCGTTCCGGCGAGCGGGCGTGCTCGATCGAACCGTCGTGTTCCTGAACCGCGCCGAGGATCCGCCCATCGAGCGGCTGATGACGCCCCGCTGCGCGCTCACCTGCGCCGAGCACCTCGCCTTCGGCCACGGGCTGCACGTCCTCGTCGTGCTCACCGACATGACGAGCTACTGCGAGGCGCTCCGCGAGGTCGCGCTCGCGCGCGAGGAGGTGCCCGGCCGACGCGGCTACCCCGGCTACATGTACACGGACCTCGCGACCCTCTACGAGCGGGCCGGGCGGATCGCGGGGCGGCCGGGCTCGATCACGCAGGTCCCGGTGCTGACCATGCCGGACGACGATCTCACCCACCCGATCCCGGATCTCTCCGGGTACATCACCGAGGGGCAGATCGTCCTCTCCCGCGATCTCGACCGGCGCGGCGTCTATCCGCCCATCGACGTGCTGCCCTCGCTCTCGCGGCTCATGGGGCTCGGCGTCGGCCCGGGCCGCACCCGCGCCGATCACCGGCCGGTCGCGGACCAGCTCTACGCGCTCTACGCGCGGGGGCGCGACGTGCGCCGGATGGCCGCGATCGTGGGCGCGGCGAACCTCGGCGAGGAGGAGCGGCGGCTCCTCGAAGTGGCCGACCGGTTCGAGCGCGAGCTCGTCGGGCAGGGCGACGCTTTCCGCTCGATCGAGGACACGCTCGAGCTCGGCTGGAAGCTCCTCGCGCCGTTCCCGGCCGAGGCGCTCGCCCGCATCCCGGCGGCGGTGCTCGAGGCGCGCCGGAAGGAGGCCCGGTGAACCACACACCCACCACGCGCATGGGCCTCCTGGAGGTGCGGGGACGCGCCGAGGTGGCGTCGAAGGGTGCGCGCCTGCTCCGCGCCAAGCGCGAGGTCCTCGCCGGGGAGCTCTGGAGGCTCATGCGCGACGTGCTCGCCGGGCGCGCGCGGCTCGACGAGGTGCTGCGCGAGGCGGTGAAGGCGCTCGGCCTCTCTCGCGCGCTAGACGGGGAGGAGGCGCTCGCCTCGCTTGCGCTGGCGGCCGGGCGCGAGGTGCCGCTGCAGGTGAGCGTGCGGCGGGTGTGGGGCGTGCCGACGCCCTCGGTCTCGGCGCCGCCGCTCGTACGCGCGGCGGACGAGCGCGGCAGCGCGCCGACGAGCTGGGGGCTCGCGGGCGCGGAGGCGGCCCGGCGCCACGAGGAGGCGCTCGAGGTGCTGCTCAAGATCGCCTCGCGCGAGCTCCACCTCGCCCGCCTGGGCGAGGAGATCCAGGCCACCTCCCGGCGCATCAACGCGCTCGAGCAGCTCGTGCTCCCCGCGCTCGCGTCGGAGGCGGGGCGCATCGACGCGGCGCTCGAGGAGCGCGACCGCGAGGACGTCGTGCGGCTGAAGCGGTTCCGCGCGCGGGGCGCGCGCTCGCGGCCGGGGCGCTGAAGCGCGCGCCTCGCTCACGACGGCCGGCGCCAGAGCGGCTCGAGCTCGAGCGGCAGCTCCTGCCCGACGAGCTCGGCGTCGGCCTCCTCCATCTGCGCGCGGAGCGCCGCGAACACCGCGCGGACCGCCGGCTCGACGTCCTGCGGATCTCGCTCGAGGTCCTCCGCCACGATCGCGTAGAAGTCGTCGGCGGAGCGGAGCGGGCGCGGCGGCCGAGCCGCGTGGCGCTCACAGGCGGCGAGACGGCTGCCGAACGGCTCGGGCAGGTGCTCGCGGAGATCGTCGAACTCCGGACGCTGGATGCGCTGCGCGAGCGCGCACATCACGGCCTCGACCGCGCGCGCCGCCTCGGCCCGGCGAGGGAGCCCCTCGCGCGCGAGGGCGGTCACGAGGGCCTGGAAGTTCGCGTCCTGGAGTGGGTCGTGGTCGCCGGGGAGAGCCATGCCGCCAAGATCGTCACGCGAGGACGACACGGCAGCGCCCGCGCGGTCGGCGGTCCCCCTCACGGGGACGGATGCGCGCATCCCCAAACGGGCAAAGAACGCTGCACCGGGTGCGGGCGTGCGGTGATACGACCGCGAGCCGTCATGCGCGGAGTGGATCCAAACTGGGCGGCCGGCGGGCCGCGCGTCGCGCGGTTCGGTCCGATGGCCTTCCTCGTCCTGTCCCTCGCGGCCGTCGCCGTGGGCGCCGCCGCGTTCGGCGCGCTGCGCGAGGCGGCCACGCTCGACGCGGTGGTCTCGGCCGAGCTCGCGCCGCTCCACGACGAGCTCCGCACGACCGCCCCGGCGCTCGCTCGCGCGCACGACGAGGCGCTCGAGGCCGCGCGATCGCAGCTCGCAGGGAGCATCCACGCGGCCTCGCGCGCGCTGCTCGCCGCGGTCGCGGTCGCGCTCGCCCTCGCCGCGGGGGCCTTCGCCGTCGCACGGCGCTCGGTCCGCGCGCTCGCCCGCAGCGAGTCGCGTTACCGCGCCGCCTTCGAGAACGCCGCGATCGGCATCGCCCACGTCGGGCTCGACGGGCGCTGGCTGCGCGTCAACCACCGCTACGCCGAGATGCTCGGGTACACCGAGGAGGAGCTCCGCGCGCTCCGCTTCCAGGACCTGACGCACCCCGAGGACGTCGCCGAGAACGAGGCGCGCGGTCGCCGGCTCGCCGCGGGCGAGGACGAGCTCTACAACGTTGAGAAGCGCTACGTCCGCCGCGACGGGCGGGCCACCTGGGTGAACCTCACGGTCGCGCTGGTGCGCGACGCCGCGGGCCGGCCGAGCTACTTCATCTCGGCGGCCGAGCCGATAGACCGGCGCAAGGCGGTCGAGGACGAGCTGCGGGACGCGGTGCGCGCTCGGGACGAGTTCCTGCACGTGGCCTCGCACGAGCTCAGGACGCCGCTCACGAGCCTGCGGCTCCAGCTCGAGGGCCTGCAGATCGGCGCCGCGCGCGGCGCGGCCTCCCCCGAGCGGATCGCGGCGAAGGCCGGGGCGGCCCTGCGGCAGCAGGCGCGGCTCGCGCGGCTCGTGGACGAGCTGCTCGACGTGTCGCGGCTCGACCGGGGTGAGCTGCGGATCGCGCCGCGCGAGGCGGACCTCGCCGCGGCCGTGCGTGCCGCCGCCGAGCGGCTCGAAGATGCCGCGTCGCGCGTGGGGAGCACCTTGCGTCTCGACCTGCCGGAGGCGCTGCCGGCGCGGATCGATCCCGACGAGATCGAGCGGGCCGTGGGGCACGTGCTCGCGAACGCCCTCAAGTACGGCGCGGGGAAGCCGGTGGACGTGGGGCTCGTGCGCCGGGGCGAGGCGGGGCTCGTCGTGGTCCGCGACCGCGGCATCGGCGTCGATCCGTCGGTCCGGGAGCGGATCTTCGAGCGCTTCGAGCGGGCGGTCTCACCGCGCAACTACGGCGGGCTCGGGCTCGGGCTGTTCGTGGCGCGCCGGGTGATCGAGGCGCACGGGGGTCGCATCGCCGTCGAGGACGCGCCGGGGGAGGGCGCCACCTTCCGGATCGAGCTCCCGCTCGGTGGGCCCGAGGCGCTCGGCGGCGAGGCCGGGCGGCCCGCGTCGACGGGGTGAGCCGTCAGGCGAGGTCGAACACCAGCACCTCGGCCGCGTCGATCCCCTCGAGTCGAAGCTCGCGCTCGTCGCTCACGGCCGCGCCGTCGCCGGCCGAGAGCGTCTCGTCGCCGACCCGCAGGCTTCCGCGCGCGACCTGGACCCAGGCGTGCCGGCCCGCGGCGACCGGAAGCGTGGCCCGCTCCCCCGCGTCGAGGAGCCCCGCGTACACCCGTGCGTCCTGGTGGACCGTGACGCTGCCGTCTGCGCCGTCCTGGGAGGCGACGAGCCGCAGCCGTCCGCGCCGCTCCTCCTCGGCGAACTTCTTCTGCTCGTACCCGGGGAGCAGCCCACGGCGCTCGGGAAGGATCCAGATCTGCAGGAAGCGGACGGGCTCGGAGTCGGAGCCGTTGAACTCGCTGTGCAGGACGCCGGTCCCGGCGGTCATGCGCTGCACCTCGCCCGGCCCGATGCTCGAGCCGGTGCCCATCGAGTCGCGGTGCGCGAGGGTGCCGGACAGCACGTACGAGAGGATCTCCATGTCCCGGTGGCCGTGGGTCCCGAACCCCTGGCCCGGCGCGACGCGGTCCTCGTTGATGACGCGGAGCGTGCGGAACCCCATGTGCCGGGCATCGTGGTAGTCGGCGAACGAGAAGGTGTGGCGGGTGTCGAGCCAGCCGTGGTCGAAGTGGCCTCGGTCCTCGGAGCGGCGGACGGTGATCATGGGCCCGTTCTTGGCGGCGAGCGGCGCCGGGATCAACGCCACCCCTGTGGCCCCGGGCCCGGCGTCCTTCGGCGCGTCGGCCCTTGCCGGCGCACCCGTCGCCTGGCGTCGCGCTCGGGGGACGCTCGGCGGGTGCCTCGTTCGATGAAGCCCACCTGGGCCCCCTCGATCGTCGCAGCGGCGCGCCGCGGCCTCTCGGCTGCGCTCGCGGCGCTGTCGGTCCAGCCCGTGGTCGTGTGCTGCTCGCGGTGATGCTCACTTGACCTGGCCGAACGTGTCTGGTCTTCCTACGGCTGCGGCGCCGCGCCGCCCCCCCACGTCTCGATGCGCCTCGGCGGATACGTCATCCACGGCGACAACGCCGACACGCTCGGCCGCTGCCTCGAGTCGATCGCCGCGGTCGCGGACGAGCTCGTCGCGGTCGACTCCTGCTCGACGGACGGCTCGGCAGCGCTGGCGCGCGCGCGCGGCTTCCGCTCCGTCGTCCACCCGTGGGCGGGTTACGGAGCCGCGCGGGCCGCCGCGGCCCGGGAGCTCCACAGCTGCGACTACATCTTCTTCCTCGACTCGGACGAGTGGCTGCTCCCCGACGCCGTCGAGGCGCTCCGCGCCTGGAAGTCGAGCGCGCCCGCGGAGCCGTACTGCGCGCTGGTGCGGCGTGACTGGGCGGAGCTTCCGACCGGCCGCTTCCTGTTCAGGACGGAGAACCACGTCCGGCTCGTGCGCGCGGACCACGCCCGCTGGGATGCGGCGATGATCGTCCACGAGGCGCTCCCGTCCGCGCGCAAGGTCTACCTGCCCATCGCCCTCGAGCACCGGTTCGCGACCGACGCCGCCTCGCTTCGCGCGAAGGCGGATCGCTACGCGCTCCTGTGGGCGCTGCGCTTCCACGCGGAGGGCCGCCGCCCGAAGCGACCGGCCGTGCAGAAGCTCGTGCACCTCGCGCGCGAGGCGGTGCTGAAGGGCGCTGTGTTCCGCGGCGGGCTCGAGGGTCTCCGCCTCGCCGAGGCCGTGGCGCATCACCAGTCGCGCAAGTACGCGCTCCTCGCCGAGCTCCGCGGCGGCGCGTACCCTGAGTTCGTCCGGGCGCTCCGCGAGGGACGCCTCGAGGACCTCTACCGGATGCTCCCCGTGTGAACCGAGCGGGGGGCCGCGCCTTTGCGCTAGCATGCTCCCCTCATGCGCCTCGGCGGCTTCGTCATCCACGGCGACGCGACGGCGACCCTCGGCCCCTGCCTCGACGGCCTCGTCGCCGTCTGCGACGAGGTGGTGGCGGTCGACTGCGGCTCACGGAACGGTTCGGCCGAGATCGCCCGCGCCCGCGGCGTGCGCCGGCTGGAGCATCCATGGGAGGGGTTCGGGGCCGCGCGGGCTGCAGCGGCCGAGGCGCTCCGCGGCTGCGACTGGCTCCTCTTCCTCGACTCCGACGAGCGGCTCACGCCCGAGGCCATCGCGGTGCTCCGCCGGTGGCGCGCGTCAGAGCCGCGCGTCGCGCGCTACTCGCTGCCGGTCCGCGACTGGGCGGAGCTCCCCGGAAAGCGCTTCCTCTACCGCGTCGAGTGGCACGTGCGGCTCGTGCGCGCGGACGCCGCGCGCTGGGACCCGAGCATGATCGTCCACGAGGCGCTACCGCCGGCGGAGACGGAGCGGCTCGACGCCGTCATCGAGCACCGCTTCGCGACGTCGATCACGGCGCGCTTCGCGAAGGGGGAGCGATACGCCATGCTCTGGGCGCTCCGCTTCGCCGACGCGGAGCGGAGCGTGAAGCCCGCCTGGCTGCAGCGCCCGTTCCACGTGCTCCGCGACTGCGTCGCAAAGGGCGCGCTGTTCCGGGGCGGACTCACCGCCGTGCGGCTCGCCTGGGCCGTGTCGCGTTACCACTCGCGGAAGTACACGCTGCTCGCGGAGGTCCGCGCGGGCGCGCACCCGGAGCTCGTGGCGGCGTTCCGCGCGAGCCGATATCGCGAGATCTTCGAGCGGCTCTAAACGACAGCTCGCGATTCGCGATCACCTTCGGTGTCGCGCATCGCGCTGTCGTTTAGCCATGTTCTGACGGGGGCTGCGCCCCCGCCCCGCCGAGCACAGCTCGTCGGGGCCCCACCCCGGCCCGCCGGGTCCCGTGCGCCACCGCGGGCGGCTTCGCCGCTATCGCGGTGTCGCCCCGGCGGGCTCGCTTCGCTCGTTGTCTGTTTCCGAATCATGCTCGGTCGTTTGCCCTAGCGCGCCGTACCCGCGCCGCCGACGAGCGGCGGGCGGTGCAGCGGCAGGAGCCCGACCTCCACGAGCGCGAGCTTGAGCGCGCGGACCGCGTGGAGCGCGTGCTGCCCCCCGATCGTCACGCGGGGGAGCTGGAAGGGATCGTCGTCCTCGCGCGCGACGCCGCGTCGCGTGGTGAGGGCGCTCTCGAAGCCCGCCTCGCGGACCGCGTGCAGCGTCTCCGCGGAGTAGGAGCCGTAGGGGAAGGCGAACGACCGCGGAGGCGAGCCGAGCTCGCGCGCGAGCGCCTCGCGCGAGGCGGCGACGAGGCGCCGCTGCTCGTCGGCGGGCAGTCGCGCGAGCCGCCGGTGCGCCGCGCCGTGGCTGCCGACCTCCCAGCCCGCGTCGCGGAGCTTCCGCAGATCGTCCCAGCTCGCCATGTCGCTCGCGCCGGTCCCGGTCTCCTCGTCGAACGAGACGGCCTGGCGCCCGACCTCGCCCGTCACGACGTAGACCGTCCCCGGGACCCCCAGGGCGCGCAGCGCGGGCAGCCCGAGGTCGACGTTGTCCCTGAAGCCGTCGTCGAACGTGACGCAGGCGAGCCGCCCGGCATCCGTCGCCAGCGCCTCCGAGACCGTGGTGAAGCGGTACCCGAGCGCGCGCAGGAAGCGGACGTGGAGCGCGATGAGCCCGGGCGTCACCCACAGCTTGCGGCGCAGCACGTCCCGGGGCGGCGCCCCCACGTGGTGGTAAAGCAGGATGAAGACGCGGCGGCCCATCGCTCGCGCGACCCGGAAGCGGTGGGTCGCATGTCTTTCTCTACCGCAAGCGCGCGCGTCGCGCGAACCTGGTGGAGCCGGGCGGCGTGCAAGAAGCTGGCGGCGATCCTCCAGGCAAAGCTCGACGCCAGGAGCCTGGCGGGCTCGGCGGCTTGGAAGAGGGCGAGCGCCGTGATCGCCTCCCCGCGCAGGCGAGGCGGCAGGCAAGGTCGCCTCTCGGGGCTCCCGTAGGGGCGCCCATGAATCCAGTGTATGACTTGACGAGCATATGAACCGATAAGTATATACGCGGTTCATGGACTCATCGTTCGCGATCATCGCGGAGCCGAACCGCCGGGCCATCCTCGGCCTGCTGGCGTCGTCGGAGCGGTCCGTCGGCGAGATCGAGCGCCGGCTGCGGATGCCTCAAACTTCGGTGTCCAAGCACCTCCGCGTGCTGCGCGAGGCCGGCTTCGTGGAGTCGCGCGTCGAAGCCCAGCGGCGCGTCTATTGGATCCGGCCCGAGCCGCTCATGGAGGTCGACGCCTGGCTCGCTCCTTTCCGGCACTTCTGGACGGCTCACGTCGATGCGCTCGAACGCCATCTCGATCGGATGGGGCGGGCACCAAGGAAGGGAAAGAACCGATGAGCACCCGTGAGAAGTACGTGCCCGGCCCGGCGGCCGGAGCCGAGGTCCAGAAGGACGGAGAGAAGTGGACGCTCATTCTCGTCCGCGACCTCCGTCATCCGCCGGCGATGGTGTGGCAGGCGCTGACCGATCCTGCGCACCTGTCCGAATGGGCGCCGTTCGACGCCGATCGGAACCTGGCGGCCGTGGGGCCGGTGAAGCTCTCGACGGTCGGGACGCCGACGGCGCAGGTCTCGGAGACCACCGTGAAGCGGGCCGAGGCGCCGAGGCTGCTCGAGTACAGCTGGGGTGGCAACGACCTCCGGTGGGAGCTCGAACCGCTCGGCAGCGGCACGCGCCTCACGCTCTGGCACAACATCGATCGCCGCTTCATCTCGTGGGGCGCCGCGGGCTGGCACATCTGCTTCGACGTCCTCGAGCGCCTCCTTGCGGGTGAGCCGATTGGACGCATCGTCGGCGCCGAGGCCATGAAGTTCGGCGGCTGGCAGCGATTGAACGCCGAGTACGCAGCGCAGTTCGGCGCCGAGACCCCCGGTCGGCCGCCCGACGCCTCGAAGCGTTGAGCGTGGAGGAAGAACCCATGGAATCGACCCTGCAGGAGCCGGCCCTCGTCGCCGCCAAGACCACCCCCAAGGCCATCACGGTCGCCTATTGGACCGCCACCGCACTCTTGTGCCTGCAGCTGGGCTTCACCGCCTACGCGCAACTGCGCCTGCCGCAGGTGGCGGAGGCGTTCACCCACCTCGGCTTCCCCGCCTACTTCAGGGTGGAGCTCTCGTGGGCCAAGCTCCTCGGCGTGGCGCTGCTGCTTGCGCCGGTGCCGGCGCGGCTCAAGGAGTGGGCCTACGCCGGCTTCGCCATCACCCTCGCCTCGGCGCTCATCGCCCACCTCTCGGTGGGCGATGGCCCGGAGGCGTGGGGCTGGGCGGCGGCCACCGGCGTGCTCTGGGGGCTCTCGTACATCTTCTGGCGCCGACTGCAGGCCACGCCGGCGAGCGCCTGACCGCGCACCGCCGGCCGTCGAAGTCGCAGGAGTGCGAGGAGTCGGCGACGTTTGCGATGCTTCCGCGGCATGCACGCCTTCGCGCGCAGTAGGTTCCTACCGGGCGAAGAACGACTTCTGGAGGAACCGCAAGCCAGCGAGGACCTGGTCGACGCGCGCGTCTGACAGCGAACCGATCCGCTCGCCTAGCCGAGTCCTGTCGACGGAAGAGATCTGCGACACGACGACGACACTTTGCTTCGGGAGGCCCGCTTCACCCGGATCGAGCAGCACGTTCCCAGGCTCCTTCGCCTTCCTCCGGTTCGTCGTCAGCGCGCATACGATCACCGTCGAGATCCGCGAGTGGTTGAAGACGTCGTCCTGCACGACGACATGCGGGTGCGAATAGCGCGGTGCCAGTCCGCGCGAATCGTCCGGCGCGATCCAGAAGATGTCGCCGCGGTTGATCGTAGGTGGGCGCGCGTCCATCGATTCAGCTCGTTTTCACTGTGAGGGCACGTCGACCAGAGATGTTCACCAAGAAGTCGCTTCTTGGCGAGCACCGTCACCTGACCGTCGCCGCGTTCGACGCGGACGTCCTTGAAGCGCCCGCCGGCGCGGACGACCGAGAGCAGCTCGTGGCCGTCGAAGCGCCGCCACGAGGGAGGGAGCCGGACATGCGGAAATCGAGGTTCACGGAGGAGGGAGGTCGCGTACGCCCTGCGGCAGGCGGCGCGCCGGTCGCCGAGCTCTGCAGGAGGTCCTGGGCGACCGGACCCCAGAAAACGAAGAGGGGTTACGGTATGAGCCCGTAACCCCTCCCGTTTCTAAGATGGCTCCCCAGGCATGACTCGAACATGCGACCCGGTGATTAACAGTCACCTGCTCTGCCAACTGAGCTACTGGGGAATGGCAGGGGCGCGAATCTAGAGAAGGACCGCCGCCTCGTCAAGAGGGTATGCGGCCCGTTTCGGCTTCGGTGTGCGGCCCACGAGCGGCGCCTCGAGCGCGCGATCTTCGGGACGAGGTAGCCGTCGCGCAACCGTCCTCGTGATGGAAGCATGGTCGCTGGTCGCCGCGCGCGGGCGAGCGGGAACGGCAGCTATACTCAGGTCGTGAGGACGCCTCTCCCCCCCTGCAGCGGGCTCGCCGGCCGGCCCGCCGGCCGGGCGGTCGTCGCCGCCAGGATGGCGCGATGAGCGTCGGCGGCCGCGCGCGCGAACGATTCGCCGCGGTGATGGCCCGCGAACCCGTCCCGCTCGACGAGGCGGCGCTCGCGATCGCCGCGGAGGAGTACCCGCGCCTCGACGAGGCGGCGTATCTCGCCCGGCTCGACGCGCTCGCGGCGCGGGTCGTCGCGCGTTCCCCGGCGCCTGCGCGTGCGGCCTCGCTGCTCCGCGCGCTCCGCGAGGTGCTGGCCGGGGAGGAGGGGCTGCGCGGCGGGCCGGCGGAGTACGACGACCCGCGCAGCTCGTTCCTGAACGAGGTGCTGGACCGCAAGGTCGGCCTGCCGATCGCGCTCTCCGTCGTGTACATTGAGGTCGGACGCCGCGCCGGGATCGCGCTCGACGGCATCGGGATGCCGGGCCACTTCCTCGTGCGCTACCTGTCGCCCTCGGGCGCCGAGATCTTCGTGGACGCCTTTCACGGCGGAGAGATGCTCTCCGCGGACGACTGCCTCGCCCGCTACCGCGCTCGCACCGGCCGCGATCTCGATCGGCGCCTGCTCGGTCCTTCCACCCCGAGCCAGATCGTGCTGCGCATGCTCGGGAACCTGCGCCGTCTCTACGCCGCCCGGAAGGACGACCTGCGCGCGTGGTGGGTGCTCGACCGGATCCTGCTCGCCGCGCCGAGCCAGCTCGCGGCGCTGCGAGACCGGGGCCTCGCCGCGGCCCGGCTCGGGGCCGCCGAGGCGGCGGCGCGCGATCTCGAGAGCTACCTCGCGCGCGCGCCGCAAGCGCCGGACTCCGACACGGTCCGGGCGACGCTGGTCCAGCTCCACGACGGGCCGCGCCTCGCGAACTGAGCGGCGCGCGCCTCCGGGGGTCGGCGCCGCTCAACGCTCGCCGCCGCCCTCCGGATCGCCTTGCGCGGCCGCGTCGACGGCGCGCGGCGCGGGACCGGCCTCCAGGCGCCGCAGCCGGAGCCGCTCGACCGGCTCGCCGCCCACGAGGTGTCGCTCGACGATCTCCGGGACGTCCGCGACCGAGACGTGCCCGTACCAGACGCCCTCCGGGTAGACGACGATCGACGGTCCGAACGCGCACGCGTCGAGGCAGCCGGCGGCGTTCGCGCGGACCTGCTTCTCGAGTCCGCGGCGCTTGAGCTCCTCCTTCAGCGCCTTGCGGATCCCCGGGGAGCCCTTGCGCCCGCACGAGCCGCGCGGATCGTCCTCGGCGCGCACGTTCTCGCAGACGAACACGTGGTGGCGGAAGCGCATGGGGGGGTCCTAGCGCCGCGGGCGCCCGGCCGCACGCGCGCCGGCAGACGTCGGGTAGTGGACGGGCGCCGTTCCGAGCGTCACGGATCGCGCGCGACGATCTGGCCGCGCGGGACCACCAGCAGCGCGCCGCCCGAGACGCAGAGGTCGTCCCCCACGAGGTGACCGGAGGCCTCGCTCGCGAGGTACAGGCACGCGTGCACGACGTCCGCGACCTCGCCGACGCGCCGGTTCGGGAGGGCACCGGCGATGGCCGCGCCGACGTCCTTCAGCTCCGCCTCCGCCATCGGCGTCCGAACCCAGCCCGGGGACACCATGTTCACCCGCGTGCGCGGCGCGAGCTCGACCGCGAGGCTCATCGCGAGCGACTGGAGCGCGCCCTTCGTCGCCGCGTAGTGGCCGTGGCGCGCCTCGCCGCGCTGCCCGGCGGTGGAGCCGATGAACACGACGTTGCCGCGGCCGTTCCGCCCGAGGTACGGCGCCGCCTCGCGCACGAGGTAGAACGCGCTGAACACGTTGACGCGGAAGATCTCCTCGAGCTGCGGTCCGGCGATCCGGTCGATGGGGCCCTCGTTCCATATCGCCGCGGAGTGGACGATCTGGTCGAGGCCGCCGAGCGCCTTCACCGTCCCGGCGACCAGGCCGACGCAGCCTGCCTCGCTCCCGAGCTCGGCCCCGATCGCCACCGCACGCCCGGGGTGGCGAGCCGCGAGCGCCTCCGCAGCGACGCGGTTCGAGCGGTAGTGGACCGCGACCTTCATGCCCTGATCGAGGAACGCCTCGGCGACGCCGAGGCCGATGCCGGACGAGGCTCCGGTGACGAGGGCACAGCGCCCCGCGAGATCGGAGTAGCTCACCTTCACGCTCATCGCCGCCTCCTCGTGTCGCCCCGCCGGGCCGCCGGCGCGGCCGCCTCGGGCGCCGTCCAGCGGGCTCCGTCCAGCACGTCCAGGATCTGCACGAACGACGCGATCGCGAGCGGCCAGCGCGGCGTGTCGACGTCCGCCACGTGGCGCCGCGTCACCGCCTTCGCCGAGATCACCGCGAGCCGCTCGCGGTACTCCTTCGAGATGTACGTGCCGTACTCGGCCCAGACGCCCACCGCCCCGCAGGCCTGGGCGACCGGCATGTCCTTCTTCGGGTTGTCGCCGACGTAGAGCACCTCGGGCCCCTCGAGCCCGAAGTCGCCGAGGACGCGGCGCAGCCCGGCGGGGCTGGGCTTCTCCGCCGTCCGCGGCAGCTCGACCACCACCGTCTTCTTGGACCGGTAGTCCCCGGCCGCGTCCTTGCGGCGGATCTCGGGGTCGACGTTCTCCGGGAGCTCGTAGCCCTTCAGCGCGTAGACCGCGTCGAAGAGGCCGTCGAGCTCGAGCATCTGGATGCGCAGCTCGAGCGCGTTCCGCGGCGCGTCGGAGAGGGCGATGACCTTGAGGCCGCGGGCGCGGATCTTCTCGAGCGTCTCGCGGACGTGCGGGTAGGGGTGCAGGTAGCGGCGGCGCGCCTCGGCGAACGCGCGCCGCGCGGGGCGGATGACGAGGGCGTCGAACGAGTCGAAGTCCGCCTCGTACGGCCGGAAGAGCGACGACTCCTGGATCGCGAACGGGTACTCGTTCGACTCGTGGCGGGTATAGACCGCCTTCAGGGACTGGACGATCTCGATGCGCGGCCGGCCCGTGGTCTGCTCGAGCGAGGCGACCATCGCCTCGAGGCTCGGGACGATGTAGTCGACCCAAGGGTAGAGCGTGTTGTCGAGGTCGGTGACGATGGCCTTCATGCGCGGCACGCGGCGCATCGTAGCCGGTGGGTCCGCCACCCGCCACGCCCGTGTGCCGACGTGGGCGCGGGTGCGCCGCGCCGCGAGCGGGCGGCGCGGGCGGGCAGGGTGTAGATTCGCCGGCGATGGCCACGACCGATCGCTTCGAGATCATCGCGCCGCTGTCGTCCTCCTCCGGGTTCCGCCGCGCCCTCGCCGTAGACCGCGGCGGGCCGCCCCGCGCGGTGGTGCTCGCGTTCGCCCCCGCGCGCGTGGCCGATGACCCGACCCGGCTCGCCGCGCTCGCGCGCGACGCCGAGGCGGCCGCGCGTGTACGCCACCCGAACGTCGTCCCCGTCGACGGCCTCGAGACCGTCGGCGGCGCGGTCGCGGTGGTCGAGCCACACCGGCCCGGCCCCTCGCTCCGCGATCTGCTCGACGCCGCCGGACGGCTCCCGCCGGACATCGCCGCGCGCGTCGTCGCCGACGCCTGCGCCGGCCTCGCGCGCGTGCACGCCCTCGACCCCGGCGACGGCCGCCCGCTCGCGCACGGCGCGCTGTTCGCCGAGCGCCTCGTCGTCGACGGGGACGGAGCGACGGCGATCACCGGCCTCGGTGCGGGACTGGGCGAGGAGCCGGGGGCGGACGTGCGCGCGCTCGCCGCGGTCCTCCACGAGTGCCTCACGGGCGAGCCCCCCCAGTCGCCTCCGCGGCCGCTCGACGCTCCCGGCATTCCGCCCGCGCTCGCGGCGGTCGTCGATCTCGCACTCGGCGCCACGGGCGGCCAGCCACTTCGCTCGGCCGGCGTGCTGGGCGAGGCGATCGCGGCTGCGCTTCCGCTCGCCCCCCGCGAGGCGGTGGCAGCCTACGCCGAGGCCATCCTCCCCGCGGACGAGGGCGAGCGCGCCGCGCTCGCGCGGCTCGTCGCGCGCGCGGTTTCCGGCGAGGACGCAGAGGCAGGTCTCGGCGTCGAACTGCTGGAAGAGCTCGAGCCGGCCCTGGCAATCCCGCCCTCGACCTCGACCTCGGTCCCGACCCCGACCCCGGCCCCGACCCCGACCTCGGCCCCGACCTCGACCTCGACCTCGACCTCGACCTCGACCTCGGCCCCGGCCCCGGCCCCGGCCCCGGCCCCGGCCCCGGCCCCGGCCCCGGCCCCGGCCCCGGCCCCGGCCTCGGCCTCGACCTCGACCTCGACCTCGACCTCGACCTCGACCTCGACCTCGACCTCGGCCTCGACCCCGACCCCGACCCCGACCCCGACCTCGGCCTCGGCCCCGGCCCCGGCCCCGGCCCCGGCCCCGGCCCCGAATCCGGGCGCGCCGATCGCGTTCCCATCAAGCCCGCTCACGCCGCTCCCGGAGCCGGTCGTCATCCCCGCGCGTATCGCGCCCCAGGTGACGGCGCCGCGCCCCGCGGATCCGTTCCCCGCGCACCCGTCCGCACCCGCACCGGCCGGCGTCCCTTCACCTGACTCCGTGTCGATGTTCCCCGCGCCCGCCGCTGCCGCGCCGCGCCGCTCGCGAACGCCCCTCGCCATCCCCGTGGTCTGCTTGCTCGTCGGCCTCGGCGCGGGCTTCGCCGCGACGCGCGGCAGGGTCCTCCCGGATCTCTTCGGCGAGGGCGCCGTCGGGCGGCAGCCCGCCCAGGCGGCCGTCGAGGTCCGTCCGACGGAGACCCCGGCTCCCCGCGCCGTGCCGACGACGCCTGCTCCGAAGGCGCTCGGGGAGGAGGCCGCGGGACTTCAGGGAAAGGCGGGCGCCACCGAGCCGCCTGCGCCGGCACCCGCGAGGCCGGCGAAGAAGACGCCCGCGCGCCGGGTCGCCGCGGCGGCACCCTCGTCAGGGAAGGGGTTCCTCGTCGTGACCGCGCCGGCGGAGGCGGAGGTCGTGCTCGATGGAAGGCGACTCGGGAAGGGAGACGTGCGGCGCGAGATCGACGTCGGCGCCCACCGCGTCGAGGTGCGGCTCGGCGGCGCTCAGGTGGCCGAGCGGTTCACGATCTCGCGCGGCGAGACCTGGACCTACGACGTGACGCCCACGGCCCAGTAGCGCCGCGAGGCGCCGCCCGGGCGAGGCTCCTCCCGGCGACGGCGCCTGGGCCGTCGCGCGGGCGTCGGCGACCGTCGCCGATCAGTGGTCGTGCCCGTCCGGTCCGTGCGCGTGACCGTGCTCCCGCTCCTCGGCGGTCGCCTCGCGGACGTCACGGACGGTGATGTCGAAGTAGAGGGTCTTGCCCGCGAGCGGGTGGTTCAGGTCGATGACGATCTTGTCGCCCCGGAGCTCGCGGATCGCGAACGGCACGGGCTCGCCGTCCTCACCCTCGGCCGTGAGCTCCATCCCGGGCTGCGGCTCGAAGTTGGGCGGGAACGCGGTCCGGTCCACCTCCTGGATGCCGCGCGCGTCGTGCTCGCCGTAGCCGTCCTTGGGCGCCACCGTCACCTGCTTGCGATCGCCCGCGGACAGGCCCTCGAGCGCGGACTCGAGGCCGGGCACGATCTGCCCTTCGCCGTGGAGGTAGGTGAGGGGCTCGGCGGGCTCGGAGGCGTCGATGACCTTCCCGTCGCCGAGGTGGAGCGAGTAGTCGATGCCGACGACGGTGCCGTTCGAGATCTTCATGGCTCGAAAGATAACGCGCCGGCCGTCGCCCGCGAACGGGGACGGCCGGCGCTGTCCGGGATTTTGCAGCCGTGCCTGCTCACCCGGGAGGCGACTGGTGCCGCACGCCGACCGTTGCAGTCGACGTGCCCGAGTCGCTGGCAATGCAGCCGACGTGCCCGAGCCGCTGGCGGGCCGGACATGCGTGCAAGAGCCGGAAATCAGGGGCACGGCTGGCAGTCCCCGGCCCGGGCTCCCGGCGTGGCGGCCTGCGAGGGGAACGAAACGCCTGCGCGAGGCAGCTTCCAGGAGGAAAGCTTTGCGACCGCCAGCGCGGCTACCAGTAGCCCCATCGCCGCCGGAGGACCCACTCGCCGGCGAGCACGCTCGCCAGGGCGGCGAGGTACCACCAGCGATCCCACACGGGCATGGATTTGCGCCGGCCGATCTCGACGACCTCGGGATTCGCGAGCTTCAGCTCGGGGAGCTTTCCGCCGGGGAGCGCGGAGAACGCTCCGCCGGTCGCCTCCGAGAGGGCCGAGAGGAGCTCTGGCCGCGGCGCCGCGTCGGCGTCCTCGGGGCCCGAGCCGCGCACCGCCACCGCGCCCGTCGCGGTCGCGCCGTCGGGGCCGTGCGCCACGATCTTGTATGCGCCGGGGCCCGGCGCGACGAGCGCCACGCGCGCGACGCCGTCCTCCCCGGCGGCCGCTTCCCCGCGGGCGACGCTCCGGCCGTCGTCGTCGACGAGCTCGGCCGCCACGCGGTCCCCCGCGGCGGGCCCGAAGTCCGGCCGCCGGGAGGTGACGGCTATCCCGACCGGCGCCCCCGGCTCGACGGCGGGCGCGTCGGGCTCCACCTGCAGCGGCGCGAGCCCCGGATCGCGCACGAGCCAGCGCAGCGCCTGGTTCCAGAAGCGCAGGTACGCCCGGTTCCCCTGGCCCGACTCGGCGGCGAGGAACCCCCAGCGCCAGGTGGCGTCGGTCGCGACCGCGAGCGTGCGTCCCTCGCCGACCTCGCGCACCGCGACGAGCGGCGCGGGGCGGCCCTCGACGAGCACCGCGGGGGCCTCGAGCAGGACCGACGCGCCCGAGCCGGCCGCGAGCGCGCGCGTGAGGTTCACCGCCGTGATGGGCGGCAGGCCGCGCCAGGCTCCCTCGTTCGCCGCGTCGCCGGGGGCGAGGCTCGTCACCGGGTGGCGCTTGCCCTCGGCGGTGAGCCGCGGCGCGACCTCGCCCTCGGCCATCGAGGAACCGTCGATCGGCGCGACCGGGAGGACGTCGGCGAGCGCCGTCTCGCCGTAGCGGCCGTCGCCGAAGCTCTGCTCACCGCCGACCATGGCGAGCGCGCCGCCTCCGCGGACGTACTCGCGGAGCGCGGGCAGGAACCGCTCGATCTCGAGCCCGCGGTACGGCGCGTAGGCGAAGTTCACGAAGACGACCGCGTCGAACGTGCGGAGCTGCTCCCCGAAGATCTCCGCGACCGGAAACGGGATGAGCGAGAGGTCCTGCTGCGGCCCCGCGTCGTCCGCGTTCGAGCGGAGAATGAAGAAGCTCACGAGGTCGACGTTCGGGTCCTGCTTGAGGAGGCCGCGCAGGAAGCGCACGTCCCAGCTCGGCCGTCCGGCGACGAGGAGCACGCGGACGCGGTCGCGGATGACGCGCAGCACGAAAGAGCGCGCGTTGTTCTCGACGACCGCCTCCCCCGGGAACACGGGCGCGGCGACGGTGAAGACGAACGTCCCGGTCTCGTCCGGCGCAAAGGAGAGCGGGACCGTGTAGCGGTCGCGGCCGCGCTCGAGCCGGACGGTGGCGGAGGCGACCACCGCCCCCTCGCGGCGCAGGACGAGGCGGACCTCCTCGTCGGAGAACCCCCGCGCGCGGAGCGTCACGTCGACCGTGACGGTGTTCCGGACGAACGCGAACTCGTCCACCGCTACGCGCTCGACGGCGAGGTCCTTCGGCGCTCCGCGCCCGACCGCGATGGCGTTCACCGGGATCCCGAGCGCGCGCGCCTTGGCGCGGGCCTCCGGCCCGACCCCGTCCGAGAGGGCCGCGTTGTCCGCCCCGTCCGACACCACGAGGACTCCGGCGAGCCGGCGCGTCGAGCCGCTCTGGCCCGAGGCGATCGCGTCGAGCGCGCCGAGGAGGTCCGTCCGGCCCGCGCGCCCGGGGATCCCGCGCGAGGCCTCCGCCGGATCCACCGGCGCGACGTCCGCGCCGAACGTGTACCACTCGAGGTCCACCCGGTCGGAGAGCCGCTCGAGGTCGGCGCGGTGCCCCGCGAGGAACGCGCCGGCCGCCGCGGCGCGGGGCTCGCCGTCCCGCTCCACCGGGAAGTTCATCGAGCGGGAGGCGTCGACGAGCACCGCGAAGCGGTTGCGGACCCGCGCGGTCTGGAGGAGCTCGACGGCGGGCTCGAGGAGGAGGAAGAGCGCGAGGACCGCCGCGAGCGCGCGGAGCGCGAGGAGCGCGGCGCGCCGGGCGCGGCGGGGCTCGGAGCGCAGGCCGCGCAGCGCGAGGAGCACGGCGCCGGCGGCGGCGAGGGCGGCGAGCGCGATCGCCCAGGCCGGCAGCGGCGTGAGCGCGGTGAGCCGCCAGGCGTTGTACCCGCCGTCCACGCTAGCTCCGCCTGCGGAGGATGAAGGGGAGGTGGACGGCGTCGTCCTTGTAGTCCGTGCAGAGCGCGTACATCGCGAGGTTCACGCCGATGCGCAGGGCCGTCTCGCGCTGCGCCTCGCCGCCGGGCGTGCACGGGTACTCCCAGTCGCCGAGCTCGGTCCGGGCCCACGCGCCGCCGAGGTCGTTCTGCGAGTAGACCACCGCGAGGCGGCCATCGATCGCCTGCGCCTCGACCCACGGCTTCACGAGCACCCGGCCGCCCTGGCGATCGAGCAGGTAGAACGTCTTGTTGAGCACGTGCTCGCGGGGCACGGGCGCGAGCGGGGAGGCGGGGAGCAGCCTCGCGAGCTCACGGCGGACGGACGCGTCGAACGGGCCGGCCTCCGTGCCGTCGGCCGAGTCGACGACGAGGAATCCGCCGTACTGCAGGTGACGGCGGAGCGCGGCGCGTTCCGGGTCGGTGAACGGGGGGAGCGGGCCCGCTCCTGCGAGGTAGAGCCACGGCCAGCGGTGGAGCCCGGGATCCGAGAGCCGCACGGCGACCGGCGCGCTCGCCGTCTCGATGGAGGTCCGCCGCGCGAGCTCCCACCCGAGCCGCCGGAGCGCGGAGGGGCGCGGGTTCCAGCTGCCGCCGTGCTGCACCTGCGCGAGGACGAGCTTCGAGTCGTCGGAGAACGCGCGAACGCGCCGGGGCAGGGCGGCGAGGGCCGCGGCGGCCGCTGCCGCGGCGAGGAACGTGCGGCGGGGGATGCGGGTCGGGCCGGGCATCGATCTCGCCCGGATCTTAGGCGGAAACCGGGGCGGGCGCCCGCGGAATCCCGGGCACGGTCGTCGGGTTGGCGCGCGCTCCACCCGCTGCTAGGGTGAGCGCCGTGTCGGTGTTCAAGAGCGTCCTCGACCTCGCGACGCGGGCCCTCGCCGCCACGGCGGATCTCGGCCGGCTCGCCGAGCTCCTCCGCGAGCGGGGGCTGGTGGTCGCGATCGTGGCCGGGCTCCTCGGCCTCGTCGCGCTCACGGTCTCCGGCCGGTTCCCGCGGGGCCTCGCCGCCGTAGGCGGCGCGGTCGTCGCCGCGCTCGGGGCGTACGCGCTCCGCGGCGCGATCGCGGTGCACCTCGGGATCTCGCTCGCCGTGGCCGCGCCGGTCCTCGCCCTCGTCGCGGGCGCCGCGGGTGCGCTCGTCCCGCTCGCGTTCCCCGTCGCAGTGGGCGCGCTGCCGGGGCTCCTGCTCGGGCTCCACGCGCCCGTCGCCGGCCGCGCCGAGCTGGGCGCCGCGATCGGCGCCCTCGTGGCAGGGCTCGTCGCGCTGCTCTTCGCCCGCGTGGTGGCGGTCGGCTTCGCGTCCGCCGTGGGCGGCGTCCTGGCCGCCACCGCCGCCGTCGCGCTGGCCGGAGCCCGCCCGATCGCGCGGGAGCTCGTCTCGCACCCGCTCGCGATCGTCGTCGTCGCGCTCGTGCTCGCCATCGCAGGCGCCGCCTACCAGCTCGCCCTGGGGGTCGCGCCGGCGCGCGCCCCGGGCCCTCCGCCGACGCACTGACGACGCGCTAATCCTCGGGGGGACCGAGCAGCTCGAAGTCCGGGATCTCCGCGCGCAGGTGGTCGCGCAGCCGCGCGGTGAGCTTCGCCTCGATCTGGCGCGCTCGCTCGCGGGTGAGCTTGAACCGATCGCCGATCTCCTGGAGCGTGAGGGGCGGCTCGCCGTCCTGCGGCAGGAGCCGCTTGTCGAAGATGTACCGCTCCTTCTCGTCGGTGATCGTCCCCGAGAACGCCTGGAGCTTCTCGCGGAAGAGCCGGCGGAGCTGCTCGTCGCCGATCTGCTCGTCGGGCGCGCTCGCGCCGTCGTCCGCGACGCGATCGAGGCGCGTCTGCCGGGCGTCCTCGTCCCCGTGGAGGGGCGCGTCGAGCGAGACGTCCTCGCTCGACATCCGCGCGGTCATCTCCTCGACGTCCTTCTCCTCGACGTCGAGGTTCTTCGCGAGGAGCCGCGGGGTGGGGTCGATCCCGCGGGCGAGGAGCTTCTCGCGCTCCTTCGCGAGGTTGAAGAACAGCTTGCGCTGGGCCTGGGTGGTGCCGAGCTTCACCATCCGCCAGTTCTCCATGATGAACCGGATGATGTACGCGCGGATCCACCACGCCGCGTAGGAGGAGAGCTTCACGCCCTTCCACGGGTCGTACTTCTTCACCGCCTGCATGAGGCCCATGTTCCCCTCCTGGACGAGGTCCAGGAGCTGGAACGCGGTGCGCCGGTACTCGTGCGCGATCTTCACCACGAGCCGGAGGTTCGACGCGACGAGGCGGTACGCGGCGTCGACGTCGCCCGTCTCCCGGTACCGCACGGCGAGCTCGTGCTCCTCCTCGCGCGAGAGCAACGGATGACGCGAGAGCTCCGCCATGTACGCGCGGAGGGGGTCGTAGCGGACGAGCCCGCCGGCCCCGGCCTCGCGCTCGGCGCGTGGGGGCAGGCGAGGGAGCGGCCGGGAGGTGGCCTCGTCGTCGCGCGGGGGCTTCGGCATGGGGGCTCGGGCGCCGCCAGGAATGCCGGCGCGCGCCCGCCGTTGTGTTATATGAGGTGAGGCGCCGCGTGCAAGAACTGCGGTGCCTGCACCGGCGCGTGGCGGGTCTTCGCGGAACGGCGCGGGTTCCGGTCCTTGGACCGAGACCGACGCGGTCCCTAGCGAGATGCCGCCATGCGCCGCTCACGAGCCGCGCCCGACACGGTCGAGGCGCGAGCAGGAGTCTACGCATGGAGAACCCCACCCCTGGGGCGCCCGAGCTGGCGCCCTCTGACTACGTCTCACAGGCTTCCTTCGACGAGCTCGGGCTCTCCGAGGCGGTGCGGCGCGCGATCGCCGAGCGCGGCTACGAGCGGCCGACGCCGGTGCAGACCGCGACCTATCGGCCCGTCCGCGACGGCAAGGACGTGATCGTCCGGTCGAAGACCGGCACCGGCAAGACCGCCGCGTTCGCGATCCCCATCCTCGAGAGGATTCCCGAGGGGAGGCGCAAGCCCTCCGCGCTCGTGATGTGCCCGACGCGCGAGCTCGCCATCCAGGTCGCGGAGGAGTTCACCGCGCTCGCCAAGCACCGGGACCTGTCGGTCGTCGCGGTGTACGGCGGCGCGTCGATGGGCGACCAGCTCCAGAAGCTCGAGGCCGGCGCCGAGATCGTCGTCGGGACCCCGGGCCGCATCTACGATCACATCCGCCGCCGCACGCTGAAGCTCGACGAGGCGATGGTCTGCTGCCTCGACGAGGCGGACGAGATGCTGAACATGGGGTTCTTCGAGGAGGTGACGCGCATCCTCGACAACCTCCCGCAGGACTGCCAGCAGCTCCTCTTCTCGGCGACGGTCCCGGCCGACATCGAGCAGATCATCCACGACTACCTCACCGAGCCGGAGACCATCCTCCTCTCGGGCGACGAGTACTCGGTCGAGAACATCCACAACGTGATGTACCCGGCGGTGGATGCGTACCCGAAGCCGCGCAACCTCCTCTACATGATCGAGACGGAGGAGCCGGAGACGGCGATCGTGTTCTGCAACACCCGCAACGACACGTCGCTCGTGGCGGCGGTCCTCAATCGGAACGGCTACGACGCGGAGCTCCTGAACGGCGACCTGCCGCAGAAGGAGCGCGAGCGCGTGATGGCGAAGGTGAAGCGGGGCGAGGTCCGCTTCATGGTGGCGACCGACATCGCCGCCCGCGGCATCGACATCTCCGACCTCTCGCACGTCATCAACTACTCGCTGCCCGAGGACCCCGCGGTGTTCCTCCACCGCGTGGGCCGCACCGGCCGCATCGGCAAGAAGGGCACGAGCCTCTCGATCGTGTCGGGGGCCGAGATCCACACGCTCTCGGTGCTCCAGAAGAAGTTCGGGATCACCTTCGAGGAGAAGAAGCTGCCCACCCCCGAGGAGGCGCGGCACCGCTGGACGGACCGCCACGTGGCGGAGCTGAAGGACGGGATGAGCTCCTCCATCTTCGAGGCGTTCATCCCGCTCGCCCAGGAGCTGAAGAACCGCCCGGACGGCGAGTACCTCACGGCGTTCGCGCTCAAGTACTTCTTCACGCACCACCGGATGGAGCGGGCCCAGGATCGCGAGAAGGCGGAGCACAAGCGCGAGGAGCACGAGCGCCGCGAGAAGGTCGAGCCGCGCGAGGCTCACGGGCGTGATCGCGATCGCGGCCGCCGCGGCGAGCGGTCGGAGCGGTCCGGGCGCTCGGAGCGCTCGGAGCGTCCGCGCCGGGAGCGCCGCGAGCCCGTCGCCGCCGCTGCCGCTGCCGAGGCGGGCGTCAAGGCGCGCGAGGTGGTCGTGGAGGCGACGGTGGACGCGGGCTCGGGCTCCGAGTCGCGCGAGGGCGGCCGCCGCTCGACGCGCGGCCGGGGCGAGCGCCGGCGCGACCCGTCCGTCGAGGGCGGCGCGGGGGAGGGCGCGGCGGAAGGCGCCGTCGCCGAGGGGAACGGCGCAGTCGCCGCCGGGGCCGAGGACGCGGCGAGGCCGCCGCGCGCGAAGATCTTCCTCTCGCTCGGCGAGCAGGACGGAGCGGACGAAGGCCGAGTGCGCGAGGTCCTGTCGTCGTTTGCACCCAGCGTCGAGCCGCGGTCCGTCGAGGTTCGCCGCACCCACAGCTACGTCGAGGTCGCGCCGGAGGCGCTCGACGGCGCGGTGCAGGCGCTGCACGGCAAGGAGTGGAGCGGGAAGACGCTCACCGCCGAGCGCGCCCGGCGGCGTCGCCGCTGAAGCGGGGCCTCGGCAGGCGGCGGTGAGGTCGCGGGAGACCGTGCTCGGCGGCCTGCGCCCGCCGCCGTCGCCGGATCGCTGGCGGAGCCACACCGTCTCACGACGCGCCGCGTCTCGGGTTCACTGATCGAGGGACAGGCGATCGGCACGCTGCGTGTCGTAGGATGCAGCCTCACCTGCCACGCAGGGAGGCGCGATGGCCCTGTCCACCACCCCCGAGCTCCTCCGCGAGCTCGCGGTCCTCTACAACCGCGTCGCAGAGCTGGAGCGCGCCGGCGGGCTCCGGCCCGGCGAGGGCGCTCCCGAGGGCCTGCAGCGGCAGGTCGGCGATCTCGACGCCGGGCTGCACGCGGCGGTGGCCGCGTTCTCGGACGATCTGCTCGGCGTGCTCACGCCCGCGGGCGACATCCTCTACGTGAACGACGCGGTCGAGCGGATCGCCGGCTACCGGCCGGACGAGGTGATCGGGAAGAACGCCTGGTCGTTCGTCAGCGAGGAGGACCTCGCGAGCCTCGCGAGCGCCCGCTCGACCCCGCTCGACGACGGCATCCCGATCGAGGTCCGGGTCCGCTGCGCCGACGGGCGGCTGCGCTGGCTCGAGTTCTCGGCGCGCCCCTGGCCGCGCGAGAACCCGATCTACATCGTCGCGTGCTGGCGCGACCGGCAGGGGCGGCGCGAAGCCGGCGAGGGCGGCGAGGACGCCCTGCGCCTGGACGCCGAGCTCCGCCGCGCCGCGGCGCTCGCCCGCGTGAGCCAGCTCGCGCTGGGGCTCCCGTCCGCACCGGATCTCCTGGACGCGGCGGCGTCGCTCGCCCCGAGCGCGCTCCAGCTCTCCGCGGGCGCGTACCTGGAGCCGGAGGGGAGCGGCCTCGTCGTCCGCGCGTCCGCCGGCATCTCCGTCCCGCGCGGCCACGCGGTCCCGGTCGTCATGACGCTCGCCGGCCTCGCGCGCGCGGGCGGCGCGCCGGTCCACAGCTCCGACGTGGTCCGCGACGGCCGTCTCGCGGACTCGCTCCTCGCCGCCGCCGGCGCGGGGGCGGCCCTCGCCGTCCCGGTGCGCGGGAAGGAGCGCGCCCACGGGGTCCTCCTCGTCGCGGGGCGCACGCCGCGCCACTTCGCCGCGGACGAGATCCACTTCCTCGAGACGGTCGCGAACGTGGTGGCGACCTCCATCGACGCGCGGGCGGCGCAGGAGGCCCTCCGCATCCGCGAGCGGCTCGCGCGCGCGGTGTTCGATCACGCGCGCGACGGGCTCGCCATCGTCGACCGCGAGGGCCGCTTCGTGGACGCGAACGCGGCGGTGGAGCGGATCCTCGGCACGACGTTCGAGGCGCTGCGCGGGCACCGGCCGGCGGAGGTCGCACGGACGGAGCTCGACCTCGCGGCGCGAACGCCGCGCCAGGGGGAGGCCACCGTGACGACCTCGAGCGAGACCCGGCTCGTCGAGTGGGACGTGGTGCCCGACATCCAGCCCGGCGTGGCGCTCGCGGTGCTCCGCGACGTCACGTCGCGACGAGAGGTCCAGACGCGGCTCGCCCTCGCCGACCGGCTCATCTCCGTGGGCGCGCTCGCTGCGGGCGTGGCGCACGAGCTCAACACGCCCCTCGCGTACGTCGCGGCGAACCTCGAGTACCTCGCGGGCGCGGTCCCTCCGCTGATCCCGGAGCGCGTGAACGCGGAGATCCGCGAGGCGCTCCAGGAGTCGGTGGAGGGGGTGGAGCGCCTGGGGCTCATCCTGCAGGACCTCCGCACGTTCGTGCGCAGCGCGAGCGGCGCGGACGACGGCCCGGCCGATCTCGAGGCGGTGCTCCGGTCGTCCGTGGCGATGACGTGGAACGAGATCAGGCACCGCGCGCGGCTCGAGAAGGACGTCCGCCGTGTCCCCGCGGTGCAAGGCAGCCCGGCGAGGCTCGCCCAGGTGTTCGTGAACCTGCTCGCCAACGCGGCGCAGGCCATCCCCGAGGGAGACGCGCAGTCCCATGTCATCCGCATCTCCGCCCGGGAGCTGCCGGGTCGGAACGTCGCCGTGGAGGTCGCCGACACCGGCGCAGGGATCCCGCCCGCCATCCTCCCCCGCATCTTCGAGCCCTTCTTCACGACGAAGCCGCCGGGGCAGGGGACCGGCCTCGGGCTCAGCATCTGCCGCAGCATCGTGCAGGGGCTGGGCGGGCAGCTCGAGGTGAAGAGCACCCCGGGCAACGGCGCCACGTTCCGGGTGGTCCTGCCGGCGGCCGAGGCGCCCCGGCCGACGTCGACCGCGGCGGGCCGCGCGCGTGTGGCGCCGCCGGTCGCGCGCAGCCGCGTGCTGGTGGTGGACGACGAGCGGCTCGTGGCGGCGTCGCTCCGGCGCGTGCTGGCCGGCGATCACGACGTGACGGTCGTGTCGTCCGCGCGCACCGCGCTCCGGCTCCTCGAGCGGGGCGAGCGCTTCGACGCCGTCCTCACGGACCTCGTCATGCCGGACATGACGGGCCTCGAGCTGCACCGCCAGCTCCTCGCGATCGCGCCGGAGCTGGACGGACGGGTCCTGTTCATGACCGCCGGCGCGTTCACCGACGAGGCGCGGCGAGCGATGGAGATCGCGCCCGAGGCGTGCCTCGAGAAGCCGGTCCGCCTCGACGTGCTCCGCGCCGCCCTGACGCGCGTGCTCGCCGCCCGGGCCTGAGGAGCGGTTCCGCAGGGAGGGGCCCCGACGAGCTTGGCTCGGCGGGGCGGGGGACGCAGTCCCTTCCGGCGGGGAACCTGCGCGCACCCGCGACAGCGGGCGCGCAGGTTCACGGGACCCGCCGAGCAGGGGTGGGGCCCCGACGAGCTTCGCTCGGCGGGGCGGGGACGCAGTCCCCGTGAGATCGACTCAATTCAGCGCCACCGGCCCCGTGAGCTGCGCTCGCAGGGGCGCGATCTTCTCGCGGTAGTCGGGCAGCCAGGCCGCCTGGACCGGCGCCTCGCGCGGAACCTGGATCTGCATCGGGTTCATGTACCTCCCGCCGCGCTTGACCGCGTAGTGGAGGTGCGGGCCGGTCGAGAGTCCGGTCGTGCCGACGTAGCCGATGATCTGCTTCTGCGAGACCTGCTTCCCCGCGGAGACCGAGATCTGCGACATGTGGCAGTAGATCGTCTCGAGCCCGTTGCGGTGGCGCAGGATCACGCTCTTTCCGCAGCCGCCGTTCCAGCCCGCCTGCCGGACCGAGCCGTCACCCACCGCCCAGATGGGCGTGCCGACCGGCGCGCCGTAGTCGACGCCCTCGTGCGCCCGCGTGTATCCGAGGACCGGGTGGCGCCGCATCCCGAAGGTCGAGGTGACGTGCGCGTACTTGAGCGGCGACTTGAGGAACCCGCGCCGCGCGCTGTTGCCTTCGTCGTCGAAGTAGCTCGTCTGGCCGGCCGGGTCGGTGTAGCGGAAGAGCCGCTTGCGGCCCGTCGCGGAGCCGTCGTACTCGGCCGCGAGGACCTCTCCGTATCGGAGGAGCTTCCCGTCGGCGTACACCTTCTCGACGAGGATCCGCATCCGGTCGCCGTTCCGGACGTCCTGGTAGAAGTCGACGTCCCAGGCGAGCACGTCGGCGGCGAGCACGGCGAGGCCGGGGTCCTCCTCGGCGCGCGCCAGCGACTCGTAGAGCGACGACTCGATGGTGACCGCGACGCGGGCCACCTCGGTCGTGAGCTCGACCGGGCGCTTCGTGCCCTCGAGCGTGCCGTCCGGGGCCCGCTCGACGATCCACTCGTCTGCCGCGCCCTGCCGGTAGCTGAAGCGGTGCAGGTCCCCATCCGCGGTGCGCTCGATGCGGAGCTGATCGCCGGGGCGAGCCTTGCGGAAGGGGAAGTGGCCGCGGAGCGCGTCCACGACCTGGTTCACCTCCGCCGCCGCGAGACGGAGCGAGAAGAGCGCCTGGTTCAGGGTCTGGTTCTTCTGCAGCCGCACCGCGACGGTCGTGAAGCGGACGGGCTCGGCAGCGGGGGCGGCGCGGGCGGACGGCGCAACCGCGGGTTCCGCCTGGGCGATCTCGGGGTTGGCCTCGGGCGGGACCGCGCGGATCCGGCCCGCGGCGCCCACCAGGGCGACGGCCAGGATGGAGAGGAAGCCGAGCCCGGCGAGGACGGCGGGGAGACGGCGGCGGCGGGGAAGATCGTCGGCGCGGTTCTGCATCGGCCGGCAATGTAGCAGCAGGTCCGGCGGATCAGAAATCCCGGAGATGGGCGTGTGGGAGCGGGTACGTCGGGTGCCGTGCCGCTATCGGGCGGGGACCTCCGCCCGCCGCGCCGGCGCGGCCGCCGCCGGGGTCACAGCTCCACGCGCCGGTCGCCGTGCTCCTTGCCGTCGAAGCGGAACAGCGTGCCGCGTCCCTCGATCTTCGAGACGAGGTTCACGGGCCGGCGCCAGAGCGACTGGAGGTGCTTCAGGGTGTCGCGCGCGTAGTCGAGCTTCAGGTCCACCCCGTCGTGCTTGTGCACGAGGAGGAGCTCTCCGCGGTTGTCGAAGTTGCCGTCCTCCACCGCGATCATCGGCTGGCCGAAGTTGGTCAGCATGTGGAGGAGCTTCTCCTTCACCTTCTTGAACTCGCGCTCCATGACCTCCCAGCGCTGGTGCTTGTCGTTGTAGCCGTAGGTGAAGAGCCGCTGGTCGAGCACGAACTCGAGGGTGAGGAACTCGTCGATGAAGGTGACGTCGTTGTAGTGCTTGCGGACCTCGAAGATCTTCTCGCGGCCGAGGCCGAGCCGCTTGTCCCAGTGCTTGCGCTCCACGAAGGAGTCGCACTCGTCGTACTCCTTGCCGAAGCGCCCCTTGTTCCAGCGGTCCTCGATGTCGCGCCACAGCTCCACGCCGAGCTTGTACGGGTTGAGCTGGCCGGGGTGCGTCGCGAGCGTGCCGGAGTGGTGGTCGGCGTAGTCGATGATCTCCGACGCCTCGAGGGCCTTCTCCGTCATGATCTTGGAGTGCCAGTAGGTGGCCCAGCCCTCGTTCATGATCTTGGTCTGCCCCTGGGGCGCGAAGTAGTACGCCTCCTCGCGCACGATCGAGAGCACGTCGTGCTCCCAGCGCTCGAGGGGGGCGTGCTCGAGCAGGAAGAGCAGCACGTCGCGCTCCGGGCGCTCGGGGAACTTGCGCTTGCGGGCGGCCTCCTCGTCGAGCCGCTTCTGCTGCGCCTGAAGGAACTCCGGCGGGTTGATGAACTCCCGCATGTACTCGCGCTCGGTCTTGAACCCCTTCGCGACCTTCCGCTCGCCCTCGTCCTCCGGGTGGTCCGGCCGGCGCTTCACGTAGGGCGACTGGTAGTCGATGAGGTTCTCGATGGAGAGGCAGCGGTCGATGAAGTCCTCGACCAGCTCCACCCCGAGCTTGTCCTGGTAGCGGCGGACGCGGGTGGCGTGGTTCGCCATCTGATCCATCATCTTCCGGTTGGTGTGCCGGAACATGAAGTTGTTCTTGAAGAAGTCGACGTGCCCGTAGACGTGGGCCATCACGAGCTTCTGGTCGACGTCCATGTTGGACTCGAGCAGGTACGCGTACGAGGGGTCGTTGTTGATGACCATCTCGTAGATCTTGGAGAGCCCGTACTCGTAGCCCTTCGCGAGCCGCTCGTAGTCCATGCCGAACCGCCAGTGCGGATAGCGGTTCGGGAAGCCGCCGTAGGCGGCGACCATGTTGATCTCGTCGAAGTTCAGGACCTCGAAGATCGTGTCGAAGAAGTCGAGCCCGTACTCGCGGGCGTAGCCCTCGATGCGCTTGCGGATGTCGTGCAGGTGGGCCGGGAGCTGCGTCTTGCGATCCATGCCGTCCCCTAATTGCCCGTCCCGAGGAACGTCTTGATGGATCCGTAGATCCCGTCCTTGTCGGCGATCTCGGAGAGCGCCACGTTGTCGCGCGCGCCGATCGCGTCCTTCAGGTCCTTGATGAACTGGCCGGAGCCGTACGGGCTCTCGACCTGGCCGTAGGCGAAGAGGTTCACCGCGGGGAGGATGCGGTTCTGGAGCAGGTCCACGCAGAGCCGCGTGTCGTCCGCGCTCCAGTTGTCGCCGTCGGAGAAGTGGAAGGGGTAGACGTTCCAGCTCCCCGGCGAGTACTCGGTCTCGATCATCTCCAGCGCGAGCTTGTACGCGGACGAGATCATCGTCCCGCCCGACTCGCGCGTGTGGAAGAAGGTGTCGCGGTCGACCTCGCGCGCGACGGCGTCGTGGATGATGTAGCGGGCCTCGAGGCCCTTGTAGTGCTTGCGCAGCCAGGCGTCGATCCAGAAGGACTCGATGCGGACGATCTCCTTCTGCTCGTCGCCCATCGACCCCGACACGTCCATCATGTAGATGACGACGGCGTTGGTCTCCGGGAGCGGCACCTGCTTCCAGCTCCGGTAGCGCCGGTCCTCGCGCACCGGGACGATGATGGGCTTCCGCCAGTTGTACGAGCCGCTCGCGATCTGCCGCCGCAGCGCCTGCTTGTAGGTGCGCTTGAAGTGGCGCAGCGACTCGGGCCCGGCCGGCGCGACGCCCGTGTACTTGAGCTTGGTCGCGACGATCCGGTCCTTGCCCTTCGGCTGGATGCGGGGGAGGGCGAGCTCCTCGCCGAGGATGTCGGCGAGCTCGTCGAGCGAGACGTCGACCTCGAGGATGTGCTGCCCCTCGCCCTGGCCGGCCTGCCCCGAGCCCTGCTGCCCGTCGCCGGGCGAGAGCGGATCGCCCGGCTCGCCCTCGCCCTGGCCCACGCCGCCCTGCGACCGCTCGCCGAAGACGAAGTGCGGGATGTCGATGGTCGGGACGGGGATGGTGATGAAGTCCTTCCCCTTCTTCCCGATCATCTCGCCCTTCTGGACGTACTTCTTGAGGTTCCGCTTGATGCGGCCGCGGACGATGTCGCGGAAGCGGGCGTGGTCCTGCTTGATCTTGAGTGACATGCGCCGACCACGCTCCCTCGCCCGCGCTCCGGGGCCCTGTTTCGCTCGCTAGTCCTTCGCGTCGCCGCGCGCGAAGATCGAGGCCACGAAGTTCAGGACGTCGGTGGAGCACACCTCGCAGTAGCCGTAGTTCTTGATGAGGCGCTGCTTCACGACGTCGATCTTCTCCTGCGTGTCGCGGTCCACCACCGAGGCGACGAGGTTCTTCAGCTTGATCGAGTCCTTCTGGTCCTCGAAGAGCTTCAGCTCGAGCGCCTTGTGGAGCCGCTCGTTCGTCCGGTAGTTGAAGGTCTTCCCCTCGATCGCGAGCGCGCCGATGTAGTTCATGATCTCGCGCCGGAAGTCGTCCTTCCTGCTCTCGGCGATGTCGATCTTCTCCTCGATCGAGCGCATCAGCCGCTCGTCGGGCTCCTCGTACTGGCCGGTGTACTTGTTGCGGACCTTCTCGCGCTGCGTGTACGCCTTGATGTTGTCGATGTAGTTCGCGCACAGCTTCGTGATCGCGTCCTCGTCCGCGCTGATCGCGCGCTGGACCTCGTTCTTCACGACGTCCTCGTACTCGCGCTTCACGTCGGTGAGGAGGTCGCGGAACCGCTTCCGCTGCTCCTCGGAGGAGATGAGCGAGTGCTGGCGCAGGCCGGACTCGAGCTCGTTCAGCACCATGAACGGGTTCACGCAGCCGTCGCCCTTGTCCGAGACGAGCGCGTTCGAGATCTTGTCCTGCACGTAGCGCGGGCTGATGCCCTCCATGCCCTCGCGCTGCGCCTCCTTGCGGAGCTCCTTGATGTTGTCCTCGGTGAAGTTCGGCAGCGACTTGCCGTTGTAGAGCTTCAGCTTCTGCACGAGGGTGAGGTTGTGCTTCTTCGGCTCCTCGAGCCGCGTGAGCACGCCCCACATCGCCGCCATCTCGAGCGTGTGCGGGGCGATGTGCTTCCCGCGGATCTTGTGGCTGTTGTAGTCGCGCTCGTAGATCTTCACCTCCTCGTCGAGCCGGGAGATGTACGGGATGTCGATCTTGACGGTGCGATCCCGCAGCGCCTCCATGAACTCGTTCGACTGGAGCTTCTTGTACTCGGGCTCGTTCGTGTGCCCGATGATGACCTCGTCGATGTCGGTCTGCGGGAACTTCTTCGGCTTGATCTTGTGCTCCTGGGTGGCGCCGAGGAGGTCGTAGAGGAACGCCACGTCGAGCTTCAGGATCTCGACGAACTCGATGATGCCGCGGTTCGCGATGTTGAACTCACCGTCGAAGTTGAACGCGCGCGGGTCCGAGTCGGAGCCGTACTCGGCGATCTTCCGGTAGTTGATGTCGCCGGTGAGCTCGGTCGAGTCCTGGTTCTTCTCGTCCTTCGGCTGGAACGTGCCGACGCCGACGCGGTCCTTCTCGGAGAGGATGATGCGCCGCACGCGCACGTGGGTCATCACCTTCTCCCAGTCGCCCTTGTACTCCGTCATCAGATCCTTGAAGACGAAGCGGCAGGCCGGGCACAGGTCGCCCGTGTCGGGGATGGTGAAGCCGGCCTCCGGCGGGGCGAGCTCCGTGTAGACCTTGGCGCGCCACTCGTGCGGCACGAGGTGCAGCGGCTCCTCGTGCATCGGGCACGGCATGAGCTCGCGGCGCTTCACGCCGTCGAGGTTGGTGCGCTCGATGTCCCACGCGAACGTGTAGACCGCGCCCTCGGCGGTCTTCGAGTACGCCTCGAGCCCCTTCTTGAGCAGGCGCGCGATGGTCGACTTGGACGAGCCGACCGGGCCGTGCAGGAGGATGACGCGCTTCTCCGTCCCGTACATCTGCGCCGCGCTCTTGAAGACGTTCACGAGCTTCATGAGCGGGATGTCGAGACCGTAGATCGCGTCCTTCCCCCCGAACATGGGATCGGTGAAGAAGTCGTAGCGGATGAGCTTCTTCTTGTTGTCGATGTACTCGGTCTTCCCGTGCGACAGGATCATGTCGTACACGCGCTGGAACGCGGTCCGGGTGATCTTCGGGTTCTGCCGAACGATGGCGAGGTACTCCTCGAAGGAGCCCTCCCAGTGCTGCTCCGAGTATCCCTCGCGATCCTGGAGCGCCGCGATCCGCGACACCCAGCCCGACTGCGTCATTTCCCGGACGTCTCGCATGCGCTCCCTCGAGCTTGCGCCGCCCGAGTTGCGGCGGCTCAAGGGAGCATAAGGTCCGGCGAGGCGCGGTGCAGAGACGCGCGCCCTCGGCGAGCGATCGGGGCTCCCGGGTGGGGAGCGGTGGAGGTGCGCTCAGCGCCCGCTGCGCTTGAAGAACTCCACCTGCCAGCGCTGCACGGCCGCGTTGTGGCAGGCGAGGTCCGGGCAGAAGACGTGCGAGCCGTCGTTGCGGGAGACGAAGTAGAGGTCCTTGCACTGCGCAGGGGCGAGGACGGCGCGGAGCGCTGCGGCCCCCGCGCTGGCGATCGGGCCGGGGGGCAGGCCCGCGGTCGTGTAAGTGTTGTACGGATGGGGCGTGAGCAGGTCCGCGCGGGTGATGTTCTTCGACCAGCGCCCCGTGCGGAGCATCGTCGCGTACATGACGGTGGGGTCCGTCTGGAGCGGCATCCCGATGCGCAGCCGGTTCTCGAACACGCACGCGATGCGCGGCCGCTCGTCCTCGCGCCCGGTCTCCTTCTCGACGATCGAGGCGAGCGTCGCGGCGCGCCCTTCGTCGAGCGTCACCTCCGGCGCTCGGAGCGCGTTCGCCTTCGCGTACTCGTCGTCGAAGCGGGCGACCATCGCCTCGGCGATGGACCGGGCGGAGGCCCCCCGCGGGAAGCTGTAGGTGTCCGGGAAGAGGAACCCTTCCAGGCTGGCGTACGGCACGCCCAGCGCTCGCGCGATCGCCGGGTCGCGGGCCACGGCGAGGAACTCGGCCTCGCCCGCGAGCCCGCTCCGCGCGACGATCGCCGCGACCTCCTCGGCGCGCAGCCCCTCCGGCACGGTGAACCGGTACAGCTTCACCTCGCCGCGGAAGACGCGCTCGAAGACCTCGTCGGGCCGCAGCGGCCCGGCGAACGCGTACTCGCCGGCGCGGAAGGCGCGCCGGTCGCGCTTCACGTAGCGGAAATAGCGCCACGCCACCCGATCGTCGGACAGCACGCCCGCCTGCGCCAGCGTCCGGATCACGGCGCGCGCGCTCGCGCCGGGTGGCACCACGACGACCTTCTCGTCCGGGCCGCCGTACGGCGTCGCTCGGAACGCGACCACGTCGCGCCAGGCGAGGGCCGCCACCGCGCCGGCGGCGACGAGCATGACGAGGACGACGGCGATGACGAACCGCTTCAAGCGTGCCTCCGATCGAGCCAGCCCTGCAGGATGACGGCCGCCGCCTCGGCGTCGACGCGCGCGCGGAGGTCTCGCGCGGAGAACCCCTGCTCGCGCAGCCTCGACTCCGCCTCGAACGTGGAGAGCCGCTCGTCGAAGAGCTCGACCGGCACGCCGGCCGCGCGCCCGAGGTCCGCGGCGAACGCGCGCGCGTGCCGGGCCGCGGGCCCCTCGGTCCCGTCCATGTTGAGCGGGAGCCCGACGACGGCGGTCCCGACCTCCCACTCCCGTACGGCCGCGACGATCGACGAGAGGTCGGCCTCCCGCGATCGGTGCTGCACGACGGACAGCGGCCGCGCGGTGCGGAGCACGTCGTCGGCGAGGGCGAGGCCGATCCGGGCGCGGCCCAGGTCCAGGCCGAGGTAGCGCATCGCGCGGAATCTAGGCGCCGACCGGGCGCGCCGTAAAGGCCGGAGCGCGGCCGGGGGGCGCGCCGCGCGGACCGGTGAGGTGCGCGGAAGTGCGCGGAACCACGGCGCGGCGGGGTGGCACGGGCCGCGCTCGGAGGGGACTGCGCCGGCGCGCTCCTGACCTCGCCGGCCAAGGAAAGGACCCCGCACATGATCTCCGCCGCCACCTCCGGCTCCGGCTCGCCCGCCGCGCCTCTCCCCTCCGCGCCGGCCGACGCATCGGGCCGCTCCTCCGCGTTGCGCGCCGCCGCCGGCGCCGCCGCGCGCGGCCTCGCCGAGCTCGCAATCGAGACCGTCGCCCCCCAGGTCGCCAAGGCCGCGAGGGCGAAGACCTCGAAGAGCTCCACCGCGAAGCGCTCCACCGCATCGCACAGCTCGAGCGCGGGCTACGCGAAGACCGGCTCGACGTCGAAGTCGTCGTCCTCGAAGGCGACCGCGGGCGACCCGTTCGCCTTCCTCGCCGATCCGAAGCTCTCGATCGAGGAGAAGCTGATGCGCCTCCTCGCGCAGCTCAACGCCCGCTACGAGGAGGAGATGCAGCAGCACATGAACGTCCTCGCCGGCAAGGCGTCCTCCGCGGGCAAGTCCGGATCGTCGGGAGGGGCCTCCGGGACGAAGAAGAAGGGCGGGCTCTTCGGTGCCCTGGCGTCCGTGGTGACGAAGATCATCCCGAACGCCGGCCCGCTCATCGACGTGCTCAAGGACAAGACCTTCCAGGCCGCGCTGAAGAAGCTCGGCGGGCCGGTGCTCGCGGCGGGTGCCTCCGCCCTCGGGTTCCCCGCGCTCGCGCCCGTGCTCATGAAGATCGGCCCCGACCTCGCGAGCGGCGCCGTCGACCTCGCGAAGGCCCTCGACGCCGAGACGAAGCCCTCGAGCGGCGGGGCGTCGGGATCGCCGGCGTCGTCGGGCACGGCGGACGGGAAGGGCCAGCTCTCCTCGAGCGAGCAGCAGCTCGAGCTCATGAAGCTCCAGCAGCTCCAGGAGAAGCAGAAGGAGATGTTCAGCATGGTGTCCGCCATCTTCCGGATGCAGCACGAGACCCGGTCCTCGATCATCGGGAACCTTCGCTAGGAGCCGCGCCAATGAACGTCATCGAGGGCACGGAGCAGGGCAGGACGCTCGCGGAGCTGCAGGGGATCCCCCACGAGATCGGCGACGCCATCGCGTGCCTCGCCGAGGCGGAGCTGGAGGCGGGCCGGGTGGAGACCGCGCGCGCGATCCTCGAGGGGCTCGTCGTCACGAACCACGAGGACGCCGGCGCGTGGGCGCTCCTCTCCCAGGCGCACAGGCGCCTCGGTCAGCCGCTCGCCGCGCGCTTCTGCGCCGAGGTGGCGACGAAGCTCGCTCCCGCCGATCCTTTCGTCCGGCTGACGCGAGCCGAGAGCCTGCTCGCGACGCCGGGAGGCGACCGGGAGGATGCGTGCGCGGAGCTGCGGGCGGTCGTCGCCGACCGCGAGGTGGGGGAGCGGGCCCGGGCGCTGCTCGGTGCGCTCTCGCAGTGAATGTTTGCAGGTGCCGTGGGACTTCCAAAGTCCACTTCTTTGCGGTCGATTTGACGCGCGTTCGCTTGACGATTCGCGGTGATTTCGGGGATATTTCGCGCCCAGGCTGGGGGTCCGAGCCACCCTGCCGCCCGGACCGACGGTCGGTCCGGTGACAGGACGAAGGAAGAGAAGCGATGGCGATCGGCACGGTGAAGTGGTTCAACGACGCGAAGGGCTACGGGTTCATCTCTCAGGAGGGCGGGGAGGACGTCTTCGTCCACCACAGCGCCATCGAGATGGACGGGTTTCGCACCCTGAAGGAGGGTGAGCGCGTCGAGTTCGACGTCACCCAGGGCCCCAAGGGGCTTCAGGCGGCGAACGTCCGGCGGCGGTAAAACCCGGGCTTTCTGCGACGATCGAGCGGCCTCGGGTCACCGGGGCCGCTCGCGCTTCAGGCGCGGGCGCGGCAAACGACGAGAAGGGACTGAATGAGCGAGAAGGAAGCCGGCATCGAGGTGCAGGGGACGGTCGAGGAGGCCCTCGCCGGCGGCATGTACCGCGTCAAGGTGGACCAGGGCCCGACGGTGCTCGCCTACGCCTCGGGGAAGATGAAGAAGTTCCACATCCGCATCATCCCGGGCGACCGGGTGAAGCTCGAGCTGTCGCCGTACGACCTCACGCGCGGGCGCATCACCTACCGCGACAAGTGATCCGCGCCGCGCCGCGCCGAGCGGTGCCCGATGACGGCCTCCCGACGCAAGCTCTGGCTCGACTGGCAGCGCGGCCTCGCCGTGCTGTTCATGGTCGAGGTGCACGTGCTCGACGCCTGGCTCGCGCCCGACGCGCGCAGCGGGGCCGCGTACCACGCGCTTCGCATGCTCGGTGGCTTCGCCGCCCCGGGCTTCCTGTACATGGCGGGCCTCTCGCAGGCGCTGGCGGACGCCGCCGCCGAGCGGAAGGGGATCGCCCCAGCCGTCCGACGCGCCTCGGCGGTCCGGCGCGCGCTCTGGCTGCTCGGGGTGGCCTACGGGTTCCGCGCGGTCGAGCTGGTGGTCGGCGGCGCCTGGCGACGCGAGGGAGGCTGGACCGATCTCCTCCGCGTCGACGTCCTGAACGTCATCGCGGTCGGGCTCCTGATGTCGGCGCTCCTCTCGGTCGGCAGGCCCGCCCGGGTGGGCGCGCTCCTCGCGGGCGCGGCCGCGCTCGCGATCGCGCTCGCGACGCCGCTCCTCGCCGACGTGCTGCGCCACTACGACGTCCCGGCGGCCGCGGCCGCGGCGGACACGGCCGCGCGGCAGGCGCCGAACCGGCTCGTGGACGTCCTCTTCGCGTACCTCTACGGAAGCTGGCCGCGCGCGAACTTCCACCTGTTCAACTGGGCCGGCTTCCTCCTCGCGGGCGCGGCGGTCGCGCCGCTCGCGCGCGGCGAGAAGCGGCCGGGGCTGTGGCTCGGGCTCGCCGCGGCGCTCTTCGCGCTCGGGTGGTGGGCGGACCGCTGGGCGCCCGTGTACGCGTACCAGCAGTTCTGGCGGACCTCGCCGTCGTGGTTCGCGATGCGGCTCGCGGTGTGCCTCGCCCTCACGGGCCTGCTCCAGCTCCTGCCGGACGCGGCGGAGCGCGGCCTCGGCTGGCTGACGCTGCTCGGGCGCCAGTCGCTCGTGGGGTACATCGCGTCGGTCGAGCTCACCTACGGCGCGCTCGCGTCGCCGGTGAAGCGAGCGCTCTCCTTCCCCGCGACGGTCCTCGGCATCGCCGCGATGGTCGCGCTCACCTGGGCGATCTCGCTCGGCTGGGAGCGCTACCGCGGACGGGGACGAGCCGGCGGGCAGCGCGGGACCGGCGGCGCCGGGACGCTCCGCGGCGTGGGCGCGTGATCCGCGCCGCCGCCGCGCTGGGCGCCCAGGCGGGCTCGCATCGCTCGCTCGTTCGCGAATCCCGATCGGCCGCCTAACCTTCGCGGAAGACGATCGGCTCCGACAGCGCCCGGAGGAGATCCTCGTCGGAGAGCGCGCCCTGCTCGGTCATCTTGAGCAGGATGTGCTCGACCCGCTGCTCCCACGCGTCGCTCGGGCTGCCCCGCGCGCGCATGCCGTGGTAGCGGATCGGGTTCGGGATGATGGAGGCGAGGAACGCGGCCTCCTTCGCGGTGAGCTCGCGGGCGTCCTTCCCGAACCAGTGCTGCGCGGCCGCCCCGATGCCGAAGACGCCCGGGCCCCACTCGACGAGGTTCAGGTAGATCTCGAGCAGCCGCGCCTTCGGGACGGTCGCCTCGAGCGCGATCGTGATCGCCGCCTCGCGGATCTTCCGGGCGAGGGTCTTCTCGCGCGAGAGGTACAGGTTCTTCGCGAGCTGCTGCGTGATGGTCGAGCCGCCCCGGACGACGCGTCCCTCCTCGGCGCCCCGGGCGAACGCGTCCGCCAGCTCGGTGAAGTCGAAGCCGGGGTGGCCGAAGAAGCCGCCGTCCTCGCTCGTGGTCACCGCGCGGACGACGTGCTCGGGGAGCTCGGCGATGGGAACGAAGGTCGGGGTGCGCGGCCCGATCTCGAACGCGCGGCCGCGCTCTCCGTCGCCGTTCACCGGCTGGTAGGGGAAGGGGCGGCGCAGCGCGACGGGCTCGCCCGCCCTCGAGGCCTCGCGCATCCGCGTGAGGTCGAGCCCCGCGCCGAGGGTCCAGGCTGCGGGCGCGAGCAGCGGCCCGGAGACGTCGAGGTGCGCGTCGAAGGTGCCGCGCGGGCGCGGCGCCTCGGGAGGCGGGGCGAGCGCCGGGGGCAGCGCCGCGACGAGGGCCGTCCAGTCGGCGCCGTCGGCGCGGAAGGAGGCCGTGAAGGGCACCCCCGACCCGAGCCGGGCCTCCGCCGCCAGGGCGACGCGCAGCGCCGCGCCGAGCGAGAGGACGCCGTCCCGGAACGCGACGCGCCGCTCCGCCGCGTCCCAGGTGACGGAGCCCTCGGCGCCGAGCTTGAACGGGCCGAGCGGCTCGTCCGCGACGCGCTCGCCTGAGACGAACAGCCGCTCGCCGGATGCGCGCACCCGCGCGTCGACGTGCGAGAGGTCACCGTCCGACTCGGCGTCGAGCTCGAGCGCGACGACGCCGTCGCTCAGCGTCGCGGGGCCATCGCGCAGCTGCGGCGGGAGGAGGATCGGGGAGAGGCGTTCGAGCCGGAGGCGAGCGCGCCAGCGGTCGTCGCCGATCGTCTGCGCAGTGAGCTGCCCGCTGCCGCCGCCCGGTGCGCGCAGCGAGAGCGCGAACGACGCGCCCGCCGCCTCGCGCGCGGCGGTGAGATCGGCGTCCAGCGGGCCGAGCTCTGCCTGCCCCCGTCCGAGGGGAAGCACCACGACGAGCCCGCGCAGGTGGACCACCGGGAGCGGCGACTGAGGCGCGGGGCGGGGACGCGGTGGCGTCGACGAGCGCGGGTCCGCGACCGCGCCTGGACGCGGCCGCCGATCGAGGAACGCGCGGAGCGCGCGCCCGCGCGGGCCGGGCGACACGCGGATGCCCGAGAGCCGGATGGAGGCGGGCTCCACCCGGCCGCGCAGGAGCCCGAGGAGGCTCGGGCGGACGGCGACGCGGTCGATCCGGACGAGCGGCTCTCGCGCGCTCGCGCCGGGAACGGTGACCGGGCCGAAGGTCGCGCGGAAGAGCGGGTCGATGGAGACGCCGGGCGCGACCGTGACCTCCCCGACGCGCGCGCGGAGCTCCGCGGCGATGCGCTCGCGCAACCAGCGCTCGACGGCGGGCAGGCGGACGGCCGCCTGGACGGCTGCATAGGAGGCGAGCAGGGTGGCGATCACCGCCAGGGCGGCACGTCGTACCCTGACGGGAGGCCGGGCAGGCGACGGCCGCATGTCTTGCTCGGCGCGCATCGCCGCGCGCTGTTTACCGGCCTCCGGCCGGCAGGTCAACCGCGCTGGCGGCGGGCAGGACGCGCACACGGGAGGAAACGGGGAGGCGCTCTGTTACATTCTCCGGGAACCATGACGCCGACCCGCTCACGCCTCCGGCGCCGCATCCGCCGCGACCGTCTCGGGGTCCGTACGCTCCTCGCGATCGCGCTCTCGCTCGGCGCGAACACGCTCCTCGTGTGGGCGCTCCTCTCGGTCGGCGCGTTCGCGTTCCGTGCGCCCGGGCCGGCCCGGCCCGTCGCGCTCACGCACCTGTCGCAGGCGGAGTGGGACGCGAACCGCGCCGTGGGTAGCCGGCCTCCGCCGCCTCCGCGCGTCGCCACGCCCGCGCCGCCGGTGCCACCGCCGCAGCCGGAGCGTCGTCCCGACGGCAAGGTGGTCGAGCTCGCGCCGGACGCGCCGGGGGAGAACGCTGCGCCGAAGGACAGCCGCTACCTGTCCGAGCGGGACCGGCGAGTCGAGAAGGAGACCGTCTCGCGCTACGCCGGCAACTCGCCGAACCTCCTCTCTCGGCCGTCGCCCGGATCGCCTGGGCGCCAGGCGTCGGGTGAGGGTGGCCGTGCGGAGAAGAAGACCGAGGCGAAGGAAGGCGTCCCCGGCCAGCGGGGCACGGGCGCGGACCGCCCGCGCCCGCCGCAGCAGCAGCAGGAGCAGAAGCGGGAGCAGGAGAAGCTCGCCCTGGCGCCCAGCGCGGGCGGCGAGATCCCGCTGGAGCAGCAGCAGCGGAAGGAGCGGACCGAGCAGGGGGCACCCTCACCCGAGCTGCCGGGTTCGCCAGGGGACGGCTCCGACAAGCTGCAGGGGCAGAAGCGCCCGGACCTGTCCCTCGGCCAGGACACGCTCGCGCGGCTCGCGGGGGGTCCGAACATGGACGGCTTCCGCGAGGCGGAGGAGGGCGACGTCACCGCGCTCAACACCCGCGAGTTCAAGTACGCCACGTTCTTCAACCAGCTCCGTCGCGAGATCGGCGCGGACTGGTACCCGCGTGTGCGCGCCGCCGTCCGCGAGCGCGACCCGGAGTTCAAGCACTTCTTCTACAAGGAGCGGACGGTGGTGGTGGGCGTCACGCTCGATCGTGCCGGCCACGTGACCGATCTGTCCGTGCTTCAGTCGTCGAACGTCGACTTCTTCGATCGCGTCGCGATGGCGTCCGTGCGGCAGGCGCAGCCGTTCCCGAACCCGCCCGGCGGCCTGTTCGGCTCCGAGCCTACGACCCGCGTCCCGTTCGTCTTCACGCTCTACCCGTCCGATCGGCGCCCGTTCGTGATGTGGGAGCGCCCGGAGCAGTGACCGGACGTTCGCCCGCCCGCGCGTGAAGCCGGGGCGAGGCGGAGGGCGGCGGCGCGCCCCGCGAGTGCGGGCAGGAATCGAGGTGCGTGCGGTGTTTCCACTCCGCGTGCCCACCTCATCCATCGGCAGGGAAGCGCGCGAGCGGCCGGTCCTCCGCGCCGTCGTGTCCTCCTCGCGCTGGCCCTGAACGCGGCCGCGCTCGCCGCGCTCCACTCGGCCGGCGCGTTCACGCTCGGCCGCCGGGCGTCGGCCGCACGCGTCGGGTTCGCCGTGGTGTCCGGAGAGCGCTGGCGCGCGAACCGCCTCGTGTCCGGTGAGCGCGCGGGGCCCGAGCCCGAGCCCGCGAGCCCCCCGCCGCGGTCGACGCCGGTCGTCGCACGCCCTGACCCGAGCGGCGAGGTCGTCGCCGCCCCGCCCTCGGCGGATCGGCGCGCGCCCGAGCGGTGGCGGTTCCTCTCCGATCACGACGGCACCGCCCCGCGAGACGTCCAGTCGCGTGAGGCCGGAAAGCGCCAGTGGGATACGCCGCTCGCGCGGCCCACGCCCGGCGAAGGCGTGCAGGGGCTGCGGGAGCGCGGCGACGGCGGCAGGTCCGAGGCCTCCGTGCCCGGGCGAGAGGGGTTGCCGGCCGCGCGGAAGGCCCCGGTCGATGCGGTCGCGCGCGCGCGGGCCGCGCTCGCGCCGGCGCCGGAGGGCGACGGTCCGTCTCGTCCCTCCGGCTCCTCCGAGCGCGCCCCGGCCGGATCCCGCGCGGCGGGGGAGGGCGGCGCGCGCGGCGCCGGCCCATACGATCCGCGCCTCCTGCCCACGGCGGCGACGTTCGAGCGGCTCGCCGGCGGGCCCGGCGAACGGCTCCCCGACGTGGAGGAGGGCGACGCGACGGGGCTCAACACGCGGCGCTTCCGCTTCGCCGAGTTCTTCCTGCGCGTGAAGCGCGCGATCGCACGCGAGTGGGAACCGAACCGCGCCTGGGACGCGCGTGACCCCGCCTCGCAGCGCTACGGCCGGCGGACCCGCGGCACGACGGTGGACATCGTGCTCGAGCCGGCGGGCGACGTGCGCGACGTGCGCCTCGTGGCGAGCTCGGGGCTCGACTTCTACGACCGCGAGGTGGTGCGCGCGATCCGCGCCGCGTCGCCGTTCCCGAACCCGCCCCGCGCCCTCGTCGGCCGGGACGGTCGGATCCTGCTCGCGCGCTGGCGCTTCGAGCTCGCGTGGGACGAGGCGCGTCCGCGCTTCGCGCTGCCTGCCTCGCCGCGACCCTGAGGGCGGCCGCTCGCCCGGGCGCTCCTCCAGGTGTCACCAAACGCGCCATGTCCCGCTGCGGCAGATGCGGTATATCGCCTCGGATGGACCAGACGCGGCGCGTCAAGATGGAAGGTGTGAAGAACGTCGTGCTCATCGCGCACGACAGCCGGAAGGACGACCTCCTCGAGTGGGTGAAGTACAACCGCGAGGTGCTCAAGGAGCACCGGCTGTTCGCGACCGGGACGACGGGCGGCATCGTGCAGGCCGCGACGGATCTGAAGATCACGCGCTTCAAGAGCGGGCCGCTCGGCGGCGACCAGCAGGTCGGCGCCAAGATCGCAGACGGCGAGCTCGACGTGCTCATCTTCTTCTGGGATCCGCTCGAGCCGCAGCCCCACGATCCCGACGTGAAGGCGCTCCTGCGGATCGCCGTGCTCTACAACATCCCGACAGCCTGCAACCGGGCGACGGCCGACTTCATCGTCGCCTCGGAGCTGTTCCACGGCGAGTACGATCGGCTCGTGGAGGATCACGCCGCGGTCCGCGAGGCGTTCCTGCGCGCGCGGGCGGCCCGCGGGTACTGATCGAGGACGAGGCGCCCGCGGGACGCCACGCCCTCGCACCGGGCCGGAAGTCTCCCTATTCGACCTTCATCCCGGGAGACCAGCGCAGGATCGGCTTGCGGGCCGCGCGCGTCTCGTCGAGGCGCGCGCGGAAGGGCCGGGTCGGCGCGGCCTTCACCGCGTCTGGGTCCGCCTGTGCCTCCTCGGCGATCGCCTTCATCGCCGCGGCGAACCGCTCGAGCGTCTCCTTCGACTCGGTCTCGGTCGGCTCGATCATGAGCGCGCCCGAGACGACGAGCGGGAAGTAGACCGTCGGCGGGTGGAACCCGTGGTCGATGAGGCGCTTCGCGACGTCCATCGTCGTGACGCCGTGCGCCTTCTGCAGCTTGTCGTCGAAGACCACCTCGTGCAGCGAGTCGGTCTCGTAGGGCAGGTTGTAGGCGCCCTGGAGGAGCTTGCGGAGGTAGTTGGCGTTCAGCACCGCGAGCTTCCCGGTCTGCGCCACGCCCTCCGGGCCGTACTCGCGGATGAGGGCCCAGGCGCGGACGAACATCCCGAAGTTGCCCCAGAACTCGCGGAGCTTTCCGATCGTCTGCGGGCGCTCCTTCGGGTCCACGACGAGGCGGTACCGCTCGCCCTCCTTCACGACGGCGGGGAGGGGGAGGAAGGGCGCGAGCTCGGCCTTCACGCCGACCGGCCCGGAGCCCGGGCCGCCGCCGCCGTGCGGCGTCGCGAACGTCTTGTGCAGGTTGTACTGCATGACGTCGAACCCCATGTCGCCCGGGCGCGCGACGCCGAGCAGCGCGTTCATGTTCGCGCCGTCGCCGTACACGAGGCCGCCCTTGGCGTGGACGATCTCGGCGATCTCCGCGATGTGGCTCTCGAAGATCCCGAGGGTGTTGGGGTTCGTGATCATGATCGCGGCGACGTCCTCGTCCATCGCCGCCTTCACCGTCTCCGGATGGAGCCGGCCATCCGCGCCCGACGAAAGCTGCACGACCTCGTAGCCGTTCAGCGCCGACGACGCCGGGTTCGTCCCGTGCGCGGTGTCGGGGATGAGCACCTTCTTGCGCGGGTTGCCGTGCGCCTGGTGGTAGGCGCGGATGAGCATGAGCCCGCACAGCTCGCCCTGGGCCCCGGCCGCCGGCGCGAGCGTCGTCTGGTCGAACCCGGCGATCTCCGAGAGCGCCCGCTCGAGCCGGTACATGAGCTCGAGCGCGCCCTGGGCGAGCTCCGCGGGCGCGAGCGGGTGCACGTTCGCGAAGCCGGGCAGGCGCGCGAGCGCCTCGCTCGACTTCGGGTTGTACTTCATGGTGCACGAACCGAGCGGGTAGAAGCCGGTGTCGATCCCGTGGTTCCACGAGGACATGCGGGTGAAGTGGCGGACCACCTCGAGCTCGGAGATCTCCGGCATCCCCTCCACGCCGCCGCGCAGCAGCGCGGCCGGGAGCTCGCGCGCGGGGTCGAAGTCGCCGCCCGCCGCGGGGAGCGACACGCCGCTCCGCCCGGTCGAGCCGCGCTCGAACAGGAGCGGCTCCTCGTGCACGATCCCGCGCGTCGCGCCGCCCGCGCCGACCTCGGCGTGCGCGGCGGTCGTCGTCTTCGCGTCCTTCTCCATGCTGGGCTTCCAGCCGGTGGGGTTTCCCATGGCTATCCCTTCACCGACTGCGCGAAGAGCTCGATGAGCTCGGGGGTGTGCAGCTCGGTCGCGACGCAGAGGAGCGCGCCCTTGGCCTTCGGGAGCTCCGGATACCAGCGCCCGAGCGGCGCGCCGGCGGCGATGCCGCGCTTCGCGAGGCGCGCCACGACCGCCTCCGCGTCCCCGACGTCGAAGGCCATCTCGTTGAACGCGGGCGCGGAGAACACCGGGGCGATCCCGGCGCGGCCGAGCGCGTCCTTCAGCATCCGCCCGCGGGCGTAGTTGAGCCGCGCGAGCTCCGCGAGCCCCTTCTTGCCGAGGAGCGACAGGTGGATCGTCGCGGCGAGGGCGCAGAGGCCGGAGTTCGTGCAGATGTTGGAGGTCGCCTTCTCCCGCCGGATGTGCTGCTCGCGCGTGGAGAGGGTGAGGACGAAGCCGCGGCGCCCGTGCTTGTCCACCGTCGCGCCGCAGACACGGCCCGGCATCTGCCGGAGGTACTGCTCGCGGAGCGCGAAGAAGCCCGGGGCCGGCCCGCCGAAGCTCACCGGATTGCCGAAGCTCTGGAACGTGCCCACCGCGACGTCCGCGCCGAGCGCGCCCGGCGCCTGCAGGAGCCCGAGCGCGACCGCCTCGGCGGTCACCGAGATGGTGAGCGCCCCCGCCCGCTTCGCGATCGCCGCCGCCTCGGGCAGCGCGTCCACGACGCCGAGGAAGCTCGGGTACCCCACGATGACGGCGGCGGTCTCCCCGTCGACGGCCTTCTCGAGGGCGGCGAGGTCGGTCCGCCCGTCGGCGCCGAACGGCACGGTCGCGATCTCGTCTCCCGTCGAGCGCAGGTAGGTGGCGAGGACCTTGCGGTACTCGGGGTGGACCGCGGCGGAGACCACGATCTTGCTCCGCCCCGTCACCCGCGTGGCCATGAGGGCCGCCTCGGCCGTCGCGGTCGCGCCGTCGTACATGGACGCGTTCGAGACGTCCATGCCGGTGAGCAGGCACACGAACGTCTGCCACTCGAAGAGCGCCTGCAGCGTGCCCTGCGAGATCTCGGGCTGGTAGGGCGTGTAGGCGGTGAAGAACTCGCCGCGGAGCAGGAGCTGGTCGACGACCGGCGGGACGTGGTGCGCGTAGCAACCCGCGCCGACGAAGGGCGGGTGCGCCGTGTCGTTGCGCGCTGAGAGCGCGCGGAGCTCGGAGAAGAGCGTGATCTCGTCCGCGGCGGGCGGAAGGTCGAGGGGCCGGGAGAGGCGGAGCCGCTGCGGGATCGAGCGGAACAGGGCGTCGAGACTCTCCGCCCCGATGGCGTCGAGCATCGCCCGGACGTCCTCGGGCGTGTGCGGGTGATAGCGCAAGGCGCGGACTCCTGCGGCGCGCCCGAGCCCATCCGGGCCGGAGGCCGCGAAGAATGTCTCGTGACGCCCGCCGGCGGCGGACGCTACTCCTGCTCCTCGACGAACGCGCGGTACGCCTTCGCGTCCATGAGCGCGTCGAGCTCCTTCGGATCGGAGGGCTCGACGACGATCATCCAGCCCTCCTCGTACGGATCGTCGTTGATCGTCTCGGGCGTGTCGCCCAGCGGGTCGTTGACCTCGACGACCTTGCCGGAGACCGGGGCGAAGAGCTCGGAGACGGCCTTCGTCGACTCGACCACGCCGAACGACTCACCCTTCTTCACCGTGTCCCCGACGTCGGGCAGCTCGACGAACACGACGTCGCCGAGGTGATCCTGGGCGAAGTCGGTGATCCCGATGACGACCTGCGTGCCCTTCGTCCGGGCCCACTCGTGCTCGCGCGTGTACTTCAGGGTGTCGGGGATTTCCATGGCGTCCCTCTCCTCGGTCACTTCCGCGTGTAGAACGGCGTCTTCACGACCTTCGCGGCGGCGGCGCGGCCGCGGATCTCGACGGCGAACGTCGAGCCCTCCGCGGCGAGCGCGGGGGGGACGTAGGCGAGGCCGATCGAGGTCTTGAGCGACGGGCTCTTCGTCCCGCTCGTCACCTCGCCGACCTTCCGCCCGTCCTGAACCACCGGATACCCGTGGCGCGCGATGCCGGCCTCGGTCAGCACGAAGCCGACGAGCTTCCGCGCGAGGCCCTGCTCCTTCTGGCGCACGAGGGCGTCGCGCCCGATGAACTCGCCCTTGTCGAGCTTCACCACCCAGCCCAGCCCGGCCTCGAGCGGCGTCGTGCCGTCGTCCATGTCGGAGCCGTACAGGCGGTAGGCCATCTCGAGCCGGAGCGAGTCGCGCGCCCCGAGGCCGCACGGCTGGATGCCCTCGGCCTCGCCGGCGTCGATGAGCGCGTCCCACAGGCGCGGCGCGGCGGCGGGCGGGCAGAAGAGCTCGAAGCCGTCCTCGCCCGTGTACCCGGTGCGCGCGACGAGGCACGGTACGCCAGCGACGTCCCCCTGCGCGAAGCGGTAGGAGCGGATCGGCGAGAGATCGAGCGGCGTGAGGCGCTGGAGGAGCTGCGCCGCGAGCGGCCCCTGGAGCGCGAGCTGGGCCCACTCGTCGGACTCGTTCTTCACGTCCGCCGCGCCGGCGTGGCTGGACAGCCACTCGAAGTCCTTCTGCCGGTTGCCCGCGTTCACGCACACGAGCAGGTCGTCCGCGGCGCGGCGATAGACGACGACGTCGTCGACGATCCCGCCGCTCTCGCGACAGAGGCAGCCGTACTGGGCCTGGCCGTCGGCGACCTTCGAGAGGTCGTTCGTGAAGAGCCGGTTCAGCGACTCGAGGGCGCGCGGGCCGCGGAACACGACCTCGCCCATGTGCGAGACGTCGAACAGGCCGACGCGCGTGCGGACGGCGTCGTGCTCCTCCAGGATGCCGGCGTACTGGACCGGCATCTCCCAGCCGGCGAAGTCCACCATCCGCGCGCCGGATCGGACGTGAGTGTCGAAGAGGGGCGTTCGCTGGGACATGGGGCGCCTCGGGGCCGGAAGGGCGGGCGGATTCTATCGGGGTCGACTCTCGGGTCAAGCAGCGCCGGTCCGGCGGAAGATCTCGCGGGGACGCGCCCTTGCACTACCTCTCCCGCGGCGGGTCTGCAAGGCGAGAACGCGGGGGCCTTCCGGTCCCGAAACGGGCGCCGCGTGGCTCGGTCGTACTCAGCGCGAAAGCCGCCCGTCAGGGGCAGGTCGACGGCTCGCACCGCGACGCGCCCGCGGCGGCGCAGCAGTAGAGGCGCGCGCCGTCATCCTCCTCGAACCGATACCGCCACCCGTCCCGCGCGACCTCGAGCACGCCGTAGCCCCAGCGCACCGATCCGAAGACCACCTCGGTGCCCGCGACCGTGGGCGTATCGAACCGCTCCAGCGGGCGGCCGCGCGCCCCGTTGCCGGAGACGAACACGTCGAGGCCGGACGGCATGCGGAGGTGCTGCAGGTCGTGATCGTGTCCGCCGAAGAACGCGCGGATGCGTCCGCCGCCCGCGGCCACGATCCGGTCGATCCGGGCGTGGTAATCGGGGGTGGTGCGGTGTCCGCCAGCCGAGGCGGGCGGGTGGTGGCCGAGGAGGAAGCACCAGGGCTTGTCGCAGCCGCCGGGCTCCGCCTCGCACGCGTCGGCGCGGCAGCCCGGCGCCGCGTTCCGCACGAAGGCGACCTCGTCGTCGACCGTGAAGCCGCCGTAGTCGCCGACCACGAGGTTCGTGTCCACGACGAGGAAGCGCGCCGCGCCGCGGTCGAGCGTGTAGTGCCGCGCGGGCATCTGCCAGAGCGGCGAGCGGTGCGCGACCTCGAGGCACGCCTTCAGGCGCGCCTCGGCCACCAGGTCGTTGCCGCGCGCGCAGCCACCCCAGGTCGCGACGTCGTGGTTGCCGAGCGCGAGGTAGACCTCCGCCGCGGGAGCGGCGGCGAGCGCCGCCAGCGGCGCCTCGTGGCGCGCGAAGGTGCCGTCGACGGGGGCCTCGAACCCGGGCGCGACCGTGTTCCCGTCGGCGGCGAAGGCGCAGGCGGCGGCCCCCGGCACCGTCGGATCGGGGCCGCACTGATAGAGATTGTCGCCCGGGAAGACGGCGAGCGCGAACGGCTCCCGCCGTTGCGCCGCCGCGACGCCGCGGGAGACCGCGCGCTGCTGATCGGTCGTGTCGCCGAAGTCGGCGAGGTGGAGGACGCGCAGGAGCGGGCCCGCGAGGGCGGGCTCGGGGCGGGGGTGGCGGGCGCGCTCGGAGCGGACCGTGAACGTCGGGGTGGTCCCGCAGCCGGCCGCAGCGACCGTGAGCGCCAGGAGCGCCGCGGCGACTGCGGCCCGCGTCATCGGGCCCGCGCCCTCGCGAGCTCGATCGTGTTGACGAGCAGCATGGCGCGGGTCATCGGCCCGACGCCGCCCGGTACGGGCGTGATCGCCGAGGCGCGCCGCGCGGCGGGCGCATACTCCACGTCGCCCACGAGGCGCCCGTCCTCGAGCCGGTTCATGCCGACGTCGATCACGACCGCGCCCTCGCGGATCCAGTCGCCGCGCACGAGCTCGGCCTTGCCGATCGCCGCGACGAGGATGTCGGCGCGGGCGACCTCGGCGGCGAGGTCCTGCGTGCGCGAGTGAGCGATCGTCACCGTGGCGTGCTTCTCGAGGAGCATCGCGGCCATGGGCTTGCCGACGATGTTAGAGCGGCCGACGACGAGGGCGCGCTTGCCCTTCGGGTCTACCTTGGCCTCCTCGAGGAGCCGCATCACGCCCGCGGGGGTGCATGGGCGCGGCGTGCCGGGGATGCCGATCGAGAGCGCGCCGACGTTGAACGGGTGGAAGCCGTCGGCGTCCTTGCGGGGGTCGATCGCGTCGAGGACGGTCCGCTCGTCGAGGTGCTTCGGGAGCGGGAGCTGGACGAGGATGCCGTGGATGGTGGGGTCGGCGTTGAGCTGCGCGACGAGCGCGAGCAGATCGGCCTGCGACGTCGTCGCGGGGAGGTGGTGCTCCACGGAGCGGATCCCGACCTCCTCGCAATCCTTTCGCTTGCCGCGGACGTAGATGGCCGAGGCGGGGTCTTCGCCGACCCGCACCACCGCGAGGCCGGGCGCGATCCCGACCGCCCCGAGCGCGCGAACCGCCTCCGCGACCTCGCTGCGCACCTTCGCTGCGATGAGCTTACCGTCGATGATCATAGGGCTCGGCAGTATACCGAACGCCGCCGGGCGCGGCGCCCCCATCCTGGCCGCTTGTTGCGGCGCGCGAGCCGCCCCACCGTCAGGGTCATCCCTCGGTCCGCTCGCATGCCGCCCCGGAGGCCGACCATGGCCCTGTATCGCTTCCTCTTCGCTCCGGCGCTCCTCGCCCTCGCCGTGCTGGCCGGTCCCGGCCGCGAGTCGGGCCCCGCCCTCCAGCCCGAGCCGCCGCGCGTGGTCGCGCCCGCGCCCGGCGCTGCGACGGCGACGACGTCGCGCCCCGAGGCGCAGCTCACGGGCGCCGTCGTCGCGAAGCACGCACCGCGGACCGCCTCCGCGAAACGGGCGCGTCGCTGATCGCTCACGGGGCGAACGGGTCCGGGTCCGGGTAATATCCCGTGGCGCGAGGACGCGCACCGGGAGAACCGCCGATGGCAGAGCTGTGCGAGAAGTGCACGACGCCGCTCGAGGACGCTGGCCACTGCGTCACCTGCGAGGCGGAGGCCGAGGGGCTCGCGCTGGTCACGCGCTCCGGCTACGCGTCGGTGCGCGAGATGATGTCGCTCCTCGAGGTCGAGGGGCTCGGGCCAGAGATGGAGAAGGTCCCGCCCGCGCGCCCCGAGGAGCGCGGCCATCCGCTCTGGAACCTCTACGTGCCGCGCGAGGAGGCGCCGCGCGCGGTCGAGTTCCTGCGGAAGGACTGGGCGGAGCTGCTCGAGGACCCGGAGGCGGCGGCCGCCGCGGCCCGCGGCCAGGCGGGCCTGGATCTCGACGCGGGCGGGGACCTCACCTGCCCGGCCTGCGGGCACGTCTTCGCGGTCAGGGGCGGGGAGGAGGCCGAGTGTCCGGAGTGCGGCCTCGCGCTCGGGGCGCCCTCGAACGCTGCGCCCGACGAGTCGCAGTCCTAGGGTCCCCGCCCCATGCCCAGGGAGCTCGCTGATCTCCACATCCACGTCGGCGGGGCGGTCGCGCCCCACATCCTCTGGTCGATCGCGCACGACCAGGGCTTCAAGCTGCCCGTCTCCGACTACTGGGAGTTCAAGGAGCTCGTCTCCGCTCGCCCGGGGAAGGTGAAGTCGCTCGACGAGTACCTCGCCGTCCTGCACACCTGGACGGAGAAGATCCAGTCGTCGCCCCAGGCGATGGAGCGCAGCGTCTACGAGGTCATCGGGAAGGAGTACCGCTCCTCCCGCGTCTCGCTCATCGAGCTGCGCTTCAACCCCATGAAGCGCAACGTCGGCGGCGAGCGCGATCTCGACCACATCATCCACGCCGCGCTGAGGGGCATGGACCGCGCCGTCCTCGAGTACGGCGTGCGCACCGGCCTCATCTTCTGCCTCGCCCGCGAGTTCGACGCGCGCCTGAACGAGATCCTCGTCGACAAGGCGATCAAGTACCGGCGCAGGGGCGTCATCGGGATCGATCTCGCCGGCACGGAGCGGAACGCCCTCGAGCTCGACGGCCGCGAGGTGAAGCGCTACCGGGAGCTCTTCGCGCGCGCCCGCGCGGCCGGGCTCAAGACGACGGTGCACACCGGGGAGACCGCCGGCACGGGCGCCGAGGGCGTACGCGCGGTCGTGGAGGAGCTCGAGCCCCAGCGGATCGGCCACGGGATCTGCGCCGCGAAGGACGAGCGGGTGATGGATCTCCTGCGCGAGCGCGGCATCGTGCTCGAGATCTGCCCGAGCTCCAACCTCGCGACGCGCGCGGTCGCCTCGCTCGAGGAGCTCGGGGTGATCCTGCGCCGGTTCTGGGAGCGCGGGGTCAAGTTCACCATCAACACCGACGGCCCCTACCTGCTCGACACGGACATGCGCACGGAGGTGCAGCTCCTGCGCGACGCCGGCATCCTCTCGGACGAGCAGATCGACCAGACCCTCGCGTGGGCCCGCGAGGCGAGCTTCGTGGAGCCGCTCGGCTGAGCGATCACACGCGGCGCCTGCGGTCCCCGCCCCATCGAGCACGCTCGCCGGGCCCCGTGCGTCACCGCGGGCGGCTCCGCCGCGCCCCCGTCAGCTCTTCGCCTCCGCCTCGGCCGCGTCGAGCGCGGCGGCGGTGCGGGAGAGGTCCTCGGACGAGCGGAAGTGGCGCGGCTCGAAGGCGGCCGCCATCGGCGTGCCCCACTCCTCGCGCGGCGCCTCGATGCCCGGGAAGTAGCGCGGCCGCCGGCGCACGAGCGCGGCGAGCATCTCCGAGAGCGGCGAGCGGAACCGCTCGGCGCCCCCCGCCGCGGCGAGGATCCGCTCGGCGCGCCAGCGCAGCTCGAGCACCCGCCCGAACCCCTCCTGGAAGATCCGCTTCACCGGCGTCTCGCCGAGCGCCTCGGCAGCGCGGGGCTCGTCTCCGCCGGCGAGCTTCTCCAGCCCGAGCTCGAGGTACGCGCGCGCCGCCTCGAAGGCCGCGCGCACCGCCTCGAGGTCTCCCGGATCCACCGCGTCGGCGACGAGCACGGCGTTCGCCGCCGACACGATCTGCCGCTCGACGCCGTCCCGCTCCGCGGGCGAGAGCGCGGCGAACGCCCGGTCGAGCAGCGACGCCTTCGCGAGGGTCGCGAGGAAGAAGCCGGGCGGGCGCGCGGCGAGCCCGGGCGCCGAGGCCGGCGTCCGGGGCGGACGCGCGAACCAGGAGAGGGCCTCGTCGAGGGATGGGTAGCCGAGATCGGCGAGCCGGGCGGCGCGCCAGCGGAGGGCCGTCTCCTCGAGCTCGCTCGGGAGATCCCAGCGGAGCGAGGAGAGGAGCCGCGTCGCGGCGAACGGGTCCTCGGCGTACAGGTCGTCGAGGACGCCGCGCACCGCCATGTACTCCGTGCCGTCCACGAGGAACTCGACGACGTACTTGTTCTCGGGCGTCCGCATGAAGCGGTCGCTCGTGAGCTCCGGATCCGGATCCTCCTCGAGATCGTGGATGCGCAGGGTCGTCCGCAGGACGAGGTAGAGGACCTCCCGGTCGAGCGCGGCGAGCTTCCGCTCCCAGCGGGCGGCGGCCTTGGGCTCGAGCTGCGCCCCGGCGCGCGCGGCGCGGAGCCAGGGCAGCACCTTGCGCGGCTCGAAACCGCCGCGCGACCAGGCGTCGAGGTCGATGAAGGTCTTGAACTGCGCGGCCGACGCGAGCTGCACGATCTCCGCGGCGTCGGCGAGTCCCACGTCGCGGATCGTGAAGTACAGCTCGTCGGCGGGCAGGGCCCGCACGAGCGCCTGCGGGTCGCGCGCGTCGAGGATGACGTCGAGCCGCTTCCTGCCGCGCGCCACGGTCAGCGCCGCACGCGCGTCCCGGAGCTCCGCGGGCGCGAGCGTCCTGTTCTCCTTCGCCATCACGCACTCCCATGGTGCGCCGCCGCGCGGCGGCGCAACGCGCCGCGCAGACCGCTTCGGGGCGGCAGCCCACCGGACGGACGTCGGGAGAGACCGCGCGCGCCGGGCATCGTCCTGGCACGCGCGAGGGCGCGGGCGGGGGGAGGCGCCTCGGCGAGCGAGGCCGGCCTCGCGCTACGCCTGCGCGGCGGCGCGCGAGGCGCCGTGCGCGACCTTCACGACCTTGCCGGCCTTGAGGCAGCGCGTGCAGACGCGCACGCGCTTCACCGAGCCGTCGACCGTCGCCCGGACCGAGCGGAGGTTCGGCATCGAGCGAGTCTTCGTCTTGTTGTTCGCGTGGGAGACGTTGTTCCCGACGAGCGGGCCCTTCCCACAGATGTCGCAGCGACGTGCCATGGCTTGCTCCAAAAATCCGAAAGAGCGCGGGATATTACGCAACGGCGGCGGAAATGCAAGAGGGTGCTTCGCGCCGGCGGGCGTTCGTCGCCGGCGCGCACGAGCGCGGAATGACCCCCGCGATCGCGGCTACTTGAGCGGGTTCTTCGAGCCGAGCAGCGCGGCGACGTGCCCGGCCGCCTGGATGCCGGCGTAGAACTCGCCTTCGATCCCGAGCCCGGGGAGCACCTCCCGGCCTGCGAAGAAGAGGTTCTTCCAGGGACCGCGCACCGGCACGCCGGTGACGCCCAGGAACTCGTCGAGGGAAGCCTCGTACAGCGGGTGGACGGGGGGCAGATCGGCGGCCTCGGGCGAGGCGAGCAGCGGCGCCGACTCGGCGATGAGGTGCCGCTCGAAGAACGGGATGGCGTCCGCCACCGCCTCGCGGATCCGGGCGGCGGCCTCCTGGAGCGCCGGGCGGGTCCGGACGTCTGCGGGGACGAAACCCGACGCGCAGACGACTCGCTCGTCGGTGACGGGTTCGCCGCCCGAGCCCTTGTCGCCCGGGCCCTTGCGCCCCTCGCGGCGCGCGGGGAGCACCTGCAGGAACACGGCGTTGTCGAGCCCGTCGCCGCCCGAGGCGTTCCGGAGCGCGATCACGTTGTCGGCGAGCGCAGGCGGGAGCGCGGAGTGCTTCACGACGAGGTTCACCGAGACGAGCTGCCGCCGTGGGCGGATCCCGCGGAGCGGCGCGACCGCGTGGGATTCGCGGACGTCCGCGGGCAACAGGCCGAGGAGGCGATCCGCGTCCGTGGCCACGATGAACGCGCGCGCCACGTGGGCGTCCGGCGAGTCGGCGAGGCGCACCGCCTCGACCTTGCCGCCGTCGATGTCGAACCCGGTCGCGACGGCCGGCTCGCCGGGACCGCCGCGCAGCTCTCCGCGCGACTCGGCGATCCGCCGCCGCACCATCTCGCGTAGGGTGCCCTGACCGCCAGGGAGCCGGCTCGTCCCGCGGAACGCGCCGCCGAGGAGCCGCACGAGCGAGAGCGGGGAGGGCTCGCCGTCGAGGTAGGTGAGGAACCGGTGCGCGACCGCGACGCTCTGGGCGAGCTCGTGGTCCTCGAGGCCGGCGAACGGCCGGGCGACCCCCACCGGCTCCTTCGGCGCGCCCGGCGCCGAGGACGCGAGCTTGATCGCCTTCTTCACCTCGCGGCGCTCGATGAACCCGTCCGGCGGGAGGGGCGGCGCGGCGCGCAGGAAGAAGCCGGCGAAGTCGAAGAGCGTCCCCAGCGTCGAGAAGGCCGCCTCGAGCGCCTCTGCCTCCTGCGGCCACTCGCGGCGAAGCTCCGTGCGGAGGATCGCCGGATCGCGCGAGAGATCGGCGCGGTGCTTCGGCAGGAGGAGCTGGAAGTCCGGGTCCGACGGCACGAGGGCGCGCGAGATGTCCGTCGCGAGCCCGAGCTCGGAGAGGACCGCCTCCGCGCTCGGCAGCTGGCGCGGGGAGGGGACGACCGCGGGGCCGAAGGGCAGGATGTAGCCCTGGTCGGCGTAATGGAAGCCAGGGTCGTCGTGGGCGACGTGCAGGACGCGGAGGCCGCGCCGGGCGAGCAGCGCGCCGGCGACGACGCCGCCGAGCTGCGAGCCGACCACGCAGACGTCGTAGATGCGCTGGGTTGCGGGGGGACGGAAGGTCTGCGCCACGGGCGGGGGAGTCTACTCGGGTTCGGCCGCGCGCCAAACCCCTGTCTGACGCGGCGCGCGATTCCGCGGCCGGGCAGCCGGCCGGTCGCTCAGCCGAGCTCCACGACGGGGTTCGTGACGGGCACGGCAGGCGCCGTCCGCGCACCCTCCACGCGCACGCGCCGCCCCTCGACCGAGAGCCGGCCCGCCGCCAGCCACTGGATGGCCTGCGGGTACAGGCGGTGCTCCTGCTCCAGGATGCGCGCCGCGAGCGCCGCCTCGTCGTCCTCGGGCAGGACGGGCACGATCGCCTGCGCGATCACGGGGCCGGTGTCGGTCCCTTCGTCGACGAAGTGCACGGTGCAGCCGGCGAAGCGCGAGCCGTACTCGACGCACTGGCGCTGGGCGTGGAGCCCGGGGAAGCTCGGCAAGAGGCCGGGATGGACGTTCAGCACGTGCGGGCAGCCGCGGGACGCGGGCGTCGGGCCGAAGGCGCGCAGGAAGGTGGGCGTGACGAGCCGCATGTAGCCCGCGAGGCACACGACCCCGACCCGGTGCGCGCGCAGGACCTCCACGAGCCGCAGATCGTAAGCCTCGCGATCGGCGACGCCCTTCGACGGGAGCACCTCGGTCGCCACACCCGCGCGGCGCGCCCGCTCGAGCGCGCCGGCGGTGGGGACGTTCGAGACGACCACGGCGACCTCGGCGTCGATACGGCGCGCGGCGCCGCCGGCCCCGCAGGCGTCCAGGATCGCCTGCAGGTTCGTGCCGCCGCCCGAGGCGAGGACGCCGAGCCGGATCACCGCACCACCTCGCAGGTGGCCTCGCCGGCGCCGTCCTCGATCTGGCCGACGGTCCACGCGTCGAGCCCGCGCGCGCGCAGCGCCGCGTGCGCGGCCGCCTCGTCGCCGGGCGCGACGACGGCGACGAGCCCGAGCCCCATGTTGAACGTCCGGTACATCTCGTCGCGCGGCACGCCGCCCTCGCGCTCGACGAGGTCGAAGATCGCCGGCCTCGGCCAGCGCCGCTCCTCGAGCACCGCGCGCGTGCCGTCGGGGAGGGTGCGCGGCACGTTGCCGGGCAGGCCTCCGCCGGTGATGTGGGAGAACGCCTTGACCGGGACGGTCTCGAGGAGCGCGAGCACGTCCTTCGCGTAGATGCGGGTCGGCTCGAGGAGCGCCTCCGCGAGCGTCCGGCCCCCGAGCGCGTCGAAGCGCTCGCCGAGCGGGTGCTTCTCGAGGAGCGCCTTCCGCGCGAGCGAGTAGCCGTTCGAGTGGAGCCCGGTCGAGGCGACGCCGATGACCCGATCGCCCTTCGCGACCGTCTTGCCGTCGACGATGCGCGACCGCTCCACGCAGCCCACCGCGAACCCGGCGAGGTCGTACTCGCCGGGCGCGTAGAAGCCGGGCAGCTCCGCGGTCTCGCCGCCGATGAGCGCGCAGCCGGCCTGGCGGCACCCCTCCGCGATGCCCTTCACCACCTCGGCGCCCTGCTCGGCGGAGAGCTTTCCGGTGCCGAAGTAGTCGAGGAAGAAGAGCGGCTCGGCCCCGACGACCGCGACGTCGTTCACGCACATCGCGACGAGGTCGATGCCGATCGTGTCGTGGCGGTTCGCCTCGAAGGCGACCTTGAGCTTCGTTCCGACGCCGTCGGTGCCCGACACGAGCACCGGCTCGCGGTACTTCTTCACGTCGAGCGCGAAGAGCCCCCCGAACCCGCCGATCCCGGCGAGGACCTCTGGGCGGAGGGTGGGGCGGGCGTGGGGCTTGATGAGCTCGACGAGGCGGTCGCCCTCGTCGATGTCGACGCCCGCGTCGCGGTAGGTCAGGGACATGGCGGGCCCCTTACCGCGACGGAGCGACGTCCGCAAGCCGCTCCCGCTGCGGGCGAACGTCGGCCGGCGCGCGCGTGGCGCGCGTCGTGGCCGCGCCGGGGGCGCGGGCTCCCGGTCGCCTAGAGCGCGACCGCGAGGAGCAGGAGGGCGGCGAGGAGGACGGTGGTGAGGCGCATCGGGGAGCGGCTTTCGCTCGGAGTGCTGGCGGGCATCGTAGCGGAGCGATCCGTCATCGCCAGTTTCCGGCCGCGTTTCTGCCGCGCCGCGTCGCGGGGCGTTCGTTGACACTGGCGCGTGAGGTCGGCTAAGCACCACTTCCTTCCGAGGTCACCCACCGCAAATGCCCTGGTTCTCCAAGCAGAAGAAGGTGAAGGCGAGGGAATCGACCCCCGCTGCCCCGCCGCCGCCGCCCGCCAAGGGCGAGGGCATCTGGCACAAGTGCGAGGGCTGCGAGAACGTGGTCGCGCGCGCGGAGCTCGAGCGCGAGTGGAACGTCTGCCCCTCGTGCGGCCAGCACGAGGCGCTGCCGATCCGCCGCCGGTTCGAGCTCGTGCTCGACCCCGGCTCGTTCGAGGAGCTCGACGCCGATCTCACCCCGCAGGACCCGCTCGGCTTCGTCGACGCGAAGAAGTACCGCGACCGGCTGAAGGGCACCTACAAGAACACCGGGCTGCGGGACGCCTTCATCTCGGGGGTGGGCTCGATCGCCGGGCAGCAGGTGTCGATCGGCTCGTTCGCCTTCGAGTTCATGGGCGGCTCGATGGGCTCGGTCGTCGGCGAGAAGGTGACGCGCGTCTTCGACCGCGCCTACGAGCGCCGCCTGCCGGCGATCGTCTTCAGCTCGACCGGCGGCGCCCGGATGCAGGAGGGCATCTTCTCCCTCATGCAGATGGCGAAGACCTCGGCGGCGCTCCACCGCTTCCGTGCCGTCAGGAAGCCCTACGTGTCCGTGATGCTCCACCCGACCACGGGCGGCGTCGCGGCGAGCTTCGCCTGGCTCGGGGACGTCGTCATCGCCGAGCCGAAGGCCCTCATCGGCTTCGCCGGGCCGCGCGTCATCGAGCAGACCATCCGCGAGAAGCTGCCGCCGGGCTTCCAGCGCAGCGAGTTCCTCCTCGAGCACGGGATGATCGACGCCATCGTGCACCGCCACGATCTGCGCGATCGCCTCGGGCAGCTCCTGTCGCTCCTCGGCTGAGCCGCGCGCGAGCGGCCGCGCCCGGCCCGGCGCGGCCCCGCGCCGGGCACTACACACCGCCATGGCCGATCCCCACGCCTACCTCGCCGGGCTGCAGCCGCTCGCGATGCGCTTCGGGCTCGAGCGGATGCACCGCGCGCTCGACGCGCTCGGCCATCCGGAGCGCGCCTACCCCGTGCTGCACGTCGGCGGCACGAACGGGAAGGGATCCACCTGCGCGATGGCCGCCGCCGCCCTCGAGGACGCGGGCCACAGGGTCGGGCTCTACACCTCGCCTCACCTCGTCCGCTTCAACGAGCGGATCCAGGTGGCGAGCGCGCCCATCGGCGACGGCGACCTCGCCTCGGTGATCGACGAGATCCGCCGCGCCTGCCCGTGGCACGACGCGGGCGGGGAGGGCGACCGGCTCACCTACTTCGAGTTCGCGACGCTCGCGGGCCTCCTCCACTTCGAACACGTGGGCGTCGGCGCCGCGGTCGTCGAGGTGGGGCTCGGCGGCCGCTTCGACGCGACGAACGCGATCGTCCCGCGCGTCACCGCGATCGCGGCGATCGGCCTCGACCACACCCAGCTCCTCGGCGACACGGTCGAGCAGATCGCCTTCGAGAAGGCCGGAATCTTCAAGCCGGGCGTGCCCGCGGTGGTGCACGGGCGACAGCCACCCGCGGCGCTCGAGGCGCTGCGGGCCGAGGCCGCCCGGCGCGGCGCGCCGTTCGTCGTCGCCCCGCCCGATTACGCCGGGGCGATCGCGCTCTCCGGGCCACACCAGCGCGGGAACGCCGCGCTCGCCCGGGCGGCGCTGGCCGAGCTCGCGCGCAGCGGGGTCGCGCTTTCGGACGAGGCGATCGTCCGCGGCATCGCGACCGCGCGCTGGCCGGGGCGGCTCGAGGAGATCTCGGGCGTGCTGCTCGACGGGGCGCACAACCCGGATGGCGCGGCCGCCCTCGCCGCCGCGCTCCGGACGATGCACCCCGGCCGCCCGGTCGAGCTCGTGTTCGGCGTGCTCGCCGACAAGGACCACGCGCGCATGCTCGAGGCGCTCGCCCCGGCCGCGCGGGCGCTGCACGTCGTGACGCCTGCGTCGCCCCGGGCCCGCCCCGCGCCCGAGGTCGCGGAGGCGGCGCGCCGCCTCGGTGCGCGGGCGGACGTGCACGCCTCGGTCGTCGAGGCGATCGACTGCGCGCGAAGGGCGGCGGCGCCGGACGGCGTCGTGTGCGTCGCCGGCTCGCTCTACCTCGTGGGCGAGGCGCGCGGCCTCCTCGCGCCCAGGTAGTCAGATATCGCATTGGAACGCCTGGGCTTTTTTTGAGGGGCCGCCCGGTCGCATGCTATCCTGCCGGCCGACCTCTCTGGGGAGCCCACGCATGCGTCCTCGCCACCTCGTCGCGCTCGTCCTCGCCTTCGCGGGCAGCGCCCGCGCCGCGGGCGGCCTCAACGTCGTCACCGCCGTCGAGGTGAAGGACGAGGGGGACGCGGTCGTGCTCCAGGTGAAGGGCTCGAAGCCGCCGAACTTCACGACCTTCTCGATGGCCGATCCGCCCCGCTTCGTGATCGACCTCTCCGAGGCGCGCTTCCAGGGCGTCCCGGAGGACGTCGTCGTCCGGAACGGCGTCGTGAACCTCGTGAAGAACCTGTCCTACGGCTCCGAGGCGACCTCGATCGCCCGCATCATGGTGGCGTTCCAGCTCGACGTGGATCCCCCCGACGTGCGGGCGGAGGGGAGCACGCTCGTCGTGAGGGTTGCGAAGCCGGCGGGTGCGGCGCCGGCCGTCGCGGCGGACCCAGGCGCACGGGCGCGCGAGGCGGAGGAGGCGAAGGCGCGCGCCGAGGCCGAGAAGAAGGCGCAGGCGGAGGCCGAGGCCCGTGCCGCGGCCGAGAAGAAGGCGCAGGCGGAGGCCGAGGCCCGTGCCGCGGCCGAGAAGAAGGCGCGGGCCGAGGCCGAGAAGGCCGAGACCGCCGCCGCGGAGAAGAAGGCGGCCGCCGCCGAGGCGGACCAGGCGAGCGCAGCCGCGGCCGAGCAGGCGCGCGCGGACGCGGAGGCGAAGGCCGCCGCCGACTCCCGCGCGGCGTACGAGAAGGAACGGCAGGAGGCGGTCGCGAAGGCCGAGGCCGAGGCGCAGGCCCGGGCCCGTGAACAGGCGGACTCGCGCGCGGCCGAGGGCAGCGCTCGCGCGGAGGCGGAGCGCAGGGCGCAGGAGGAGGCGGACGCGCGCGCAGCCGCCGAGGCTCGGGCGGCCGCGGAGCGCGAGCTCGCCGCTGCGAACGGCAAGCCGGCCGCGCTCGACGAGGCGCCCGCGCCGGAGCGGTCGCCGGCCGCCGCGGAGCGCGCCACTCCGGAGCCGGCCCCGGCGATGGCCGAGGCGTCCACGGACGCCTCCGCGGCGCGGCTCGACGTGGGCGCGCCGCGAGCACAGCTCCGCGAGGTCGGGTTCCGCCAGCTCCCCGGCGCCTCCCGCGTCTTCGTTCGCACGAGCGTGACGCCCCGGTTCTCCGTCCAGGACGTCGGCGAGAACGTGATCCGGGTCGAGCTCGAGAACACGCGCGCGACGCGCCGGAACGATCTGCGCCACCTCGACACGTCGTTCTTCTCGTCCGCGGTCGCGGTGGTCACCCCCGCGCGCCGCGGCTCGAGCTACGTCCTCGACATCAAGCTGCGCGAGCGCGTCCCGTACCAGCAGCGGATCGAGGGCGACATGCTCGCCATCGACTTCGAGCGGCCCGCCGCTCCGACGTCGCTGCCGGTCGCCGGGCCCGCCGGGGCCGCGCCCGCCGAGGGCGCCGAGGCCGACCCCGTCCCGGCCGCGCTCGAGGGCGAGGCGCCGGCAGCGGCCCCTGCCGCGAATTGACGCGACAGCGACGGCGCGCTGCGTAGAATCGCGCCCTCGCCGTGCGCCGCGTCCCGCTCCTCATCGCCATCGCGCTCGTCGCGCGCCTCGCCGCCGCCCAGGCGCCGGCGGCCGCTGCGCGTCGGGGCGCTCTCCCCGAGGGCGACATCCACGTCGACGCCGGGACCGTCACCTACGACGCTTCCACCGGGAGCTTCCTCGTCGAGGACGGTGCGGTGCTGCGCCGGGGCACGGTCGTCCTGCGCGCCCGGACCGCCCGGTACGACCCCGAGACGAGCGAGGTCGTCGCGACGGGCGGCGTGCTCCTCACGGACGCCACGCGCGCGGTCGCTGCGGAAGGGGTCACCGCCGTGCTGGGCGGCCCGTTCGAGGCGCAGAACGTCGTCGCGTTCCTGAAGACGGGCCCGGTGGAGCTCGGCGGGGCCGAGTCCATCGACGCGGCGCGCGGGATGGGCCCGAACCGGCTCGCGTTCTCGGGCACATCGCTCCGGGGCGACCCATCCGGACGCCTGAAGCTCTCTGGCGCCCGGCTCACGCTCTGCGACTGCGGGCCGGGGCGCGCGCCCTCCTGGGAGATCCGCGCGGGGAACGCCGACATCATCCCGGGCAAGCGCGCCACGCTCTCGTGGCCCGTCCTGTACGTCACGCCCCGGTTCCTCTTCGTCGACCACCCGGTGCCGGTGCTCCCGCTGCCCTGGCTCTACCTTCCGCTCGGGGATCGGCAGACGGGGCTCCTGCTTCCGCAGCTCGTGTCGAGCGGCGCCACCCGCTTCGCCGTCGATCTCCCCCTGTTCGTCACGCTGGGGCGGAGCGCCGACCTCACCTTCACGCCGGGCTATGCCTTCGGGCAGGGCAGCGCCGCCGTCGCCAAGGGCGCCGCCTCGGTGCGCGGGCCGACCGCGCGACTCGAGGGACGGTGGGCACCCGCGGTGGGGACTCAGGGCCGCGCCGAGCTGACCTGGCTCCGCGACCTCGACGCCGAGACGAACGGCGAGTCCGGAAACCGTTACGCGCTGTCCCTCGGGCACGCGGAGCGCTTCTCCGACCGCACCTCGCTCCGCGCGGACATCGCGCTCTACGGCGACCCGCTCCTCCCGCGCGACTTCTCGACGGACATCCTCGCGCGCGGCACGAGCTACCGGCGATCCGACGTGATCGCCGAGCACGCCCGAGACGCGCTCGTGCTGGAAGCGGGCGCGTCCTACCTGCAGCCGCTCCTCGTCTCGCCGGAGGGGTACGGGCTCTTCGGACGGGACGTCGACGAGCTGCACCGCTGGCCGTGGGCCTCGGCGACCCTCCTGCCGACTTTCCTCGGGCCGCTGCGGCTGGAGGGAAGGGCGGGGGCGACGCGCTTCGCCCCGGCCGCGTCGCTCGACGGCGGGAGCCTCCGCGGTCTGGTGGCGGACGGCAGTCCGGGCGGTACGCCGTACGAGGTCCCGCGTCCGTCCGGCGTCGATCGGGTGCTGCGACCCGGCGCCTCTCGCGGTGACCTGAGGCTCGAGATCGCCGCGCCGCTCCTCGTGGGGAACGCGGTCGTGCTCGAGCCGTTCGTCCGGGGTGCCGCGCTCGGCTACACCTTCGAGGACGGGATGGACCCCGCGGCGCAGGCCTGGGGCATCGCGGGCACGCGCCTGGAGACGACCATCGGCCGCGCGTTCGGTGCGATCCAGCACCGGGTGACGCCGTGGGTGGAGTGGCGGATCGGGAGCGAGGCGGCGGGGAGCGCCGATCTTCCCGCTGCGTACGACGCGCTCGATCGGGTCGAGCGCTCGTCCGTGGTGTCGCCCCCGGGGGCGGTCCAGCTCCCGCTGCCCATCCTGTCCGCCACGCCGCGCGGCCGCTTCCAGCAGCTCCGCGCCGCGGTCGATACGCGCCTCTCGCTGCGCGGAGCCGATCTGCTTCGGCTCGAGCTCGGCCAGGACTACGATCTCGAAGCCGACCGCTTCGGGGAGACCTTCGCGACTGGCGCGCTGCGCACCGGGCGGTTCAGCGCGGACGCCTCGGCGCGATTCCTCGCCATCGACGACCGGCACGAGCCCGTGCCCGTCACCGGCACGCCGCGGCTGCCGTCCTCGCCGCTCGATCGCTTCACGGAGCTTCGCGCCTGGACGTCCCTCTCCGATCGTCGCGGGGACGCGCTGCGCCTCGGGATCCTCTCCATCGGACGAGGCGCCTCCGGCACGCTCGTCGCCGGCCTCGATCCGCTCTTCGATCTCCGCCCCGCGCCCCTCGAGGCGGTGCCCCTGGGCAACGCCGGCGTCACGGCCCGGCTGGGCGGCGCGACGGCGACCTACGACGTGCTGTTCCCCAGCCGGCGCGTGATACGCCAGTGCTCCGGCGAGTCGCCGCGCGAGGTCTCTGCGCTGCACGTCCAGCAGCAGGTCGCCACGTTCGCCTGGCAGTCGCCCTGCCGCTGCTTCAGGGTGGCCGCCGTCGTCACCCTGGACGACTGCGGGACGGTCACTCCCAAGGCGATGATCGATTTGTCCCCGGTGGGGTCGACGATCGCGGGTGCGAGTCGGTAGACTCTCGCCCCCCGAGCGCCTCGTCCGGCGTTTGCGGGGGTTGCGATACGTGAACCTCGACTGGAGAATCGACGGGTGAGCCGGACCCGAACACCGCCGCATGCCGCGCGGAACGCCGAGGGGAATGAGCCCGAGAAGCGCCGCGCCATCCTTCACGCCGCGGTGCGCGTCTTCGCCGAGAAGGGCTACCACGGCTGCCGCATCGCCGACGTGGCGCGGGCGGCGAACGTCGCGTACGGGCTCGTGTATCACTACTTCCGGAACAAGGAAGAGCTGCTCGAGAGCGTCTTCGCGGAGCAGTGGGCGATCCTCGTCAACGCCATCCGCGCCATCGACGAGGGGCCCGGCTCCGCGGCGGACAAGATCGCGGCGATCTTCGGGTTCGTCTTCGACGTGTACAAGGCGGCCCCCGCCGCGGTGCGGGTCCTCATCCTGGAGGTGACGCGGACGCCCCAGGGGCTCCGCGCCGGCTCGACCCGAGAGACCTTCGATCTCGCCGTCAACCTGGTCGCCGACGTGGTCCGTCAGGGGCAGCGGGCGGACGAGTTCCGGACGGACCTCGATCCGGTGATCGCCGCGACCGGCCTCCTCGGTGCCCTCGAGCTCGCGGTGTCGGGGATGGTGGTCGGCGTCGTTCCTGCGGGGGATGAGGACGCGATCGACCGCGCAAAGCGCGACATCGTCGAGCTCGTCTGCGGCGGACTGCGGCGGCGATAGCCTCCGCCCGAGCCCGCTCGGCGCCAGATCGACGCTGAGCGCCCCGCCGGGAGCTTTTGCCGGGCGGGGCCCCCGAACAGAATCCCTTCCCCTCATGCCGCGCTGCGGCGTGGCGGGACGCCGTCCGGATCCCCGGACGGCGTGCTCGTGGCTTTCGCCGGCGCGCGTGGCGCTGCCGGGAACCCGGCCCTGCGGGGCCGAGCAAGGGTGGAGTGATGGCGGCGCGCGTGCTCGTGTCGGACGACCTCTCGCCGGAGGCCGTGAGGATCCTCCAGGGCGCGGGGCTCGAGGTGGACGTGAAGGTCGGGCTCAAGCCCGACCAGCTCGAGCAGATCATCGGCGAATACGACGGGCTCGCGGTGCGGAGCGCGACCAAGGTGACCGCGCGCCTCCTCGAGAAGGCCGCCCGGCTCAAGGTGATCGGTCGCGCCGGGGTGGGCGTCGACAACGTGGACCTCGAGGCGGCCACCCGGCGAGGGGTGGTCGTCATGAACACCCCCGGGGGCTCGTCGATCACGGTGGCCGAGCTCGCGCTGACCATGATCCTGGCGCTCTCGCGGCACGTCGCGGCCGCCACGGCGAGCGTGAAGGGCGGCAAGTGGGAGAAGAAGCGGTTCCAGGGCCACGAGCTCGCCGGCAGGACCCTCGGCGTCGTGGGCATCGGGAACATCGGCTCGGTCCTCGTCGAGCGCGCCCTGGCGATGCGGATGCGCGTCGTGGCCTTCGATCCGTTCATCTCGCCCGAGGCGGCCGCCAAGCTCGGCGCGTCTCTCGTGGACCTCGACACGCTCTGGCGCGAGGCGGACGTCGTCTCGGTCCACGTCCCGCTCACCGAGAAGACCCGGAACCTCGTCGACGCAGCGGCCCTCGCGAAGATGAAGCAGGGCGCGATCCTGGTGAACTGCGCCCGGGGCGGGATCGTGGACGAGCGGGCGCTCGCCGAGGCGGTGCGCTCCGGGCACCTCGCCGGCGCGGGGCTCGACGTGCTCGAGCAGGAGCCGCCGCCCGCCGATCACCCGCTGCTCGCGCTGGAGAACGTGCTCCTCACGCCCCACATCGGCGCCTCCACCGAGGAGGCGCAGTCGGCGGTGGCGATCGCGGTCGCGGAGCAGCTCGCGGACTACCTCGTGCGCGGGGTCGTGCGGAACGCGGTGAACGCGCCGGGGCTGCCGCCGGAGGTGATGGAGCAGCTCGCGCCTTACCTGCCGCTCGCGGAGAAGCTCGGCGCGCTCGCCGCGCAGATCGCGCCGCAGGGCCCGACGGAGGTCGCGGTGGAGGTCGCGGGCGAGCTCGCCGCGGTGCCGCTCCGTCCCCTCGTCGCGCGCGCGCTCGTGGGTATCCTGCGGCCGTTCCTCGATACGCCGGTGAACGAGGTGAGCGCGCCGGCGATCGCGCGAGAGCGCGGGCTCGCGGTGCGGGAGACGCGCTCGGCCGAGCCGCACGACTACGCGAGCCTCGTGACCGTGACCGTCCGCGGCGCGGGCGGCGAGGCCCAGGTCGCCGGGACGGTGTACGGGAAGCGGGACGCGCGCATCGTGCGGGTGAACGCGTTCCGGGTCGAGGCGGTGCCGGACGGGCAGGTGATCCTCTGCGAGAACGACGACGCGCCGGGCGTCTTCGGGAGCCTCGGCACGACGCTCGGCGCCGCGGGCGTGAACATCGCGCGCATCTCGCTGTCCCGCGTCGAGGACCGCTCTCGGGCGTTCGCCTTCCTGAACGTGGACTCCGCGCCGCCGCCCGAGCTCCTCGAGAAGCTGCGCCGCCTACCGCACGTCCGCTCGGTCCAGGCGATCGCGCTCTAGCCAGAGCTCGGCGCCCAAGTGGTCCCGGACCGAGGGCGCTGCGCATTCGCGCGCCGTCAGCCCGGAGGAGCGCGCGCCGATGCCGGGGTACGAGCCGCGCCCGGCGGTGCCCGGGGAGATCCCGCGCGGCGAGGATCCGTATCACCATCAGCGATTAGCGCGCGCGAGGCCGGGGCTGTCCGCGCGAGCAGCCGCGGTCCGATCCCCTTTCGCAGCCGGGCGGGGGCGAGATAGAGTCGCGCGCGATGCTCGACCTCTCCCTCCCGTCCGGCCTGCGCGATCTCCTCCCCGATCACTCTGCGCACCTGGCGGAGCTGTCCGCGAAGCTCCAGGAGGTGTTCTCGCGGTTCGGCTACCGGCGCCTGTTCCTGCCCACGCTCGAGCGGCTCGACGTGGTGGAGCGCGGGCTCTCGGCCGCGGCGCTCGCGGACGTCATGAAGTTCGTCGAGCCCGGCTCGGGAGAGGTCGTCGCGATCCGGCCCGACATCACCCCGCAGATCGCGCGGCTCTACGCGGCGCGCCCGGACGCGCTGCCGTCGCCGGCGCGGCTCTGCTACGACGGTCCGGTGCTGCGCGCCCGCGAGGCGCGGGCGGGGCGGCCGCGCGAGGTGTACCAGGCCGGCGTCGAGCTGCTCGGGGCGGGCGGGCCGTCGGCCGATGCGGAGGCGCTCGTGGTGCTGGCGCGCGCGCTCGAGCGGGTCGGCCTCGGCGCCGCGGTGCTGGAGGTCGGTCACGCGCGCTTCGCCCACGCGGTCATCGACGCGGCAGGGCTCGCGCCGAAGGGGCGCGCCGCGGCGTGGGAGGCGCTGTCGCGCAAGGACGAGGACGCGCTCGCGGCGCTCGCGAGGAAGGCGCGCGGCGAGGCTGGCGCCCGCGCTGCGCTCCCGGAGCTCGCGACGCTCTACGGCGACGGCGCGCTCACCCGCGCCCGCAAGCTCGTCCGGGAGGTCCCCGGCGCCGGCACGGCGCTCGGCCAGGTCGAGGCGGCGCTCAAGATCGCCCGGCGCCGCGGCGTCAAGGACGTCTCGGTGGACCTCGGCGAGACGCGCGGTCTCGGGTACTACACCGGCGTCACCTTCGCCGGCTACGCGCCGGGGGCGGGGAGCGCCGTCGCGGCGGGCGGCCGATACGACGAGCTCCTCGCGCGATTCGGCCGGCCAGGACCCGCGATCGGCTTCGCCGTCGACCTCGAGTTCGCGACCCAGGCGCTGGAGCGCGCGAACGGCCGGACGGGCAAGCGCACCGCGCGGTCCGGCCGCAGCCGTCCGCGCTAGCGGATCCCGGTCCGCCCTGGTATCGTGCCGCACCTGCGTGGCGCTGCGACCTCGAGTTGCGCGCGCCGGAAGTCCACCCAGGGAGCCTTCAAATGCCGAACGTGGTCGTCGTCGGAGCCCAGTGGGGCGACGAGGGCAAGGGAAAGATCGTCGATCTCCTCACCGAGCACGCGGACGTGGTGGTCCGCTTCCAGGGGGGGAACAACGCCGGACACACGCTGGTGGTGAACGGCGAGAAGACGGTCCTCCACCTCATCCCCGCGGGCATCCTCCACCCCGGCAAGTCGTGCGTCATCGGGAACGGCGTCGTCTTCGACCCCGAGGTGTTCGTCATGGAGGTCGACCGGCTGAAGAGCCGGAACGCGCTCGCCGACGACGCCCAGCTCGTGGTGTCGCTCGACGCGCACGTGATCATGCCGTGGCACAAGGCGATCGACATCGCGCGCGAGCAGGCGATGGGCGCCGGCAAGATCGGCACGACGGGCCGCGGCATCGGGCCGACGTACGAGGACAAGGTCGCGCGCCGCGGCCTGCGGATCCGGGACCTCCTCGACGCCGGGCGGCTCGAGCGCAAGGTGAAGGAGCGGCTGCCGGCGGCGCGCGAGGAGCTGCGCCGGCTCGGCGCGACGCCCGATCTCGACGAGGCGGCGATCGTCGCCCGCTACGCGGAGCTCGGCCGCCGGGTCGCGCGCTACGCCGCGGACGTGTCCCTCTGGCTGCACCGCGCGCTGCAGAACGGCAAGCAGCTCCTGTTCGAGGGCGCCCAGGGGACGATGCTCGACGTCGACCACGGGACGTACCCGTTCGTCACGAGCTCGAACACCGTCGCGGGGAACGCGGTGGTGGGGTGCGGTCTCGGCCCGACCGCGGTCGACTACGTCCTCGGGATCTCCAAGGCGTACTCGACGCGCGTCGGCGGCGGCCCTTACCCGAGCGAGCTGAAGGACGAGACCGGCGAGCGGCTGCGCAAGATCGGCGGCGAGTTCGGCGCGACCACCGGCCGTCCCCGCCGCACCGGCTGGCTCGACGTCCTCGCCCTGCGCTATGCCGCCCGCGTGAATGGGCTGCACGGCATCGCGATGACGAAGCTCGACGTGCTCACCGGGTTCGACACGGTGAAGATCGCCGTCGGCTACCGCGTCGACGGCAAGGTGCTCGACGAGATGCCGTCGGATCCGGAGCTGCTCGAGCGCGCCGAGGCGATCTACGAGGAGCTGCCGGGCTGGAGCGAGAAGCTCGACCACCTGCGCAGCTGGGACGATCTGCCGCCCCGCGCGCGCACGTACGTGAAGCGCGTGGAAGAGCTGGTCGGCGTGCCGGTGGTCGGCCTCTCCGTGGGCGCCGACCGCGGGCAGACGATCCTGCTCGTGAACCCGTTCCGCGCGTAGGCGGAAAAGTGCGAGAGCCGCGTCGTGCGCCGCCTTCGCCGCGGCGCGGCCTCGGGCGTATCATGCGCGCCATGCGCGCTCTCGCCCTCGCCGCACTGCTCCAGGCCATCCCCGCGCTCGCGCAGACGGCGCCCGAGGCGACGCCCGCGAGCGCTCCGCGGCCAGCCGCACAGAGCGGAAGGGCGAACCCCGCGCCCGCGCCTTCGACGGCACCGGCGCGTGCGGTGACGGTCGCGACTCCGACTGCGGCCCCGACCGCGCCCGCGACCCCGACCGCGCCCGCGACCCCGACCGCGCCCGCGACCCCGACCGCGCCCGCGACCCCGACCGCGACCTCGACCGCGACCCCGACCGCGACCCCGCCCGCGACCCCGACCCCGACCCCGACCCCGACCGCGACCGCGACCGCGACCGCGACCCCGCCCGCGACCCCGACCCCGACCGCGACCG
>NZ_JALCYY010000028.1 GCF_022690685.1 Anaeromyxobacter terrae | reverse complement strand
CGGTCGAGCCGCCCGCCGCCGCCGCGGCGCCGCCCCCTCCCGCCACCGCGCCGCCTCCGCGCGCGCGCACCGCGCGGCGCGTGCAGGTGAACGTCGAGATCGCCGGGGCCTGCCCGGTGCCGGCGGTGCGCGCCTTCCTCGTCGTGAAGAAGCTCGGCGCGCTCGGCCAGGTCTCCGAGGCGCGGCCCTCCGTCGAGGAGCTGCGCGCCGGCCGCATCCCGGGCAAGCGGCTCGAGGTCCTCCTCGACACCGCCGAGACGCTCCAGGCGGTGGAGCGCGCGCTCGCGCAGATCTCCGACATCGCCGCCGTCGCGCTCCGCGAGGCGGACGTGGAGCGCGCCCCGGCGCCGCCCCCGGCGCCCGCGCGCGAGGCGGCGCCCGGCGAAGCGAGCCGCACCGTCCGCGTCCGCACCGAGATCCTCGACGGCTTCCTCGACGCGGTGGGCGAGCTCATCCTCGCGACGGCGCGCATCCGCGAGATCGGCCGGGCGCTCCCCGAGGGAGCCCGCCCCGCGCTCGACGAGGGCGTGGACCGTCTCCACGCGATCGTGAAGGACCTGCACGACAAGGTGATGACGGTGCGGATGACGCCGCTCGCGCTCGTCACCGAGCGGCTCCCGCGCGCGGCGCGCGACGTCGCGCGCAAGCTCGGCAAGAGCGTCGAGGTGGAGGTCCGCGGCGCCGAGATCGAGCTCGACCGCGCCATCCTGGAGGAGCTCTCGGACCCGGTGCTGCACGTGCTGCGCAACGCCGTCGACCACGGCATCGAGCTCCCGCACCTCCGGCTCCTCGCCGGCAAGCCCGCGACCGGCGCGCTCTCCGTCACCGCGCGCCGCGAGCGCGACCGCGTGATCCTCGAGATCGCCGACGACGGGCGCGGCATGGACCCCGAGAAGCTCCGCGCCGCCGCCGTGGCGCGCGGCGCGCTCGGCGCGGAGGAGGCGGCGGAGCTCCCCGAGCGCGAGGCGCTCCTGCTCGCCTGCCTGCCCGGGGTCTCGACCGCCGAGACCGTCACCGACGTCTCCGGCCGCGGCGTCGGCCTCGACGCGGTGAAGCGCACCGTCGAGGGGGTGGGCGGCGCGCTCGAGCTCGACTCCGTCCCCGGCAAGGGCGCGCGCGTCACCTTCCGCCTGCCGCTCACCGTGGCCGTGCAGCCGGTGCTGCTCGTGCGCGTCGGCGAGGAGGTGCTCGGCGTCCCCATCGCCAAGGTCCACGGCGCGGCGCAGGTGGCGCTCTCCCGGCTGGAGCGGAGCCAGGGGACGCCGATGCTCCAGCACGAGGGCGTGCTCGTCCCCGTGTACGACCTCGCCCGCCTGCTCGGCTTCCCGGGCGCTCCCTTCGACGAGCGCGCGGTGGTGGTGGCCGACGGCGGCGACGGCGGGCGCGTCGGCCTGGCGGTGGACGCGCTCCTCGGCCAGCACGAGGCGGTGCTGAAGCCCCTCGGCGAGCCGCTCGAGCTCGTGCCCGGCCTCTCCGCGGTGACGGTGCTCGGCACCGGTCGGCCGGTGTTCATCCTCGACGTACAGAGGCTCCTCGCGCCGTGACCCCCTTCGGCTCGCGAGACCTCGACGCGCTCCAGGAGCTCGCCACCATCGGCTGCGGGCAGGCGATCACCGCGCTCGGCAAGCTCGCCGGCCGGCGCATCGAGATGGACGTGCCCGAGGCGTGGGTCGGCGCGGAGGCGGGCGCGATCGCCGTGTTCCTGGGCGGGCTCGGCCAGGACCTCGTCGCGGTCGGCGTGAAGCTCGAGGGGCCGCTCGAGGGCGACCTGCTCCTCGCCCTGCCCGAGGCCGACGCGGAGCGGCTCGCCGCGCTGCTCGGCTTCCCGCCCGGCGCCGGCGGCGGCTGGGGCGGCATGGCCGAGAGCGCCCTCATGGAGTCGGGCAACATCGTGGGAAGCGCCTTCGTGTCCGCCATCGGGACCCTCGTCGGCGAGAAGCTGCTCCTGTCGGTGCCCACCTTCGCGCGCGGGAGCGGTCGCGCCTGCGTGGAGCGGCTCGTCGCCCACGCCGGCTCCATCGCGCTCGCCACCCGCTTCACCCTCGCCGCCGAGGGCGACCGCGGGGCCCTCGAGGGGCTCATCCTCGTCATGCCCGAGCCGGAACGGATCGCGAGGCTCCTCTCGCACCTCGATCTGCGCTAGACACCCCGGCATGGACGAACGCACGCTGCGCCGGCTCCTCGACGGCGTCCGATCGGGCGGCACCACCGTGGAGGACGCGGTCGCGCGCATGAAGCACGCTCCGTTCGAACGGCTCGGCGACGTCGCGACGATCGACACCCACCGCGCGCTGCGCGTGGGCATGCCGGAGGTGGTGCTCGCCGAGGCGAAGACCGCCGCCCAGGTGGCCGCGATCGCGAAGAAGCTCGCGGCGAGCGGACCGCTCCTCGTGACGCGGCTCACGCCGGAGAAGGCCCCGCCGGTGAAGCGCGCGGTGAAGGGGGCGAAGTACGACCCGGTCTCCCGCACCCTGCGCAAGGGGCGGATGGACGTCCCGGCGCGCGGGCCGGTGGCCGTCTGCTGCGCCGGGACGAGCGACATCCCCGTCTGCGAGGAGGCGGCGGTGACGCTCGACGTGATGGGGGTCGAGGTGATCCGCGTCTACGACGTGGGCGTCGCCGGCCTGCACCGGCTCCTCGCCCGCCGCCCGGAGCTCGAGCGGGCCCGCGCCGTGATCGTGGCGGCCGGCATGGAGGGCGCGCTCCCCTCGGTGGTGGGCGGGCTCGTCGGGCGGCCCGTCATCGGCGTGCCCACCTCGGTCGGCTACGGCGCCTCGCTCGGCGGGATGGCGCCGCTCCTCACCATGCTCAACTCCTGCGCCCCCAACGTCACGGTCGTGAACATCGACAACGGCTTCGGCGCCGCGTTCGTGGCGGGGCTCATCGCGCGCGAGTAGGAGCTTCGCCATGGAGCCATTGCTCGTCCTCGAACCCATCGGCGGCATCGCCGGCGACATGTTCCTCGCGGCGGCGCTCGACCTCGGCGTCGACCGCGCGCGTCTCGAGGACGCGCTCCGCTCGCTCGGCGTCCCCGGCTGGCGGCTCGAGGTGGAGCGCCGCAGCGCCTCGGCGATCCTCGGCACGCACGTGGACGTGGTGGTCGAGGGGCAGGAGCCGCCCGCGCGCTCGCTCTCCGAGATCCTCCGGATCCTCGACGCGAGCGCCCTCGCGCCACGCGTGAAGGCCGCGGCGCGCGGGCTCTTCGAGCGCATCGGCCGAGCCGAGGCCAAGGTCCACGGCGTGCCGGTCGAGCAGGTGCACTTCCACGAGGTGGGCGCGGTCGACTCGATCGTGGACCTGTGCGGCGCCGCGGTGGTGCTCGATCTGCTCGGCTGGCCGCGCGTCGTGTCCGCGCCGCCCGAGCTCGGCCGCGGCATCGCGCGGACCGCGCATGGGCCGGTGCCCATCCCGCCGCCGGCGGTGCTGGAGCTCCTCGCCGGCACGCCGGTGCGGCCCGGGGGGCCCCCCGGCGAGGCGGTCACGCCCACCGGCGCCGCCCTCCTCGCCGAGTTCGCCCGGGTCGGGCCCCTGCCGCCGTTCGTGCCGCGCCGGATCGGCTACGGCGTCGGGACGGTCACCTGGCCGGACCGGCCGAACGTGCTGCGCATGACGCTCGCCGACGCGGTCCCGCTGTCCCCCGGGGCGAGCCCCGCCGCCGGCACGGCCGCAGAGCCCGGGGCGGGCGCGGGAGCGCTGTGGGTGCTCGAGGCGAACCTCGACGACTGCCCCGGCCAGCTCCTCGCGCGCGCGATCGAGGCCGCGCTCGAGGCGGGCGCCCTCGACGCGTGGGCCGCGCCGCTCACCATGAAGAAGGGCCGGCCGGGGGTGCTCGTGGGCGCGCTCTGCGAGGAGCCGCGCCGGGCGGCGGTCACCCAGGCCCTCTTCGCGGAGACCACCACGCTCGGCGTCCGCCGCCACGCGGTCGAGCGGGACGCCCTCGAGCGCACCGTCGAGGAGGTCGAGACGCCCTACGGGGTGGTGCGAATCAAGGTGGCGTGGCAGGCCGGCCGCGAGGTGGGCGCTCACCCCGAGTACGACGACTGCCTCGCCCGCGCGCGCGAGCGAGGCGTCGCCGTGCGCGAGGTGATGTCCGCCGCCATCGCCGCACATCGCCCGGCGCGGTGACCGCCGCCGCCGCCCCGCCCCCCCCCCCCGCGGCGAGTGCGGGCCGCGTGCTAGAGTCGCCGCGGGGGAAGCGCGTGGCACGCAAGGAGAAGGCACGGCCGCGGAAGAGCTCCGCCGGCGCGAAGCCGCGGGCGCCGAAGCCTGCGCGGCGCGCCGCGAGCGCTCCGCCCATCGACGAGGCCGTGCTGCGCGAGGTGTTCCGCACCGCGCCGGTGCCGGCGGTGGTCCTCGAGGGCGGCGTGGTGATGTTCGCGAACGAGGCGTTCGCGCGAGCGCTCGGGCAGGACGCGGACGCGCTCCGCGGCGCGGCGCTCGGCGCGCTCCTCCCCCCCGCCGAGGGCGAGGTCCCCACGCCGCTGCCCGGGGCGGTGCGCAGCTATCGCACCAGCGTCGCCGGCGTGCGTGCCCGCGTCGACGTCTCCGCCGCGCTCACGCCCGCGAGGAGCGGCGCGCTCCTCGGCTCGGCCGCGCTCGCCCTGGCGCTCCCCGACGAGGACACCGCCGCCCCGCGCGCGCTCCTCGCCCTCTCGCGCGAGCTCGCCGAGGCGCGCAGCGAGGACCAGATCACCGCCGCGGTGGCGCGTGCGCTCGAGCTCCTGTTCCCCGCCCGCTCCTTCTGCGTGCGGCTCGTCGATCCGAAGACCTTCGCGCTCACCACCCTCTACGCCCGCGGCCGGCTCCGGCCGCTCGCGCGCGGCCGGCTCGCGCTCAAGGGGATCGCCGTCGATCGCACCGGCCTCTCGCGCGCGGCGCTCGAGCAGGGCGGCGTGCAGATCGTCGAGCGCGACGAGCCGCTCTTCGCGGGCTGTGACGAGGCCAGCGCGGTCCCGCTCGCCGTCGCCGGCCAGCTCTTCGGCATCGTGAACCTCGAGTACGCGCGCGGCGGCCCGGGGGATCCCCTCTCGGACGCGTCGCTGCTCTACCAGGTGGCGAACCACGCCGCCCTCGGAGTCCGGAACCTGCGCTCCGTCGAGGAGCTCACCTACCTCAAGACCTACCTCGAGGACCTCATCGAGCACGCGAACGCGCTCATCTTCGTGGCGAGCCGGGCGCGCGAGGTGATCGTCTGGAACGCCGCGCTCGTGCGGCTCACCGGGGTCGGCCGCGACGAGGCGCTCGGCGGCGACCTCCTCGCGCGCATCCCGCCGGAGGAGCACGCCGCGGCGGAGGCGGTGCTCGCGCGCGGCCTCGCGGGCGAGTCGGTGGACGGCTTCGAGACGCGGCTCCTCGCCGCCGGGCGCGAGGCGCGGATCGCGGTGAACACCGCCCCCATCTTCGGCGCGGCGGGCGACGTCGAGGGCGTCATCGCCATCGGCCACGACCTCACGCGCGTGCAATCGCTCGAGGCCGCGGCGGAGCACGCCGAGCGGCTCGCGGGCATCGGCCGGCTCGTCGCGGGCGTCGTCCACGAGCTCAACAACCCGCTCACCGCGGTGAACATGTACTCGGACGTGCTCGTGGAGAAGCTGCAGAACGCCGGGCACGACCCCGCCGACGTGGAGAAGCTCCGCGCCATCCGCGAGGGCGGCCAGCGCATCCAGCGGCTCGCGCGCGACCTCGTCACCTACGCGAAGCCGTCGGGCGCGCGCGCCGAGCCGGTGGATCTCGCCTCGGTGCTCGACGAGGCGGCGCGGCTCGCGAAGCCGGCGCTCAAGGAGATGAGCGCGGTGCTCGAGCAGCGGCTCCTCCCGGTGCCCCCGGTCGAGGGGAACCGCCCGAGCCTCGTGCACGTCTTCGTGAACCTCGTGCGGAACGCCGCGCAGGCGGTCGGCGAGGGCGGCCGCGTGGCGCTCGCGCTCGAGCAGGACGGCGACACCGTGAAGGTCGCCGTGCAGGACGACGGCCCGGGCATGCCGCCCGAGGTCGCGGCCCGCGCGTTCGAGCCGTTCTTCACGACGCGCCCGGGCGTGGGCATCGGGCTCGGGCTCCCCATCGTGCAGGGCATCCTCGAGCGCCACGGCGGCAAGATCGCGCTCGACACCGCCGAGGGGCGGGGCACCACGGTGACCGTGACCCTGCCCGTCCGCGCTCCCGGCGGCGGGCGCTGACGGCGTCCGTGGCGCGGGGGCGCAGCCCCCGTTCTAGACACTCACGCTCAGGACCGCGTAGCCCTTGAACGCGGGCAGCACCGTCGAGAGCGAGTAGCCGGACGGGTTCATGGGGATGCGCACGTCGGTGCCGTCGGCGGAGACGAAGCGCGCGCGGCGTGCCTCTCCCGCGACGTGCAGGCCGAGGAACAGCGTCGCGCCCTGGGCGCGATCGGGGCCGAGGGTGACGAGGTGCGCGTGCACCGCGCCCTGCGTCCGGTCGAGGACGACGAGCATCGGCTGTCGCGAGGCGACGGAGGCCGCCCGCCGCCCCTTGCCGAGGAGCGCCGCCAGCGCGCGCTCGAGCAGCGCCGGATCCGGCGGCGCAGCGCTGCCCTTCTCCGGCGCGAGCGGCGCGAGGGCGGCGAAGGTCCCCTTCCCGACGCGCACGCCGCCGGGCTTGCCGCCCGGCAGGAACGTGGCGCCCGGCCGGCCGACCTCGTCGGCGCCGGCGGGCTCGCCGAACGCGAGCACCCCGCCGCCCGCCTCGAGCCGGCGCCGGATCTCCTTCGCCTCGAGCGGCGTCACGCCCACCGCGTCGGCGAGCACGACGACCGCCTCGGGCGGCGCGTGGGAGAGGTGGAGCACCACCGGCGCCTGCACGTGAAGCTGCGCGAGCGCCTCCGCCGCGCGCTCGACCGCGGCGCGGTGCCGGCCGCCGGTCCACAGGTCCGCCTCGGCGGAGTAGAGGATCGCGCACTCGGCGACGGGAGCTGTCACGAGCGGCGAGCGTCCGGCGCTGGCGAGCTGGCGGGCGAGCCGCCGCACGGCCGCGACCTCCGTGCCGGGCGCGGCGGCCGGCTCCACGCCGGAGAGGTCGATGCCGCAGCTCGCCGCGACGGCGGCGAGGCGCGCGTGCGCATGCGCGCCGCTGGCGGCGGGGGCGGGCCCAGGGGCGACCGCGGCGAGGCGCCGGCCCATCGCGGCGCGCAGGAGGCGGAACAGGCCGATGCCGGTGGCGCCGGGGGCGAGGCTCGCGGGGAAGATCGCCGCGTCCGCGTGGCGCGCGGCACGGAGCTGGGCCGGGCCGACCGCCTCGAACTGGACCACCACCTCGAACGCGCGCGGTGCGGCGCGGGCCGCGTCACGCGCGCTGCGCGCGTAATCGGCGACCGCACGCTCGAGCGCCTCGTTGCGCGTGCGCCAGAAGTCTCGCCCGAACGGGAGGAGCTCGAACGAGAGCGCGCCGGAGGCCTGCGCCACCGCCTCGCGCGCGAGGGAGAGGTAGTCGATCGGCTGGAAGTGGTCGCCGTACTCGCGCACGAGGTGGCGCGTGAAGGCGCGCTGGCAGTCGGTGCAGAAGCCTGCGCCGAGGAGGCCGAGCGTGAGCGGCGCGTCGGGGCGGTCGAGGCACACGCCCGCGAAGCCGGCCGCGAGCGCGGCCCGCACCGCCTCGCCGACGCGGGCGCGCTGGCGCTCGGACGACAGGCAGGCGCGCGGCGTCCCGCCCATGCCCGCGACCGTTCCGTCCGCCGCGCGGCACGCCTCGGACATCGTCGCGGCGCGGCCCGCGGGCACGTCGGCGAGCGCGCGGTTCACGAGGGCCGCGGGCAACGGCTCCGCGGGCGTGGCGACGAGCGGCTGCGCGTCGAGCGCGGCGGCGGCGCGGGCAGCCTCTTCCGGCAGCGCGCCGGGCGCGAGGCGGTAGGGAGCGAAGGTGGTCTCGTTCGGCATGTCCGACGACCGCCCGGACGGAGCGGGGCGCGCGACGGCCGCTCACCGGCCGGGCGCTCCGGCGCGCGGAGGCGGAGAGCCTACGACGCCGGTCGCCTCGCGGGCAATTGCCGGGCGAGCGAGTCGGATGCACCGTCTCGCCCGGACGTGCGCGACACGGCCGCGCGGGGCGGCGGGCGCGTCGCGTGTAGGTCGAAGGGTGTGCGCAGCGCGCGCACGCCGTCGAATTGACGCCTCTGAAAACCCCGTGATAGGGGATCGAGCACTCGGGCGAGCGCGCGGCAATCCGGTGGGAAATCGCGCCGTCCACGGTCCGGAGGACCCTTCCAGATGGGCGACATGTTCGGAACGCTGGCGAAGCACTACCACGACGGTGGCTGGATGATGCACCCCATCCTCGTGTCGCTGTTCTTCGTGGTGGGGCTCGTCATCGACCGCATCATCGCCCTGTATTTCAGGGCGAACGTCGACAAGGACGCGTTCCTGCGCGGCCTCAAGAAGCACATCTACGCGGGCGACCTCGACAAGGCGATCAGCTTCACCGCCTCGCAGAAGAAGACGCCGCTCACGAGCGTCATCAAGGCCGGGCTCATCAACGTGCCGAAGGGCGATCAGGACGTGCAGGCCGCCATGGACGAGGCGACGCTGCGCGAGTCGCCCAAGATCGAGGCCCGCACCGGCTACCTCGCCATGATCGGCAACGTGGCCACGCTGCTCGGCCTCCTCGGCACCATCGTCGGCCTCATCGGCGCGTTCGGCGCCGTCGCGAACGCGAACCCGGCCGACAAGGCGGCGATCCTCGCCGACTCCATCTCCGAGGCCATGAACTGCACCGCGTTCGGCCTCCTCACCGCCATCCCGGCGCTCGTCGCCTTCTCGGTGCTGCAGGGCCGCACGCAGCACATGATCGACGAGATCAACGAGACCTCGGTCGCCGTGCTGAACCTCATCGTCGCGAACAAGGACAAGATGAAGATGCCCGCGACGGTGTCGACGGGTGATGACGACTAGGACGGATCCCGGCGCTCTCCCGCTCGCCCTTCGGGGCGAGCGGCCCGGAGCGCCCGGGTGACCGCCGTGGTGAGCCCACGAGCGGCAGCGGATCCGAGTTCACGCGAGAGGAGGTAGCCGATGGGCGGCGGCGCGATGCCCGAGCAGGGCGGCGGCGGTGGCAAGCGGCGGAAGAAGGCGCTCGACGCGACGATCAACGTCGTCCCGGCGATCGACCTCCTCTCCTGCTGCATCACCTTCCTCCTCTACACCGCGGTCTGGACGCAGATCTCGCGGCTCCAGGTGCAGCAGCTCGGCACCGGGGCGCCGGAGGTCGAGCAGACCGAGGCGCAGAAGCAGCTCCTCGTGACCCTCGCGATGGGCGAGCGCGGCTTCAACCTCTCGACCTCGGCCGGCACCTCCGTCGACATCCCGAACCTCGGTCGCGGCCAGGACGGCCTCGTCCGCTTCGACCTCAAGGGCCTCGTCGAGCGGCTCAAGGCGCTGAAGAGCGATCATCCGGACGCCGCCGCGGTCACCCTCTCCGCCGAGGACACCGTGCCCTACGGCGACCTCGTGCAGGTCATCGACACGTGCGTCGGCGCGGGGCTCGTCTCCGTGGCCGTCACCGGGGTCTAGAGCCGCCATGCCCATCGTCACCCCAGGCAAGCGCCCCGCGAAGCGGTTCGAGGCCTCGAAGATCCTCGGCGGCAAGATGGGCCGCGCCCACAAGGCGACCAACGCGGAGCTGAACGTCGTCCCGATGGTCGACATGATGACGATGCTCGTCATCTTCCTCCTGCAGCAGTTCAGCGCCACCGGCGAAGTGATGTACATGCAGAAGGACATCAAGCTCCCGGACGCGCAGCACGGGCAGATGATCGAGATCGCGCCGGTGGTGGCGGTGAGCGCCGACCAGGTGGTCGTGACCGGCGTGAAGGTCGCGGACATCCGCGAGCTCGACTCGGACTCGGGCTACCTCAACATCCCCGCGCTCGAGGAGCGGCTGCGCGACGAGAAGAAGCGCTGGGAGTTCATCCACCAGCAGGATCCCGACAAGAAGTGGGACGGCGTGGTGAACATCCAGGCCGACAAGGCCGTGCCCTTCCGCATCGTGAAGCGCGTGATGTACTCGTGCGGCGTCGCCGGCTACTTCAACGTGAACTTCGCCGCGCTCGACCTGGGCAGCCTCGGCGCCGCCCCGAGCGGCGCCCCCACGCCGGGCATCTAGCCCGGCGTCCTGCCGGCCGCGGGCTCGGCCCGCACGCGCCTCGGAGCGGCCTCGCTCCCGCGCCACGCTGCGCGCCCGGCCGCTGATCCGGGCGCCGCTCGCGCCTCCGCGCGAGGTCGCGCACCGCCTCGAAAGCCCGAGCATCCCCGAACGCTTGCCAAAAAGCGCAGCGGGCCGGTACTATCCGGCTTCCGCCGCGGCGTTCCGTCGCGCAACCAACGGATATTCCAAGAAATATCCGAAGATTCGGATTCCCGGACCATGAACATCTCCCACCTGCTTTCACGCCTCGCCGTCGCCGCAGCGCCGCACCACGGCGGGGGCGAGGCGAACCTCGTCCTGCCGGACCTCGGCTCCGAGACCTTCCTCGGCGGAGTGACGGGGCACTCGCTCCTCCTCGTCGGCCTCCTCGTCTGCGCGCTCGGCCTCGTCTTCGGCCTCGTCGTCGCTCGGCAGCTCAAGGCCCTGCCCGTGCACCGCTCGATGCGGGAGATCTCCGAGCTCATCTACGAGACCGCGAAGACCTACCTCGGCACGCAGGGCAAGTTCATCGCGGTCCTCTGGGCCTTCATCGCGGTGATCATGGTCGCGTACTTCGGCTTCCTCACCACCGGCCCCGAGGGGCAGCAGGGGATGGGGATGGGCCGGGTGGCGATCATCCTGCTGTTCTCGCTCGTCGGCATCATCGGCTCGACCGGCGTCGCCTGGTTCGGCATCCGCGTGAACACCTACGCGAACAGCCGCTCCGCGTTCGCCTCGCTCGCCGGCAAGCCCTTCCCGACCTACGCCATCCCGCTCAAGGCCGGCATGTCGATCGGCACGATGCTCATCAGCGTCGAGCTGCTCATCATGCTGTTCATCCTCCTCTTCATCCCGGGCGACCTCGCCGGCCCCTGCTTCATCGGCTTCGCGATCGGCGAGTCGCTCGGCGCGTCCGCGCTCCGCATCGCCGGCGGCATCTTCACGAAGATCGCCGACATCGGCTCGGACCTGATGAAGATCGTCTTCAAGATCAAGGAGGACGACGCGCGCAACCCCGGCGTCATCGCCGACTGCACCGGCGACAACGCGGGCGACTCGGTCGGCCCCTCCGCGGACGGCTTCGAGACCTACGGCGTGACGGGCGTCGCGCTCATCACCTTCATCCTGCTCGCCATCTCGAACCCGGCCGTGCAGGTGAAGCTGCTCGTCTGGATCTTCGCGATGCGCATCATGATGGTCATCGCGTCGGTCGTGTCCTACTGGATCAACGAGGCCGTCGCGAAGGGCCGCTACGCCGGCGCCTCGGTCATGAACTTCGAGGCGCCGCTCACCGCGCTCGTCTGGCTCACCTCGGTCGTCTCGGTGGTCCTCACCTACGTCGTCTCGTACCTGCTCATCGCCGACCTCGGCGACGGCACGATGTGGTGGAAGCTCTCGACCATCATCACGTGCGGCACGCTCGCCGGCGCGATCATCCCCGAGATCGTGAAGGTCTTCACCTCCACCTCCTCCGGCCACGTGAAGGAGGTCGTCACCGCCTCCCGCGAGGGCGGCGCGTCCCTGAACGTCCTCGCCGGCCTCACGGCGGGTAACTTCTCCGCCTTCTGGATGGGGCTCGTCATCACCGCCCTCATGGCGGCCGGCTGGGGCGTCTCCACGCTCGGCCTGTCGGACCTCATGATGGCCCCGGCGGTGTTCGCCTTCGGCCTCATCGCCTTCGGCTTCCTCGGCATGGGTCCGGTGACCATCGCGGTCGACTCCTACGGCCCGGTCACCGACAACGCCCAGTCCGTCTACGAGCTCTCCCTCATCGAGAACGTCCCGAACGTCCACGCCGAGGTGAAGAAGGAGTTCGGGTTCGAGCCCAACTTCGACAAGGCGAAGCACTTCCTCGAGGAGAACGACGGCGCCGGAAACACCTTCAAGGCGACCGCGAAGCCGGTGCTCATCGGCACCGCCGTCGTCGGCGCGACGACGATGATCTTCTCGATCATCGTGGCGCTCACGAGCGGCCTCACCGCCAACCTCGAGAAGCTCTCCATCCTGAACCCGCTCTTCCTGCTCGGGCTCATCATGGGCGGCGCGGTGATCTACTGGTTCACCGGCGCGTCGACGCAGGCCGTCTCCACCGGTGCCTACCGCGCGGTCGAGTTCATCAAGGCCAACATCAAGCTCGAGGGCGTCGAGAAGGCCTCCGTCGAGGACTCGAAGAAGGTCGTCGAGATCTGCACGGTCTACGCGCAGAAGGGCATGTTCAACATCTTCCTCGTCGTGTTCTTCGCGACGCTGGCCTTCTCGTTCGTCGACGAGTTCTTCTTCATCGGCTACCTCATCTCGATCGCGATCTTCGGCCTGTTCCAGGCGATCTTCATGGCGAACGCCGGCGGCGCCTGGGACAACGCGAAGAAGGTCGTCGAGGTGGAGCTCAAGGCGAAGGGCACCGCGCTGCACGACGCGACCGTGGTCGGCGACACCGTCGGCGACCCCTTCAAGGACACCTCGTCCGTGGCGATGAACCCGATCATCAAGTTCACGACGCTCTTCGGCCTCCTCGCCGTCGAGCTCGCGATCAAGATGGAGCTCGGGACGCGCATCTCCCTCGCGGCCGTCTTCCTCGCCGTCGCGCTGTTCTTCGTCTACCGCTCGTTCTACGGGATGCGCATCCAGGTGGGCATGAAGGCGGCGGGCGAGGCCTCCGCGAGCCCGGCGGCGCACTAGCCATGTGCGCGGAGCGCATCGCTCCGCAGGGCAAGTGGGCGGCGCTCGCGAGCGCGTGCGCCGCCCTCAAGGTGTTTCCCCTCCACGGCGTGGCCGTCCTCCCCGGGACGCCCACGCCGTTTCACATCTTCGAGCCGCGCTACAAGGCGCTCGTGAAGGACGCGCTCGCCGGGGATCGCGTGGTCGCGATCCCCGCGCTCTACACCAAGGCGGACGCGCAGCGGCTTCGCCCGCGCCTGAAGCCCATCTGCGGAGCCGGCATCATCGAGGCGGAGCAGGAGTATCCGGACGGCCGCTACGACATCCTCGTGCGCGGCCTCGCCCGCGTGCGGCTCGTCGAGGAGGTCATGACCGAGAAGCCGTACCGCGAGTTCAAGGCGGAGATCCTCGAGGAGGTCTGGCCCGCGGGCGGCGCGACCGCGCTCGGCTCGGAGCTCGAGGCGCTCCGCCAGCTCGTCTACGAGCTCTCGACCCGCCTGCCGTCCGAGTCCGGCGCCCCGCAGCTCGCCGAGGCGGTCGCCCAGATGAGCGACCCCTCCGCGATCGTGGACCTCGTCGGCGCCGCGGTGGTCTCCGATCCGGAGTCTCGGCAGAAGGTGCTCGAGGAGCTCGCGGTGGCGCGCCGGCTCGAGTACGTGCTCGAGGAGGTCGCCGGGGTCGTGCTGGTGCTCTCGAAGGGGAAGAACCCGCGGGTCTAGCGCAGCCGCGGCGCGGGCGGCGCCGTCACGCGCGCTCCGCCGCGTTCCGCCCCACCCCGTAGTACGTGAACCCGGCGGCCCGCGCCTTCGCGGCGTCCCACACGTTCCGGCCGTCGAGGAGCACGGGCTGGCGCAGCGTGGCCTTGAGGCGCGCGAGATCGGGCTGTCGGAACTCGTTCCACTCGGTGACGAGCATGAGCGCGTCGGCGCCCTCCGCGGCCGCGTACGGCTCGTCGGCGAGCACGACGCCGCGCCCGTCGAAGAGCCGCCCCGCCACCTCGGCCGCCACCGGATCGTGCGCGCGGACCCTGGCGCCCGCGCCGAGCAGCCCCTCGACCACGGAGATCGCCGGCGCCTCGCGCATGTCGTCGGTCTTGGGCTTGAAGGCGAGCCCCCACACCGCGATGGTCCTGCCGGCGAGCGAGCCGAAGTGCTTCGTGGCCTTCTCGACGAGCCAGCGCTTCTGGCGCTCGTTCACGCGCTCCACCGAGCGGAGCAGGTCGAAGTCGAGGCCGACGTGGCGGGCCATGGTCATGACGGCGCGCACGTCCTTCGGGAAGCAGGAGCCGCCGAAGCCCACCCCGGGGAAGAGGAACGGGTGGCCGATGCGGCGGTCGGAGCCGATGCCGCGGCGCACCTGGTCCACGTCGGCGCCGAGCCGCTCGCAGAGGGCGGCCATCTCGTTCATGAACGAGATGCGCGTCGCGAGCATCGCGTTCGCCGCGTACTTGGTGAGCTCTGCGGAGCGCAGGTCCATGAAGAGCACGGGCTGCTCGGCGCGGACGAACGGCGCGTACAGCTCGGCCATCACCGCGCGCCCGCGCTCGGAGGCCACGCCCACGACCACGCGGTCGGGGCGCATGAAGTCCTCGATGGCGGCCCCCTCCTTGAGGAACTCGGGGTTCGAGACCACGTCGAACGGGTGCTTCGCGACGCGGCCGAGGGCCTCGGCGACCCTCTCCGCGCTCCCCACCGGGACGGTGCTCTTGTCCACCACCACGCACGAGCCCGTGAGGTGGCGGCCGATCTCCTCGGCGGCCGCGAGGACGTACTGGAGGTCCGCCTCGCCGTTCTCGCCGGGCGGCGTGCCCACCGCGATGAACGCGACCTCCGCGCCCCCGATCGCCTCGGGGTACGAGGTCGTGAAGGAGAGCCGCCGCTCCTTCACGTTGCGGCGGACGAGCTCCTCGAGTCCGGGCTCGTAGATGGGGATCCCGCCGGCGCGCAGGGTCTCGATCTTGCGCGCGTCCACGTCGAGGCAGACGACGGTGTGGCCGGTCTCCGCGAAGCAGGTGCCGGTGACGAGGCCGACGTAGCCCGTCCCGACGACGGCGATGCGCATGCGTGTCCCCCAGGCAAAAAGCGGCCGCAGGGTAACACGCGGCGCCCCCTCTCAACGAGCGGCTGTGCGAGCGTGCGCCAGCGCCTCTTCTTCGGGCCGAGGCGGTGCGCGGCGCAGCGCGCGCGCCGCGGCCGCGGCCAGGACGGCGGCCGCGAGGGACAGCGCGAGCACGTTCGAATAGTTGCCCACGAGCACGTGCTTCTGCGTCTCGACGAGCCCGTCGGCGAGGGAGACCGGGTACTGGAGGGCGCCGAAGACTGCGAGGAGGCCCGCCGCCCGCGCGGCGCCGGAGCCGCGGACGCGCGCGGGCGCGAGGTGGAGCGAGGCCGCCGCGAGGAGCGAGAGGGCGAGGACGGCGCGCCCGAGCCGGCGGAAGACGCCGGTCCAGAAGCGGAACGGGGGCAGCTCCGCGAAGCACGCGCGGCCGGGCGCACGCTTCGACAGGTAGGCGAGCTCGACGTCGGCGCCCTTCGCGACGGCGCGGCCGAGGAGCGCGGCGGCGGCGCGCGGGTGCGTGGCGAGGATCGCGGCCGCCGCGGCGAGCGAGCCGGGCGCGCGCTCCAGGCACGCGGGCCCCTCGGGGCGGACGAAGGCCCGCACCCCGACGCACTCGCGGACGGCGGGCGCGCCGCGCACGCGCACCTCCGCGAGCTCCGCGCCGGAGAGCGGCAGGAGCGCGCCGTAGTAGAGCGCCTGGTACGCGTTGACGCGGGTCGTGGCGCGGTTCACGAGCGGCGGCACGAGCGCGATGGCCTGGGCGAGGACGACGGCGGCGACCGCGGCGGCGCGGCCCGCGGTCGTGGTCACGCGGAGCGCGCTCCACAGGAACGGCGCGGCGAGGAGCGGAAGGTAGAAGAAGGCGGGCTTCGCCGCGCCCACGAGCGCGGCCACGGCGAGGCCGGCGAGCGCGGCGCGGCGCGACCGCGCAGCGGCCGCGCGCCAGGTGAAGAGCGCGAGGAGCGGCAGGAACACGATCGCGACCTGGTCCTCGAAGGCGCTGTTCAGGAACGCGGCGAAGCTCGTCTCGAGCGCGGCGAGCCCGAGCAGCAGGGCGAGGACCACGGCGGCGGCGGGCGCCTCGGCCGCGGCGGTCGCGACGAGCGCGACGACTCCGGCGACGAGCACCGCGCGGAGCGGCAGGGAGCCGACGACGAAGGAGTACTCGCCGTCGCCCGTGACGAGCCGGTCGAGGCCGACCTGCGCCGCGAGGATCGGCTTGTAGGACGAGGCGGTCATGCCCGCGTGGAGGCGCGGCGCGCCCGCGGCGAGCTCCCAGCGATCGTGCCACTCGCCCAGGATGCGGCGCGCGCGCTCCGGGGTGTCGTAGGGCGGCCAGTTCGTCGCGAACCCGGCCGGCTTCTCGAGGAGGAAGTAGGTCGAGCGATCGAAGTCGCCGTTGTCCGCGAGCCCGGTGCCGAGGTGGAGGAGCGAGAGGCCCGCGAGGACGGCCGCGAAGGCCCCCACCGCGACGGGTCTCGTGCTCCCGGCGGTCACGGCGCGACGACGAGCCTCGCGGCCGAGTCCGCGCCGCGCAGGTGGCGCAGGCGGGCCGGATCCTTCGCCGCCTCGACCACCCGCTCCACCGCGAGCCGCTCGGCGAGCCCGAGCGAAGGCCGCACGCGCGCCGCCGCCTCGGCGACCTCCGGGTAGAAGTGCGCCACGAGCAGGCTCGCGCCGAAGAGCGCGCGCGAGAGGCGGAGCGCCTCGGCGCGCGCGTGGAGGTAGGCGACGTCGAGCTCGAGGCGGAGCAGCTCGCGCACGTCGACGAAGGTGATGAGCGGCGCGAAGAGGCCCATGGCCGCCTGCTCCACGACCGTCGCGAGGAGCGCATCCTCGGCCGACGGCCGCGCGGCCCCCGGACCGAACGCGCGGTACGGCCGGCTGCGCTCGAAGAGCGGCCCCTCCGCCGGGCCGCCGGACCAGAGGGCGTCCTGCACGGCGAGGGTGATCCGCTCGTCGGCGAGCACCGCCGTCCGGCCGTCGTGCTCCGTGCGCTCCACCCTGAGCGCGGTCACCGCCGCCACGAGCCGCTCGCGGTCCGCGGGCCGCATCGCGACGCGCACCTCGCCCACCGGCCGGAACGCCATGTGCGGGTAGAGCCAGTCCACGTAGGCGGCCGCGTCGAGCAGCACCACCGGCAGCTCCGGCACCTCGCGCAGCGCGTTGCGGAGGGAGACGAGCTTCAGGACGTTGTCGTTCACGACCCCCTGGTAGTTGCCGAGCAGGCGCTCGCGGAAGCCGTCCGGCAGCCCCGCCCCGAGCCGCGTCGTCTCGAGCTGGTAAGAGGCGAGCGGCGCGAGGCCGTGCGCCTCGAGGACGTCGCCGAGGAGCGAGAGATCCGCGTCGGGCAAGGTCCGCGGGGGCGTGAAGTCGGTGAGCGCGCGCAGGGCGTCGAGCAGGGCCACGGCCGCCATCTAACCCGTCCGGCGCGGCGCGGCAATCGGCATGGAGAGGCGGGAGCCCCGCCGTCGCCTCGACGCGCGCCGCGCGCGTGGGCATGTCCACGTTGTAGCGACAAGGGAGGAAGGAATGATCGAGCTCGACGGAACGCTCTCCGAGCTCGCCCGCTTCCAGAGCGGCAGCGAGCCCATCGTCAGCCTGTACCTCGACATCCGCTGGAAGGACGAGCAGCAGCGCGAACGCGTGCGGCTGTTCGTGCAGGAGCGAATCCGCCACACCCTCGCGCACTATCTCCCGGAGAGCCCGGGCCGCGCGGGGCTCGAGAAGACGCTGAAGCGGATCCAGGACCAGGTGACGGGCCTGCTCGGCCAGGAGTACGAGGCGGACAAGAACGGGCTCGCGCTGTTCGCGTGCGACACGCTCGGCCTGTGGCGGCCGCACTTCTTCAGGCGCTCGTTCGAGAACGCCCTCACCACCGACGCCATCCCGCACCTCACCCAGCTCGCGCGGCTGCAGGACGACTTCGCGCCGGCGATCGTCGTGGCGCCGAGCCAGGAGGGCGCGGACATCTACCACGTGTCCCTCGGCGACCTCGCCGTCGAGGCGAACCTGCGCGGCTTCGTCCCGCGCCGCGAGAGGGACAACTTCAACGCCGGCGCCTCCGGGCGTCCCCGGGTCCAGTACGAGCGGGAGACGAAGGAGGTCCGCCACCACCAGAACTTCGTCCAGAAGAACCGGCGCGCCGCCGCGGCGGAGGTGACCGCGTTCTACGACCAGAACCGGCACTGCTACGTGGTGCTCGTGGGCACCGCCGAGACGGTGGCCGCCTTCGAGCGCGAGCTCCCGGAGCGGCTCAAGGAGCGCGTCATCGCGCGGCTCCCGCGCCCGCGCGACTGGGAGTCCGGCGACGGGATGCGGCGCGACGGCATCGTGAAGGGCGCCGCGAAGGCCCTCGCCGACCGGGAGAAGGTCGACGAGCACGACGCCATCGAGCAGGTGGTGGCGCAGTCGCTGCGCGGCGCGCTCGGCGTGCTCGGCCCGAGCGACGTGGTCGAGGCGCTGAACCAGGGGCGCGTGCACCGGCTCGTCATCGAGGAGTGCTTCGACGGCACCGGCTGGCGCTGCGACAACTGCCTCGCCATCGGCGCGAACGCGGAGTCGGCGGAGTCCTGCCCCTACTGCGGCGGCGAGCTGCACGCGGTGCGCGACCTCGGCGAGGCCATCGTCGCCCGCGCGCTGCTCGACGGGGCCGACGTGGAGGTGGTCGCGCACGCGAACAAGCTCCACAGCTACCGGGGCGTGGGCGCGTTCCTCCGCCAGACGGCGCAGACCGGGCTCCGCGGCGCGAGCCCGCCCTACCCGAGCGCGCCGGGGGCGAACCAGTAGGGAGAGGCCGAGCCCCGCTCGCGCTCCGGCGCGGGCGGGGCGGCGCGCCTCACCCCACGTCGAGCGACGGCGGCACCGGCTCGAGCGCCTCCTGCGGGAACTCCGGCTGGGCGGCGCCGCCGGCGCGGGCCGGCTCCAGGATCGCGATGAGCGAGAGCGCCGGGAGCGGCAGCGCCCGGTCGACGAGGCGGAACAGCGGCGTGAGCAGGTTCAAGGCGACGATCTGCAGGAGCCCGAAGGAGCGGCGCTTGAGGAGCTTGCCGTTGAGCCACCACGCGGCGGTGCCCACGCGGTTGAAGCGCAGGACCTCCTTCACCTCGAAGCCGCTCTCGACCGCGAGCACCCTGAGCGTCGCCTCCGTGTAGCGCCGCTTGTGGCCGAGCACCTCGTCGAGCGTGCCGAGCAGCTCGGGCCCCTGGGGCACGAGCACGATGGCGCGGCCCTTCTCGGAGAGCGCCGCGCGGATGTTCTCGAGCGCGCCCTTGTCGTCGTCCACGTGCTCGATGACGTTGAGGCACACCACCGTGTCGAACCCGCCCTCGACCCTGGGGAACGAGGCGCCCTCGGTGACGTCGGTGAGGGTGACGTCGAGGTAGGGCCGGTCGGCGGTGAGGCCGCGCAGGGTCTGGAGGTAGAGCGGGTTGATGTCGGACGCGACGTAGCGGCTGCGCGGGATGAGCTCCCGGGTCAGGTTGCCGGTGCCGCTGCCGATCTCGAGGACCCGCTGACCGCAGAACGGGCGGATGGTGTCGGCCATCCAGGCGTTGAAGCGCGGCGCGCGCGCGAGCCGCCCGAGGATCTGCGAGCCGTGGGCGTCCTTCGCGTAGATCTCGTCGGAGAGCCAGAAGCGCAGGATCGCGAGGAGCGCCTTCACGCCGTCGCGCCAGTTGATCTTCTTGCCTTCCTGGTAGGTGCGCCCCGAGTAGCTGATCGGGACCTCGAAGATGCGCGCCTCGCGCTTCGCGAGCTTGATGGTCAGCTCGGGCTCGAGGCGGAAGTCGTTCGAGCGGAGCGGCAGCGACTTGAGGAGGTCCGTGCGGACGGCCTTGTAGCAGGTCTCCATGTCCGTCAGGTTCACGTTCGTCACCCAGTTGGTGAGGAACGTGAGGAGGCGGTTGCCGAGCTCGTGGCGGAAGAGGAGCGCGCGCCGGGCCTCGCCGCCCGCGAAGCGCGACCCGAACACCGCGTCGGCCTGCTCCTCCACGAAGACCTTCACGATGCGGAGGAGGTCCTTCGGGTGGTACTCGAGGTCGGCGTCGTGGATGACGGAGAGCTCGCAGTCGGCGTCGGCGAGCGCGGTGCGGATCGCCGCGCCCTTGCCGCCGTTCACGAGGTGCTCGAGGAACACCCACTCGATCCGCCCCGTCCGCCCGTGGCCGCGGAGCCGCACGCCCTCCGCGAGCGGCCCGTTCTCCTGCCACTCGATGCCCCGCTCCGCGGCGAACGCCGCGAGCGCCGCCGCCGTGCCGTCCTTCGAGGCGTCGTTCACGACGATCACCTGCACGCGCTCGAGGTGCGGCGAGGTCTCGAGGATCTCGAGCCGCGCGAGCGAGGTCTGGACGAGGTGCTGCTCGTTGTAGACGGGGACGAGGACGGTCAGGGACGTCATGACCGCCCGGTTCTATCAGACCCCGGCTGCCCCCGGAACGAGCGGGCGGGCGTTCGGCGCTGCCTCGGCAGGTCAGCGGGGGCGGGAGAAAGGCACCGCCACCTGCACGCCGAGCCGGAAGTTCGGCTCGTTGCGGAGGAAGTCGCGGTCCCAGCGCCACGAGGCCGCGGCTTCCCAGGACACGTCCACCGGCCCCGCGAAGAGGACCTGGCGCACCGCCGCGGTGACCTCCGTGTCGTGAGAGAGCTCCTTGGGATTGTTCGGATCGATCACGAGCCAGAACACCGCCTCGTTCCGGCGCACCCGCTCCAGGTAGCCGCCGATCCGGCCGCGCTTGTTGAACACGTCGAGGGAGACGAGCTGTGCGTCGGCGCCCGGCCCGATCCACGCGCCGAGCAGCTGGCCCTGGTAGGTGTAGGAGAGGTCGTTCCCGTGGATGTAGTAAACGGGCTGGCCCCGCGAGCTGCTCAGGGGACGGAACTCCTGCAGGTCGATGTACTCGGCGTGGAAGCGCACCCAGCGCTCCCCGAGGCGGGCGACCTTCTGGAGGCCGAGCAGGTACGCCTGCGAGTGGTCCGGCTCGCGGATGAAGCCCTCCCACGAGTTCTCGTGATCCTCGCGCGCCCACTCGAAGTAGATCTCGAGGCCGCTCTCGGGGAACGCCCACCGCCCGAAGACCGAGGCGAGCTGGTTGTCGCGCGGGTTGTCGCCCTGCGGGCCGCCGTACCACGACTTCAGGTTCTTCTTCTCGAAGCTCTGGAGGAACGGGAACCAGTCGCGGACCCCCAGGTCGTCCCACACCTGCAGCTGCACGCGCGCGAGGCCGAGCGACAGGCGCGGGAGCCAGCGGGGGGTGTAGTCCACGACGAGCGCGGTGAGGAGCGGGTGGGTCGGCGCGGGCAGGTACTTCGTGCGATCGAGCCGCCCCCAGATCACCTTCGCCTCCACCGTGCCGATCCAGATGTCGGCCGGGCGCGAGGTCCCGAGAAAGGCGTGGGGGAAGCCGGCGGCGGCGCTGGACATCGCGATGGCGTTTCGGATGCCCGGCCCGAACCACAGGTTCTCGCTCGAGATCCCGGCGGCGACGTTCCAGAGGTCCAGGCGGAGATAGCTCTGGCCGGGCGCCCAGAAGGTCGCGGTCCCAGACCCGAAGCGCTGGGGATAGTCGAGCGAATCGCCGTACCAGCCATTCATGAAGCGGAGATCGCCGGTCTGGCCGTTCGGGACGAGCGTGAAGGCCCGGTTCTGCGAGACCGCGACCTCGGGCGCGAGCGCGAACGAGAGCGGTCCGTAGCGCCCGGCCAGGCCCACCGTCGCGAACGAGGAGACGCCGCGGCCCGCCCAGAGGAGACCGTCGTTCGCGCCCTCGGGGAAGTGGGAGTTGAACGTTCCCTCGAGGCGGAACGGCCGCGCCGTGAGGAAGTGCTCGCCGTCCGCGGGCGCGGCGGGGAGCGCCCACGGGAGCGCGACGTCTCCTTCGCAGGCCTGCTCCAGGTGGAAACCGCCGCGGCGGATGAGCCGCGGCTCGGGGGCGACCGCGCCGACCAGCTCGCCGACGCGGGCGAGGTCGTCGACGGGGTCCCGGAAGCCGTCCACCGCGAAGCTCGCGCCGGGCGAGCAGCGCGTGTCGTCGGCCGCGCGAGTGGCACAGGGGAGCGCGAGGGCGAGGGCGAGGGCGAGCGGGCGCGAACGCATGGAGTTCGCGCGACTCTACGCGAACGGATCGCGCGAAGGGAGAACCCTTTCCCTACCGCCGCACCGCCGACGGCCCCTCGAGGATGTACGAGCTGTCGCCGCGCTGTCGGAACAGCTTCGGCTCCGTCACGTAGGCCTCGAGCGCCCCGCGCAGGATGAGCCGGCCGATGCCCGTGTCCACGTTGAGGACGACCGGTTGCTGCGAGGCGAGGAGCTTGCGGGCCGCGGAGCGCGTCAGGGCGTACGCGTGGGTGTGATCGTGACGCCCCGCCCGTCGGAGGTTCTCCGAGTAGGGGCGCGGCAAGAGGTTCAGCGCCTCGCGAGCGCTCCAGCGGATCAGCCGCAGCGCGCCGAGCGCGACGTAGGCGGCCTGGTCGAGACGCCGGCGCGGCGTGACGGTCTCGCGCCCCTTGTAGCCGAGGTACACGAACTCGAACGTCGGGGGGAGCTGCTCCAGCACGGCGGGCGCGAGGGCGATGGCCTCGGGGATGGGCTCGGCGTCGTCCTCGAAGACGAGCACGCGCTCGAGCCCCTCGTCGAGCATCCGCCTCCAGATCCGCGCATGGGAGAGGACGCAGGCGATGTGACCGAGCGTGACTCCGCGGCCGTACCGGTGGGCGCGGCGCGCCGCCCGGTCGTCGTAGACGCCGCGCGCCTCCAGGTCGGCGAGATCGAGGTCGGCCTTGTCCTGGCCGTAGACGAGCTCGTACCGGAGGCCGGCGAGCGAGCGCTCGATCGTCGCATGGCGCTCCGTCGATCGCCGCAGGGTGAGGACGAAGATGCGATCGAAGTAGCCGTTCAGGGCTCGGTAAGAGCGGTCGAGCGCGGGATCCATGGGGCCGCGCGATGTTATCGCACTCGCCGTCCGACCGGGAGATCCGCGCGGATGACGAGGCCGATCGAGGGCCCGCCGCGCGCCACTCCGTTCCAGGAGAATCGGTACCAGCTCGCCCGGACGCCGAGGCCGGTCCGGGTCCGGGGCGCCACGATCCACTCCGCGTCGAGCACCACCCCCGGCGAGGGATCGAACCGGAGCCGTGCCTCCTCGAGGAACCCGCTGCCGCTCGTCCGCCCCCACAGCAGCACCGACGCGCCGGCCCCGAGCCGGAGCGGGCCCACGTACGCGAACTCCATCACGTCGACGGGGACGCCGGTGAAGAGCGCGTCCCCGTTCGACGCCCGCAGCATGTCGAGCTTGAACCCGACGGCGACGCGGGTCCCGAGGCGGCCCTCGGAGAGCGGCAGGAAGCTCCAGCCGAGCGCGATGGCGAAGCCGTCGTTGAGGTGCAGGGTGGTGCGGCTCGCGTCCGTGTACTCGATCGGCACGAGCCGCTCGAACCCGAAGTCGCTGTGCAGCTCGAGCACGAGGCCGTTGTCGCTCGCGCGGGCCCGCTCGGGCGCGCTGCTCGCCGGCGCGACCTCGACCTCCGGCGTGGGCCTCACCCCCCGCGAGCCGGGGGGCTCCTGCCCGGCCGCGGCCTGCGCCGCGAGGAGCAACACGAAAGGTAAAGTGCGCAAGCGAGGTCCCAGCGCTCCAACGTCGAGCGTCCGAGCGCCGAGGGCAAGGCCGCCCTCGGAGTCCCCGCGAGGCGCCTCGAGCCACCCCGGCGGGCGAACGAGCGTGCGCCTCTCCACTCGTGGCGAAGAACGGAGCACCCCGGCGTGCCGCGTGCCGGCCGATTGCCGCCCGCCGGGGCGCCGCTAGCTTCGGTGGATGAGGTCGCGCCGCGCCACCGTCGCGCTCACGGTCGCCTGTTGGGCGGCACCGCTCGCGGCGCGTGGAGACGCGGACGCCTTCGTCGAGCCCGCCCTGAGGGTGGTACCCGAGACGACGAGCGGCCCGGTGCAGGTGCTCCCGCCGGTGCTCCCGGGCCAGCACCTCAGCGGAACCGCGTTCATCGGCTACCGCGGCACCGACCGGCAGACCACCGGCGGGATCGTGACCGCCGCGCCCTGGTGGAAGTCGTTCGTGCGCCTCGGAGCGGAGGTCACGCCGCGCTCGCGGGAGGGTGAGGTTCGCTTCCTGTGGGGGCTCGGGTTCGAGGACTGGCGCGACAACTCCTTCTTCCTGCACGTGCACGACTGGGGGCCCGTTCGTCCGGACGCGTCGTTCACGCTGAAGCACGCGGAGGCGAGCCTCGGCTACAAGCTCCCGGCCCTGTGCGGGTGGGTGTTCTGCCTCGCCCCCAGCGCGTTCGCCACGCTGCCGTTCTCGGGCGGCCCGTACCTGGGCGCCCGCACCACCTTGCTGGTGGGGCGCACCTGGTTCGCCACCGGTGGGCTCGGCTGGACGCCGGGGGCGCTGGAGGGCTCGACGACTCCGCCGGAGTGGCGAGTGTCGTTCGCGCTCGGCCGGTGGGACTGGCGGCCGGGGGGGCTCTACCTCACGTATCGCGACGACATGCAGCTCGATCGTCTCCGCACCTGGGACACCGAGGAGAGAAGAGGCAACGGCGTCGTCGCGGCGGGCGTCAACTGGTCGTACTAGGGCGAGGGAGGCGAGGGATGATGCGCCACGAGATCGGGATGCTCGCCGCCGCGGCGCTCGCGCTCTCCGCGTGCGGCCTCCTCGAGCCCCAGGGGCCGCCGGCGAGGACCGTGGGTCCCGTCCCAGGGGCGCCGCCACCGGACGCGCCGCTGCCGCGCCCGCAGGATCCCGCTGCCCCGCCGCAGGACCCGTCGGCTCCGGGGGAGCCGGTGCCGGATCCTCCGTTCCCCGGCTACACGCTCGCCTGGCGCGACGAGTTCGCCGGGACGGCGATGGACGACAGCAAGTGGGTCGTGAACAGCGGGGACTGGAAGGGCGGGGTGAGGGGTCCGGAGGCGCTCGTGCTGGGCGGAGGTGTCCTCACGTTCGTCACCTTCACCGACGAGAACGGCGTCCACCACGCCGGCCACATCACCACGGGCGACAAGTTCAAGGCGCGCTACGGCTACTACGAGGCGCGCGCCCGGTTCGGAGACAGCTACGGTCAGTGGTGCTCGTTCTTCCTGTGGCCCGACAACTACGGCAACCCCATTGGCGACCCTGGCAACGCCGGCGTGGAGGTGGACATCTACGAGCACCGCGAGATCGACGGCAGCGGGTGGATGATGCCCAACTACGTCCAGGTCGGCATCAACTGGGACGGGTTCGGCAAGGAGTGGAAGAAGGTCAACCGCACCGTCGCGGATCCCGACGGCTCGCCGCTCAAGGGCGAGTGGCACACGTACTCACTGCTCTGGACCCGCGACGGCTACTCCTTCTACATCGACGAGAAGCCGGTGTTCCAGACGAGCGCAGCGGTCTCGAACGTCTCCCAGAACATCTACCTCACCTGTGAGGTGCTGGATCACAGCTGGGCGGGCGACGTGCCCGCGGGTGGCTATGGGTCCCGCGACACGAGCACCACGCGGATGGACATCGACTGGGTGCGGGTGTGGGTGCCGAGCGATGAGGCTGCGCGTTGACGCCGCGGCCGCGGCGGCGGCCGTCGCCGCGCAGCGCGGGCGCGCGAGGCAGCGCCAGGCCGGCTCGCGCGAGACCTGCCCGCGCTTGCACCCGTCGCGTGCGGCGTCGTAGAAGTTCTCGGGCTCGCAGTCTCGTCGGCGGCCGGGCACTCGAGCGCTTCGACGCTGCGGCGCGTGGAGGCGGGGGCTCCGGCGGTTTCCACCGCGCGCGGTGGCGCGGCGCTGTTCCATCGGCTCGAAGGCACGACGGATCCCATGACGACCAGGCGCAAGGGCATCATCCTCGCTGGCGGTGCCGGAACCCGGCTCTACCCCGCCACGTTGTCGGTCTCGAAGCAGCTCTTGCCGGTCTACGACAAGCCGATGATCTACTACCCGCTCACGGCGCTGATGCTCGCCGGGATCCGGGACGTGCTCGTCATCTCCACGCCGCAGGACACGCCGCGCTTCGCGGACCTCCTCGGCGACGGCAGCGCCTGGGGCATGCACCTCGAGTACAAGGTGCAGCCGAGCCCGGACGGCCTCGCCCAGGCCTTCATCCTCGGCGCCGAGTTCGTACGGAACGGACCGTCCGCGCTCGTGCTCGGGGACAACATCTTCTACGGCCACGAGCTGCAGCAGGTGCTGCGGGCCGCCGACGAGAGGCAGGAGGGCGCGACCGTCTTCGCCTACGCGGTGAACGATCCGGAGCGCTACGGCGTCGTCGAGTTCGACGAGAAGCGGCGGGCCGTGAGCATCGAGGAGAAGCCGGCGCGGCCGAAGTCGCGCTACGCGGTCACCGGTCTCTACTTCTACGACGAGGAGGTCGTCGAGAAGGCGCGGGCCGTGCGCCCCTCAGCCCGCGGGGAGCTCGAGATCACCGACCTCAATCGGCTCTACCTCGAGGAGGGGAAGCTCGCGGTCGAGATCATGGGACGCGGCTACGCCTGGCTCGACACGGGCACGCACGACTCGCTCCTCGAGGCGGGGCAGTTCATCGCCACCATCGAGAAGCGGCAGGGGCTCAAGGTGGCCTGTCCGGAGGAGGTGGCCTGGCGCCAGGGCTGGATCGACGACGCGAAGCTCGAGCGCTGCGCCGCCGCCCTCGGCAAGTCGAGCTACGGCCAGTACGTCCGCGCGCTGGTCGGGACGCGGGTCTTCTGATGCACGTCCGGCAGACACGCATCCCTGACGTGCTCGTCCTCGAGCCGAGGGTGTTCGGGGACGCGCGGGGCTTCTTCTTCGAGAGCTTCAACCGCAAGGCGTTCGAGGCCGCGGTGGGGCGGCCCGTCGACTTCGTGCAGGACAACCACAGCCTCTCGGCGCGCGACGTCCTGCGCGGCCTCCACTACCAGCTCCCGCGCCCGCAGGGAAAGCTCGTGCGCGTGGTGCGCGGTGAGGTGCTCGACGTGGCGGTGGACCTCCGCCGCGGCTCGCCGACCTGCGGCCGATGGGTGGGCGAGCTGCTGTCCGCCGAGAACAAGCGGCAGCTCTGGATCCCGGAGGGCTTCGCCCACGGGTTCCTCGTCCGCTCCGACGAGGCGGAGTTCCTCTACAAGACCACCGACTACTGGCACCCGGAGCACGAGCGCTGCATTCGCTGGAACGATCCGGACCTCGCCATCGACTGGCAGACCGGCGGCGCCGCACCGGTCGTCTCCGCGAAGGACGCGGCCGGGCTGCGGCTCACCGAGGCCCCCCTGTTCGACTGACTGCTCGGACCGCGCGCGCCATGTGCCCGACCGCCGAGGCAACCTCCCGACCGCTCGCGCTGAGCCTGTCGAAGCGCGAGCGCGGCTCTCCCTGGAGCATCGAATGAACGTCCTCGTCACCGGCGGCTCGGGCTTCATCGGCTCGAACCTGGTGCGCCTCCTCCTCGCCGAGCGGCCCGAGTGGCGCATCGTCAACCTCGACAAGCTCACCTACGCCGGGAACGCCGAGAACCTCGCCGATCTCGAGGGCAACCCGCGCTACCGCTTCGTGCGCGGCGACATCTGCAACGGCGAGCTCATCGCCGACGTCTTCCGGACCGAGAAGATCCACGCGGTGCTGCACCTCGCGGCCGAGAGCCACGTCGACCGCTCGATCCTCTCGCCGTCGATCTTCATCGAGACGAACGTGCGCGGCACGCAGGTGCTCCTCGAGGCCGCGCGCGAGTTCGGCGTGAGGCGCTTCGTCCACGTCTCCACCGACGAGGTCTACGGCTCCCTCGGCCCGACCGGCCTCTTCACGGAGCAGACGCCGCTCGATCCCTCGTCGCCGTACTCCGCCTCCAAGGCCTCGAGCGATCTGCTCGCCCTCGCCTACGCGCACACGTTCAAGCTGCCGGTGGTGGTCACGCGCTGCTCGAACAACTACGGCCCGTATCAGTTCCCCGAGAAGCTCATCCCGCTCATGATCGCGAACGCGCTCCGCGACCTGCCCCTGCCGGTCTACGGCGACGGCATGAACGTGCGCGACTGGATCCACGTCGAGGACCACGGCCGCGGGCTCCTCGCCGCGCTGGAGAAGGGCGAGGACGGGCAGGTCTACAACTTCGGCGCCTCGAGCGAGCGGCACAACATCGACATCGTGAAGCAGGTGCTCCGGCTCGTGGGGAAGCCCGAGTCGCTCATCAAGTACGTGACCGATCGGCCGGGCCACGACCGGCGCTACGCCATCGACTCGACCAAGGCCCGCACGCAGCTCGGCTGGGCGCCGCGTCACGGCTTCGAGGACGCGCTCGCCGCGACCGTGCGCTGGTACGTGGAGCGCCGCCAGTGGTGGGAGCGGATCATCTCGGGCGAGTACCTCAAGTACTACGAGAAGCAGTACGGGGGCCGGTAGTGCGCGTCGCGGTCACCGGGGCGAACGGGCTCCTCGGCGGCGAGGCGGTGGCCCAGCTCGCGGCGAGCGGCCGCCACGAGGTGCTCGCGATCGGCCGCGGCGCGTGCCGCCTCGCGCCGGGCGCCTACCGCTGGGCCGAGGCCGACCTAGGCGACGGCGTCTCCGTGGAGCGGGCGCTGCGCGACCTCGGCGCGGAGGCGGTGCTGCACGCCGGCGCGTCGACCGACGTGGATGGGTGCGAGCGCGAGCCGGAGCTCGCCTGGCGCGTGAACGTCGGCGGGACCGAGCAGGTCGCCCGCGCCTGCCGCGCCCTGGGCGCGCGGCTCGTCGCAGTCTCGACCGACTACGTGTTCGACGGCGCCGCCGGTCCCTACGGGGAGGACGACCTGCCGAACCCGCGCGGAGTCTATGCGCGCACGAAGCGCTGCGGCGAGGAGGCGGCGCTCGTGCTCGTGCCGGACTGCGCCGTGGCGCGCGTCGCGGTGGTGTACAGCGGGCGGCCGGGCGCGAAGGCCACCTTCGCGACGCAGGTGGTGGAGAAGCTCTCGCGCGGCGAGAAGGTCCACGCGTTCTCGGATCAGCTCGTCTCGACGACCCTCGCCGCGAACGGCGCCGCGATGTGCCTCGAGCTACTACTCGAGACGAGCTACCGCGGCGTCCTGCACACGAGCGACGCGACGGTCCTCGACCGGGTGGACTTCGCACGGCGCGTGGCGAGCGAGTTCGGTCTTGCGGGGGAGATCATCCCGGTGAAGACCGCCGACGTGAAGCTGCTCGCGCCCCGACCGCTCCGGGGAGGGCTGCGCACCGAGCGGGCCGCGGCGCTGCTGCGGACGAAGCCGCTCGCGATCGACGAGGCGCTGCGGCGTTTTCACGCGGAGTGGCGGAGGCGCAGCGGCGCCTGAGGCGTCACAAGCGGGACAGCTAGTAGAGGACGGTTGTAGTGCCCACCCCGGGGACGACTCCGCTTCCATAGACGTCGACGAAGCCGCCGCGCGGGTAGGTGGCGTCGGCAGCGGTGACGGAGCAGCCCGTATCGGTGCGCGTGACGGTGAGGGTCCCCTCGGTGACATCGAGGCGGAGCGGTACGGTGTCGCTTTCCGCGACGGGGGTGCACTGCTGGCGCGAGAGGATCACGTAACCCGCGCGCGTTCCATCGTCGCGCACCAGCTCGACCGCTCCGTTCAGCCGATACGCGAAGTGATAGCCCTGACGAGCGTTTGGGGTGCCGTTTCCGAACCAATCCCCATCGTTGTCGGTGGCCCACGCGAAGCGAATCCCGAAGTGCCGCGTCAGGTCCGTATTTACCTTGGTCACCTTGAGCGTGGTCTGGATCGTCTGAGCCGCCGGAACGTCTGCCGTCCGGATCCCAGGATCGATCCGGAAGAACGTGCCCGGGTCAGGCGGAGACGTCGCTGCCCACGTGACGAAGTGGTCGTCCGCCACGATCGGCGGCCCGAGCCCGGTCGAGGACGTGTGCCATCGCCACGTCGAGGCCAGCAGCGACGCGGGCGGGCTCACGGTGGTCGTGCCCTTGGGGGTACGGGCGTTCGTGAACGCGCGCAGGTAGCCAGGGTCGTCGGTGATGATGCCGTCTGCGCCACTCGCCACGAGCGGCTCGGCCGAGGTCACGTCATTCACCGTCCAGACGAAGACCCGGGCTCCGGTCGCGTGAATGCCGTCGATGTACTCCTTCGTGGCGTACGGGCGCGAAACTGCGACGCCCCAGAGGCCGTCGGATAGCACCTGGCTCGCGCTGATCTCGCACCCGCAGATGAGGACGCGCGGGATCGTGGGATCGACGGCCCTCATCTCCGCCAGGTACGCGGCAGAGAACGAGTACGCCAGGGCGCTTCGCTGCAGCCCGTGCTGAACGATCAGGCTCGCCGCCACGGTGCCCGCATCGGTGCGTGTGGTCGGCTTGAGCTCGGGGAGGAGGAGATTCGAGGACCCATAACGCTGCAGGAAGTCCTCGAAGCGCGGCATCCGCTGCGGCGAGAAGACTTCAGGCCGATAGCCCTGCGCGCAGTCCAGCGCGAGCAGCTCATCGAGCGTCATCTGATCGATCCGACGCTGGCCGGTCGTGCCGCACATCCGGTCCGTCGTGTCGTCATGCGATATGACGTACTCGCCATCCAAGCTTTCGAGGACGTCCGTCTCGATGGGAGCGCCGAGGCCGGCCGCGTGATCGAACGCGGCGTACGTGTTCTCCGGAGCGCGGATGTTCCCCGAGCCGCGATGCCCGATGATCACCGGGAAGGCTGCCTCGTTCCAGTCGAGAACCGCGGGAGGAGGCTCCGTGCCGACCAGAGGGGGGAGCGCGGGGGGCTCGCTCGGCGGCTCACGAATCCGTCCGAGTATCGGCGCCAGCTCGGGGCGGCCGCACCCGGTAGCGGAGACGATCCACAGCAGCGAGGCGAGCGGAAGCAGGGGCGAGAAGCGAGCGAGCGCAATCACGCAACGACCATCGATCCGGGGATCGATGGTCGTGAGCCTGCCAAAGGGTCCGAGCCTTAGTGTGGTGCGGCAATCGCATTAGTCACGGCGGGGATTCCAGCACCGCGCGATGTCCGCAAGCCCTCGAGCGGGATGGCTCATGGGTGCGACCGCGCGTGCGACCCGCTGTTCACCGTAGGGTGAACTGCCCGACCACGGGAGTGAGCCGGCCGCGGCCGGAGTCCCTACCCGTGGCGCGACACCGCCGGTCCCGCGCCCGCGCGCTGCTCGCGCGCGGCGAGCTCGAGGTCCGACACCATCATGAGCCGGACGAGCTCCTTGAAGGTCGTCCGCGGCTTCCAGCCGAGCTTCTTCTCGGCCTTGGAGGCGTCGGCGAGGAGGAAGTCCACCTCGGTGGGCCGGTGGTAGCGCGGGTCGATCTCGACGAACTCGCGGTAGTCGAGGCCGACGTGCCCGAACGCCTCCTCGCACAGCTCGCGCACCGAGTGCGACTCGCCCGTGCCGATGACGTAGTCGTCGCCTTCAGGCCGCTGGAGCATGAGCCACATCGCCTCGACGTAGTCCTTGGCGTACCCCCAGTCGCGGCGGGCCTCGAGGTTGCCGAGATAGAGCTTCTTCTGCAGGCCGAGCTTGATGCGCGATGCGGCCCGCGTCACCTTGCGGGTGACGAAGGTCTCGCCGCGCCGCTCCGACTCGTGGTTGAAGAGGATGCCGTTCGAGACCGGGATCTTGTACGCCTCGCGGTAGTTCACGCCGATCCAGTAGGCGTAGACCTTGGCGCAACCGTAGGGGCTGCGCGGGTAGAACGGCGTCTTCTCGTTCTGCGGCGGCGGCGAGGCGCCGAACATCTCGGATGACGACGCCTGGTACACGCGCGTGTCGTTCAGGCCCAGCTCGCGGATCGACTCGAGCAGCCGCACCGCGCCGAGGCCGGTCACCTCGCCCGTGTACTCGGGCACGTCGAACGAGACCTTCACGTGGCTCTGCGCGCCGAGGTTGTAGATCTCGTCCGGGCGAAGCTTCTTGAGCAGCAGGTTCAGCGACGACGAGTCGTTGAGGTCGCCGTAGTGCAGGAAGAGCCGGCAGTCCGGGGTGTGCGGGTCCTGGTAGATGTGGTCGATCCGCGTCGTGTTGAACGACGACGAGCGGCGGATGATCCCGTGGACCTCGTAGCCCTTGTCGAGGAGCAGCTCGGCGAGGTAGCTGCCGTCCTGCCCGGTGATGCCGGTGATGAGCGCCTTCTTCACTGAACCTTCCCCCGTTGTGATCGCGGCTTGCCTCGCAGGCCTCATACCCGCTCGTGCTGAGCGTGTCGAAGCACGAGGCGATTGCGTTGCCGAATGTCTCGCCGCCTTGAAAGTCGAAGGGCGAGCGGTCACGGACCGCGGTTCTTCTCGTACCACTCCACCGTCTCGCGCAGTCCGTCCTCGAACGGGATCCGCGCCTTCCACCCGAACTCGCGCTCCGCGCGCGAGGTGTCAAGCATCCGCCGCGGCTGCCCGTCGGGCTTCGACGTATCCCACACGATCTCGCCGTCGAACCGGCACAGGCGGGCGACCAGGGGCACGAGGTCCCGGATCTTGATCTCGAACCCCGCGCCCAGGTTCACCGGGTCGCTCTTGTCATACTTCTCCGCCGCCTCGACGATCCCCTCGGCGGCGTCCCGGACGTGGAGGAACTCGCGCGAGGCCTCGCCGGTACCCCACACGACGATCTGCTCGTCTCCCCGCTCCCGCGCTTCGACGCACTTGCGGATGAGGGCAGGGATGACGTGCGAGGTGTGGAGGTCGAAGTTGTCGCGCGGGCCGTAGAGGTTGACGGGGAACAAGACCGAGGAGTTGAAGCCGTACTGCTGACGGTAGGCCTGGCTCTGCACGAGCAGCATCTTCTTCGCGAGCCCGTACGGTGCGTTCGTCTCCTCCGGATAGCCGTTCCAGATGTCGTCTTCCTTGAACGGCACCGGACAGAACTTGGGGTAGGCGCAGATGGTGCCGAGGGCGACGAGCTTCCGAAGGCCCACCTGCCGGCCCACCTCGATGAGCTGAACACCCATCATGAGGTTGTCGTAGAAGAACTTCCCCGGGTTGTCCCGGTTCGCGCCGATGCCGCCCACCCGCGCCGCAAGGTGGAGGACCAGCGTCGGCTTCGCGTCGGCGTAGAGGCGCCGCACGTCCTCCATCTGGACGAGATCGTAGTCCCGCGAGCGGGGGACGAAGATCTCGCGCACTCCGCGCCGGCGCAGCTCCTCGATGACGAAGCTGCCAAGGAAGCCGGCGCCGCCGGTGACGACCAAGCGCTGACGCGACCAACTACTGACCATGGCGCGGACACTAGACACAGCGGGACCTCGAGTCAAACCGGCTCACGTGATCATCCAGATGACGTGGCGCTAAGTCAGGGCCAGGCTCCTTTGCCGAAGAACCGAGGACATCTAGCCCACGCGACGCGGCATGACCTAGAATGCCTTGCCCATCGCGTTCGGTCGCTGATCTCCCTCGGTCCAAGTCCGCAGGATAACGCCACCGGGCGGCCCCCGAGTCCGGGCTGGCTGAGTCGCCATTCCGAGGTTCCGTCTGAGGTCGCTGAAGATGCGTACGGTCGTACCCAACGAGAATCATGGCGTGAGCGAAATTCCGACGGTGCCTGGCGCGCGACCTTCGGTTCGCCGGAGGGTGCCAGCGCCGCTGCTCTTTTGCGCGGTTCCCGCTACTGCGCTCGGCGTGTGGACCATTTTCGGGGAGCCCGAGTCCCGGCTAGGAGAGGTCGGGGGGATCTTGGCTTCCGCCGGTTGGGCGGCGTTGATCTGGGCAGGCCTGCGGTGGATAACCCGCCGCTCGGGGTCACGCCTCGGTCGAGCGCTCGACGTGATTCTCGCGGTGAAGACGCTCGCGGGCCTGGCGCATTTCTACCTGCTATTTGCACCCGCGGCGGCGATCTCGTCTGCGTCCGACATTGCGAAGGCGCATTACACGGGTGACATGCCAGTGCTCGATTACGCCGCAAGGGCGTTCGCGCTTGAGCGGTCTCTGCACGGTCTCGGATCTGCGCTGTTTGGAGAATTCGACCGAGCGATAAACAACCCTGGAGTCGGGGTTATATATGGGTTGCTCTACGGCGCGTTTGGCCATTACGCGACCGTCGCGATCCCGTGGAACGCTCTCGCAATGGGCGTGGCCGCCTTGCTTGTGAACGCGACTGGCTGCGCGCTGGAGGCCGACAGGCGGGCATCGCAGCTAGCAGCATTTGCGACGGTGCTCATGCCAAGTTTCTTTGTGGGACCGCCCCTCTATCGCGACCAGTTCATGATTATGCTGATCGCGTTGGCGGGCTATGCGGCCGTTCATGTCGCCAAGCACCCGTCTGCGGCATCTACGGCTGTACTCGGTTTGTCCGGAGCGATGCTGTGGGCGCTCCGAGACCCGTATGTTCTGCTGCCTGCCGTTGCGCTCGCCGCTGCGTTGCTGGCGCCTGCGCTTCAGGGACGTGGCAAGGTGGCCCTGGTCGGGCTCGTGTCGGCAGGAGTGCTAATCTATGCCCTCTTCTCGGTGCTGCCGGCTGAATGGCACATGGCAATCGCCGAAAGGATCTCTGATTCTTACGGCCGGGAACAGGCAGGGAAGGCCGCGGCAGCATTTGGCGGCGGTATCTTAGGGAAGTCCGTGTTTCTCCTGCTGACTCCGATGCCATGGTACCAGAGTGTCGCCCAGTCACTTCTCGTCTACCAAGTATTTGACTATGCACAAACGGTGCTGTCGCTCACCGTAGTCGTGGCGATTGTTCTGTCGGCATATTCCTCCGTCGAGAGGAACCCGTGCGTTAGCGCATTGATGTACGGGTGTGCGATTTTCGGTCTTGCGTTGCTGGCTCAGGAGCTTCACCAGAGATACGCGCAGGTTGCTCTGCCTATGGTCATGCTGGGGGGTGGGCATGCGCTCCTCCGCAAGTGGCGCCCTGCCCTCCTTGTGAGCGTTGTACTGATTGCCGGTGCGCATGTCGCCCTGGAAGTGATCTGATGATGCTCTGCATTTCCATCGCGGCGCTCAGTCGCTCGCTCCGGGGCCGCACAACTGGTGACTGGTTGGTGAAGCGGTGCGGGCGGTGTTGGGTGCGCTGAATGTACGAGAGTGACGCAGGCAAGAACGGCATTTTCGGTTGGGGGCGTTGGATGATCCCGTGCTTTCGAACCGTTGAGCGGCTCGCGCGAAACCGCGAGGCGCGGATTGTCCTCACGTTCTCAGTCGCAAATGCCCTCGCCGCACTCGCTGGGAACCGGTTGCTGACGGAATGGGCCGCGCCGCGCGAGCTGGGCACGTTCTACATGTACATGAATCTCGCGTTGTGGCTCGCGCTGCCGGGGGCGGGAGCTTACACGCTCGTGTTCCGGTTCTGGCCGCTGGCAAAGCGGGAAGGCGCCTCGCGCGCCGTCGCCCTGGTGCTCGCGAAGGGCATCGCGGCGGAGTTCGTGATTGCCGCGATCGTGGTGGCCGGCATGCGGGCGGTGGGTGTTCCGGTTCCCGTCCGGGCGATGATCCCCCTGTGGATAACTGGCGCCGCGCAGGCCGCGGCTCAGGCTGCCGCTCCAGTAGCAGCGGCGGAGCGTCGACGTATCACCGCTGGCCTCATGGCGTTCGCGAGCACGCCCTCGCGATACTTCGTGCTCGCAGCAGGAGTGGCAGCGGGATTGAGCTCGGCAGAAGCACTTCTATGGGTACAGGCCGGTTACTCGGCTGCACTCGCGGTCGTTGGATGGATGGTGCTGCGAAGCGCCGTCGATGCGACTCGGCACTCGACGCTCGATGCCGTCTTCGACTCCGGGCTCACGCGGCAAGTGATGTCGTATTCACTGCCGTACCTCCTGAGCGCGGCTCTCGCCCAGGTGTGCACGTCCGCCGAGCGATGGGGGCTCGCCCGCATCGGAAGCCCGTCATCGACCGCGATGTTCGTCCTGGCCGTTGGGATAGCGACGGCAGGCACCAACGCCGTCGCGGCGCCGCTCTTGAGCTATTACCAGCCACTCATCACTCAGGCTGCGACCGCTCAGGATTCGAGGCTTCTGAGTCTGTTGCGCAAGCTGGTGACGATCACCGGGGTAGCGATGGCCGGTGCGATCGTCGTGGCGCTCGTGTTTAGTGAGTTCGCAACCCAGTTGCTGTTCGGAAGTCGTTACGCTGCCGTCGCGGGCGTGTTGCCAAGTGCGGTGATCGGGGCGACCGCATTCGCGATGGGTCAGGCCCTGGCCATGTTTCCTTACGCCGCACGTGACGCCATAGGTCCGAACGTCGCCTTGGGCGTGTCGCAGGTTGCCTACGCGGTGGCACTGTCGCAGTATCGGCCCGCTGGAGATGCTGCATCGGCATTTGCCCGAGTATACGCGGGTGCGTACGTGGGGTACGCAGTGCTCATGGCGATGCTCGCCGCGCGGTGGGCACGCACGTTCGCCTTGGCGCCTCAGGGTTCTGAGGCGGACATGAAACGTCGCCTCGTCATGCCCCGCCCGGAGTGAGCCGCATGAAGATCATGGTGGTCGGATACTTTCACTCAGCGCACTGGGAGCCCGCGTCCGTCGAGGCGTTGGCGCGGTTGGGCCACCATGTCGTCGGCTTCGATATGGCGCGGTATTGGGGGAAGGACTACGCGTCCCGCGTAGTCAGGCGCCTGCAGCCACGTCTCGCGTTTGCCAGGGCCAATCGCGATCTCGTCGCTGCGGTACGCAAGGAACGTCCTGACGCCGTCTACTGTCGACGCTCGATCGAGATCTCGGCTGACACGCTGCGCACGATTCGGGCGGACGCGGGGGCGGTGCTCGTGTCGTATATGAACGACGACCCGTTTGGCTTTCGGCGCGGTCATCCGATGTGGCGTGCGTTCGTCGAGGCGATCCCTGAGTATGACGTCCACCTGGTATTTCGGGAGGTGAACGTTCCAGAATTTCATGCGCACGGAGCGCGACGCTGTCGCGTGTTGTTGCCCTATTTCGTTCCGGAGCTGCACCGGCGCCTCGCGGTGACAGAAGAAGACCGGGCGCGGTACGGTTGCGACGCGATCTTCATTGGACACGGAGCGGTCGATCACCGCGTCGCATTTCTGCGGAAGGCGGCCGAGGCAGGGTGTCGTATCAAGGTGTTTGGCCCCCACTGGAGCGGTCCCGCAGCTCCAAAGCGGCTCGGGGGCATCGAAGTGCGTGGGGGCGTGTTCGGAGAGGAGTACGTGAAGGCCATCAATGCAGCGCGGGTCTGCCTGTGCTTCTACGATCACGGAAACCGTGATGCTCTCACGACGCGCAACATGGAGATCCCAGCCTGCGGCTCGGTGCTGGTTGCCGAACGAACCGAGGCGGCAATGAATGTCCACGTCCATGGCGAGGAGGCGCTCTTCTTCGACTCACCTGAGGAGATGATCGAGCACATCCGAGTTCTGCGCGACCCCGCGCTTCGCGACCGGATTGGTGGTGCGGGGCTCGCGTGGGCCGCGAAGGGCGAGCACCGCGTTGAAGCTCGCATGGCAGTCGTGGTCGACGAGATCGAGCGCGTTCGAACCGGCGGCGATGTGGGTCGGCCCCCGCTTGCCATAACGGGCTGAGGGACGCGCACGTTTCCATGATGAAGCACTTCGTCACCAAGACTGGACTTTGGGCCGCCTATCGGGCGGGGCAGCTCGAGCGAGCCTTCGCGCGACGGGCAAGGCGCTACGCGTGCCTCGTGGACGAGCGGGAGACGGCCGGAGAGATCCGGCAGCGCGTCGGTCCGAGGCCGCCAAGGGTGATCGGGGAGGTACGCACATTCGCGGTCATCCCCAACATCTCCTGGCACATGGCGATGCTGCCGGAGCTTCACGAACTCGGGCCGGTCGCGCTCTTCGATTTCGCCGATGACCGGCACGTGTCCCGGCACGGACGGAACGGCTGGGAAAGACGTCGGAATGAGGTCAACGAGGAACTGTTCGAGCGCATCAGCGCCGAGCATCGCGCTAACGGCGTCGATTGGGTCTTCATCTACACGGAGGGAACCCACCTCCTCCGGCAGACGCTCCGCCGAATCCGGCAGGAACTCGGCATTCCTACCGTGCTGATGTGCCTCGACGACAAACAGTCCTGGGAACTCGGACCAATCGGAGATCAGGACCGCGGCCTGGTCGATATTGCCGCCGACGTGGACCTCTACTGGACGAGCGCGCGGGAGTGCGTGCCCTGGGTGCGGGCGGTCGGAGGGCGGCCGCACTACATGCCGGAAGGCTGCGATCCCCACTTCTACAGGCCGGTCGCTGTCCCGAAGCGGTACGACGTCGCGTTCGTTGGCGCGGCGTATGGATTTCGGCCACGGTTCATCCAGCGGCTTCGCGCGGCGGGCCTCGACGTGACGGTGTTTGGCCCAGGGTGGCGAAAGGACTCATGTCTGTCGGAGCAAGACATGGTGCGTGTCGTCAACGAAAGCCGCATCGTGCTGGGTCACGGCGGCATCGGCTATTCGGAGACGCTCCGCAACGTCAAGGGACGCGACTTCGACTTCCCGGCTGCCGGCGGGGGCGTCTACATCACGACCCACAACCCCGACCTCGCGCTGCACTTCGAGGAAGGCCGGGAGATACTCTTCTATCGAAGTGATCGCGAGCTTCTGGAGCGCGTCCGATGGGTGCTGTCGAATGATCGGGAAGCCCGGCATGTTGCTGAGCGCGCGCGAGCGAGATGCGTTCGTGAGCACCGGTGGATGCATCGGTTCGCCGAGGCGCTCGGGATTCTAGGGATCCTCCCACCGCAACCGCAGGTGCGCGCAAGGGAAGCAGAGGGTGGCTGAAGCTGGTTCTTGTATCGGGAGAATCACCATCTCGTAGACACGAAGGGCCAAGAGGGCGAGTACACGAATGGCGCGCAATGTAATCACCTACGGAACCTTCGACATGTTCCACGTAGGCCACCTTCGGCTGCTTCAGCGGCTTCGGAATCTCGGCGACCGGCTCATCGTGGCGGTGTCCACCGATGAGTTCAACGCCGCGAAGAACAAGAAGGCAATCATCCCTTACGAGGGGCGCGCGGAGATCGTCGGGAGCCTGAAGATCGTCGATCAGGTGATTCCCGAACATAGCTGGGACCAGAAAGCGGCGGACATCAAGAAGTACGATATCTCGGTGTTCGGGATTGGCGATGACTGGTCAGGCAAGTTCGATCATCTGAAGGTCCACTGTGAAGTCGTGTACCTCCCGCGAACGCCGGACGTTTCGAGCTCCGCGCTTCGTAGAATGGCCCGCGCATTGGACCCGGAGATGATCGAGCGCCTCCGGGAGGTCCATGCCGTTCTCGATCAGATGGTCAGGAACTTCGAGTGAGGTCAAGGCTGCGGAAGTTCCCAGGAAGCGCGGCGCGGTGGGCCGCCGGGATCGCTTTCTTCGCTGCGAAAGCGGTCACGCCCAAGAAGCTGAACCGTGTCGTCCTGAACACGTTTCCAGACTACGACGATACGACGCGAGCGTTCGTGGAGTTCCTGGAGGATCGGCGCGCCGATCTCGTGGTTCTCGTTGACGACGACCGTGCTGCGCCCGAATGGATGGCGCATGCCAGGGCTCGGTGCGTACGGAAGCGAAGCCCCGCGGGAATATGGAATTACCTGACGGCCAGGTGGGTGTTCTTCACGCACGGGTGCTTCTCATATCCATGTCTCTCTTCGCGCCAGTTGATTGTGAACTTGTGGCACGGAATGCCGTTCAAGCGGATCGCTCGCCTGGATCCCTCGCAGGCAGACGCGCTCATACCGCGGTGCCATAAGACCATCGCGTCGAGCGAGAGGTTCCGAGGTCTCATGGCACGCGCCTTCGGCCTCAGCGAAGCGGATGTCCTGCTCTCAGACCATCCTCGAAATGACTTGCTGGGCGCCCACGCCGATGGACTCGCGAACGAGATTGGGGGGGCGAGAAGAGTGATCGCGTGGCTGCCGACGTATCGACGTTCCGTCGTTGGGGACGTTCGGATCGATGGCGATGTGAGCCAGGACATCCTCTCCGGGCTGGTCGACCTCGCTCCGGTCGACGAGGTTCTCGATCGCCATGATGCACTCTGCATCGTGAAGCCGCATCCGATGGCGAGCTATGACCCTGACGCCTTGAAGGCGTACCGGCGGATTCGCGTACTGGCTGACGATGATCTGCGCGCGGCAGGCGCGACGACCTATGGGTTTCTCGGACTCGCCGACGTACTGATCTCTGACGTATCGTCGGTCGTCGTAGATTGGCAGGGCACGCGGCGCCCTTTGGTCCTGTTCATGGGGGATTTTGAGGAGTACTCGCAGACGCGGGGCCTTCTCGTCTCCCCGCAGGAGGTCGTCGGCGGCGCTACATGTCGTAACGTTGGAGAGCTGGCCAAGGAGCTGAATCGCATCTTGTCGGACCCGAAAATCCGCGACGGATGTCGTCCTGGACCGAGCGGGTTTCCTCGCACGCGGGCGCTCCTGGAGTCGATCGCGCCAGAACTGCTCGAGCCGAGGACTGGCTAGAGCCAGGCCGGTGTGGGTAGGGCCGATCGCGCCTCGCCCAGGAGCCGCGAAACCTTGGAGAGCCTGGATGAAGGTTGGACATCTTTCATGGGTCTTATCGCAGGCGGGGGGCGGGATTCCCCCCGTTGCCTTTGCTGTGGCCCAGGCGCAACGAAGCGAGGGCGCTGACGCCCAGGTTTTCGGTGTGCGCCACTCGTCGGCTGCGACGGTGTCCTGGGGCGGCGTTCCCACGACCGAGTGCCTAGTGCTCGGACCAACCGCGCTGGGATATGCGCCCCGCCTTCGCGGTTCGCTCGCAGCCTTCGGGCCTGATGTGATGCATCTCCATGGCTTGTTCACCTGGCCATCTCAGGTGGCTCGTGCGTGGCGCCGCCGCACGGCCGGTGCGCTCTTGGTCAGTCCTCACGGGATGCTGCACCCGATGGCTCTCACCCGCTCGGCATGGAAGAAGAGGCTGTTCCGGTTGGCGATCGAGGATGCCAATCTGCGGAACGCGCCTTGCCTGCACGCGCTTACGATGGCAGAAGCGTCGGACATTCGCCGCGCCGGATATCGCAATCCGATCGCCATCATTCCGAACGGGGTCGACGCGCAGCTCGAACATTCGTCTCCCGGTCGGAGCGCGTTCGATGACGCATTCCCGGCGACGCGGTCGCGGCGCATCCTCCTCTACATGGCGCGATTGCATCCCGTAAAGGGTCTCGATCGACTGATAGACGCCTGGGCTCTCGTGCAGCGGGATAAGGCGGCCGGCCATTCGGAATGGATCCTCGTCGTCGCTGGCCCTGATCAGCTCGGGTTCGGGGCGACGATGGCGCGCCGAGTACACGATCTCGGGATCGGTGAGCGCGTATTGTTCACGGGCCCGCTCCAGGGCTTCGTGAAGTCGGCGGCGCTGCGTGCGGCGGATGCGTTCGTTCTGCCTTCCCAGCATGAGGCGTTTTCGGTGGCGCTCCTCGAAGCGATGGCCGCGAAGCTGCCGGCGGTCGTGAGCGCGGGATGCAATTTCCCGGTCGACCAGCACGGTGCGGGCTGGGTCTTCGAAGGTACACCGGAGTCCCTGGCGCGCGTGCTGTGCGAGTTGTTCTCTGCGCCTCGGATGAGGCTCGAGGAGATGGGCGAACGTGGACGTGCCCTCGTAGAGTCTCGATACACCTGGCCGAAGATCGGGGCGGAGCTGCTCTCCGTGTATCGTTGGATTCTCGGTGGCGGATCGCCGCCTTCGATGGTGGAGGTCGCATGAGTCGTCCCGTAACGAACCTTTCAGCGTTCGACAATGCCTGGTACGACCCGGGACGATCTCTCGGGGTCCGGCTCGCCTGGATGGCTTTGAACAGGGTGTTTCTACAGACGTGGATGCCGTGGCCGTCCACGGTCAAGGCGGGATTGCTTCGCTGGTTTGGGGCGCGAATCGGAAAGGGAGTGGTGCTCAAGAACCACATCAGCGTCAAATACCCGTGGAATTTGACAATCGGGAATGACAGCTGGATCGGCGAGGGCGCCTGGATCGACTCCCTTGCCAACGTGACGATTGGCTCTAATGCATGCCTCTCGCAGGGCTGCATGATTGAAACGGGCAACCACGACTGGTCGAAGCCAGCTTTCGATCTGATCGTGCGTGAAGTCGTCGTCGAGGACGGCGCGTGGGCTGCGGTGAAATCGGTGCTCTTGCCTGGGAGCAGGCTTGCGTCGCACGCGATCCTCGGTGCTGGCTCCGTCTTGTCCGGTGACACCGAGCCTTACGGCATTTACGTCGGCGTTCCCGCTCGCAAAGTGAAGGAGCGCAATATCGACGCGGCGGGATGAACGTCCGCTCGTGAGCCTCTCCCTGGGAGTCGGGTTGCGGTGCGCCGTTCGAGGACACCATCAGCGCCGTGGTGAGCGCTGAAGCGTGACGAGCGTCAGGGCAGCTGCTCAGTAGGTTACCGATGTCTCGCCGACGGCCGGCACGACGCCGACGCCGAAGACGCTCAGGAAGCCGCCCCGCGCATGAGTTGTATCGGTAGCAGAGACGGCGTCCCCCGTGTCGGTGCGCGTGACGGTGACGTTCGCGGCGTCGAGATCGACGCGCAGAGGGATGACCTGTCCCTGCACGAGTGCTGGCCAGGTGCCTCTTGCGATGATCTCGATCGCGCCGTCCTTCGCCCGTACCAGCTCGACTGCGCCACTCAGCCGCAAGGCGACGTAATACCCGTTCGTCCCTGTCGTGCCGAGCAGCCCGGTGTCGTTGTCGGTCGTCCACGCGAACCTGAGGCCGACGTAACGGCTCGCGTCCCCGCTCGTGGGCCCGTTTTGCACTCGGATCGTGGTGCTGATCTTCTGGGTCGCGGGAGAGTCCGCGGTGCGGATGCCGGAAACCTGGATGTGCGAATAAGCTCCATCGGAGACGGTACCCGGGCCCGCGAACGTCGCGAACCCGTCCACGATTGCCTTCGTCCAGCCCGACGTGGTCGCGTGGCTCAGCCAGCCAGACCCCAGGAGTCTGGACGGAATCGGGACGGTTGTGGTTCCCGGGGGCGTGCGCTTGTTCATGAGCATCGCCAGATACTCGGGATCGTCGGTCACGAAACCGTCGACGCCCCATGCCGCGAGCCGCTCGGCTTCCGTGAGGGAGGACACGGTCCACGTCAGCACGTTCGCCCGGATCGCGTGCATGTCGGCGACGTATTGCTGCGTCAGCGCATTGCGACCGACCGACACGCCCCACAGCCTGAGCGATAGGACGGTCGCAGGGGTCACGGTGCCCGTGGCGATGAGCACGAGCGGGATGCCCGCATCGACGCGCCGCATGGCGATGAGCTGCTCCGCGGCGAACGAATAGCCGATCACGCGAGATTGAAGCGCATATTTCCTGATCAGCCTCGCCGCCTCGGTGCCGGCCGGGCCCGTCGATGGCTTGATCTCGGGAGCGAGCAGGCTCTCGGCTCCGTATCGCTGGAGATACTCGTCGAACAGCGGAACGCGCTGAGGCGAGAAGATGTCGGGACGGTAGACCTGGGAGGCATCCAGGGTGGCGATCTGCGCGAGCGTGAGGCTCGAAACGTTCCCGAGGGTCACGCCGGTCGTTCGATCTACGGAATCGTCGTGCATCAGGACGAGCGCGCCGTCCGCGGTGCGCTGGACGTCCGTCTCGATGGCTGTCCGTGCGGCGGCCGCGGCTTCGAAGGCAGCGAAGGTATTTTCGGGCGCGGATACGTTCCCTGACCCACGGTGGCCGATGATGAGCGGGCGCGGCGCATCGTCCCATGCTGTGTGCGGTAACGGCTCGGCACCGCTGCAAGCGAGGAGCACCAACGAGGCGATCGTCAGCGGAATCTTCATGGCGCCCGCATGCTACCGCATGGGAACCGGATTCCAGGCAGGGCAGAAAGGATGATCATGAGCAAGCTGCTCGTGCCTTCCGGGCCTCGGTCATCTGCAGGAAAGTGTCGCGAAGGTGCCGCCATTCCACCCCTGAGACGTTCACAAGGTCTTTGGCGGCGGTGCACGTGTCGGAGATCAGGCGCTCCCGCATTTCGCGGACAATCCCTTAGCGTCGCTCTCGCTTCATGCGCTCGGTCCCTGCCTGGTGAACGTTCCGCGCCCGTGATATATGGCCTTCGGGAGAACGGGAATCGAGCGCTGCCGTTGGGTCGATTGCGCACTGGCGCGAACACGCTCGCCCTCATTGCCTACCGCGCTACGCGCGCGTGCGGCGTGAGTCCCCATCACGCCGGGTGAGTTGCCGCTGGGGAAAATGTGCGCGTCCTGCTCCTGAACCAGTTCTTCCACCCCGACCTCTCCGCCACATCCCAGATCGCGACCGACCTCGCGGAGGATCTCGCAGCCTCGGGTGTCGAGGTGACTGCGCTCTCAGGACGCGGGAGTTACCTGGGCGGAAAGCAGCTCGGTGCGCGAGACGAGCATCGTGGGGTCCAGATCGTTCGAGCGTCCGCGACGTCCCTCGGAAAGCGAACTCTCCTGCATCGCGGCATGGACTACGCGAGCTTCTACGCGACGGCGGGCGCTGCGCTCGCGAGGCTTCCCCGGCACGACGTCATGATTGCGATGACGACGCCGCCGCTGATTGCGGCGGCGGCCGCCGCGCTGAAGGGGCCGAAGCGAAGCCGGCTCGTGTACTGGGTCCAGGATCTCTATCCCGACGTTGCGGTCGCCTTCGGCGCGCTCGGGCCACGTTCGCCGCTCACGCGCATGATGGCAGCGGCCTCGCGTGCGGTGATGCGCCGCGCGGACCGCGTCGTCGTGCTCGGGGAAGTCATGGGCGAGCGATGCGTCGCGTCCGGTGCCGATCCGGCCCGCATCAGCGTCATCCCGAACTGGGCGGACGCCGCTGCGGTCCATCCCGTCGAGCACGGGCGCAACTCGCTCCGGGACGGCCTCGCGAACGGGGCGCGCACGGTCGTCATGTACTCGGGGAACATGGGCCTGGCGCACGACATCGCGACGCTCCTCGGCGCCGCGCGACGGCTGAGGGACAGGCGGGACGTCGCGTTCGTCTTCATCGGCGACGGCGCCAGGAAGCGCGACGTCGAGGCCGCGGCGCGGGAGCTGCCGAACCTGCGGCTCGAGCCCTACCAGGCGCGCGAGCGGCTCGCGGAATCGCTCTCCGCGGGCGACCTGCACCTCATCGGTCTCTCGCCCGAGATCGAGGGGCTCATCGAGCCGTCGAAGCTCTACGGGATCATGGCAGCGGGCCGGCCCGCGCTCTTCGTCGGGCCGGAAGGGAGTGAAGTCGCGCGCACGATCGTGCGGCACGATTGCGGGCGTGTCCTGCGAAATGGGGACGCCGAAGGGCTAGCGTCGGCCATCGCCGAGCTGGCGGACGATCACGATCTGCGCATCGCCATGGGCGAACGCGCGCGGGCAGTGCTCGAGCAGCGCTACGCGCGCCGGGTGGCAACCGCGCGTTTCAAGGGACTTCTCGAGGAGTTGTGCACTGTGCCGGGCGTCGCTGGGGCGGCGACGGCCTGACGCGGCGAGCACCGCCTTCACCCTCGCTCGCTTTTCGTACCGTGTCCCCCGGACCCCCTATGGCGCTCGTCTGCCCGCATGCTAGAAGGGCGCTTGCACCGCTGGTGCAGGTGCACTGAGCGGGAGCGGCAGCAAGGCCGGGGGGCCGCAGCACATGATCCGGATCAGGAATCATTACGCGGACGCTCTGTCCGCGGTCAGGGACGCGCGTTGGAGGCGGACATGAGAGCCGCCGCCCTCGCCTTTGTCGCATCCACCGCCACGGGCGCGGTCCTCACGCCGTTCGTTCGCGAGTTCGCGCACCGCCGTGGCCTGCTCGATCACGCCATCACCTCCCGCAAGATCCACGGCAAGCCCGTTCCGCGGCTCGGGGGGATCGCCATCGTCCTGGCGTTCTTCGCGCCGCTCCTCGCGCTCCTCTTCGTGAACAGCGAGGTGGGCCGCCAGTTCTACGCGATGCCGCGCCGCGCGTTCGGCCTCTTCGCAGGCGGGCTCGCCATCGCCCTGCTCGGCGTCCTTGACGACCTCAAGGGCGCGAACGCGAAGACCAAGTTCGCGGTCCAGTTCGCGGTCGCCGGGCTCATGTACTGGCTCGGCTACCGCATCGACGTCATCGCGAACCCGTTCGGCGCGGACATCCCGCTCGGCCTCCTCGGGCTCCCGTTCACGCTGCTCTGGATCGCCGGCGTCATCAACGCGCTCAACCTCATCGACGGCCTCGACGGCCTCGCGGGCGGGGTGGCGCTCATCGCGGTCCTCACCACTTGCGCCATCGCCCTGCGGGGCGGCGCGCCGCTCATGGTGCTCTTCACCGCCGCGCTCGCCGGCGCGGTGCTCGGGTTCCTCTTCTACAACTTCAACCCGGCCACCATCTTCATGGGCGACACGGGGTCGATGTTCCTGGGGTTCGTGCTCGCGACGACCGCCATCCAGACGAACCGCGCGTCCTCCAGCGCGGTCGCGCTCCTAGTCCCCATCATCGCCCTCGGCATCCCCATCGCCGACACGCTCCTCGCCATGGCCCGGCGGGCCGCGCGCGGCGCGCCGCTGTTCTCGGCGGACCGCGGCCACATCCACCACCGGCTCCTCGCCCTCGGCCTCGGCCACCGGCAGACGGTGCTCGTCATCTACGGCGCCTCCGCTCTGCTCGGCGCCGCGGCCATCTCGGTCACCTACGCGTCGGCGTCGCAGGCGATCTGGTTCCTCCTCGCGCTCGCCGCGGTCGGCTACCTCGCGCTGCGGCGCCTCGGCTTCGTGAACGTGAAGCTCGAGGACACGCAGCGGATGCTCGTGGACCGCAGGCGTAACCTCGAGCTCCGCGGGGCCATCCGCCGGCTGGGCGCGACGCTCCGGGAGGCGCGCGGGCTGGACGACGTCTGGACCGCGCTGCAGCTCGGGGCGGCGGTCCTGGGCGCACGCGCGGTCGCGCTGCACCTCGCTGACGACGCGGCGAACGCGGACGCGTACACGCGCGGGTTCGACGCGCCGGCTGCGGACGAGCTCTTCCGCGCGCGCTACGGTGTCCTGCCCGAGCGGCCGGGCGACAGGCACGTCGAGCTGGGCTGGGACGACGGGCGGGCCTCCATCGACCGGGACACCGAGATCGCCCTCGAGCTCCTCTGCGAGCACCTCGCCGACGCGCTCGAGCGCATCGACCGGCCGGCGACGGTGACGCCGCTGGACGGGCTCCGACGGGTCGTGGGCTTCAGGCGCTGACCGTCCTCCGCTCACCCTTCGAGTGAGCGGATTCTCTTCGGCTCGCGGTCGGACCTCGACCGCGTCGCGAGGGCGAGCGGCTGCGCCCCGGGTTAAGACACCCGCTCGATGGCCGCCCGCCCGCCCACCCCCGTCCTCCGCCGCCTCGGCGGCCTCCTCCGCGAGGAGCTGCCGGCGCTCTCGCTCGGCACCGTCCTCCTCATCGCCGGCGCGGGGCTCGCGCTCGTCTACCCGCAGGGCATCCGGCTCATCGTGGACGGCGCCATCGCCGGCAAGGATCCGCGCGCGGTCACCCGGGCGGCGGGCGTGCTCGCGGTCATCGCGATCGTGCAGGGCCTCGCCGTCGCCGGCCGGCATATCCTCTTCTCGCTCGCGGGCGAGCGCGGCGTGCGGCGCGTGCGCGAGCGCCTCTACCAGAGCCTCCTCGATCAGGAGATCGGCTTCTTCGACTCCTCCCGCACCGGCGAGCTCATCTCCCGGCTCGGCACCGACTCCGCCACCATCCAGAGCCTCGTCGCCGCGAACGTGTCGATGGTCTTCCGCCACGCCATCACCGCGCTCGGCGGCATCGGGCTCCTCTTCGTCACCTCCCCGCGCCTCACCGTGGTGATGCTGCTCGTCGTGCCGCCCATCGCGGTCGGCTCAGTGTTCTACGGCCGCAAGGTCCGCGCGCTCGCGCGCCACTACCAGGACGCGCTCGCCGACGCCTCCCACGTCGCGGAGGAGTCGCTCTCCGCGATGCGCACCGTGCGTGCCTTCAACGCCGAGCCCGCCGAGCGCGGTCGCTACGACGCCGCCATCGCCGCCTCCTACGACGCCGCGCGCCGGCGCGCGAGGGCGGGCTCGCTCTTCATGGGCGGCGCCTCGGCGGGCGTCTACCTCGCCATCGCCGCGGTGCTCGGCTACGGCGGCCAGCTCGTCGCGCGCGGCGACCTCACCGCTGGCGCGCTCACCGCGTTCCTCGTCTACACGCTCCTCATCGCCATGAGCCTCGGCGGCCTCGCCGACCTGTGGGCGGAGGCGATGAAGGGCATCGGCGCGGCGGAGCGGGTGTTCGCGCTCATGGACCGAGTGCCGGAGATGCCGGTCGCGGGCGGGCTCCGGCCGGCGCGCTGCGAGGGGCGCATCGCGCTCGAGGGGGTGCGGTTCTCCTACCCCGCGCGCCCGGACGTCGAGGTGCTGGGCGGGATCGACCTGCACATCGCTCCGGGCGAGGTGGTCGCGCTCGTCGGCCCCTCCGGCTCGGGCAAGTCCACCGTCGCGGCGCTCCTCGGCCGGCTCTACGACCCGGGCCAGGGCCGGCTCACGCTCGACGGCCATGACCTGCGCACCCTCGATCCCACCTGGCTGCGGGCGCAGATCGGCGTCGTCCCGCAGGAGCCCACGCTCTTCTCCGCGTCGGTGGAGGAGAACGTGCGCTACGGCCGGCCGGCCGCAACGCACGAGGAGGTGGTGGCCGCCTGCCGCGCAGCCCACGCGGACGCGTTCGTGCGCGGGTTCCCGGAGGGCTACGCGACGCGCGTCGGCGAGCGCGGCCAGCAGCTCTCCGGCGGGCAGCGCCAGCGGCTCGCCATCGCGCGCGCCGTCCTCAAGGACCCGCGCATCCTTCTCCTGGACGAGGCGACGAGCGCGCTCGATGCGGAGTCCGAGGCGCTCGTGAAGGACGCGCTCGCGCGCCTCATGACCGGCCGCACCACGGTGATCATCGCCCACCGGCTCTCGACGGTGGCGAGCGCCGATCGCGTGGTGGTGATCGAGGGCGGACTGATTGTGGAGTCGGGCCCCCATCGCGAGCTCGTGGCCCGTGGCGGCCTGTACCAGCGGCTCGTGGAGCGACAGCTCCGCGCGGGGTAGACTCGGGGCGGAAGGGCCGGTACCCTGCACATCCAGTTCGGGGGGTGCCGGACGGGCTTCTGGCGCGGCGATCCCGCTCGTGCTTCGACAGGCTCAGCACGAGCGGAATACGCGGGTGCTCTCCAGTACGTGATGCTCGACCGAGTCCTGATCGTGTGCGTGGGCAACATCTGCCGGAGCCCCATGGCGGAGGCGCTCCTGCGCGCGAAGTTTGCGGCGCGGGGCCGCGGCCAGGTGGAGTCAGCGGGGCTCGGCGCGCTCGAGGGACGGGGTGCCGACCCGATCGCGGTCGCCCTCATGGCTGAGCGGGGGCTCGACCTCACTTCCCACCGGGCGAGGCAGCTCACCCCCGAGATGCTTGCGGCGGCCGACCTCGTCCTCGTGATGGAGTCCGGCCATCAGCGGAAGATCGAGGCGATCGCGCCCTCGGCGCGCGGTCGCGTGCACCGCATCGGAAAGTTCGGAGGGTTCGACGTGCCGGATCCGTATCGCCTGCCCCGCGCCTCCTTCGAGGCGGCCCTCGCGCTCATCGAGCGCGGCCTCGAGGACTTCGACCGTGCGTTCTGGAGGGCGCCGTGAGCGTCGCGCGTCACGTGCTCGTTCCTCGACCGAGCCCCGCCAGCGGGAGCACGCTCGGGACGAACGGGAATCGGATGGGCATCGCCCTGGCCGCTCTTGCCCTGCTCGCCACGGGCTGCCGCTCCGTCTACCCCGGCCTCCAGTTCCAGCAGGGCGCGCTCGAATCACGCGGTACCGCCGAGCAGCCCATCGAAGTCGTCCCCATCTCCCCGAAGGTCCTCGTCGAGCAGGCCGACGCGCGTGTTCGCGCCGCTGGCGCCCGCCCGAAGGACCCGCTCGCGGACCAGGCCGCGAGCTGGCAGTACCGGATCGCCCCTTACGACGTCGTCTCGGTCATCGTCTGGGATCACCCCGAGCTGACGATCCCCGCAGGCGAGTTCCGTGCGGCGGAGACGTTTGGCAACGCCGTGCAGGCGGATGGGACGATGTTCTACCCGCATGTCGGCGTCCTCGCGGTGGGCGGCAAGACGCTCCCCGAGGTCCGTGTCCTCATCGCCGATCGGCTCCGCAAGTACATCGAGAACCCCCAGCTCGACGTGCGCATCGCGGCGTTCCGCGGGCAGCGCGTCGAGGTGACGGGTGAGGTGGTGCAGCCGACGACGCTGCCCATCACCGATGTACCGCTCCGCGTGCAGGACGCCATCGCCGCCTGCCGCGGGCTCGGACCGAACGCCTGGACGCGCGGCGTCGCCCTCACGCGCGAGGGCCGCACCTACCGGCTCGACCTGCAGGCCTTCTACGACGAAGGCGATCGCTCGCAGAACTGGCTCCTCCAGGACGGCGACGTGGTGCACGTGCCGTCGCGCGAGGAGAACAAGGTCTTCGTGCTCGGCGAGGTGACGCGCCAGTCCTCGAAGCTCATGGTGCGCGGCCGGATGAGCCTCGCCGAGGCGATCGGCGACTCGGAGGGCTTCGTTCCGGCGACCTCGAACCCGGGCGAGGTGTACGTGTTCCGCGGCCGCTACGACGCGCCGCGCGTCTACCGGCTGAACGCGTCGAACGCCGACGCGATGCTGCTCGCCACCCAGTTCCAGCTCGAGCCGCTCGACGTCGTCTACGTGGCGCCGTACGGGCTCGCCAACTGGAACCGCGTCGTGACGCAGATCCTCCCGACCATCCAGGGCATCTGGCAGAGCGTCGATCTCGCCAACCGCGGCGTGAACGCGGTGCAGGGGAAATAGTCCAATGTCGAAGCGGGGAGACGTGGCGCTCGAGGTCGTTCCCGGGTCGGCGCGGACGCCGGAGGAGCTGCCGCCCGCCGAGGTGGGCGACGAGGACGAGGTCTCGCTCCGCGAGTACCTCGACGTCGTCCTCGCGAACCGCTGGCTCATCGCGGCGGCCACCGCGGGCGCGCTCGTGCTCGGCGGCGCGTACGCTTTCCTCGCGACGCCCGTCTACCGCTCCGACGTGCTCGTTCAGGTCGAGCAGAAGAAGGGGGGCCTCGGCCTCGGCGACCTCAGCGACATGCTCGGCGATAGCACGCCCGCGGAGACGGAGATCGAGATCCTCCGCTCGCGCGCGCTGGTGGGCGCTGTGGTGGACGAGCTCCGGCTCGATCTCGTCGCGCGACCGCGCCGCTTCCCGCTCGTCGGGGGCCCCGTCGCTCGCGCCTATCAGGGCGAGGAGCCCCGCGGCGCCGTCCTCGGGCTCGGCGCGTTCGGCTGGGGCGGCGAGCGGATCGCGCTCGGCCGGCTGGAGCTCTCGCCAGCGCTCGCCGGCCACAAGCTGACGCTCGTCGCGGGCGAGGGCGGCGCCTACCGCGTGAAGGACGAGGACGGGAGCGCGCTCGCCGAGAGCAAGGTGGGCGAGCAGGTCTCGAGCGGCGGGCTCGAGCTCTTCGTGGCCGACCTGCGCGCGCGACCGGGGACGGAGTTCCGCATCTCGCGCCGCCCGCGCGACGAGGTCGTGGAGGAGCTGCAGCAGGACCTGCGCATCTCCGAGAAGGGCAAGAAGACGGGCGTGCTGCAGCTCGCCCTCGAAGGGCCCGACCGCGCCGGGATCGCCGCGATCCTCGACTCGCTCTCGCGCAAGTACCTCCGGCAGAACGTGGAGCGGAAGAGCGCGGAGGCGCAGAAGACGCTCGAGTTCCTGGACGAGCAGCTGCCCGCGCTGCGCTCCAAGCTGGAGGGTGCGGAGGTCGAGCTCGAGCGGTACCGCGCGCGTGACGGCGCCGTGGACGTCACGCTCGCCACCCAGGCCGCCCTGCAGCGCGTCGTCGAGGTCGAGAAGGGCATCTCCGAGCTGCAGGTGGAGTACGCGGCGCTCCGGCAGAAGTTCACGGAGAGCCACCCGGTGCTGGTCGCGATGCGAGACAAGCTCTCCCGGCTCGCGGAGGAGCGCGCGCGCATCGACCGGCGCATGAAGGACCTGCCCGAGGCGGAGCTCGAGTCGGCCCGGCGGCTGCGCGACGTGAAGGTCGCGAACGAGCTCTACCTCACCCTGCTCAACCGCGCCCAGGAGCTGAAGGTCGTGAAGGAGGGGACGATCGGCAACGTCCGCATCCTCGACGCGGCCATCGTCCCCGCGAAGCCCGTCGCGCCCCGCAAGGCGGTGGTGCTGCTCCTCGCCCTCTTCCTCGGCGCCGCCGCGGGCGTCGCGATCGCCTTCGCGCGCCGCGCCCTCGATCAGGGGATGGAGGACCCGGAGGCGATCGAGCGGGCCACTGGCCTCGGCGTGCACGCGAACATCCCACGCTGCGAGGGGCACGCGGAGGGCGAGCGTCGCGCGATCAAGGAGCGCCGGCCGGTGCCCGTGCTGGCCGCCACGGATCCAGCCAGCATGACCGTCGAGGCGCTGCGCAGCCTGCGGACGAGCCTCCAGTTCGCGCTGTTCGAGGCGCGCAATCCGATCGTCACCATCGGCGGTCCAGCGCCGGGTGTCGGCAAGTCGTTCGTGGCGGTGAACCTCGCCCACCTGCTCGGCGAGTCCGGCAAGCGGGTCGTGGTGGTGGACGCGGACCTGCGCCGCGGCTACCTGCACCGGCACCTCGGCCTCCGCCGCGCGCCCGGGGTCTCGGACGTCCTCGGCGGGCAGGTCTCGCTCGACGAGGCGCTGCGCGAGACGGGGAGCGAGAAAGTCCGCTTCCTCTCGACCGGCCGCATCCCTCCGAACCCGGCGGAGCTTCTCGGGAGCGAGCGCTTCCAGCGGCTCCTCGCCGAGCTCGCCGGCCGCTTCGACGTGGTGCTCATCGACACGCCGCCCATCCTCGCGGTCACCGACGCGGCGCTCGTCGCGCGCCACGCCGGCGTGAACCTCCTCGTCCTGAAGTGGGGCGCCCATCCCCTCCGCGAAGTGGTGGCGGCGCTGCGCGCGTTCGGCCGCGGCGGCGCGCGGGTGCACGGGATCGTCCTGAACGGCGTCTCGGTCGAGCGGGGGCTCGGGCGCGGCAGCGCGTACCATTACCAGTACCGGTATGCGGCGGCGTCGAGTGACGAGGAGTAGCCCGGAAGCGCCTGCCGTCGTTCCGCGGACACCTCGGGCGATACCACCACCGCGCGGCGGTGACACGAGGCGTGCCGGCGCGGAGATCCAAGACCGCGAGCTGGGAAGCGTACGCACCCTGCGCACTACCCTCGATCGGGCTCGCGGCCGCCGGGGCGGAAATGAAGGTTTGCGCTCCGGCGCGGGCGCGCGTGGTGCACGAGTTCCGCCCTGACGTCACGGTGGCCGCACTCGCGCCACGGCGCGACACGTCTAGCGAGCTGGGCATGCGCCGCAGATGACTGGCAGGGCACCTGCGGACGGGCGCGCCCTAGGCGCCCGGGCAGCCGACGTCCCGTCAGCGCCATGGATGACCGTTGCGTCGCTGAGGTAGGGTCGTCGCGACGAAGCGGCTTGTGAGACGAAATCCGTTAGGGCGTGAGGGGACATGTGCTCTTGGTCGCCTGCGCCCACGTTCAGCCTGCCGGTGGGCGTCATACGCTGCCGGAGCAATTACGACCGTTACCCGTTTGCCAAGACAGTGCGCTGGTGACGTCGAGCGCCGGCGTGAAGTACGAAAAGGGGTGCGCGGTGTAAGCCACGCGCGTGAAATGGCGACTCACCTCGAGCACCAATTGGATGGCGACCAACGCGAAATTCGGACCCCTGCTGGGCAACTCGATCTGGAATACGCTCGGTTCGGCAGCACCTGCTGTCGTCGCGATTCCGGCGATGGGGTGGTTGGCGAGGGTTCTGGGAACGGAGAAGTTCGGGCTTCTCACTCTCGCCTGGGCACTCGTAGGCTACTTCGCCATCATGGACCTCGGGATTGCGCGTTCGGTCTGCTGGCTCGTCGCGCAGGAACCGCGAAACGCCCGTCGGCACCAGGCGGTGCTCGGGACCTCCGTATGGGCCTCCCTTGCTTTCACCGTCGGGATCGGATTCCTCGGCTTCTGGTTCGCCGAAGAATTGACGGGTTTACTAAACGTCACGCCCACCAACTCTCACGACGCCGTTGCCGGCACGAGGGCGCTCGTCCTCACTCTACCCCTGCTGGTGATTACGACGATCTTGCAGGCCTTCCTCGAGGGGCTTCAGCAATTCAAGGACGTAAGCCTGCAACGGATCGTGACGGGCGTGCTCATCGCGGCGGTCCCAGTCGCGCTCACGGCGATGACGCCCTCGCTCGAAATGGCCGTCTGGGGGCTCGTCGTTGCTCGAGCGGTAAGCGTCATCATTGCCTATCGGCGCCTTACGTCGTTGACATCGCTTCGTGTATCAGCTTTCGACCGTAACATCTTCGGCCAGATGTTCCGATTCAGCGGCTGGATCGCGCTGTCCAATTTCATCTACCCGCTCATGGGATATATGGATCGCTTCTGGCTTTCGAACCGGGTCGGTGCCGGTAACGTGGCGATCTACACCGGTCCGGCCGAAATAGTGGCGCGCGCCACGAGCGTTCCGGTGGCGATTTCGAGGGCGTTGTTCCCCGCGATTTCAGACGCGACGGTAGGTGCGCAACAGCGGTCGTCCGCAAGGCGGAAGGCGACGCTCCTGGTGCTTCTGACCTCCGGCCCTGTCGCTGCGGCGTTTCTCGCCTTCGCGCGCCCGCTCGTCACGGTGTGGCTCGGACCGGAGATCGCCAGCGGCGGCTCCCGGGTCCTTCAGGTTCTAGCGATCGGCTATCTCCTGAGCGCGCTCGCCCAGATCCCATTTTCGGCACTCCAAGCGCGCGGGAGGTCTAAAGCGACAGCTGTCGTTCATGCCGCTGAGCTGCTGCCATACTTCGCGCTGCTTTTGGCGCTAGGAACACGGTTCGGCGCGTATGGCGTCGCGTGGGCCTGGACGATCCGTGTAGCCGCGGACTACTTCGTTCTCGCCATTCTCGCGCGCTGGGATGCCGGGACCGGCGCCGAGCGCCGTGAAGCAACGCAGCCTCTGCCGGGAGCGCTCCCGTGAACCGCTACGCGCCCATCACGTTGAGTGCGCCCAAGATCATCGCCTTCTACCTGCCGCAGTTCCACCCCATCGAGGAGAACAATGCGTGGTGGGGACCCGGTTTCACGGAATGGCACAACGTTGCCAAGGCCCGTCCTTTGTTTCGTGACCATCGGCAACCGAACCTTCCGGGAGAGCTCGGCTTCTACGACCTCCGTCTGAGTCAGACGCGCGCGGAGCAGGTGGCGCTGGCGAAGCAATATGGCGTTCATGGATTCTGCTATTGGCACTACTGGTTCGGAGGGAAGCGCCTTCTGGAGACCCCTCTCGAGGCGGTCCTGCGCAGTAAGGAGCCCGACTTCCCCTTCTGCGTCGGATGGGCGAACGAGTCGTGGACGGGTGTTTGGCACGGCTCCCCGAAGAGAGTGCTGATCGAGCAAACTTACCCCTATCGTGACGCCGAGCGGCACTACGCGCTGCTTCGAAGGTTCTTCGTGGATCCGCGATACATAAAGCACGAGGGCAAGCCATTGCTGTTCGTGTACAAGCCGCGACATCTGCCGAAGGAGCGACGATACACCGATATCCTCCGAAGGCTGGCGCACTCCGACGGCTATCCCGGGCTCTATATCCTGGGTACATGGTCGCCGAATCTACGAGGGCGCTTCGAATCAACCGCGGAGGTGGGGATCGATGCGGCGGTAATTACAAACATCACGGGGAGAGATTCGTTCTCGCGCGTCCACTGGGTAGACGCGGTGACCGCGAAGATGTCGAGGGTCCTGTGCGTTCAGCGCGGTCCCAAGCGCATGCCCTACGCTGCCGCGGTGGGACCGATGCTCCCTGATCTCAATCGCTTCGCCTTCCCAGCGTATAACTGCGTGATCGCCAACTGGGACAACACACCGCGGTCCGGCCGAAGGGGGCTCGTTCTAACCGGTTCGTCGCCCGAAGCCTTCCGGTCAGCGCTCCGCATCGCGTTCGCCAATCTCGCCGCGCGTCCCCGGCGCCCCGAGACCGGTGAATTTCTGTTCCTGAAGTCATGGAATGAGTGGGCGGAAGGAAACTACGTCGAGCCGGACCAGGTGAACAGGCGAGGGTTCTTGGAGGCGATCTCCGGCGCATTTGCGGACATGGACCTGTCTCCATGATGGCGATGCGGGCGGAAGCCGTGACGTGACAAGCCGATGCTTCTGAGCCACGTCATCCTTGCTGTGCTCGGTGGGGTCGCACTGGTGGTCGCGGCTCTTCGGGCGGTGGCGCATCTCCACGTCTCAGAGAACGAGGAAGGCGCCTGGGTCGTCGACCGGCTCGCTGCGGGATTGCTGGTGGTCATGCTGGTCCTCCTAGCGTTCCGGAGCCTATCGTTCGGAGTCGATACCGCTGCGTACGCCGAGATGTTTCACGCGTATTGCCACGGCGATGCGCTGCGAGACATGGACGGCGGCTTCCGTTTGTCCGCGCTTCTCCTGAACGGAGCAATGCTCGGAGCGTGCGACGTGCGCATGCTGTGCGCAGCATGGGCAGTTATCGTCACAATGGGCATCCTGCTGGCCACTGGGGCGGCGCAAGACAAGTCCCGGTTTACAGCCCTCCTGCTCGTGTCGATGGTCGGCATCGAGCTCACGACGAATGCTCTCCGGCAGGGGTTCTCGGTAGGGCTCGCGATCGCGGCCGTGTCACACTGGCCGACGCGACGCGTCGCGGCGGTCGCGTTCGGAGCCGGTGCCGTCGCGCTTCACGCTAGCGCAGCTTTGGTATTCGTCGGCCTCGCCGCCGCGACGCTTCCGTGGGCCCGCTTCCTCGCGGTCCTTGGAGCAGCCTGCGCCGTCGTCGCTATCTCGCTGAAGTTTGAGCCGACGTTCGTAGCGGACGTCGTACCGCTGCAGCGGCTTCTCTACTATGTCGAGAAGTACCAAGGCCTTGAAGGCGACGAGATATGGGTGCGAGTTCTCTCCTTCTCTTCCACGCTGCTCACGATGGTCGCGGCGCTGCTGGCCATGCCAACTCAACAGCTGAGACTCCAGCTGCTGAAGGACGAGAGGTTTCTCTCGGCGGTGCGTCTCGCGGCGACGTGTCTTCCTTTCCTCGTGATCCCATACTTCGGCTACCGCTACGTGTATGGGGTGTTCCCGATCGTTCTGTGGAGGGTCCTTGCTCCGGCCAACGAATCTCGCGCCGTCGGAGCGAGGGCGTTCGCCTGGGTCCTGCTCTCGAACGCGGTCGTCCTGCTTGGCTGGAGTCTCGGTTCCCATTACATGCGATCGGTGCCGTTCTTTGAGTGACCTAACTGGCAACCAGGGGGACGCGCTCGGCATCTCCGTCGTCATCCCAACATACAACCGTCGTGAGTCATTGCTCCGCGCCATCGACTCTGTCGCTACCGCCGACCCTTCCCGCGTCGAGATCGTGGTGGTTGATGACGGCTCTGCCATCGACGCGAGGTCGTTCGTCCGCTTGGTGAATGCGCATGGGATCCCTGTTCGGTGCTTCCGGCAGCAGCGGAATCGGGGCCCTCAGGCCGCGCGCAACCTCGGGATTCGGCGTGCCAGGTATCCGTACGTCGCGTTTCTCGATTCGGACGATACATTTCGAGCGGACAAGGTCGACCGTGTGATGGCCGAACTGGCGTCGGGACGCATCGACCTCTTGTTTCATGCCGTTTCGGGCATGAAGAGTTACAACGTCCTTGGTGCGCTCTGGAGCCGGTACCTATCGTTCGCGATCCCGTTTCGATGGCTTGCGGCTGTGTACAATCCGGCTCCCACGCCAGGACTGGTAATCCGCCGCATGCGCCGCCTTGGTGCTCCGCGCCTCACCCATTGTGAGGACTACTTCTTCCTGCTGCGGTACGCGTCGTCCGAAATCAGAGTGCGGTACATCCATGACGAACTCTCGTCCGTGTGCCGCGCTCCGGGGACGGGCGGGGGCCTTTCTGAAAGTGCCTGGCGTATGCGCGTCGGCGAGTTCGCAGCTCGACGAGCCCTATTGAAAGAACGGAGGTTCTCGAACTGCACACGATTTCTTGTTGGAACTGCGGTCGGCGTTGCGCGGGTCGCAAGCGACCTGATTCGTGGCCGTTATTTCGGGTGAGAGCGGAGTCATGTCGACCATCTACATCCTCGGGACGCGCGGAATACCGAACAGATATGGCGGATTCGAGCGATTGGTCGAGGTGCTGGCACCTCATCTCGCTGCGAAGGGACATCGAGTCACGGTCTTCTGCGAAGCAGCGCGAGCCGGTGGTCGGGACCCACACGATGATGAGTGGCACGGAGTGCGGCGTCGCTACATTAGCCCATCCGCCAACCAGGGACTTGGGACGCTCGAGTACGATCTGCGCTCGTACGCGGAGGTCGAGTCCGGAGCGCTGGCGCTTGTCTTTGGCTACGGTACTGCGCTCTTTCAGACGATTCTAAAGGGCCGAAAGATCCGACATGCCGTGAACATGGACGGCATGGAGTGGAAACGGGCGAAATGGAGTCGGTCCGTGAAGCTCTGGCTGAGGCTTAACGAGCGCATAGCCGCCACGTTGGCGGACGTGTTGATAGCGGACCACCCGGCCATTCAGAAATACCTAGACGCTAAGTTCCGGCGACCGTCGCGGATGATCCCATATGGCGCCGACCTTCTTGGCGACATCGCACCATCTGAGCACGCCCTGGTGCGCAAGTACGACAGTAAGCCATTCTTTTTGGTCATCGCGAGGGCCGAACCCGAGAACCAGATTCATGTCGTGCTGGATGCCTACGCTCGCAGCTCACGGCGCGCCTTGGTGGTCGTGATCGGCGATTTCGACACAAACGCATACGGAAGAGCGCTCAAGGCAGCGCATCCCTACGTTGAGTTCCCTGGCGCCGTTTACGACAAGGTAGTCCTCGATAGGCTACGTCGGCTTGCGGAGCTGTACATTCACGGTCACTCTGTTGGAGGAACGAATCCGTCTCTCGTCGAGGCTATGGCAGCCGGAGCGTTCATAGCCGCTCACGACAACCCGTTCAATCGATGGGTCGCGGGGTCGGGAAGTCTGTTCTTCCGGGGGGCCAAAGACTTGACCGCGATATTGGACGGTCCGGTCGACTCGCACCGATGTGAGGCCATCCGGGCCGCCGCTCGCCTGCGATGCGCTCACGAGTTCGAGTGGAGCCGCATCCTGTTACGTTACGAGGAGGTGGTCCAAACGCTCGAGGTTGCGGGGCGCGGAGGGACGAAAGCGACCGCTGAGGCGGTGCGGCGGTGCATCGTCACTCCGCGGTTCGCCCGCGGCCGCGCTCCGAAGTCGGAGGCGCAAGGAGAACGAGACGCCCTCCCTTGTTCCACCACCACTCGAAGAAGAGTGACCCGGCCAACGCCAGCCCAGTCAGGAGGCCGACGGCCTGAAGCAGCCGCGGACGAGAGTGGCGCGTCGGAAGCGTCGGGGGATCAAGCACCAGAAATGTAGAGACCTCGCGCGCCTCGTTGGCCCTCGCGGATTCGAGCCTCTCCAACGCGAACACCAGCGTCGTTTCCGACACCTTGCGGTCGCGGTAAAGGGCCTCGAACTCGGCGCGCAGCTTCGGGACCTCAAGTGCGGCAGGGAACATGCCGGATGAGCGCCCCTTTCCCTTGCGGCCTTGGGTCTGCGCCGTCGAGGTGAGCGGGGCCGCCGGCTCCTCCAAGTCACGCAGCTTTTCGGTCAAGAGGGATAGCTGAGACTCGAGTTGTTGGGTCGTGGATTCGTCACGTGTCGAGAAGGTGCGCGCATAGTCTAGCTCGAGTTGTTTGGTGATGAGCTGGCTGTTGAGGGCGGCGAGCGCGGATACGACTGCCCGGCTCTGCGTCTCGAGATCGACGATTCGGTGCCTTTCCTGAAACTCGCGCATTCGTGCAGACGCATCGCTTGCCTGTTGTCGTAGATCCGCCACGCGCTTCTCGAGGAAGCGAACCTCCTCCGAGGCGGAGCTGACGCTGACACTGCGGAAGACCGCGTTTCCGTACTCGGCAAAAAACTCGAGCATCCGCTGAACGAAGCGCGGCTCCTTGTCCTCGCACGTCAGTTGCACGAGGTTGGGCTTCGGAAGAGCCCTGACGGCGCAATGACGCCAGAGCGCATCACGCGCGCTCTCTTGGCTGCCCGCGCGGTAGCGGGTGCGCAAGTCGAACCTCTGGATGACTGCGTCCGATACGGCAATGCTTTCGAGGACGGCAGCTATTCGGGGCGCATCGGAGCCCGCCATGGAGGTATCAAAACCGGCAGCGAGCCCCGCGAGTTCTCCGCCGAGCAGGCTGGAGATGCTGCCCCCTCTCTGCGGCCTAGCGGGGACGACAGTGAGTACGGAGCGGTACCACTTGGGCGCGAAGAGCCCGTATGCCGTTGCCAGGATCAGGCACGCGAGCGTGGTGAGGGCGATCCGCTTCACCGCGCGCGGGTTGCGAAGAAACGATAAGTCGACGGATGAGACCATGATCGAAGTCACTTCTTCGCCGCCAGCACCACCGCGACGCCGCTGACGAGGACGCTCGCCGCGCCCAGGACGATCTGAACGATCTCGGACCGCGAGAAGTTGCGCTCGGGAACGACCAGGGACGATCCCGGGTCGATCGGGAGGTCACGGCTGAACTTTCGCGTCTCGCCGTTGGGCGTGATGATCCGCACGTCCGACAGGGATTGCGCGAATCGGTTCCGGCCGCCCGCGAGCGCGAGGTATTGCTCGATCCCGAAAGTCGGGTTGTAGGGGTACGAGCCGGGGGTGAACACGGCCCCCTGCACCAGGATGTTCCGGCGCTTGAACGGGATGACGAGCGTGTCGCCGAGCTCGACCGGCCGGTCCGCCTTCAGGTTGCGGAGCATGACGAGCGAGTAGAGGTCCACGGGCAGCGCCTTCCCGCTCCGCAGCACGTACGAGCCGGTGAGATCCGCGAGCGGTCCGACGCCGCCGACGCGCTCGAGCAACGTGCGGACCGAGTCGCCCTCCACGAACGGCAGGCGTCGCGTCGAGGCCGCCTCGTCGGGAATCGCTCCCCCCGTGGCAGACGGAGGCGTCACGCCCTTGATGGCCCCGACGACCATCACGGAGCGCTGCAGCTCGAGATAGTCCGGGAGGTGAACGGCGTCGTCGTGCTGGAGCTTCGCGGACGGGACCTGGCCGCCGGCGGTGAACGGCAGGAGCTGCTGGTCCTGGCGGTCGTCCGGGAGCCGGCGGACGATGCTCACCGGGAGCTGCCGGGTCGCTGTCGCGGCGAGGCCGCCGGCGACCTGCACCACCTCGGCGAGGTCCCGCGTGCCGATGAGCTCGTACCGCCCCGGACGATTGACCGCGCCGTCCACCGTCACCGCGAGCTCCTCGAAGGGGACGCGCACCACGTCACCGTCGAGGAGATACGGGTTGTGCATCACGTCGCCCGTGAGCGCGAATAGGGCCAGGTCCGCCGCGGCCGTGCTGCCGTCTCGGCGCCGGATCTCGACCACGCGCCGGGAGGCCCTCGGTGCCGCCCCGCCGGCGCGGGCGACGACCGTCGCGACGCGCTCCACGGCGCGAGCGGCATACGTGCCCGGCTCGCGCACGCCCGCGACGACCTGGACGAGGAAGGTGCGCGGCTCGGCGAGCGCCACGTCGAAGTTGAGGCGCGGGTAGAAACGGGAGACCGCTCCGCGGATCGCGTCGCGGGCTTCCGTGAGCGTCTTCCCCTGCAGCGTCAGGTAGCCGATCTTCGGCACGAACGCGCGCCCCTCGAGATCGATGGTCACCCTCAGCCTGGAGTTCCGCAGGCCCCAGAAGTTCAGCTCGAGGACATCGCCGGCGCCGCACAGGTACCTGTCCGGATCGACAGGCTCGTCCACCGGGGCCTGAGTCCGGGTGCGCGGGATGAGCGCGGAGCGCTCCGCCTGAGCTGCGTCCAGGTCGCCGCGCGACGAGGGAGCGTCAGGCGGCGCCAGTGTTCCGAAGGCACCCGGCGCCGCCCCGAAATCGTCTTCCGGCGCCGCCTCGAACGCCCCCGGTTGCCTCGGCGTCGTGTCCGGCCGCGCGCCCTGCTGGATCGTCTGCGCAAGCACCGCGTTGCTCATCCAGAACACCGGCTGGCAGCAGAGCAGCATCGCGACGGCGCGGCGGAGTGGTGTGCTGTGCATGTCAGGCGTCCCGAGCGAGCGGGGTGCCGCTGGCCGGTTGCAGTGCAGGCGCAGCATCGGCGGCCGCACAGGTCCGGCTTCTTCGAGAGGAGAGCATGTCAGACACCCCCGGTGCTGACCCCAGGCGCATTGAACCCCTGCGGACCATAGCGCCGCCTTCATTCCGCGATCCAGAGCCGGACCCACGGCGGCTACCTGATCAGGGCGCCAGAGAAACCAATAGGGGCAGAAGTGGATTCGCGATCGATCAAGAGGAGACGCGGCGAGAGTGCGGACGCCCAGCCCTGGACAAAAGAGCGCGGCGCGAATGTGTTGCCCCCGGTGGTGGGCACGGCGCGGTCTACCTCGGAGCACGACAGGCGGACGGCTGGACGCGTCGGTGGTGTGCACGCGCTTGCCGCTGCGGCAGTAGTCGCTGCATGTCGAGGCGAGTCGCAGTCGCATGCTCACCGCGCCCGTGCACGGACGCGCACCGGCGGCGAAGGTGCACCGACAGCAACGCGAGTGCGGGCGGCTGCCCGAAGCCTCGCTTCGATCGCGCAATCCGTGCCGATGTTTCGAGACCCGATGTCGATCGCGCGGCGGTCGTGGAGCCGCGGGCGGCTCGGCCCTCCGGCGAGCGGGTGGAGCGAGACGGCTCGCAAGGCCGCCCCCAGCAACGGTCGCGCACGTTCTAGGCAGACGCTCGGGGCGACTGTTCCGCGCCGGCCCCCGGTGATACCCGTAGGCCGTCACTGCACGGATCGTGTGGGCACGCGAGGAGCCGGCCGCGCGGTGTCCGTGTCGCACGCCTGCCTGCAGACGACGCCGCTCCCCGTGAGGTTGGATGAGATCAGCTTGCCTCGCGTTCTTCGCCGCCACCGTGACGGGCCTGTTCCTGACGCCAGTCGTGCGGGCCGTTGCCTCGCGGCGAGGCGCGCTCGACGACCGGCTCAGCGCGCGCAAGATCCATGGCAAGCCGGTCCCGCGGCTCGGCGGGATCGCCATCGTACTCGCCTGTGTGGTGCCGCTCGCCATGATCGCCGCCCTCGGGGACGAGGTGCGCTGGGGACTCGAGTCGGGGTGGCAGGCGCTCGCGTTCCTCGCCGGCGGCCTCGCGATCGCTGCACTGGGGATCTTCGATGACCTCAGGGGCGCGACCGCGAGGAGCAAGTTCACGGTTCAGATCGCGGTCGCGGCGGGCATGTACGGGCTCGGCTTCGGCATCGACGAGATCGCGACCCCGTTCGGCGAGCCCATCGAGCTCGGGATCCTCGGCCTCCCGATCACCGTCCTCTGGATCTCCGGCGTCATCAACGCGCTGAACCTCGTCGACGGGCTGGACGGGCTCGCCGGCGGGGTCGCGTTCCTCGCGCTGGCGGTGATCTTCGCGGTCGCAGCGAGCCGCGGGGACGCTCCTGCCATGCTGCTCACCGCCGCGGTCGCGGGAGGCGTGCTCGGCTTCCTCTTCTACAACTTCAACCCCGCCTCGATCTTCATGGGCGACACGGGGTCCATGTTCCTCGGGTTCGTGCTCGCGACGACCGCGCTCCGGGTGAACCGGGTGTCGTCCTCGGCGGTGGCGCTCCTCGTCCCGATCGTCCTCCTCGGCGTCCCTATCGCCGACACGCTCCTCGCGATCGCACGCCGGACCCTGCGCGGCGCGCCGCTGTTCTCCGCCGATCGCGGCCACATCCATCACCGGCTGCTCGACCGCGGTCTCACGCAGGGTCGCGCCGTCGTGGTGATCTACGGCGCGTGTGCGCTGCTCGGCGCAGCCGCGCTGGTCCTGGTTGCTGCGACGCCGGCACGCTCCGCGCTCACGCTCGGCGCGGTGGCGCTCGCCGCCCTCCTCGCCCTGCGGTGGCTCGGCTATCTCGATCTGAAGATCCAGGACCTGCCTCGCCTCATCGACGAGCGGCGTCGCAACGTCGAGCGGCGCGCGATGGTTCGCCGCCTCGGCCTGGAGCTGCACGGCGCGCGCAGCGTCCGCGACCTGTGGTCGGCCGTGAGCGCGGCCGCGCGCGGGCTCGGCGCATGCACCGTGGAGCTGCACCTCTCCGGCGCTGGCGCGGCTTTCCGGTCACTCGCGTGCGGCGACCTCGCCACTCCGGGCCTGTTCCGGGCCCGCTTCGGCCTCCCGTGCGGACGGCCGGGGTGCGCGGACCTCGAGCTCGGCTGGGACGATGGCCGCACCTCGGTCGATCCCGAGGAGGCGCTGCTCCTCGAGCTGCTCTCGGTCGAGCTCGCTCGCGCGGTGAGCCGGCTCGGGATGCTCACGGGGAGCCCGCTCGAGAAGCGCGGTTCGCGCGCGCTCGGCCCACTCCACCGGCGGGCCGTCGCGCCTGCGCGGTGAGCGCGCGAGCCGAAGGCGGTCGTTCCGTTGTGGCGCGAGAGGGAACCGCGCCTACGGCCAGGCGTTCACGGTGAGGAAGAGGGCCTCGCCCTTCTTCTCCCCGGTGACCTGGTGCACGATGCGCTGCCCCTTCTGCACGGTGAGGCGCGACTGCGTGTTCCGCGAGGTGAGCGCCACCTCGAACGTCACCGTGTCGCCGTGCCGCTCCTGCAGCGTGAGTGCCGCGCTGTCGCCGTCCGGCAGCTCGACGAACTGCGTCCGGCCGCGCTCGAGGTCCATGCGGTGCTCGCTCACCTGCTCCCAGCGGACGTAGGCGAGCGGCGAGAGCTGGCGACGCAGGTCCTCGAGGCGGGGGTCGACCTTGGCCGGGCCCTGCCGCGAGCCCTTGATGACGCGGACCCTGACCGGCACCTCGGCGTGGGCGGCGGTGGGAAGGGCGGCGACGAGCGCGAGGAAGGTGCAGAGCGTCGCGGCGAAGAGCGTGCGGATCACCGGGTCTCCTGGGCGGCGGCTCACGAGTGCTCCCCGTCGTCGAGCAGCACCACGGGGCCGTCGGACGTCTGCAGCACCATCGTCACCTCACCCTCGGTCGCGATCTCGAGGGAGGCCATCGGGCCGGACTCACCGCCGCGTTCGAGGCGAACGTACACGACGAGGGCGACCGCCGCCACAAAGGGCACGAGCGAGGCGAGCGCGGCGCGCGGGTGCGTCCGGAACCACCCGAGGAAGCCGCGCCGGCCGCGCGCGGGCGCGAGTCCCGGCGCGCCCACCCGCGCCATCACCTCGTCCACGAACGGCGCGAAGTCGCGGGCGTTCGCGCGCGCCATGAGCGACTCGCCCACGAGCCCGTCGAGCGCGGCGAGCTCCGCGGCGGTGGCGCGGCAGCCGGCGCAGCCCTGGAGGTGGAGGTCGAGCGCGTGCTGCTCCTCCTCCGTGAGCTCGCCCTCGCGGGCGCCGAGCATCGGGGCGTAGCGGACGCAGTCCTTCATGGCGCCGACTCCTCGTCGTCCCGTGCGCTGCGCTCCGCGTAGCCGCGCAGCGCAGCCTGCATCTTCTTCCGCGCGTGGAAGAGCCGGCTCATCACCGTGCCCTTGTGGATCCCGAGCCGCTCGGCGAGCTCCTCGTAGGAGAGCCCCTCGACCTCGCGCAGGACGAGGATGGTCCGGTGCTTCTCGGGCAGGGTCTGAAGGGCGTCCTGGATCTTCTCCGCCATCTCGCGCCGGAGCAGGTTCTCGGCGGGATCGTCGCCGAGCGTGGTCGCGAGGATGCCCTCGCCGCCGCCGGTCAGGTCGCTCTCCCGAACCTCGTCCACGTCCTCCTTCTGCGAGACGCGCTCGCGGCGGACGGCGTCGATGGAGAGGTGGGTCGCGATGCGGAAGAGCCACGTCGAGAACGACGACTTGCCCTCGAACGCGCCCAGGTGTCCGTGGACCCGCACGAACGCCTCCTGGGCGACATCCCAGGCGAGGTCCGAGTCTTTCACGATACCGAGCGCCACGGCGTAGACCTTCCTCTGGTAGCGGACGACGAGCGCGCGGAAGGCGGCGGGATCGCCAGCCTGGGCCTTCGTGACCAGCGCGAGGTCGTCTGCTTCCATCGGTCGGACGGCTGCTCCGGGGCGAAAATTCAAGCGGAGGCGAAAACTAGCACACCCTGGACGGCGCGCCCTGCGCGAGGTGCGCGCAACACCTGCCCCGTGCGTAACACCGCGGGGGCACCTCGGACCTACCCGCGTTATCCTCCTTGGACCCGCCGGCCGAGGGCGGGGGCTACTCTCGAAAGGGCCGATGACCGTCGCGTACGGTGACATCGCGCGCGTCCTCGACGGGGCGCGGCGCCGACAGCTCCGCGTGGTCCTCCTCGCCGCGCTCGGCTTCGGGCTCGCGGCGGGGCTCACCGTGCTGCTCGCCGGCGCGGTGGCCCTCTTCCTCGGGGCGCGCATCGGTGTGCGGTCCCTGACGCTCGCCGCGGCGGTCACGGTGATCGTCGCCGCCGCCGCGCTCGCCATCCGCGCGCTCCTGCGTACCGCCTGGAGCGCCGAGGCCGCCGCCCGCACCGTGGCGCGCGACGCGCCGGCGCTCCGCTCCGACCTCCTCTCCTCGGTGGAGCTCGCGCGCGAGCGCGAGGCCATCCAGGCGAGCGGGCGGTACTCGCTCGCGCTCGTGGACGCCCACCTCGCGCGCACCGCCGAGGCGGCGCGGGTGGTGGACCTCGCCCGCGCGGTGCCGGACCGCTGGGCGCGGCGGGGCGGGCTCGCGCTCGTCCTGGCGCTCGGCGCCTACGCGGCCGCCTTCCTCCTCGGCGGCGGCCCCCTCGCGCGCGCCTACGGCCGCGTGCTGCTCGGCGATCCGCCCGGCACGCCCGCGCCCGCCGCCGATCCCATCACCGGCGACATCCAGCTCACCTTCAAGTACCCGGCGTACATGAAGCGCGAGCCGCGCACGCTCTCCGGCACGGGCGGCGAGATCCGCGCGCCGAAGGGCACGGAGGTCACGCTCGAGACGCGCGCCGACCGCGACGTCAAGCAGGCCGAGCTCGCCGTCGTGTTCGAGGCCGATCCAGCGGCGCAGCACGCGAGGGGTGCGCAGCCGGGCGGCGCGGAGCCGGCCGGCGACGGACAGCGTGGGAACGGCGCGCAGTCCAAGGGCGGATCGTCCGCGACCGCCCAAGAGGCCGCTCGCGGTGAGCCTGTCGAACCGCGAACTAAATCGGGCGCAGCCGAGCCGGTGAAGCGCTACGCCCTGTCGGTCGGCGGCAAGCGCGACCTGCGCGGGCGGCTGCTCGTGACGGACGGCGGCAGCTATCGCTTCCGCTACCTGGACGGCAAGAAGGTCGTCGCGGAGGGTCCCCCCATCCCCATCGTCGTCGAGCCCGACGCGTTCCCGGAGGTGCGCATCACCGCGCCGGAGCGCGAGGTCGAGGTGGACGTGGACGCGCGCGTCGCGATCGAGTGGCAGGCCGAGGACGACGTCGGGCTCTCCGAGGCGGCGCTCGTCCTGAAGCGCGCCGGCGGCGCGGAGGAGCGTCGCGTGCTGCGCCGGCAGCAGGGGCTGCGCCGCGACGGCGGCGTGTACGAGCTCGACCTCGCCGCGGCGAAGCTCGCCGAAGGGGACCGCCTCGATTACTGGGTCGAGGCGCTCGACACGGATACCGTCTCCGGCCCGAAGAAGTCCCGCACCGAGACGCACACGCTCAAGATCTACTCCGAGGCCGAGCACCGCAGACAGGTGCTCGAGAACTCGCGCGCGGTGTTCGAGGAGCTCGTCGGCGTCCTCGGCGATCGGCTCGAGACCTTCGCGGCCGGGCCGGTGACGAGCGCCGAGCGGCTCGCGCAGGTGCAGGCGCTCGACGTCCGCACCCGCCACCTGCACGAGCGGATGCGCGAGGCGGCGCAGGACATCCGCCGCGATCGCGCCGGCCCGCGGGAGGTCGCCGACGCGCTCACCAATGTCGCGGGCGCGATCCGCGCCGCCGCGGGGCGCGTCGCGGGCCCGCGCGGCTCGGTCGCGCAGGCGATCCGCGTGCGCATCCGCCCCGACGTCTCGCTGCTCCGCGGGATGGCCGCGCTCGACGCGCAGCTCGACCAGGAGCTGGAGAAGGGCGTCCTCTACCTCGAGCAGCTCCTCGACAAGCGCCGCGCCGAGGATCTCCTCCGGCTCGCGAAGGACCTCGCGAGCCGCCGCCGCGACCTCGCCTCGCTCATGGAGAAGTACCGCGCCTCGCCCTCCGAGGCGGCGAAGAAGGAGCTCCTCGCCGAGATCGGGCGGATGAAGGAACGCGTGAAGGACCTGCTCTCGCAGATGGCCGAGCTCTCGAAGGGCTTCAACGACGAGCACATGAACGCCGAGGCGCTCGCCGAGCTCGCGCGCTCGAAGGACCTCGTGGGCGGGCTCGACGAGGTCGAGAAGCTGCTCGCGAAGGGCGACGTCGAGGCCGCGATGAAGGCGCTCGACGAGATGGCGTCGTCCATGGACCAGATGCTCGCCGGCCTCCAGCGCACCGCCGGGCGCCCCGACGAGAAGGCCCAGGCGCTCATGAAGGAGATGCTCGCCTTCAAGGAGGAGCTCGAGAAGGTGAAGGCCGAGCAGGAGGCCACCGCCGGCGAGACCGAGGCGGTCCGCGCGGAGTACCGCAAGAAGCTGCAGGAGCGGACGAAGGCCTCCGAGCAGGAGGTGAAGCGCCTCGCGGAGCTCGCCGGCGAGGCGCGCAAGGACGTGGAGCGCGCGGCGCCCGGGATCTCCTACCGCTCCGAGATGGAGTACGAGCAGTCGCGCGAGGCGCTCTCGGATCTCGAGCGCGCGCTCGGCATGAAGGAGATGGGGGCCGCCTGGGAGACGTCGCAGCGGGCGGCGCCCTCGGTGGAGCGGCTCTCGCGCTACCTCGAGGAGGACGCCGCGCTCTCGCCGCAGCAGGGGCTGGGCCTGCCGCGCGAGGCGGGCAGGGCCGGCGAGGCGCACCGGGCGGTGGAGCAGGCGGTGCCGAAGGCGCGCGAGATCCGCGACGCGCTCTCGAAGATGTTCCCCGACCCTCGCTCGGTCCTGCCCCCCGAGGCGCAGAAGCGGCTCGGCGAGCTCGCGAAGAAGCAGGGCGGGCTCGAGCAGAAGGCGCAGGGGCTCCAGCAGAAGCTCGGGGAGCTCATGCAGCAGGCGCCGATCTTCCCGCAGGAGGCGCAGGCGCAGCTCGGCGAGTCGCGCGGCCACATGGGCGAGGCGGCCGCGGAGCTCGGCAACAGGAACCCGCAGCGCGGCCACGGGGAGCAGGCGCTCGCGCTGGACGCGCTCTCGCGCTTCCAGAAGGGGCTCGAGGAGGCCGCGAAGCGCCAGGGCAAGGGCGGCGGCGGGGGCGGGATGGGCTTCCCATTCCCGTTCGGCGGCGAGCAGGGAGGCGGCGAGGAGTCGGGCGACGGCCGCGAGGCGTCGCGCGAGAAGGTGAAGATCCCGGGCGCGGAGGCGTACAAGGTGCCGGAGGAGTTCCGCAAGGACCTGCTCGACGCGATGAGGCAGGGCGCCCCCGAGCGCTACAAGGGCGAGGTGCAGCGCTACTACGAGGAGCTCGTGAAGTGAGGCCGCTCGCGCTCGCCGTCGCGCTGCTCGCGGCGCTGTCCTCGGGCCCGGCCTCCGCCGCGCCGCCGGGCAAGAACGTCACCCCTCACGCGCCGGCGGCGCGCGTCGCGCATCCGAAGGCGGTGCTCCCCGACGCGATCTCCGGGGCGCTGCGCACGCTCGCCGACGAGGACGTCGCCGGCGCCCGCGCGGTGATCGAGCCGCTCCTCGCCGCGAGCCCCGGCGAGCCGGCGGTCCGGCTCGCCGCCGGCCTCCTGCGCTTCTACGAGCAGCGCTACGCGGAGGCGGTCCCGCTCGTCGAGTCCTCGGGCCTCGGCGATCCCGCCGGCTACCTCGCCCTCGCCAAGGCCGCGCTCGAGGTCACGAAGGACGACGCGCGCTTCGAGAGCGAGCACTTCCTCGTCTCGTACCCGAAGGGCAAGGACGAGGTGCTCGTGCCGTACCTCGTGGACGCGCTCGAGCGGCAGCGCGCCGCCCTCGCGAAGAGCCTCGCCTTCACGCCGGAGGGCCGGCTCACGGTCGAGATCGTGAACGACGTGAAGGGGCTCGCCAAGGTCTCGACGCTCACCGAGCAGGAGATCCGCACCTCCGGCACCGTCGCGGTCTGCAAGTTCAACAAGCTGATGCTCCTCTCGCCCAAGGCGCTCCTCAAGGGCTACGACTGGCTCGACACTGCGGCGCACGAGTACACGCACCACGTCCTCACCCTGAAGTCGCGGAACCGCGCGCCCATCTGGCTGCAGGAGGGGCTCGCGAAGTGGTTCGAGGACGACTGGCGCGGGGGCGGCGAGCCGATCTCGCCCGTGTCCGCCGCGCTCGTGCGCGAGGCGGTGCAGAAGAACGAGCTCGTCACCTTCGAGGAGATGCACCCCTCGCTTGCGAAGCTGCCCTCGCAGGAGCGCGCCGCGCTCGCCTACGCCCAGGTCGCGCTCGCGATCGAGTACCTCGTGCAGCAGCGGGGCGCGCCAGTGCTGCCGCGCATCCTCGACGCGCTCGCGCGCGGCGAGTCGACCGAGGCGGCGGTCTCGGCGGCCCTCGGCGCGCCGTTCCCGCGCTTCCTCGGCGAGTGGCGCCACCACATGGCGAGCCGGACGCTCCCGCGCGGCGGCGAGCACGCCCTCGCGAAGCTCCGCTTCAAGGACGACCCGAAGCAGGCGGGGCAGTGGGCGGAGTGGGCGGAGATCCCTGACGAGCGCGCGCGCGGCTTCGCGCGGCTCGGCGAGATCATGCGCACGCGTGGCAAGTGGACGGCGGCGCGCATCGAGTACGGCAAGGCCGTGCAGCGGGTGGGCGCCCGGGTGCCGATCCTCTCGAACCAGTACGCGCTCGCCGCGATGATGTCCGGCGCGGACGCCGAGGCCGAGCGGGTGCTCCGCGAGGCGCTCGGCTGGAGCCCCGACTACGCCGCGCTCCACGTGCGGCTCGCGCGCATCCTCCTCGCCCGCAAGGACTTCGCGGGCGCGAGGGAGCACCTCCTCCTCGCGAACCGCCAGGACCCGTTCGACCCGGAGATCCACGCCGGCCTCGCGAAGGCCCTCGAGGCGAGCGGGGACCCGGGCGGCGCCTCGCGGGAGGCCGGCTTTGCGCGGATACTCGCGGAGCACTAGCCAGTGAAGGGATCGGAAGAGGCCATGGCCACCACGACCGTCGACACCAGCGCACCGCCCACCCCCGACGCCGACCTCCAGGCCGTCCGCGAGCTGCACGAGGCGCGGCGCCTGCTCCTCGCCGAGATCGAGAAGCGTATCGTCGGCCAGAAGGACGTCGTGGACTCGCTGCTCGTCGCGCTCTTCGCGCGCGGGCACTGCCTGTTCGTCGGCGTCCCCGGGCTCGCGAAGACGCTCCTCATCTCCACGGTCGCGGACGTCCTCGACCTCTCCTTCAACCGGATCCAGTTCACGCCGGACCTCATGCCCTCCGACATCACGGGCACCGACGTGCTCGAGGAGGATCACACCACCGGCCGCCGCGCGTTCCGCTTCGTGGCCGGCCCGATCTTCGCGAACCTGCTCCTCGCCGACGAGATCAACCGCACGCCGCCGAAGACCCAGGCCGCGCTGCTCCAGGCGATGCAGGAGTACCGCGTCACCGCCGGCGGCGAGACCTACCCGCTCGAGCTGCCGTTCCTGGTGTTCGCGACGCAGAACCCCATCGAGCAGGAGGGCACCTACCCGCTGCCCGAGGCGCAGCTCGACCGGTTCATGTTCTACGTGACGGTGAGCTATCCGACCGCGCAGGAGGAGCGGGAGATCGTCCGCTCCACCACCATCGCCACCCGCCCGCCGCTGCGGCGCATCCTCTCGCCGCACAAGATCCGCGAGCTGCAGGACCTCGTGCTGCGCGTCCCCGCCGCCGACCACGTCATCAAGTATGCCGTGGACCTGGTGCGCTCGACGCGCCCCGGCGAGCCCGACGCGCCCGACTTCGTGAAGGAGAACGTCTCCTGGGGCGCCGGCCCGCGCGCGAGCCAGTACCTCGTGCTCGGCGCGAAGAGCCGCGCCATCCTCGACGGCCGCATGGCGGCGAGCGTGGAGGACGTGCGCGCGCTCGCGAAGAACGTCCTCGTGCACCGCGTGATCGCGAACTTCCGCGCCGAGAGCGAGGGCGTGACGAGCGCCGAGATCGTGGGCAGGCTGCTCGAGAAGGTGAAGGGGTGAGCGTGGGGGCGGCTGCCGGCGTGGTGAGTGAATCCGCTCGCCCTGAGCCTGTCGAAGGGCGAGCGGAGGATGGATGAATGAAACCGTTCTTCCTGTACATGCTGCGGTGCGCCGACGGCTCGTACTACGTCGGCCACACGGACGACCTCGACACGCGCGTCGCACAGCACCAGGAAGGATCGCTCGGCGGTCACACGTCCTCGCGCCGGCCGGTCGAGCTCGTGTACTCCTGTGAGTTCGAGACGCGCGATGAGGCATTCGAGCGGGAGATGCAGGTGAAGGGCTGGTCGCGAGCGAAGAAGGAGGCGTTGATCCGCGGAGACTGGGCCGCGCTGCCCGAGCTCTCTCGATCTCGGACCGGGCCTGGCACCTCGCCCCCGCTCGTGCTTCGACAGGCTCAGCACGAGCGGGTCCCCGACGAGGACGCACAAGTCACGGATGTGGGGGTCCCCGACGAGATCGCGCAAATCACGGAAGTGGGCGGCGGGCGGGGATCCGATGCCTGACCCCAAGCGCCCCCTCCTCGACCCCGCCGTCCTCGCGAAGCTCGGCACCCTGAAGCTCCGGGTGCGCGCGGTGACGGAGGGCGTGCTCTCCGGGCTCCACAAGTCGCCGCACCACGGCCAGTCGGTCGAGTTCGCCGAGCACAAGGAGTACGCGCCCGGCGACGAGATCCGCCACATCGACTGGAAGGCCTACGGGAAGTTCGACAAGTACTACGTGAAGCGCTTCGAGCAGGAGACGAACCTCCGCGCCTACCTCGTCGTGGACGCCTCCGGCTCGATGGGCTACCGCGGTGATCCCGGCCGGCTCACGAAGCTCGAGTACGCGAGCGCGCTCGCCGCGTCGCTCGGCTACCTGCTCGTGCGCCAGCAGGACGCGGCCGGGCTCGTGCTCGTGCAGGGACAGGTCGCCGGAGCGATCCCGCCGCGCGCCTCGGCGAGCCACGTGACGCCGGTCGTCGAGGCGCTCGAGGCCGCGAGGCCGCAGGGCGAGACGCGGCTCGCGGCGGCGGTGGACTGGATCATCGAGAACGCCCCGCGCCGCTCCTCGGTCGTCGTCTTCTCGGACCTCTTCGACCAGGACGAGCGGATCGTGAAGAAGCTCGCCCAGCTCGGGCGGCGCAAGCACGAGGTCACCATCTTCCACGTGCTCGATCCCGCCGAGCTCGAGTTCCCCTTCGACGACCCGACCCTGTTCCTCTCCATGGAGGACGGGCGGCAGGTGGAGGCGCACGGGCGCGACGTGCGCAAGGGCTACCTCGAGGTGCTCGGGCGCTGGCTCGAGGAGACGAAGCGGACCGCGGCCGAGGCGGACGTGGACTACGCGCTCTGCCGCACCGACCGCCCGCTCGACGAGGTGCTCGTCCCGTTCCTCGCCCGCCGCGAGCGCAGCGCCGCATGAGCATCGGCTTCCTCCACCCCGGGCTCCTCTGGGGCCTCCTCGCCGCGGCGATCCCGCTCGCGATCCACCTCTTCTTCCGCCGCCGCCCGCGGCCGACGCCGTTCCCGGCGATCGACTTCATCCTCCGCGCCCGGCGGGAGACGCAGCGGCGCCTGCGCATCCGCAAGGTGCTCCTCTTCACCGCGCGCACCCTCCTCCTCGCCGCCGCCGCGCTCGCCATCGCGCGGCCGCGCGCGGAGCGGCCGGGCGAGGCGGCCGCCGCGGTGGCTGAGGGTCCGAAGGCGACGGCCATCGTGCTCGACGCCTCCGGCTCCATGCGCTATCGGCTCGGCGGCCGCGCCCTCTTCGAGCGTGCCCGCGCCGACGCGCTCGGCGCCCTCGCCTCGCTCGGGCCCGACGAGCCCGCCACCGCGGTCGTGTGCGGCGGCGAGACGCCCGCCGCCGAGCCGCCCGGCTTCGACCGCGCCACGGTGCGCCGGATGCTCGAGCAGGCCGAGGCGTGGGCGGGCCACTCGGATCTCACCGCCTGCGTCGGCGCGGCGGTGCGCGCGCTCGCGAGCCCTCCGGCGCAGGCGCGGCTCGGCAAGCGCGTCGTCGTCGCGACCGATCTCGCCGCGAGCGCCTGGCGGCTCGACGTGCCGCCGCCCGCGATCGACGGACCGGAGGGGAAGGTCCTCCCCGAGGTCAAGGTCCAGGACGCCGCGCGCGGCGCGGCGCTGCCGAACCTCGCGGTCGTCGGCCTCGACGCCGAGCCCGATCCCGCCGCCGGTCCGCGCGGCTACCGCGTCACCGCCGCCGTGTCGAGCTCGGGGGGCGAGGCGCGGAAGGACGTTCCGCTCGGGCTCTCGGCCAGCGCCGGCCCCGGCGCGAAGACCGCCATTCGCGCCTTCGTGGACCTCCCCGCCGGCGGCACCGTGCGCAAGGCGCTCTCCTACGCCTTCCCCCAGGGCGGCCCGGCCGTGCTGCAGGTGGCGCTTCCGGAGGACGCGCTCGCGATGGACGACGCGCGCGCCGTGGCGCTCGTCGTGCCGCGCGAGGTGAGGGCGCTCGTGGTCGACGGCGCGCCCTCGCCGGTGCGCTACCGGGACGAGGCCTACTTCGTCGAGTCCGCGCTCGCCTCGCCCGCCTCGCCGGTGCGGCCGAAGCTCGTGGACGCGGACGCCTTCCCCGCCGAGGACCTCTCCAAGTACGACGTCGTGCTCCTCCTCAACGTGCGCAGCGTGGGGGGGAAGGCGGCGGAGCTCGAGCGGTTCGTGGAGAACGGCGGCGGACTCTTCCTCGCGCTCGGCGACGAGGTCGATCCCGAGGCGTACGACCGCGAGCTCGGCAAGCTCCTGCCGATGCCGCTCCACGTCGTGAAGACCGCTGCGTCGCCCGCCGAGGGCGGGGCGCGGGCGGCGCGCTTCGCGGACGTGGCCTGGGATCACCCCGCGCTCTCGATCTTCGTGGGCGAGGCGCGCGAGGGGTTCCTCGGCGCCCGCACCTACCGCTACGTCCTCGCGAAGCCCGGCCCGAAGGGCGCACCCGCGACGGTGCTCGCGAGCTTCGACGACGGCGCGCCGGCGCTCGTCGAGGCGCGGCGCGGCCGCGGGCGGGTGCTGCTCTTCACCTCGAGCGCCGACCGCGACTGGACCGACTGGCCCATCCGCACGAGCTTCCTCCCGGCGATGCAGCGCTTCGCCGGCTTCCTCGCGGGCGGGCTCGAGGAGCGGCGCGAGCCCGCGCTCGTCGTCGGCGCGCAGCGGACGATCCGGCTCGAGCCGGGCGAGAAGCTCGTCGCGCTCGTCGATCCCGGCGGGCGCGAGCGCGGGCGGGCCGAGCTCGAGCGGATGGGCCTGCGCGAGGGGGAGCACGGAGGGCTCGTCGTGACGCCGCGCGAGCCAGGCCTGTGGCAGGTGAAGGTGGCGGCGCAGGGCAAGGGCGATCGGCTCGAGCCGCGCCTCGCCTTCGCCGTCTCGCCCGATCCGCGCGAGTCGGACACCCGGCGCCTCGAGCCGAGGGAGCTCACCGCCTACTTCGGCGGCGAGTCGCACGCCAAGATCGAGGGCGATGCGCAGGCGGCCGGGGCCGGGCGGACGATCCCGCTCTGGTCGATCCTCCTCGTCCTCGCGCTCGCCGCCTTCTTCCTCGAGGGGCTGCTGATCAGCTGACGCCGCCGGCGCGGGCCCCGCCAAAGCGGCCGCCGCGGCGACGGGCGACCGCCGCTCGGGGCACCTTGCCCCGGGGCCGGGGGTGGCTAGGATGGCGGCCGATGCCCGCCTCCACGCTCGATCGCGACGTCGCCGGCCTCTTCTGCGTCGGCTTCCACGGCAAGACCCCGTCCCCCGAGGTGCTGGAGCTCGTCCGGCGCGGCGTGTACGGCGTCATCCTCTTTGGCCGGAACGTCGAGAGCGCGCAGCAGGTGGCGGAGCTCGTCCATGCGCTCAAGGCCGCCGCGGGCCGGCCGCTCCTCGTCTCGATCGACCAGGAGGGGGGCCGCGTCGCGCGGCTGCGCGAGCCGCAAGGGTTCACCGAGCTCCCGCCGATGCGGGCGCTGGGCGACGCGGGCGACGCGGCGCTCGCGCGCGAGGTCGGCGCGCTCCTCGGCCGGGAGCTGCGCGCCGTCGGCATCGACCAGGACTACGCGCCGGTCGTCGACGTGGACACGAACCCGGCGAACCCGGTGATCGGCGATCGCGCCTTCTCCCGAGAGCCCGCCGCCGTCGCCCGGCTCGGAGCGGCGCTCGCGGAGGGGCTCCAGTCGGCGGGCGTCGCCGCCTGCGCAAAGCACTTCCCCGGCCACGGCGACACGAGCCAGGACTCGCACAAGGACCTGCCGCGCCTCCCGCATCCCCTCGCCCGCCTCGAGGAGGTGGAGCTGTTGCCGTTCCGGGCGCTCGCGCGCGCGGGCGTCGCCTCGGTGATGACCGCGCACGTGGTGTTCGAGGCGCTCGACCCGCGCCGGCCCGCGACGCTCTCGCCGGAGGTGATGCGCCTGTTGCGGGAGCGGGTCGGCTTCCAGGGCTGCGCGATCTCGGACGACCTCGAGATGAAGGCCGTCGCCGAGCACTTCCCGCTCGAGGAGGCCGCGCCCGGCGCGGTCGCCGCCGGGGTGGACGCGCTCCTCGTCTGCCACACCGCCAGCGTGCAGCACCGCGCGATCGACCTCGTCCGCGCCGCGATCGAGGAGGGTCGCATTCCGCGTGCCCGGCTCGCCGAGGCGCGCGCGCGCGTCGAGCGGCTCGTCGCCTTCGCCGGCCCCGCCCCCGATCCGCGCGGCGTGATCGCCCGCCTTCGCACCGGCGCGCACCTCTCCCTCGCCGCGCGCATTCCGCGGCTCGACACCGGGCACGATCCGACGATCTAACGGGGGCTGGCGCCCCCGCCCCGTCGACGGCTGGCCGCCGTCGTCGGGGACCCCACCCCTGCGCGGCGGGGCCCGTGAACGGTCGCGCCCGCTTCGCGGGTTCGCGACCGTTCCCCGCCGGGAGGGACTGCGTCCCTCCCCGTCGCTTCGCGACGGGGCCC
>NZ_JALCYY010000027.1 GCF_022690685.1 Anaeromyxobacter terrae | reverse complement strand
CGAGCAGCTCGGCCATGTCGAAGGGCTTGCGCAGGTAGTCGTCGGCGCGCGTGCGCGTGGCGCGGTGCGCCTCGATCGCCGCGTCGGTCGCGTCGCCGGTGTAGAGCAGGAGCGGGACCGCCTGAGAGGCGCGCTTCAGCCGGTTGCACACCGAGAAGCCGCTCATGTCGGGCAGCTCGGCCGCGAGCAGGATGAGATCGGGCGGCGTCTGGCGGCAGCGCTCGACCGCCTGCTCGCCCACCGGAAGCGAGGTCACCTCGAGGCCCGCCGGGCCGAAGGCGCGACGGATCTCGTCCGCGAGCGCGGCGTCCGGCTCGACGAGGAGAACATTCAGGGACATGGCGGGGCGGATCGTACCCTCGTTTCGGAAGCCCGCGAAATGAGGGGCCGGTGCGATATCGCAGGGCTCGCAGATGACGCTGGCCTCTCCGGGCGACCCGGGATACGCATCCGCCGATGCCCACCTTCTCCCTCACCCTGGATGCGGCGCGGGAGCGCGCCGAGGATCTCTCCGCCGAGCTGTTCGACGCCGGCGCGAGCGGCGTCGAGGTGCGCGACGGCGAGGGCACGCCGATGCCCGGCGTCGCCCAGCCCGCGCCCGGTCGCGCGCTGCTCGTCGCGTTCTTCGCGGAGCGCGAGGCCGCCCAGGACGCGCGCGCGGCCTACGGCGGCGAGGTCGCCGAGATCGCGGACGAGGACTGGGGTGAGAGCTGGAAGAAGGGGCTCGGACCGCTCGCCGTCGGCCGCGCCTTCGTTCGGCCGTCGTGGGTGGACGCGCCCACGCCGCCCGGGATGGCCGAGATCGTGCTCGACCCCGGGATGGCGTTCGGCACCGGCACACATCCCACCACCTCGCTCTGCCTCGCCGCGCTCTCTGACCTGCTCGCCGCGCGGCCGGGCGCGTCCGTGCTCGACGTCGGCACCGGCTCCGGCCTCCTCGCCATCGCCGCCGCGAAGCTCGGCGCGGGCCGCGTCGCGGCGAACGACAACGACCCGATCGCCGTCGCGGTCGCGCGCGAGAACGCCGAGCGGAACGGCGCGAGGCTGGAGCTCAGCGGCGCGCCGGTCGGCGAGATCGCCGGCCTGTTCGACCTCGTCGTCGCGAACATCCTCGCGAACACGCTCGTCGAGCTCGCGCCCGACGTCGCCGCGCGCGTCGCCCCCGGCGGCACGGTGCTCCTCGCCGGGATCCTCGGGCCGCAGGAGGACGAGGTCCGCGCCGCGTACGTGGCGGAGGGCCTCCGCCCCGCCCTCGAGCGGCGCGACGGAGAGTGGAGCCTGCTCACGCTGGAGCGCCCGCGCGCGTGACGCTCCGCCGCGTCCACCTGCCGAGGGAGCGCTTCCGGCTGGACGCCGGGCGCGCCACGCTCACCCCCGAGGCGCGCCACTACCTCCGCGACGTGCTCAGGCTCGCGCCGGGGACGGAGGTCGAGGTCTTCGATGGTCGCGGCGGCGCCTGGACGGCCCGCATCGACGAGGCGTTCGAGGCGCTCGTCCTCGGTCCGGCGCGCGCCGGGAAGGGCGACGCCACCGCCGAGATCTGGCTCCTCGCCGCGCTCGCCAAGGGCGAGAAGATGGACCTCGTCGTCCAGAAGGCGACCGAGCTCGGGGCGGCGGCGGTGGCGCCCTTCGCGGCGGAGCGTTCGGTCGTCCGGCTCGAGCCGGACAAGGGCGAGGAGCGCGCGCGGCGCTGGCGCCGGATCGCCGAGGAGGCGGCGCGCCAGTGCGGTCGCGCCGACGTTCCGGACGTGCACGCGCCCGCGCCGCTCGCCGTGGCGCTCGCCGCGCTGCCGCCCGGCGCGCTCGCGATCGCGTTCCAGCCGGGGGGCGCGCCCGTGCTCGCGCTCCCGGCCGCCGCAGCGGGCGCCTACGCCGCGGTGGTCGGACCGGAGGGCGGACTCACCGACGCGGAGCTCGCGGTCCTCGCCGCGGCGGGCGCGCGCCGCGCGTCCCTCGGCCCGCGCGTCCTGCGGGCGGAGACCGCCGCGATCGTCGCGGTCGCGCTGCTCCAGGCGCGCTTCGGCGATCTGCAGGTCCCCGCCGCCGGACCCGTTCCTTGACCCGCCCGCGGGTCGACCGTAGCCTCGACCCGTGCTCTGTCCCCGCTGCGCCCGCGAGACGGACGACCGCGCTGCCTTCTGCGGCGACTGCGGCGCGCCGCTCACGCTGCGCGAGGAGCCGCCGCCGCGCCTGCTCGACGTGTCGCTCGATCTCGACCGGCGCCGCTCGCGCACGCCTGCGCCCGGGGCCGCCGCCCCGCCGCGCCCGCAAGAGCCGGAGCCGCTCCCGCCGCTGCCCGCGGACCCCGAGCCCGTCTTCGAGCTCGCGCCGGCACCGGCCGCGCCGGCGAGCCGCTCGCACTGGGATCTCGGGCGCATGCTCGAGGAGGTCGCGCGCGAGGAGAACCTCTTCGTCGAGGAGCCCGCGCCGCCTCCGCTCCCGCGCGCCGCCCGTGGCTCCGGGGCAGCGGTCGCACGCGCCGCGCCGCCTGCCGCCGTTCCGCAGCGGTGGCCGGAGTCGGAGCCCGAGGAAGAGCCGCAAGCCCCCGAAGGCCGCGCCGACCGCGTCGAGGTCCATCTCCGCCGCCCCGCTCCGTGGCGTCGCGCCGCAGCGTGGGCGATCGACGCGGGCCCGCTGCTCGCGGGGGTGGTCTTTCTCGGCCGCTCCCTGCTCGCGGCCACCCCGGCCGGGCTCCCCCCGACGCCGAGCGGCCTCGACGGCCTGCTCGATCTGCTCGCCCGCGAGGCGGGCGTGGTCCTCTCGCTCGCGGCGCTCCTCGCGGTCGCTCTCGCGGTGTACGCGACGCTCGCGCACGCGCTCGCCGGCGCCACCCTCGGGAAGTGGATGGTGGGCCTCCGCGTCGTCGGCCCCGACGGAAGGCGGCCCTCGCTCGCGCGGAGCGCCGTCCGCGCCGCGCTCGGCGGCGTGTCGGCCGGACTCCTCGGGCTCGGGTTCCTCCTCGCGCTCTTCACCCGCAGCGGGAGGGCGCTCCACGACCTCCTCGCGCGGACGTGGGTGGTCGAGGCGCCTTGACCCCCGCGTGACGGGGTCCTACAACCGATCCGTGCCGAAGGACCTCGCCGCCCTCCTCGTCGAAGAAGGCGTGGTCTCCGCCGAGGTCATGGCGCGCGCGCTCGCGCGGCAGGACGAGGCCGGCGGCGCGCTCGACACCGCGCTCCTCGAGCTCGGCGCCGTCGCGGAGGACGTGCTCGCGGTGGCGCTCGCCGGGGCCGCCGACGTCCCCCCCGCGCCGCCCCAGGCGTTCACCGCCGCCGACGCGCGCGCACGCCGGGTGTTCCCTGCGCGGGTCGCCGATCGGCACGGCCTCGCGCCCTTCGCGCTCGAGGCGAGGGAGCTGTCGGTCGTCTCGGTCTTCCCCGTCGACTCGAGCCTGCTCGACGAGATCGGCTTCATGCTCTCCTTGAACCTCTCGGCGTCGGTGGCGCCGGAGTGGCGGGTGCGGCTCCTCGTGCACCGGCTGTACGGCACGCCGCTCGCGCCGCGCTTCGCGGCCCTCGCGAGCGCCGCCGGGGAGCTCGCGCCGGAGGAGGAGCCGGCCGCCGCCGCGCCCGAGGCTTCCGCGCCGCCCGCCGGGGAGGGCGCGGAGCGGGTCGGCCCGGACGCGGCCGCGCAGGCGATCGGGTTCGGCGACGAGGACGCCGGCCCGCTCGAGCCGCTCGCCGCCGCGCTCGCGCAGGCGCTCGAGGACGTCGATCAGGCGCTGCTCGCGGACGAGCCGGCACCGGCCGGGGAGGAGGGCGCGCCCGAGGCTCCGCCCCCCGGGGCGACGGACGAGGCTCCGCCGTCCCCGCCCGACCGCAGCGCGCCCCCGGGCTGGTCGCTCGAGGACGCGCGCGCCGCGCTCTCGGCGGCGCGCACGCGCGACGAGGTCGTCCTCGCCGCGCTCCGCTACGCGAGAGACTTCTTCCCCTTCGCGGCGATGTTCGCCGTCACGCGCGACGCCGTCGCGGGCCACGACGCGCTCGGGCTCGAGCCCGAGGCGCGCGAGCTCGCCCGGAGCGTCGCGATCTACGCCGACGATCCCGGCATCTTCCGGACGGTCATCGAGACGAGGAGCCCGTTCCTCGGGCCGGTCTCGCCCGGGCCCGCCGGAAACGCGGCGATCCTCTCCGGCCTCGACCGCGGCACGCCGCGCACCGTGCTCGTCGCGCCGGTGCTCCTGCGCGATCGGCCGGTGTGCGTCCTGTACGCGGACAACGGCGACGCGCCCGTGTCGGCGCGGCGGCTCGGCGATCTGCTCCTCCTCAACTCGATGCTCGGCGGCGCGTTCGAGCGGATCATCCGCGAGCGCAAGCGGCGCCGCGCCGCCCCCGCGCGCCGCACGCCCCCTCCCGCGCCCGCGCCCGCCGCGGCGCCGGCCCCGGAGGCGGCTCCGTTCGATCCCTGGTCCGCCGAGGAGCCGCCGCGCGCCCCCCCGAGAACCGCGCCCGCCCCGGCGCCGGCGGATGCCTGGACCGCGACGGAGCCGGCCCGGGCGACGCCGCTCCCTGCGGCGCCCGCCTCCGCGCCCCTCCCGGACGCGCTCGAGGCGCTCGAGGTCGAGATCGACGACACCGTCGTCGCCGAGAGCACCCCGCTCGCCGTGCTCGCCGATCGCGCGCTCGACGCGGACCTCGCCCTCGCCGCCGCGGCCTGCGCCGCCCTCGCGGCGCGCCGGCGCGATCCCGCGATCCGCGAGGCGAGCGAGCGGCTGCGGCGCGCGCTCCTCTCCGGCATCGAGGCGCGCGCGCTCCGCGCGGCGCGAGCGCTCGGCGCGCTCCGCGACGCGGACGCCATCCCGCTGCTCGTGCAGGTGCTCGAGACGAGCGCCCCGGAGCCCGCCCGGGCCGCGGCGGACGCGCTCGCCGCGATCACGCTGCAGCGGCTCGGCACCGACGCGCGGCGCTGGCTCGGCTGGTGGAAGGAGAACCGCGGACGCGGGCGCGCCGAGTGGCTGTTCTCGGGCCTCACGAGCGCGGATCGCGAGACGCGCGTCGCCGCGGCGGTCGAGCTCACGAGCGCGGCGCCGCCGCCGGTCGGCTACTCCGCGGACCTGCCGTCCGCCGAGCGCGAGCAGGCGGCGCGCGCGTGGGCCGGCTGGTGGGCGCGCAGCGGCCACGTCCTGTGAGTGACTGACTGACGGCGCCGATCGGGCCGCTTGCCTCCCGCGGAGGCGGGTGCCTATCCTCGCGCCCCCGCCCACCCGCAGCGCGAGGCCCACATGGAAAAGCCGGTCGACCCCGATCCGCGCCGCGCCCTCCTCGACGCGCTCGACGCCGAGGCGGAGCAAGGCGGCGGCGCCGAGCGCATCGCGAAGCAGCACCGCGCCGGCAAGCTGACCGCGCGCGAGCGGATCGACACGTTCCTCGACCCGGGCACCTTCGTCGAGCTCGACAAGTTCAAGACGCACCGCTGCGCCGACTTCGGGATGGAGCGGCAGAAGGTCCTCGGCGACGGCGTCGTCACGGGCTACGGCCTCGTGGAGGGCCGCCAGGTCTTCGTCTTCGCGCAGGACTTCACTGTCTTCGGCGGCGCGCTGTCGGGCGCCTTCTCCGAGAAGATCTGCAAGGTGATGGACCGCGCGATGGCGGTCGGCTGCCCGGTCATCGGCCTCAACGACTCCGGCGGCGCGCGCATCCAGGAGGGCGTCGTCTCGCTGGCGGGCTACGCGGACATCTTCCTGCGCAACACGCTCGCGTCCGGGGTCATCCCGCAGATCTCGGTGATCCTCGGGCCCTGCGCCGGCGGGGCCGTCTACAGCCCCGCCATCACCGACTTCATCTTCATGGTGAAGGACACGGCGTACATGTTCATCACCGGCCCGGACGTCATCAAGACGGTGACGCACGAGGAGGTGACGAAGGAGGACCTCGGCGGCGCGCGCACGCACGCGACGCGCTCCGGCGTGGCGCACTTCGCGATCGACTCGGAGGAGGCCACGCTCCGGGCCGTCCGCGAGCTCCTCGGCTTCCTGCCGCTCAACAACGCCGACGACCCGCCCGCGCAGCCTTCCTCCGACGACGTCTCCCGCCGCGACGAGCTCCTGAAGACCGTCGTGCCGGAGAGCCCGACCAAGCCGTACGACATGAAGGACGTGGTCCGGGCGGTGGTCGACGACCGGCACTTCTTCGAGGTCGCCGAGCACTTCGCGACGAACATCGTCGTCGGCTTCGCGCGCCTCAACGGGCGGCCGGTGGGGATCGTCGCGAACCAGCCCGCCGTGCTCGCGGGCGTCCTCGACATCGACGCCTCGGTGAAGGCGGCGCGCTTCGTCCGCTTCTGCGACGCGTTCAACCTCCCGCTGCTCACGCTCGTCGACGTGCCCGGGTTCCTCCCCGGGACCGACCAGGAGTGGAACGGGATCATCACTCACGGCGCGAAGCTCCTCTACGCGTTCGCCGAGGCGACCGTCCCGAAGGTCACCGTCATCACGCGCAAGGCGTACGGCGGCGCCTACGACGTCATGGCGTCGAAGCACATCCGCGCCGACGTGAACTTCGCGTACCCGTCCGCCGAGATCGCGGTGATGGGCCCGGAGGGCGCGGTGAGCATCATCTTCCGCAAGGAGCTCTCGGCCGCGAAGGATCCGGTCGCCGAGCGCGCGCGGCTCGTCCAGGAGTACCGCGACAAGTTCGCGAACCCGTACAAGGCGGCGGAGCTCGGCTACATCGACGAGGTGATCAAGCCGGAGGACACCCGCCCCAAGGTGATCCGCGCGTTCGAGATGCTGCGCACGAAGCGGCAGGAGAACCCGGCCCGCAAGCACGGGAACATCCCGCTGTGACGCTGACGCTCAGTGAAGCTCCGGCTCCTCGGCGCCCGTCCCCGCCTCGGCGATGGGGCCGAGCGCCCCCCGCGCCACCCGCTCGCGCCCGCTGACGGCGCGGTACGCGCGCCGGAGGAGCCAGCCGAGGCCGCGCCCCGCGTCGCGGCCGAGCCGCGCGACCCCCTCGCCGGAGAACAGCGCGGGCGCCTCCGCCGCGGCGCCGCCGAGGACCTTCACGCCGGCGCCGTGCGTGTACACGAGCTCGCCGCCGAGGTAGGCCGTGTAGCTGGCCGCCCCCGCGGCGAGGAGGCCGCTCGCCGCGGAGGTGAGGTTCGCCGCGTTGCGCGTCCGCCAGGCGGAGATCCCCACCGCCGCGAGGACGACGGCGAGGTTCCCGATCCCGTGGGTGAACATCATGTCGCGTGCGTGGGCGCTGCGGAGCTCGATCTCCTGCGAGGCGGCCATGCCGGCGAGGCCGGTGACGAGCCCGGCCGCCGCGGTGGTCCACCACAGGTTTCGCCCCAGGCGATCGAGCCGCAGATCGCGCGGGCGGAGCGCGGCCGCCAGGTCGACGAGCGCGGTGGCCGGCAAGAGGGCGAGCGGCGCGTGGACGAGGGACGGGTGGAGCTCGTGCGTGCGCATGGGCATGGCGGTCCTCCGCTCTCACGCTGCGGCGCGCCGCCTGCCGCCGCAATGGAGCCCCGCTCGCCCCGCCGCCCGCCTCGCGAGCCCCCGTACGGACCGCGAGCGCTCCGTCCCGGAGTCACGGACCGTGACTGTCCGGCCCCGGGAAAGGCGAGAGCCCGGCCCTCTTCGAAGAGGAACCGGGCTCCGTGCCGACCGATCGGGGCGGGCAGACTTACGTCTTCCGCACGTTCGCGGCCTGCAGGCCCTTCGGGCCCTTCACGACGTCGAACTCCACCTTCTGACCCTCGGCGAGGCTCTTGAAGCCGTCGCCCTGGATCGCGCTGTAGTGGCAGAAGACGTCCTCACCCCCGTTGTCCTGGGTGATGAACCCGAAGCCCTTCGCGTCGTTGAACCACTTCACGGTGCCAGTCGCCATTCAACGTCTCTTTCGCTGTTTCGATCGCCGGGATGACGCTCGGTCCACCCGACGAAAAGGTGGACCAAATTCCTGTATCCGAAAAAAACGGGTCGGTCGAGATGGCAAGGCCCCGCCCGGCGGCGGGGTTTGACTCGCATCAACAGATGAAGGCGCGGTGCGCTACGCGACCGCGGACGCGCCCGCCGGCGCCTGCTCGAAGGCGGCGTCCTCGGCGGCGAGCCGCGCCTCGAGATCGGCGAGGAGCGCGGCCGCGGTCGGCAGCGCGGTGACGTCGCGCTCGCCGATCCGGACGAGGCTCTGGCCCGTGTAGAAGAGGCCGTTCTCCGTGTCGCCCTTCACGGCGGCGGCGAGGAGCGCGTCGGTGATGCAGAAGCTCTCCTTGTAGCCGCTCGTGCGGCACACGCAGAGCCCGTCGCCGAGGCACTCGACGCAGGCCTTCTTGCGCCCCATGTAGCCGTCCTTGCCGAACCACCACGCCTTCGAGCGCGGCGGGACCGCCTCGCCGCGCGCGAGCTTCTCGGTGAAGGCGTTCCGCACCGCGCGCGCCTTCATCCCCTTCACGCAGCTCGTGATGATCGCGACGTCGTCCGCGGTCTTGCCGAGGTGCATCGCCTTGAACGCAGGGTGAACGTCGCCGTCGGCGCAGGCGAGGAACCGCGTCGCGATCTGGACGCCGGCCGCGCCGCCAGCCACGAAGCGCGCCACGTCCGAGGCGTCCACGCCGCCGGCGGCGACCACCGGCAGCGCCGTCGCCGCGAGCACCTCGCGGACGAGCGTCGGGAGCGGGTGGCCGATGTCGCCGATGTGCCCGCCCGCCTCGGCGCCCTCGGCGACCACGAAGTCCGCGCCCCACTTCTCGTACATCGCGGCGAGCCGGCCGGAGGACACGATCCCGGCGAACGGCACGCCGCCCTCCCTGCACCAGCGCAGGATCTCGCGCGAGATCCCCGCGCCCTGCACGAGGAAGGAAACGCGCTCCTCGATCGACACGCGCGCGAGGAGCTCGAAGTCGGCCTTGTTGATGGCCGCCATCAGGTTCACGCCCACGAACCCGCCCTGCGACTCCTGGCGCGCGCGGCGGATCTCGGCGCGGAGCTGCTCCGGCGTCTTGAGGACCGCGGAGATCGTCCCCACGCCGACGAGCCGGGCGCCGCGGTGGGCGGCGACCTTGCCGGAGACGCCGTCCGAGGCGTGGATGCCCATCCCGCCCTGCACGAGGAGGCGACGCCCGGACCGGACGATGTCCTCGATCGCCCGGCGATCGAGGCGCGTCAGCGGCGCGGAGGTCTGCTCGGCGTGCAGCGGCTCGGCGTGCGTGGCGGACATGCGGGGGCTCCTTCGCGCCCGGGGTGAGGTGCGGGACGCGAGGGGGGCACGCTACGCCCCCGGTGTCACGCGACGGTCACGGCTCCCGTGACAATCGACCGACGCGTTGCGTAGCGGCAGGCCGGCCCGGGGCTCGCTCGCCCGTGACGCACCGCGCGGGAAACGAGCCCTGACGCGGCGCGTGAGGTAGGCTCGCCGGCCCCAGGCCATGCGCAGCGCACCTTCCGCCCCGAAGCCGCTCGTCGTCGCCGTCGAGATGGGCTACGGCCACATGCGCGCCGCGCTGCCGCTCGCCGACGCGCTCGGCACCGAGGCGCTCCAGGTGGATCGCGCGCCGCTCGTCGCGCCGGGCGAGGAGCGGCTCTGGCAGCGCGTGCGCCGCACCTACGAGGGCGTCTCGCGCCTCTCGCAGGTCCCCTGGGTGGGCGCGCCGCTCCGGCGCGCGCTCGACCTGGTCACCGACATCCCGCGCCTGCATCCCTACCGCGACCTCTCCGCGCCGACCCGCGGCGTCCGGGCGCTCGACCGGCTCGTCCGCAAGCGCGACCTGGGGCGGGGGCTCGTGGCGGAGCTGCGACGGACGGGCGCGCCGCTCCTCACCACCTTCTACTCGCCGGCGATCGTCGCCGACGCGGCCGGGCTCGAGCGGATCTTCTGCGTCGCGACCGACTCCGATCTGAACCGCATCTGGGCGCCCGCCGATCCGCGCCACACCCGCATCCACTACCTCGTCCCGACCCGCCGGGCGGCGCGGCGGCTCCGCTCGTACGGCGTGCCGGAGGATCGGATCACCTTCACCGGCTTCCCGCTCCCCGACGCGCTCGTCGGCGGGCCCGCGCTCGGGGCGCTCAAGGCGAACCTCGCGGCGCGCGTCGTCCGGCTCGATCCGTCCGGAGAGTTCCGCCGCACGATCCCGGAGGAGCTCGCGCACTTCCTCGGCGCGCTCCCGCGCGAGGAGGAGGGGCAACCACCGCTCCTCACCTTCGCGGTCGGCGGCGCGGGCGCGCAGGCTGGGATGGCGGCGGAGCTGTTGCCCGGCTTCCGCCGCGCGCTCGAGGCGGGGACGCTGAGGATCTGCCTCGTCGCCGGGCTCCGCGCCGAGGTGGACGCGCGCTTCCGCGAGATCGTCCGGCGCGCGGGGATGGAGCCGCTCCTCGGCGGCCCGCTCGAGATCCTCCTCGCCCCCACCTTCCGCGCGTACTACGAGCGCTTCAACGCGCTCCTCGCCCGCACCGACGTCCTCTGGACGAAGCCCTCCGAGCTCACGTTCTACGGCGCGCTCGGCCTCCCGCTCGTGCTCGCGCCGCCGGTCGGGGTTCACGAACGGTACAACCGCCGCTGGGCGCGCGAGAGCGGCGCGGGGCTGAAGCAGCGCGACCCACGCTTCGCGGCGGAGTGGCTCGCCGACGGGATCGCCGACGGCGTCCTCGCCGCCGCCGCCTGGGCGGGCTACATGCGGCTGCCGAAGTTCGGGCTCCTCCGCATCCTGCAGGCGGTAGGCGCGACGCCCGAGGCGCGCGTCGCCGGCCCCGCCGGCGCTTGACGCCGGAGGTGCGCCCGCCCGCCCGCGCCCGCACGGCGCGCGCTTGCCGCCGCTCCGGCGCCGGCGCAGGATGCGCCCGTGCGCGCGTTCTCGGTCGTGTACTGGGTGTTCTTCGTCGCCACGCTGCCGATCCTGTTCCTCGGCGCGACGCTCGTGTTCCTCCTCACCGCCCCGTTCGACCGGCGCCGCGTGGCCGTCCACCTCTACTCGTGCGCGTGGGCGACCTTCTACGTCGTCGCGAACCCCTTCTGGCGCTCGTCGGTCGAGGGCCGCGAGAAGCTCCCCTGGAAGGGCGCCGCGGTCCTCGCCGCGAACCACCTCTCGCTCCTCGACATCCTCGTCGTGTACGGGCTCTTCCGGCCGTTCAAGTGGGTGTCGAAGGCCGAGGTCTTCCGCGTGCCGTTCGTCGGCTGGAACCTCTGGCTGAACGACTACGTGCGCTTGAAGCGGGGAGACCGCGAGTCGATCCGCGAGATGATGGACCGCTGCCGCACCCACCTCGCGCGCGGCTCTCCCGTGATGCTCTTCCCCGAGGGCACGCGCTCGCGCGACGGGCGGCTCGGGCCGTTCAAGGACGGCGCCTTCCGGCTCGCGATCGAGGCGGGCTGCCCGGTGATCCCCATCGTCGTCAGCGGGACGGGGGACGCGCTCCCGAAGAACGGCCTCGTCCTTCGCCAGCGGATGCGCGCGCGCGTCCAGGTGCTCGACCCGATCCACCCGGCGGACTTCCCGACCGCCGACGCCCTGCGCGACGCGACGCGCGCCGCGATCGCCGCCGCGCTCCCCGAGGCGAACCGACCGTCCGGGCCGCTGCGCGTTCCCCCGCCCCAGGTGCCGGAGGCGCGCTGAGGGGAGGGCGATCGCCGCGGCCGCCCTCCGCGAAGGACGGGCCGGGCCCGGGCGCGACGCGCATCTTTCCCGCATGACGGACGGATACCGGGTGGCGGGCGGCTCCGGGGACGCCGTGCCGGGGGCGGTCGGACCGGGCGATCTCGACGGCCGCGCAGAGTGGGTTCACCTCGAGGGGCGGGGGATCGCGGAGCGGCTCGAGGCGCGGCTCGGCTCGGAGGTGGACCTCCACAAGGTCCTCCTCGGCGTGCTCGTGCCGCTCCTCGGAGCGCTGCACGGAGAGCCCGCCCGTGCGATCGCCGCGCGGCTGCCGTACGCGCTCGCGCGCGAGCTGCTCGACGCGGACGACGGCGCCGCGCGGGGGCACGTCGGGGCGGAGGAGTACCTGCGCGAGGTGACCGAGCTCGTGCAGCATCCGCCCCGCGCGGCCGCGCTCTACGTCGGCGCGGTCCTCGCCGCCGTGCGCGAAGCCCTTCCGGCGGAAGCGGCGGCGGAGGTCGAGGGCCGGCTCTCCGGTGAGCTCTCCGAGGTCTGGCGCGCCGCGCGCTGACCGGCCCCGGCTCGATCGCCGGTCAGGCGGCCGGCCGCGCCGCGCACCGGCGGGGCAGGTCCACCGTCACGGTCGTCTCGCCCTCCACCGATTGCGCGGCGATGTCCCCGCCGTGTCCGCGCACGATCTCGCGCGAGATGTAGAGGCCGAGCCCGAGGCCCGAGGCCTTGCGGCTCTTCTCGTCCGGTCCACGCGCGAACGGCTCGAACAGGTGCGCGAGCACCTCCGGGGGGATCCCCGCTCCGCCGTTGCGCACATGCAGGAGGACGCGGTCGGGATCGTCCCCGTCCACCTCCACGCGCACCGGCACGTCCGGATCACCGTGGTCGATCGCGTTCGAGACGAGGTTCGAGACCACCTGCTCGAGCCGGTCCGGATCCCACTCGCCCGCGGCGTCGCCGTGGATCGCGATCTCGACCTTGCGATCGCTGTTCACCGAGCGGAGCTCGTCCACGACCTTGCGCGCGACGACGTCGAAGCTCGCCGGGCGGGGGCTCACCGGGATCCCGTTGCCGAGCCGCGTCCGCGTGTAGCTCAGGAGATCCTGGATGATGCGGCCCATCCGCCCCGCCGAGGAGCGCATCCGCTCGATGGCGCGGGCCTGCCAGCCGACGAGGCCGCCCTTGGTGTGAAGCAGCGAGGCCGACATGTGGATGGCGCCGAGCGGGTTGCGCAGGTCGTGTCCGACCACGCCGAGGATGAAGTCGACCGTCCTGCGCCGGGTCTCGAGGTCCGCCTCGGCGCGCCGGAGCGTCTCTCTCGCGTCCTCGTGAGCGCGCCCGAGCCGCTCGCGGTCGAGCGCGCGCGCGGCGCGATCCGCGGCCGCGCGGAGGAGCAGGAGCGCGTCGGCGTCGAGCGGCGCGTCGCCGCGGGTCCCTGCGAGGAGCGCGCCCGGCACCGCGCAGCCGACGAGCGGCGCTCCCGCCGCGTGGCGCGTGCCGGGTGGGAACGGCACCCCGGGTCGAGGCGCGCTGCGCGCAGCGCCCGCGGCGAGGACCTCCGCCGCGATCCCGCCCGAGACCTCGGCGGGCGCGCCGTCGTCGAGGCCGACCTGGGCGAGGACCTCGAGCCGCTCTCCCTCGCGCACGACGAGCACGACCGAGTCGATCGCGGGCGCTGCCTCGGCGAGGGCGCCGAGGAGGCGGCGGAGCGCGCGCTCCTCGGCCTCCACGGAGAGGAGGCGCTCGAGCCCGGTCGCGAGCCGCGCGCGCGAGCGCTCCGACGCTTCGCCCTCCACCGGGTCCGGCTGCACGACGTCTTCCGCCATCGTGGGGTCATCGTGGGCGCGCGGCGGTCCTCGGGGAACCCCCCGGCCCGCGCGCTTGCGTGGCGCGCGGCGTGCCCGAAGGATCGTTCCGGACCCGTGGAGTCGATGTGGGAGAGCCTTTACGTGCGCGTGCACGCGCAGGTATCGTGACCGACTCCCGAGTCGTTCTCGCAGCCCGGTGCCGGGTCAGAGCCTTGACCGTCCCCTCCTCGAGGCCCGCGAATTGAGCCCGAAGACGCGCATTCGCAAGGTCCTCGTCGCGAACCGCGGCGAGATCGCGGTGCGCGTCATGCGCACCTGCCGGGAGATGGGCCTCGCGACGGTCGCCGTCTATTCGGACGCAGATCGCGGGGCCCTGCACGTCCGCAAGGCGGACGAGGCCGTCCACGTGGGCCCCTCCCCCGCGCGCGACAGCTATCTCGTGATCGAGAAGCTCATCGACGCCGCGAAGAAGAGCGGCGCGGACGCGCTCCATCCCGGGTACGGCTTCCTCTCCGAGAACGCCGAGCTCGCCCGCGCCTGCGCGGCGGCCGGCCTCACCTTCGTCGGTCCGCCGCCCGAGGCGATGGACGCGATGGGGGTGAAGACCGTCGCGCGCCGCCACATGAACGCGGCGGGCGTGCCCACGGTGCCCGGGTCCGAGGGGCCGATCGCCGACGAGCAGGAGGCGAAGGCGTTCGCGGACGCGCTCGGCTACCCCGTCATGATCAAGGCGGCCGCCGGCGGCGGCGGCAAGGGCATGAGGAAGGTGGAGCGCGAGGCGGACTTCCTCTCCCTGTGGGACTCCGCGCGGCGCGAGTCCGCCGGCGCGTTCGGCGACGAGCGGCTCTACCTCGAGAAGTTCCTCGACGAGCCGCGCCACGTCGAGATCCAGATCTTCGCCGACGAGCACGGCGACGCGATCCACCTCGGCGAGCGCGAGTGCTCCGTGCAGCGCCGCCAGCAGAAGGTGGTGGAGGAGAGCCCGAGCTGCGTCCTCGACGAGCGGATGCGCCAGGCGATGGGCGAGGTCGCGGTCCGCGCGGCCAGGGCCGTGGGCTACCGCGGCGCCGGCACCGTCGAGTTCCTCGTCGACGCGCACCGGAGCTTCTACTTCCTCGAGATGAACACCCGCCTCCAGGTGGAGCACCCGGTGACCGAGGTGATCACCGGCCTCGACCTCGTGCGGATGCAGCTCGAGGTCGCGCAGGGCGGGCGGGTCGGGCCGCAGGACGCGGTCGTGCGCCGCGGGCACGCCATCGAGGCGCGCATCTACGCCGAGGATCCGGCGCGGCGCTTCATGCCCTCGCCGGGCAAGATCACCTACCTGCGCGTGCCGGGCGGCCCCGGCATCCGCGACGACTCGGGCGTGTACCCGGGCTGGGTCGTGCCGCAGTACTACGACCCGCTCCTCTCGAAGCTCGTCGCCTGGGCGCCGACGCGCGACCAGGCCATCGAGCGCCTCATCCGCGCGCTCGGCGAGTACACGATCCACGGCATCACCACCAACGTCGCCTACCTCGCCGCGGTGCTCGATCACCCGGCCTTCCGCGCCGGCGCGTACGACACCGGGTTCTGCGCCCGGTACGAGGCGGACCTGGTGCGCCCGCCCGATCCCGCCTTCGAGGACGTGGCGCTCATCGCCGCGGCGGTGGAGGCGTACAAGCGGGATCGCGACGCGGCGGAGGCGTCCGCCGCGCGCGCCGGGGCGGTGGCGGCCAGCCGCTCGAACTGGGCGCGGCTCGGGCGCGCCCGCGCGCTGCGCGGAGGTGGCACGTGAGCCGCTTCGTCGCCCTCCTCGACGGCGGACGGCGCGAGGAGCAGATCGAGGTGAGGCAGACCGCGCCCGGCCTCTTCGAGGTGCGGCTCCGCGGGAGGGTGCACGTCGTCGACGCCTTCAGGCACGACTACGGCACGCTCTCGCTCATCGTCGACACCGCGAGCTACACCGCCATGCTCGACGAGCGCGACTCGCACGTGCGGGTGCGGGTGCGGGACTCGGTGTATCCGATCGAGATCCTCGACGAGAAGAAGCTCCGCATGCGCCGCGCGGCAGGGAGGTTCACCGTCGAGGGGCGGCAGGCCCTCACCGCGCCGATGCCGGGCAGGATCGCGAAGGTGCGCGTGAAGGTCGGAGACGCGGTGCGGGAGGGGCAGGCGCTCCTCGTCGTCGAGGCGATGAAGATGGAGAACGAGCTCCGGAGCCCCAAGGACGGCAAGGTGGTGGAGGTCCTCGTCACGGAGGGCCAGGCCGTCGAGGGCAACGCGAAGCTCTGCGTCGTGGAGTAGCGAACTCTTGTGCGGGCGCGGAGCCCGCGAGCGCGTCGAGGGACCGACATGGCGGACGAGAAGAAGCAGCGCTGGCTCGAGGGCACGTACGGCAAGGCCGTGAAGAAGGGGCCGGAGCGGCGCGCCCGCTTCGAGACGACGAGCGGCATCCCCGAGCAGCCCGTCTACGTCGCGGGGGACGCTCGGCCGGGGCTCGAGGACCGGCTCGGCCTGCCCGGCGAGTACCCGTTCACCCGCGGCGTGCAGCCGACGATGTACCGCGCCCGCTTCTGGACCATGCGCCAGTACGCCGGGTTCGGCACCGCGGAGGACTCGAACCGCCGCTACCACTACCTGCTCAAGTCCGGCCAGACCGGCCTCTCGGTCGCGTTCGACCTCCCCACGCAGATGGGCCGCGACTCCGATCACGCGCGCGCGCGCGGCGAGGTCGGCAAGGTCGGCGTGGCGATCGACTCGATCCGAGACATGTCGATCCTCCTCGACCGGATCCCGCTCGGCGAGGTCTCCACCTCGATGACGATCAACGCGACCGCCGGGATCCTGCTCGCGCTCTACCAGGCGATCGGCGAGAAGCAGGGCGTCGCGCCCGCGGACCTCCAGGGCACGATCCAGAACGACATCCTGAAGGAGTACGCGGCGCGCGGGACGTACATCTATCCGCCCGAGCCGTCGCTGCGCCTCATCACCGACATCTTCGCCTACACGGCGAAGGTGATGCCGAAGTGGAACCCGATCTCGATCTCCGGCTACCACATCCGCGAGGCGGGCTCGACGGCGGTGCAGGAGGTGGCCTTCACGCTCGCCGACGGCATCTCCTACGTCGACGCCGCGGTGAAGGCGGGCCTCGACGTCGACGCGTTCGCCGGCCGGCTCTCCTTCTTCTTCAACGCGCACAACGACCTCCTCGAGGAGGTCGCGAAGTTCCGCGCCGCGCGGCGCCTGTGGGCGCGCATCATGAAGGAGCGCTTCAAGGCGAAGGACCCGCGCTCGATGATGCTGCGCTTCCACACCCAGACCGCGGGCTCGATGCTCACCGCCCAGCAGCCCGACAACAACATCGTGCGCGTCACTCTCCAGGCGCTCGCGGCGGTGCTCGGCGGCACGCAGTCGCTGCACACGAACTCGCGCGACGAGGCGCTCGGGCTGCCCACCGAGGAGTCCGCCCGCATCGCGCTGCGCACCCAGCAGATCATCGCGAACGAGTCGGGCGTCGCCGACGTCATCGATCCGCTCGGCGGGAGCTGGGCGATCGAGGCGCTGACCGACGAGATCGAGGGGCGCGCCGAGCAGTACCTCCGCAAGATCGACGAGATGGGCGGCATGGTCCACGCGATCTCGCAGGGCTACGTGCAGCGCGAGATCCAGGAGGCCGCCTACGCCTGGCAGCGGCAGGTGGAGGCGAAGGAGAAGGTCGTGGTGGGCGTGAACGCGTTCCGCTCCGACGATCCGCCCGTGACGGTCATGAAGGTGGACCCGGCGCTCGAGGAGCGGCAGGTCGCGTCGCTGAAGGCGTTCCGGCGCGAGCGCAGCGGCACCGCGGCGAAGCAGGCGGTGGACGCGGTGCGCGCGGCGGCGAAGGGCACCGACAACCTCATGCCGCCGATCCTCGCCGCGGTGAAGGCGGAGGCGACGCTCGGCGAGATCTCCGACGCGCTGCGCGAGGTGTTCGGCGAGTACCGGGAGACGGTGGTACTCTAGCCGGCCGGTGAGCGACGGAAACGGGCAGGGGAAGGGGGCGGGGCCGCAGCCGCCGACGGATCCGGCGCCGCCGCGGCTCGAGCGCGTCGCGCCGGGCTACCGCCCTCCGCCCGCTCGCCCCACCCCGGCGCCGCCGCGCGCCGCCCCGCCCCGCGCGTCGTACGGTCTCGCCGAACGAGAGGTCACCGCGGCCGCCGCGATCGCGGCGGGGCTGCCGTGCGAGGGGGCCCTCTCGAGCGACGGCCCGCTGCGCCTCTTCCTGCTCGCCGCCGCGAACCAGGCGCACGGCCGGCTCACGGTCGCGTCCGGCCCGGTGCGGTACGCGCTCACCTTCCGGCGCGGCACCGTCGAGCACGCCGCCTCGGCCGCGCCCGAGGACGAGCTCGGCCGCTTCCTCGCGCGGCGCGGCGCGCTCACGCCCGAGCAGCTCGTCCGCGCCGAGGGCGCGCGCGCCAGCACGGGCGGCGATCTCCTCTCCGCGCTCCTCGCGGAGCGGCTCGTCGCGCCGGCGGAGGTCGCCGCCTTCCTCGTCGACCATGGCGCCGCGATCGTAGGGCGCGCGCTCGCGCTCGAGGCGGGGCGCTGGAGCTGGGAGCCGGGCGTGACCCCGCCGCCCTCGGCGTTCCCGCTCGGCAACCCCTACGCGATGGCCTCCGCCGCGACGCGCGCGCTCGACGGCGCCGGCGCGGAGCGGCGCCTGGGCGAGCGCGCGACGCGCGCCGCCTCGCGCGTGGTCGGACGGGTCCGGCTCGAGGATCTGCGCCTCACGCCGCAGGAGGCGCGCGCCGCGGGGATCCTCGACGGCCGGAGCCCCGCCGAGATCGCGGCGGCGCAGCCGGCGGAGGCGGCGACCCTCCTGCGCGTCGCGCTCCTGCTCGCCGAGGCGGAGCTGCTCGCGTTCGGCGCCCCTCGGGCCGCGCCGCGGGCAGTTGCGGCCGCGCGGACCCCGACCCCGACCGCGACCGCGACCGCGACCGCGACCCCGACCCCGACCCCGACCCCGACCCCGACCCCGACCCCGACCCCGACCCCGACCGCCTCGGCCGCCCCCACGAAGAAGTCACCCGTCGCTCCGCGCCCGCCCGCGGCCGCCCCCCGTCCGCCCGCGCCGCCCGCGCCGCCCCGCCCGAGCGCGCCCCCTCCGCCTCCCCCGCCGCTCGAGGCCGGGGAGCTCCGCGTCCTCCTCGAGGCGCTCGCGAGCGCCGATCACTTCGAGGTGCTGGGCGTGAAGCGCGCGGCCACGCCGGCGCAGGTGAAGGTCGCCTACTTCCGGCTCGCGAAGACCTACCACCCGGACGCCGTGCCGGCGGACGCCCCCGCCGAGGTGCGCGCGCTCTGCGCCGACGTGTTCGCGAAGGTGAGCGCTGCGTGGAGCGTGCTCGGCGACGAGGCGCAGCGCGCGAAGTACGTGGACGAGCTCGCGTCCGGCGGCGCCGCCGACGTCGACGTCATGCGCATCCTCCGGGCGGAGAACGTGTTCCAGGCGGCGACCGTCCTCGTCCGCGCCCGCCGCTACCCGGAGGCGCTCGCCAAGCTCCGCGAGGCGATGGCGCTCAACTCCGACGAGCCGGAGTTCGGGATCTGGGCGGCCTGGTGCGAGTTCCTCGTCGCGAAGGAGCCGCGGGCGCAGCACCCCGCGAGCGCCGCCGCCATCGAGGAGGGGCTCCGCCGGAACGCCCGCTGCGCGCCCGGGTACCTGTTCCTCGGCCAGATGGCCAAGCTCGTGGGGGATCTCTCCCTCGCCGAGCGACACCTCCGGCGCGGCCTCGCGGTCGCGCCCGAGCACGTGGACCTCGTCCGCGAGCTCCGCTATCTCAGGAAGTGAACGCACATGCCTGCCCCCACGAACCCGAAGAAGCGCGCCCTCATGGCCTCGACCCGCCTGCGCAAGACGCTGCGCGCCGCCGGTCACCACCTCTCGCCCGTCGTGCAGGTCGGCAAGGAGGGGGTCACCGAGGCGGTGCTGCTGCAGCTCGACGACGCGCTCGCCACGCACGAGCTCGTGAAGGTGAAGATCGGGACCGAGAGCCCCGAGGATCGCTTCGAGGCGGCGGACCGGCTCGGCGCCGGGAGCGGCGCGCAGGTCGCGCAGATCCTCGGACGCACGATCCTCGTCTACCGTCGTCACCCCGAGAAGCCGCGCTACGAGGCCGCCCCGGCACGCCCCGCGGCGGAGGCGCCCGAGCGCTCCCCGTCGCGCACCCGCAAGACGAAGCGGACTCCGGCGCGGGCGTCGAAGCCGAAGCCCGCGCGCGGCGCCGCCCGGCCGCGCTCCCGCGAACGCTCACGCTGAGTACGTCCGGAACGGCTCCTCGCCGGAGGGTCCCCGTCGCGAGGCGACGGGGCATCCCCTCAATTCAGCTCGCCGTCGCGCGCCCGGTCGTAGCCCGACGAGGCGTCCGCGACGAACCGCCGCCGCACCGCCTCGATGTCGTCCTCGTCGGCGACGCCCTTCTCGAGCAGCACGTTCTCGGCGATCTCGGCCTGGGTGACCGCCTGGGCGACCTCGCCCTCGGCGGCCTCGAGGCGCAGGCCGAGCTCGCTCACGCGCTCGCCGAGATCGGCGATCTCCGCGACGAGGGAGCGCCCACGGCGGACCAGCCGCACGAGCGCGGTGGCGAGCAGGGCGACGGCGATCGTGAGGAGCAGGACCATCGGCGGCCATCGTATCGGGCCGGCCGGGCGAAGTGAAGAACGCGGGTGCGGCGAACGGCGACGCTGTGGGAGCTTGTCGCCCGGGCGGCGCTGGGCGATCCTGGCGGCGCTTGGCCCGGCTCAACGTGACGCTCGCGGTGAAGCGGCTCGTGCGCGACGTCGCCGCGCGGATCCCCGAGCTCGCGCACGTGCGCGCCTCCCGCGTCCTCGTCGTCGCCGGCGAGGCGCGGCGCGCGTCCCGGGCGACCATCCGGCCGGCCCACTTCAAGCAGACGCGCGCCCGCGGCGACGCCGGCCGGAGGAAGCCGCTCATCCGGGTGAAGGGGCGCAAGATCCTCTACGTCGTCACGCTCCGGCCGCTCTGGTTCCGCGCCTCGACGCCGGAGCAGCGGATCGCCACGATCCTCCACGAGCTCTACCACGCGTCCACGCGCTTCGACGGCACGCTCCACCGCGGCCGGCGTCACTCGCGGCTGCCGCGGGCGCCCTACAACCGCAAGATCCGCACGCTGCTCGAGCGCTACCTCGCCGAGGCGCCTGCGGAGATCGTCGCTCCGTTCTCGACGAGCGGGATCGTGCGCGCGCGCATGTGGCTCGAGCGGCCCTGCGCCTTCTACCGGGAGGAGAGCTACCGCGGGCGGCAGACCTACACGGAGGCGCAGCTCTTCTACGGGCTCGTGCGCATGGAGAGCCCGCGCCGCCGGCGCGCGGCGCACCGCCCGCCCGGGTGAGCGTGCGGAGCAGCTCGCTTCAGGGCGTCCCTCGCTTGCATGGAGCCGTCGCGAGGCGCGCGATCCCGTCGCCGAGCCGGGCGCTCCGAGGAGTGAGCACCGCAGGCGTGCCTGTAAGGCACGTCGAGGAGCGCAACGACGAGGCCGCCTGGCGCAGGCAGGCAGCGTGCGCCGCAGCAGGCTCCATGCGGGCGGGTGACGCCATCACAGGCTCGTCCGCTCGAGGAGCGCGCGCGCGGCCTCGGCCTCACGCTCGAGCCTCGCGTGCAGGCTCTCGCCGTGCGCGTCCATGGTGACGATCGCGGGGAAGTCCTTGACCTCGATGTCCCAGATCGCCTCGCGCACCCCGAGCTCGTCGAGCTTGTGGACGCCGTGCACGCGCACGACGCGGCGGGCGAGCCCGACGGCGAGCGCGCCGACCGCGTGCAGGTAGACCGCGCCGTGCGCTGCGAGCGCGGCGAGCGTCGCCGGCCCCATCCCGCCCTTCCCGACGACGCCGCGCACCCCGTAGCGCGCGATGACCTCGGCCTGATACGGCTCCTCCCGCAGGGAGCTGGAAGGGCCGGCGGCGGCGAAGCGCCAGGCGTGGGTGGCGGGGTCCTCCGCGACCACCGGCCCGCAGTGATAGATGAAGCGCCCCTCGACGAGCCGCTTCACGGTCGGGTCGAGCTCGCGCAGGAGGACGCGGTGGGCGGCCTCGCGAGCCGTGATCATCCGGCCGCTGAAGAGCACCTCGTCGCCGACGTGGAGCGAGCGGACGGTCTCGTCGTCGAGCGGCAGGGTGAGCGAGGTCGGCATCGATGGGGTCCTATCCGGCGGCCGGGCGCCGCGCCGCCGCGCGACGCCGCTCGTCCGGGGCGCCGCAGGCGAAAGGCGGTTGCCTTGGCGGGCGGAGAGGCTCTATCTCCCTCCGGGGCGGAGCTCGCCGGAACCTGGCGACGTGACCCGGCGCCGGGATGGACGCGCTGGACTCACCTCCGCGCGAGGCCGCGCCAGGGCGCGGGGAACGGAACGCATGCGACGGGAGATTCGGCTGCCGCTGACCGCCTCCGGGCGGCTCGATCGGGCGCTCGCGGACGCGCTCGGGCTCGGGCGGGCCACGGTGAAGCGCGCCTTCCAGCTCGGCGAGGTGCGGGTGCGGGGCCGCCGCGCGCGCGCGAGCGACGCGGTCGAGCCGGGCGCCCTCGTGGAGCTCGACGTGGAGGCGCCGGCCGGTCCGCCCGAGCCGGAGCCGGACGCCCCGCTCGCCGTGCTGGTCGAGACGCCGCGCCTCGTCATCGTCGACAAGCCGGCCGGCGTCGCGGTCCACCCGCTCGCGCCGGGCGAGGGCGGGACGCTCGCGAACGCATTGGTCGCGCGCTACCCGGAGTGCGCCGACGCCTCGCCGGAGCCGCGGGAGGGCGGGGCGGTCCAGCGGCTCGACATCGAGACGAGCGGGTGCGTGCTGTTCGCGCGCGACGCCGAGGCGTGGGAGGCGCTGCACGCGCGCTTCTCGGCGCGCGAGGTGGAGAAGGTGTACCTGGCGCTCGTCGTGGGACGGGTCGCCTCGGGCGGCGTCTCGTCCGTGCCGCTCGCGCAGCGTGGCGGCCGGGCGGTGCCGGTCCCGGACCCGGAGACGGAGGAGCGCGTCCTCGCGAAGGGGCTCCGCCCGCGGCCGGCGGAGACGCACTGGGAGGTCGCGCGCCGCTACGAGTCGCACACCCTGCTGCGCGTCCGCATCGTCACCGGCGTCATGCACCAGATCCGCGCGCACCTCGCGCACCTCGGTCATCCGGTCGCGGGCGACACGCTCTACGGCGGCGCGGCCGCCGAGCTGCCGGGCCTCCGCCGGCAATTCCTGCACGCCTCGCGGCTCGCCGTCGAGGGACCCGACGGCGCGCGCGTCGAGGCGATGAGCCCGCTCCCGCCGGAGCTCGAGGCGGTGCTCGAGCGGCTCGCCGCCGCGCAGTAGGACGCACGCGCTCCGCGCGAGGCCGGGCCCCGCGCAAAAGAGAAGGGCCGGCGCGAGCCGGCCCTTCGGAGCATCCTCGCCTGGATCGCCGTCTACTGCGGTGCCGCCTCGGCTGGGGCGGCCTGGGCGGTGATCGGCGGGTCGGTCATCATCCCGATCGTGTTCACGCCGGAGCCGTGCGCCTGGTCGAGCACGTACACCACCTGGTCGTACTTCACCGTGTCCTCGGCGTTGAAGAACAGCACCTTCGAGGGCCGCCCGTCGTACGCCACGTGGAGCCGCTGCATCGCGTCGGCGACGCTCATCTCCTGCTTGTTGAGGAGCACGTTCCCGTTCTGCAGCGCGGTGAGGATCGTCTGGTCGGGCGGCACCGAGTCCGGCGGGACCGGCTGCATCTCCGGCTGGTAGTCCGGGACGCGGATGAACTTCTGCTTCTCGGCGAGCGGCGTCAGCACCATGAAGATGATGAGCAGCACCAGCACCACGTCGATGAGCGGCGTGACGTTGATGTCCGAGGCGGGCTTCTTCGTCCCGAGCGCCATCCCCATGGCTATTTCTTCTCCTTGATCTCGCTCGCGGCGAGGCTCACGCCGAGCAGGTGCGTCTTCGAGACCTCGAGGATGATCTCGCGGACGCGCTTGTAGTCGACGCTCTTGTCTCCCTTGATCATCACGGGAGAGCCGGGCGCCATCTGCATCGCCACGTTGAGCTCGGTGGAGATCTGATCGAGCGGGACCTCCGCCTTGTCGATCCAGGCCTTCCCATCGGCGGTGATGGAGAGGAGGACCGGGTCGCCGCCGCCCTTCAGGGCGGAGACGTGCTTGGCGTCGGGGAGCTGAACCGGCTTCCCGCGCTGCAGCATCGGAGTGATGACCATGAAGATGATGAGGAGCACCAGCACGACGTCGACGAGCGGCGTCACGTTGATGTCGCTCTTCACCGACTTGCTGCCGACATCCATCGACATCGCGTTCGGCTCCTGAGGGCGTCCCGAAGGTGGGCGCGAGGGCTACTTCGCCTCGCGGCCTTCCTTCATGAAGAAGTCGACGAGCTCCGTGGCGGAGTCGGTGATGTCGACCTGCATGTCCTCGACGCGGTTCGTGAGGTAGTTGAACATCATGACGGCGGGGATCGCGACGAGGAGGCCGAAGGCGGTGTTGATGAGCGCCTCGGCGATCGCGCCGGACACCGTTCCGAGACCGCCGGAGCCGGTGGCCGCCATGTTCTGGAAGGCCTTGATGATGCCCCACACCGTGCCGAGGAGGCCGACGAAGGGGGCCGTCGAGCCGATCGTGGCGAGCGAGCCGAGGCCGCGGCGGAGGTCGTTCACGGTGCGGAGCGAGCTGCGCTCGACCGCGCGGTTCACGGCAGCGATCACGTCGAAGTCGCCGACGTCGCGCGGACCCTTGGTGCGGACCGCGTCGACGCCGCGGCTGTACTCCTCGATCGCGAGGCCGAGCACCTTGGGCAGGTGGCCGCGCTTCAGCTTCTTCGAGAGCTCCACCGCGTCGCCGAACTTCCCGCCGGGCAGGAGGTCGCGCAGGCTCGCGGCGTACTGGCGCGACGCCTTGTTGGCGCGGGAGTAGGTCACGAGCCGCTCGGCCATCACGCCGAGCGAATAGATGCTCATGATGCCGAGGATCGCGGCGACGACGATGCCGAAGCCCTCGATCGACTTCACCATGTTGACGAGATCGAAGGTGCCCGGGGCGGCGCCGGCGGCCTGGGCCAGGACGAGGTTGTTCAAGGAAGCGAGCGGCTGGAACATCGACATCTCCTGTGGGCTGAAACTACTTCTTCTTCGAGACGGACGAGGGCGACGCGCTGTGACGAGCGCCTAGCCTGCGGTGAAGCGGATGGGGAGGATCACCCAGATCGACACGGGGCGGCCCTGGGCATCGGCACCCGGCACCCAGCGACACCCCTGGACCGCCTGCCAGATCGCGGTCGAGATGCGCTGATCGGGGATGGTGGTCATCACCTCGAAGCGCGACGGCGAGCCGTCCGGCCGGATCGCGAACTTCACGGTGATCGGACCGGAGATGTAGCCGGCGAGCTGCGGCGGGATGCGGACGGAGCGCTGGACGCAGCCCGGCTCGGCCATCTGCGGCTTGCGGTAGCCCGCCGTGGCGAACGCCGGCGCGTCCTCGACCTCGTTCCCGGGCCGGGCGCCCACGACACCGCCGACCACGCCCTCACCCTGGCCCGCGTCGCCGTAGTCGTACTCCGGCTCGGGCGCCTCGTTGGGATCCGGCGCCTTCATCTCGGGCTGGATCTCCTGAGGCTGGATCAGCGCCTGGGGCGGCGGCGGCTTCGGCAGATCCGTCCGCGGCTTCGCGTCGGGCGGCCGCTTTCGGGCGGCGGGCGGCGCGGGCGGTGGGGGAGGGGGCGGCGGGGGAGCGGCGGTCTTGACGAACTTCACGTCGACCACCGGATCGTCGATCACCTTCGCCTTGATGGCTGCGGAGGCGGTGATGATCGCCGCGATGAGAATGCCCTGGAAAAGCGTGGAACCGAAGACGTAGCCCGCGCGACGCGCGGCAGCCTTACCGCCTTCTTTCTTGGTGACTTCGTCGAACACGCGCCGGCGGCCTCGTTGCTGACTGCGGTTGACGGCAGAATCAGCCGGAAAAATGAAGACGCTTCCTAAACTCCGCGCCTGCCGCTTGTCAATACCGGCTCGCGAAAATAGTGCGCATGCCGCGCAACCATTGGCGAACCGCTCGAGCGCAGGATTCCGCCCACACGCAGCCTTCCCCGAGGTCGCGATCGGACGCGATCGCCACGACGCGCTGCGTCTCTCCTGTGCTGCCTTCCTAGGCCTAAGCGTCAAGGCCGCGACATTGTGACGCTTTCGAAAAACCGGCGTGAACTCCGAGTGTTGCGTCCCGGGCGGGGCGTAAACGACAACGACTCCTAACAGCCGGTGGCGTCTTGACATTCCTCACAGCGGCTGTCTAGAACGGCTGTTCATTGACCCGTCGGTCGATCGCCCGTGTCCCGTGCTGTGCCTACACGAGCGTTTGCCCGCCTGGCTGCGGCTGAGTGCTCTCTCCCTGGAGGAAGTCATGAGGAAGAAGTTGCTGCGCCTCCTGCGCATCGCGCCGCTCGCGCTGCTGTTCGCGAGCATCGCATCCGCGCAGACCACAGGCACCGTCCTCGGCGTCGTCACCGATGCCTCGACCGGCAAGCCGGTCGCGGGTGCGGTGATCATCGCCACGAGCCCCGCGCTGCAGGGCGAGCAGACGGCGGTCACCGACAACAACGGTTCGTTCCGACTCCCGCTGCTCCCCCCTGGCGACTACAAGCTCGCCGTCCAGCTCGACGGGTACAAGCCGGCCGAGCGCGCCGACATCACCGTCCGCCTCGACAAGACGATCCGCGCAAATCTCGCGGTGGTCCCCGAGGCCGTCCAGATGGAGGAGCAGGTCGTCCGTACGGGCGCCGCTCCGGTCGTGAACATCGGCGCGGCGGAGAGCGGCGCGGTCATCTCGCGCGAGTTCGTGGCGAGCATCCCCGTCGGCCGCACGGTCGAGGCGGTCTCGGCCACGGTGCCGACGGCCTCGAGCGACCTGTACGGCGTCGGCTTCGCCGGCTCGCAGTCGCCCGAGAATGCCTACATCCTCGACGGCATGAACGTGACCGACCCGGTCTACGGCACGTTCGGCGGCAACCCGACGGCGCAGAACCCGCAGACGACGCTCATCACGAACTTCATCCAGGAAGTCGACGTCAAGACGGGCGGCTTCATGCCCGAGTACGGCCGCGCCACGGGCGGCGTGCTCAACATGGTGACCAAGTCCGGCTCGAACGAGTTCCACGGCTCGGCGTTCGGCAACCTCACCCCGCGCTTCATGTTCCAGCCAACGGGCCGCACCGCGGGCGCCGCGGGTGAGGCGGTCGCGTGGCGGTTCAAGCCGGACGAGGGCGCGTACGACCTCGACCTCGGCTTCGAGCTCGGCGGCCCCATCCAGAAGGACAAGCTCTGGTTCTACGCGGGCTTCGCGCCGGTCGTGACGAAGCGCACGACGGAGCGCTTCCTCCGCTCGAACGTGCTCGAGACGGACCCCGGCGCCTCGGGCTGCGTCGCCGGCGCCGACCCGCTGGGCTACGGCCGCTGCATCGACGCGGCGGGCAACTACGAGCAGAACGCGATCGCCGGCACGAGCAAGATCATCGACACGGGCCGGACGACCTACCAGCTCACCGGCAAGCTCACCTACCTGCTCGACGAGAACAACAACTTCACGCTCTCCGCCTTCGGCCTGCCGTCCCACGAGAAGCGCTACTCGATGAACGGCGCCGACAGCCGCCGCACGACGGAGAGCACCGACAACATCTTCGACGTGATCGGCCGTTACGGCGGCAAGTTCCTCGACAAGCGCCTCATCATGGAGGTGGTCGGCGGCTGGCACGGGTCGACCTCGGTCGACGATCCGACCGGCTACCAGGCGTCCACGTCGGCCGTCGAGTGGTACACGAACCTCGGGGTCAGCGGCTTCGAGCAGCCCGGTGACACGCTCGCGGCCTGCGGCACGGGCACCGCCGCCCGCGCGCAGTGCACGGCGTTCGGCTACATCACGGGCGGCAACGGGTTCCTCAACGACTCGTCGGCGAACCGCTTCGCCGGCCGCGTCAACGCGACCTACCTGTTCGACGTCTTCGGCTCGCACGCCACGAAGGGCGGCCTCGACGTCGAGCGGTCCACCTACGGCATCACGAAGCGCTACGGCGGCGGCGCCTACTTCCGGGCGAGCCCGTCGTCGAACCGCTTCTCGGTGTTCCGCGGCTACGGCGTCGTGAACGGCGGCACGCCCGACCCGGTCTTCGGCACGATCGCGCCGGCCGGCACCCTCCCGATCGGCCCGAGCGGGATCGATCAGTTCAACAGCATCGACACGAACTCGCAGACGACGTCCACCGCGGCGTACCTGCAGGACTCCTGGCAGCTCCCGGTCGCGAACCTGACCGTGAACTACGGTCTGCGCTGGGAGATGCAGAACATGTCCAACCGGGACAACCCGCAGGACAACGGGTTCACGATCAGCAACAACTGGGCGCCCCGCGTCCAGGCCATCTGGGACTTCACCGGGAACGGCCGCGGCAAGGTGGCCGGTAGCTGGGGCCGCTTCTACTACATGATGCCGCTCGACATGGGCGACCGCGCCTTCGGCCTCGAGGACAACCTCCGCTACCGCCTGCAGGCCAACACCTGCGGCAACTACGCGACGACGGCCGGGGTCGGTAACTACGGCGCGTTCGACGCGACGTCGGTCGGCCTGGGCAAGTGCGCCATCCAGACGCGCGCCTCCGCGGACGGCACCCCGATGGACGCGTTCCAGTCCGGTGGCTTCACGCCGGTGGACCCGAACCTCAACGCCACCTACGTCGATCAGTTCGGCGGGCAGCTCGAGTACGAGGTCCTCTCCGACCTCTCGCTCGGCCTCGAGTACCAGGGCCGCCGGCAGGGCGACACGATCGAGGACATGTCCTCGGACGACGGCGTCAACTACTACATCGGCAACCCGGGCACCGGTAAGCCGTTCACCATCAACGGGACGACCTACGATCCGGTCAACGTGACGACGTTCGACGTCATGACCGGCCGCGAGGTCCAGGTGAAGTTCCCGAAGCCGGAGCGCTCGTACGACGCGATGACCGTGTTCGTGCGGAAGAACTTCTCCCAGAACTGGCAGGGCAGCGCGAGCTACACCTACTCGTACCTGCGCGGCAACCTCGCCGGCCCGTACCGCGAGGAGGACGGCCAGATCGACCCGGGCATCACCTCCGAGTACGACCTCGCCTCCCTCATGGCCAACAAGGTCGGCCGCCTCCCCGGCGATCGTCCGCACCAGGTGAAGCTGTTCGGCTCCTACACGTTCAACTTCGGCCCGCGCTTCAACCTCTCCGCGGGTGCCGCGTACACCGGCATGTCGGGCAACCCCGTCAACGCCCTCGGCGCCGACGGCGGCGCCGGCGACTACGGCGATGGCCAGGCGTTCATCCTCCCGCGCGGCATGGCGGGGCGCTCGCCGTTCCTCCACAACGTCGACCTGAAGGGCTCGCTCAGCTACGTCATCACGCCGCCGTACGCCCTCCAGTTCTCGGTGGACGTCTTCAACGTCTTCAACACCGAGGAGGTCCGCGCGACGGACGAGAACTACACGTTCGACGCCGTCCAGCCGATCGTCGGCATCAACTGCGACACCAGCGCGGCCAGCGCCGGCAACCCGGTGGCGAAGCTCCAGAGCGACTGCTCGGACGTCAAGTACCTCAAGACGGTCGACGGCCGCCCGGTCAACGTGAACCCGAACTGGGGCAAGGCCGCCCCGGGCGTCAACTCGTTCCAGGCGCCGCTCTCGCTGCGCTTCGGCGTCGCGCTCTCGTTCTAGGCCGCGCCAGGAGACCACGACCATGAAGAGCATCAGGAACCTGTGCTTGCTGGGCGCCCTCGCCGCGATCGCGGCGTGCGACCCGTACACAGCCGAGAACAAGGGGCAGCCGCAGATCCTCTCGGTGTTCGTCACGAACGCCAGCGAGGCCTTCGAGGCGACCGGTGACGCGACGACCGGGTTCACGGTCAGCGCACCGTCGACCTGCACGCCCGCGGCTGGGACGACTGCGGAGGAGACGGTCGCCGATGCCGTGGCGATCTACGTGAAGTTCAACAAGCTGCTCGACGGCGCGTCGATCCAGTCGACGCCGGCGAGCTGCGTGCCGGCGAACAGCTGGCTCTCCGTCGCGCCGGGCACCGGCGGCGACGCCTCGGCGGCGTGGTTCAGCTGCTACAACCCCTCGTCGCCGACGGCGACGGAGGGCTCCTCGGTCGTCATCTACCCGGGAGCTGACGTCTCGACGGGCGTCGAGGGCGAGGGCTGGGTCACGACGGGCGGCCTGACCGCCAGCAGCAGCGCTGCGGCCACGTACGTGCTGACGGGCAACGTCAAGGACAAGCAGGGCAACTCGGTCCCGGTGAAGATCAACTTCACCGTGAACCCGGACGCCGGTCCTGTCGACGTGACGGTCGCCTCGGGCGTGCTCACCTGGGCGGCCGCGGGCTGCGGCACCGCCACCGCGTACAACGTGTACAAGAAGGACTCGACCGACGCCAAGCCGGTCCTCCTCACGGCGACGCCGATCACGGCGACGACGTACACGGATGCGAGCCCGGCCGCGGGCCGCGAGTACTTCGTCGCCCCGCTCGTCGGGACGGTGGAGACCAAGCTGCAGGGGCCGTTCACGGCGCCGTAGCAATCCGTTCGCAGTTCCTCGAGGGGAGCCGGCCACCGCGCCGGCTCCCTTTTCTTTGCGTCGAGGTTCGCCGCCGGAGCCGAGCCCGCGCACGAGAGAGCCCCGGCCCGCATGCGCGGACCGGGCTCGGGTGCGCCCGGCGGTCTAGAAGGCGAACCGGACCGGCATCACGACCCAGATCGACACGGGCCTGCCTTGCGCGTCCGCGCCGGGGATCCACTTGCAGGATTGCACGGCACCCCAGACCGCGTTCACGATGCGCTGGTCGTGCACCCCCGTCACGACCTCGAACCGGCTCGGGACGCCGTCCTTTCCGACGGCGAACTTCACCGTGATGGCGCCCTCGATGGAGTCGAGGAGCTCAGGGGGCAGGTGCAGGGTGCGCTGCACGCAGCCGGGAACGCTCGTCTGCGGCCTGCGATAGCCCGTCGTGGCGTACGCCGGCGCGTCCTGGACCTGCGGCGGCTGTGGGGGTGGTGCGCCGACGACGCCGCCGACGACGCCCTCCCCCCTGTCGTCGGAGTCGTACTCCGGCTCGGGAGGCTCGTTCGGATCGGGCGGCTTCATCTCCGGCTGGACCTCCTTCGGCTGGATCAGGGCCTGCGGCGGCGGCGGCTTCGGGAGATCGGTCCTCGGCTTCTGCTGCGGCGGGCGCCTGCGCGCGGCGGGGGGCGGGGCAGGGGGCGCGGGCGGAGGCGGAGGGGCCGTGCGCACGAACTTCACCTCGACGACGGGTTCCCTGACGACCGCCGCTCTGAAGGCAGCCGACGCGGCCACGACCGCGACCACGACGAGGAACTGGAAGAGCGTCGACCCGAGGACGTAGCTCGCACGGCGAGCGGCGTTCTTGCCGCGCTCCGTCCTGGTGATCTCCTCGAACACGTCCGGCCTGCCTCGTTGTGACGACGAGAGTGTCTAACCTCATGCTCCGAGCTTTCAACGCGCGCCGGCCGTGAGACCCGCCCATCGCGATTGTGAGCCGGTTTGTTGGGGGGAAAGGCGAGCACTCAAACGCTTGCCGCTCCGGGCTGCAAATGGTCGCAAACCACGAAGCTAACCGGCCGCGGTGACGAATGTTTTCGGAAAGCGCGGCTCCCGCCTGAATATGCCGTTACCCGCGCATCCGATAGGCGCTTAGACGCGCCGTGGCTTGACACGTTGCGCACCCAGCGTCAAGACGGGTCTCGCTGACTGGCCGGTCGACCGTGAAGATTTCCAGCCGACCGATCGCCCGGCTGGCTGTGGCTGCGTGCCTCTTCCCGGAGGAAGCCATGAGGACGAAGTTCCTGCGCCTCTCGCGGATCGCGCCGCTCGCGCTGTTGCTCGCGGGGGTCGCGTCCGCCCAAGAAACCGGCGTCATCATCGGAGTCGTCACGGACGGTGCAACAGGCAAGCCGGTCGCCGGCGCCCTCGTGGTCGCGACGAGCCCGGCGTTGGCCGGGGAGAAGACCGGCGTCACCGACGGTGGTGGCAACTTCCGCATCGAGGGGCTGCCGCCGGGCCAGTACCGCCTCGCGGTGCAGCTCGAGGGCTACAGGCCCGCCGAGCGCGCCGACATCGCGGTGCGCGCGGACACGACCATCCGCGCGACCCTCGCCGTGGTCCCCGCGGCCGTGAAGCTGGAGGAGGTCGTCGTCACGGGGACGCGCATTCGTCGCAAGGACCTCACGACGCCGGCGCCGGTCACGGTGATCAGCCGCGAGCAGGTGCAGGCGAGCGGGAAGCTGTCGGTCGGCGAATACCTGCAGAGCCTCCCGGAGCAGGGCGGCGCGATCAACGCCCAGGTGAACAACGGCGGCGACGGCTCGACGCAGATCAGCCTCCGCACCCTCGGCAGCAACCGGACGCTGGTGCTCGTGAACGGGCACAGGTTCACCGGCCTGTTCAACGGCGGTGGCGTCGGAGACGTGGTCGTGGCGACCGACCTGAACGCCATCCCCATCGCCGCGATCGAGCGGATCGAGGTGCTGAAGGACGGGGCGTCGGCGATCTACGGCTCCGACGCCATCGCGGGCGTCGTGAACGTCATCACCCGCAAGGACTTCAGCGGGATCGAGGCGAACACCTACGGCGGCACCTCCTCGCGCGGCGACGGCAGGGCCTACGACATCAACGCCACGGCGGGGACCACCAGCGACAGCGGCAGCCTCCTGTTCGCCGCTGGCTACTTCTACCAGGGCCCGGTGTTCGCGGGCGATCGCACGTTCAGCACCAAGATCTACTCGCTCGACTTCAAGACCGGCGAGAAGACGTTCAGCGGCAGCTCCGCCATTCCGGCAGGTCGCTTCAGGCTCGATCCGACGACCTGCAACACCGCGGCCTGCCGCGATCTCAAGAACCAGGGGATCACGGGACCTACGAACCTCTTCGTCGATCCGAGCATGCCCGGCGGTGCCCGCCCGTACGACGCGGAGAAGGACCCCTACAACTTCAACCCCGCCAACTACCTCTACACGCCGCAGGAGCGCATCTCGCTCTACTCGACCGGCTTCAGGAAGCTCGCCGACTTTGCGCGCGCGTACTACCAGGCGTCCTACGTGAACCGCCAGTCCCGGCAGCAGCTCGCCCCCGAGCCGCTCTTCACCGTCAACAACGGCGTGTCCGTCTCGAAGGACAGCCTCTACAACCCGTACGGCGTGGATCTCAGTGACGTCCGCCGCCGCCTCGTCGAGTTCGGCCCCCGCTCCTTCCGCCAGGACATCGACACGATGCAGCTGATCGGCGGTCTCGAGGGGACCCTGCCCGACCTCGGCGGGCCGGTGAAGGGCTGGTCGTGGGACGTGAACCTCAACTTCAGCCGCGCGGCCGGCATCTCCACCACGGATGGGACCCTGCGGGTGCCCAAGATCGCGGCCGCGATCGGGCCGAGCATGATCGATCCCGCGACGGGCAAGCCGATCTGCGTCACCACCCCCGGCGACGTCAAGACCGTGATCACCGGCTGCACGCCGCTCAACCTGCTGGGTGGTGCCGGCTCGATCACGCCGGATCAGGTCGCGGGCCTGGGCTTCCTGGGCACGGATCGGACGCGCTGGCAGATCCTCGACGTCCAGGCCACCCTGACGGGAGAGATCTTCAGGATCGTGGAGGACCGTCCCGTCGCGCTCGCCCTCGGCTACGAGGGCCGCCGGGAGTTCGGCGCGTCGGAGCCGAACCCCATCAGCGGGGCATTCGAGAACAGCGGCAACAACTTCGCGCTCACGAAGGGCGGCTTCACCGTCAACGAGGGCTACGTCGAGCTCTCGGCCCCGCTCCTCGGCAACCTGCCGTTCGCGGAGAACCTCGAGGCGACGGCGGCGACGCGGGTCTTCCACTACAGCACCTTCGGGACGGACAACACCTACAAGGTCGGGCTCCGGTACAGCCCGTTCTCGGACATCACCGTCCGCGGGACCTACTCGCAGGGCTTCCGCGCGCCTTCCATCCTGGAGCTTTTCCAGGGCGTCGCCGACAACTTCCCGACGATCTCCGACCCCTGCAACGGGCTCGATCCCGCGGGCAACCCCGCGCCGATCACGGATCCGGTGCTCCTCGCGCGCTGCGGCAACGCCGCGAACAACGGGGACGACCGCACGCAGCAGAAGAGCCGCAACGGCGGCAATCCCAACCTCAAGCCCGAGACGGCCGACATCTACACCGCCGGCCTGGTCTTCCAGCCTCGCTACGTCCCGAACCTCTCGCTGACCCTGGACTACTTCAACATCAAGATCGACAACTCGATCAGCACCATCGGCGCCGACGTCATCATCCGGAGCTGCTACTCCCAGCCGACCCAGAAGTTCTGCGAGTTCGTGCACCGCACGCCGGGCGGCCTGATCGACTTCATCGACGACCTCGCGGTGAACATCGGCGGTGAGAGCGCCGCCGGGATCGACGCCGCGGTCCGGTACGACGTCCCCACGGCGACGTACGGCCGCTTCAACTTCCTCGTGGACGGCAGCTGGCTGCAGAAGCACAACAAGACGCTCGCCGACGGGACGGTGATCAAGGCGAAGGGGACGTCGGATCTCTACTTCACCGTCGGATATCTGCCGGAGTTCAAGCTCAACGCGGGGGTGGCCTGGGGTCGGAAGAACTTCGGCGCCGGCGTCAGCACGCGGTGGGTCAGCTCCGTCAAGGAGTGCGGGACGTCCGAGGGTGCGTCGGGCAACGACGGCCTCTGCTACCTCGACTCGACCTACTCCCGCAGGGTCTCCGCCTGGAACTCGTGGGACGCGTTCGTGAGCTACGTGCTGCCGAGCACTGCCGGGAGGACGAGCCTCGCGTTCGGCGTGCAGAACGTCTTCGACACGAAGCCGCCGACCGCCTACGACATCGAGACGTTCCCCTCGGATCCGCGCACCTACGACTTCATGGGCCGCTTCTTCTACGTGAGGCTCGGCCACCGGATCTAGCGCGCCCGCGGGGCGGGCGGGCGCCGGAACGCCGGCGCTCGTCCGTCTCCGCAGCGGCGCGCCGCGACGAGAACGAGGGAGGCGCGCATGGCCAGCACCGTCCTCAGCGGCCGCAGCATCGTGGCCGCGACGGCTGCGGGTGCTCTTCTCCTCGCGAGCGCCTGCGCCGCCATCGAGTCCAGCAGGCATCGACCGGGCGTCATCAGCGACGGGACGTTCAGGCCGGCGCGCGACGCCGCGACGCACTACGGGCCCGACCCGAGCCGGTCGTGCCCCGCCGGCGGGGCGATCAAGCTGCTCGCCGACCAGCTCGGCGACGCGGCCAGGCGCGGCGGTCGTCCACCCCCCGGGGAAGACGGCCGCCTGTGCGCCGCCGCCGACACGTTCCTGGGGTGGGGCGAGGACGAGTCTCCGCCGGAGAGCGTCGTGACGTTCGTGTCGTCCTACTTCGGCCTGGCGTCGCCCATACAGCAGGTCAACATCGCCACGATCGAGAGCGAGGACACGAAGGTGCTCGCGCAGCGGATGTACGAGACCGCGGCCAGCTTCGCTGCGAACGCCAGGCAGACGCGCTTCGGCGTCGCCACCACCCGGCTGAAGAAGAACTCGACCCGCGTCGTGCTGCTCCTCCAGGACGTGGCCATCGAGCTCGATCCCTTGCCCCGGCGCCTCGGGCCGGGCGAGCAGGCGGCGCTCACGGGCCGTCTCCTCGGCGAGCTCCAGGATCCGAAGGTCGTCTCGAGCGACGTTCGCGGTCAGGTCTCGAGACCGGAGCAGGCGCGCGGAAAGCAGTTTCGGGCCGACGTCCGCTGCGGCGAGCACCCCGGTCGCGTCCAGGTCGAGATCCGCGCCCAGGACCCGCGGGCGGGCGGCGAGCGGACCGTCGCGACCATCCCGATCGCGTGCAACACGGAGCTCCCTACCGCCGTCGCCGTCGGTCCGACGCCGGGCTGGCCCGCCGAGGTCGCGGCGCAGGAGCGAAAGCTCTTCGACATCATCAACGCGGAGCGGACCACGGCCGGGCTCTCGGCGCTGCGCTGGGACGACGGCATCGCCAAGGTGGCACGGGAGTACTCGGAGAGCCTGCGCGATCAGCGGATCGGCGCGGACTCCAGGCCCGTGGACATCGCCGAGCGCCTGCGCCAGCTCGGGGTCGCCTCGCCGCTCGTGCTCCTGAATCCGGGGCTCGCCTCCTCCGCGGAACAGGCCCACGAGCGATTCCTGGAGAGCCCCGAGCACCGCGCGAACTACATGAACCCCGAGCTTACGACCGGGGCCGTGGGCCTCGCCCGCGCGACCGAGCCGGACGGGCGCCCCGTGGTGGTCGTCAACGAGCTCTTCATCAAGGAGCTGCCCCCCGTGGACCCGCAGGCGCTGCGGGCGGAGCTCCGCGCCGCCATCGCGAAGAAGCGCGTCGAGGCGCGCGCGGCGCCGCTTTCGAGCGACCCCGCGCTCGAGCGGCTCGCGCAGGACTACGCCACTGGGCTCGCCGAGGCCGGAGGAGCCCCCCCGAAGCGCGCCGCAGAGATCACCGCCGCGCTCAACAAGCGGTTCCGGCGCGTGAACCTGCTGACGGGCGCCAAGGCGGAGCCGCTCGAGCTCGCCCAGGACCCGAACGTCGTCGCGCAGGGGCAGCTCCTGGGCGTCGGCGTCGCGCAGGGCATGCACCCGGTCCTGGGGCGCAACGCCGCCTATGTCGTCGTGATGGTCGGTACCCGCCGGTAGCGCCGCCGGACGCGCGCCCGACGCCCGCGGCGCCCGCCCGAGCCCGCCCGCCCGAGCCCGACCGAGAGTTCCGCGCTTCGGCCGCAGCGGCCTTGCGACGGACCCCGAGGAGGCGAAAACCCCAGCCCGCTCGCGCGGACTGGGGCCTCGGTGCTCCGGATTGTGGAACGCCGCTACTTCTGGAGCCCGGCCGCCTTGGCGACCTCTTCGGCCAGGTTCTCCTGCTTCTTCTCGAGCCCCTCGCCGAGCACGAAGCGGGCGAACCGGCGGACCTGGATGTTCTCGCCGATCTTCGCGACCGCGTCCGTGAGGACCTCGGACATCTTCTTCTTGTCCTCCTTCACGAACGGCTGATCGAGGAGGCAGAACTGCTCGTAGAACTTCTCGAGCTTGCCCTGGGCGATCTTCTCGAGGATCGCCTCGGGCTTCTTCTGATCGCGCATCTGCGCCTTCGCGATCTCGAGCTCCTTCGCGACGATCTCGGCGGGGACCTCCTCGCGGCGGACCCAGGTCGGCGACGCGGCGGCGATCTGCATCGCGATGTCCTTAACGAGCGACTGGAAGCCATCGGTGCGGGCGACGAAGTCGGTCTCGCAGTTCACCTCCACGAGGACGCCGATCTTGCCGCCCATGTGGATGTAGCTCGCGACCTGGCCCTCGGTGGCGGCGCGGGAGGACTTCTTGGCCGCGGCGGCGAGGCCCTTCTTGCGGAGAACCTCCTCCGCCTTCGCGAAGTCGCCGCCGGCCTCGGAGAGCGCCTTCTTGCAGTCCATCATGCCGGCCCCGGTCTTCTCCCGGAGCTCCTTCACCATGTTCGCGTTCACTTCGGCCACGGGTTGTTCTCCTTGAGTGCGTTGAAAATGGATCGGGGGCGGACCCGCCGGGCCCGCCCCCGGAAAGCTCCGGGATCGGCGTGGGCTACCGGTTCTGGTCGCCGCCCGGCGCGGGCTGCGCCGGCGGCGCCGTCACGTCGCCCTTGCGGACGACCTCGACGTTCGCGCTCGCGGCGGCGCGGTCCTCGCGCGGCTCGCGGCGCTCGCGATCACGGCCACCGCCCCGGCGGTCGCGCCGGTCGCGGCGATCCTTCTGCCCGCGCTCGCTCGACGCGTCGCGATCCTCCTCGCCCGGGCGCCGCTCCTCGCCGTGCTGCGCGGCCCAGGTGGAGTAGCGGGCGCGGCCCTCGATGCAGGCCTCGGCGACCTTGCCGGTGAAGAGGCGGATCGAGCGGATGGCGTCGTCGTTGCCCGGGATGACGTACTCGATGCCCTCGGGGTCGCAGTTCGTGTCGACGACCGCGACGACCGGGATGCCGAGCCGGTTCGCCTCGTGCACCGCGATGTGCTCCTTCTTCGTGTCGATCACGAAGATCGCGGCGGGCAGGCGGCTCATCTCCTTGATGCCGCCGAGGTTCTTCTCGAGCTTCTCGCGCTCGCGCTCGAGCTGGGCGACCTCCTTCTTGGGAAGCCGCTCGTAGGTGCCGTCCGCCGCCATCTTCTCGATGGTCTTCAGCCGGTCGATGCCCTGCTTCACGGTCTTGAAGTTCGTGAGCGTGCCGCCGAGCCAGCGGTTCGTGACGTGGTACTGGCCGGAGCGGGAGGCCTCCTCGCGGATGGCGTCCTGCGCCTGCTTCTTCGTGCCGACGAAGAGGACCATGCCGCCCTTCGCGGTGGCGTCCGAGACGAAGCGGAGCGCGCCGCGGGCGAGGCCGACGGTCTTCTGGAGGTCGATGATGTAGATGCCGTTGCGGGCGCCGAAGATGTACGGCTTCATCTTCGGGTTCCAGCGCTTCGTCTGGTGGCCGAAGTGGACGCCCGCCTCGAGGAGCTGCTTCATCGTGATGGCGGTGCCCGTCGTCGTGAGGGCGCTCGCCATCGTGGGCTCCGCGGCCTGGGCGGCGGCGGCCGCCTCCGGCGCCTCGGGCGCCGGCGTGGGGGGAGCGATCGGGTCCTGCTGCTGCGGCTGCTGCTGGTTTTCCATGTGATCTCCGGTTTGTGTCCGCCACCTCGCCGGGACGAAGACGCGCCTTTTGACCCACGGGACGGGCGAGAAACCGCCGTCGCCGGGAGCACCGGAGCGCGCCGATGCGGGAGGTGTGTGAATTTGCTGCGCCACGCGTCCTTCGCTGCAGGACGCGCCACCGCGTGCCACGAGGGCGCACGGGGGACCGTCCTCTAACACAACGGACTCCCCGTCGCAAGGCGAGCGGGCGCGGGAAACGAGGGGGCACCGGAGGCGAAAACACCTGCGGATTCGGCTGCTTGGCGCGACCCCCTTGCGTCCGTGGGTGAAGGAGCTCAGCGCCTCCACCAGGACAGCGCCACGACCGTGCCGTCGTAGCCCCGCCAGGCGACCGGCCGGTCGGTCCGATCGGGGCAGAGGTGCCGCGCGATCCGCTCGCCGAAGCGGAGCTCGCCGCTCCCGCACGCCGGGCAGCGGAAGCGCTCCGAGAGCGCCGCGCGATCAGCGCTGGAGAGCGGTGCGTCCGCCGCCGACGGGGTGACGGAAGGCAGCGCCGGCCGGGCGCCGAAGAAGCCGCGCGCCCGGTACGCCTCGAGCTCGGCGATCTCGGCCCGCTCGCCGCCGAGCGCCCGATCCGCGTCCGCCCGCGCCTCCGCCGCGCAGGCGGGGCACGGCGGGAACCCCAGGCTCCGGAGGCAGGCGACGGCGACCCCCTCCGCGTCCTCTCCTTCCCACTCTGCCCGGGCGTCGATCTCGACCGCCGGGACGGCCGCGACCGCGAGCGCCGCCTCCTTCTCCGCGTCCACCGCGTGCGTCACCACCACCTCGAGGGCGAGCGCGGGGCGCTCCCCGGCGAGCACGAGCACGTCCGCGCGGAGCGCGCCCACGGCGCCCTCGGTCAGGGCGCGATCGCCCTCGCGCGCGAGGTCGCGCGGCGCGGCGCGCCGGCAGGAAGGGCAGCGCGCGAGGAGCGTCACGCGGCGGCGGCCGGCGAACGCGTCCTCGCAGAGCGCCAGGAGCCGCTCCTTGGCGTCGAGGTGGAGAGCGGTCTCGGGCGCGGTGAGCGGGCAGGCCGAGCCGGCCCGGTGGGCGAAGTGGGGCCGGCGGACCTTGCCGAGGTGCGGGACGAGCTCGTCGCCGCAGCCGAGGCACGTGAAGGGGGCGCGACGGCGGCGGTCGGCGGGGTCGAGCCGGAGCGCGTGGACCTTCTTGCCGTCCCGGTCGCGCGCCCAGGCGAGGAGCACGTCGTCCGCGGTCCCCGGCGCGGCCGGGCGGGCGCGGGGGGGCGCGGGCGCGGCTCCGGGCGGCGCGGGGGCGGGGCCGTGCCTGGGCTTCGAGCGGCGGCGCATCGGGGCGGAGTGTAGCGCCGTCCCCGCCCGGGATCCTGCGCCCGCGCCCCGGCCCGGGTACGCCTACGCGGTCGCTCCGACCGGCCGGCCTCGATCCCGCGCCGGCGGAGCCAGAGGAGGATCCATGGCGCTCGAGGTGGGCAAGAAGGCCCCGCAGTTCGCGCTGCCCGACGAGGAGGGGAACCAGGTGAAGCTCTCCGACTTCGCCGGGAAGCGCGTCGTCGTGTTCTTCTACCCGAAGGCCGACACCCCCGGTTGAACGCGGGAGGCCTGCGACTTCCGTGACGAAGTCGACGCGTTCGAGAAGAAGAAGGTGGCCGTCGTGGGGATCTCGAAGGACACGCCCGCCGCGCAGAAGAAGTTCAAGGAGAAGTACGACCTGCCGTTCCCGCTCCTCTCCGATCCCGACGCCGAGGTGATGCAGGCCTGGGGCGTCTGGAAGGAGAAGAACATGTACGGGAAGAAGACGATGGGGACCGAGCGGACGACCGTCCTCGTCGGCCCCGACGGCAAGGTCGAGCACGTCTTCCCGAAGGTGAAGGTGGAGGGGCACGTGGCGGAGGTGCTCGAGAGCCTGTAAGGTCGCGCGCCCGCCGGCCCCGCGCCGGCGGGCCTTGACTGCCATGCCGCGCAAACCGCTCCGACCCCGCCCGAACCGCAACGACCTCGTGGACCCGCTCGTCCTGGAGGTCCACGGTCTCGTGCGCGACCAGGCCTGGCTCGCGGATCGCGCCCTCGAGCGCGCGCTCCGGCGCGAGCCGAAGCTCTGGGCCTCCGAGCGGCGAGCGGTCGCCGAGTCGGTCTACGGGCTCATCCGGTGGCAGGGGCAGCTCGACTTCCTGCTCGGCGGCGCGCCGGACCTCGCGACGCGCTACGCCGCCTGGCTCGTCCGCTTCGAGCACCTCGCCCCGGCGGACGCGGCGCGGCGGTTCGCCGTCTCCCCGGCGGCGCTCGCCCGGCTCGAGGGCGCCGAGGCGCGGCTCGCCGCGATCGCGGACCCGATCGAGCGGCTCGCGCTCGAGGCGTCCCTGCCGCGCTGGATCGCCGAGCGCTTCGTGCGCGAGCTCGGGGAGGGCGAGGCGCGCACGCTCGCGGCCGCGATGAACGCGCGGGCGCCGCTCACGGTCCGCACGAACCTGCTCAAGGGCGACCGCGAGGAGCTGCGCGGCAGGCTCGGCTCGGAGGGCGTCGGCGCCGAGCCGACCCCCCACTCGCCGTGGGGGCTCGTCCTCGACGGCCACCAGAACGCGTTCGCGCTCGGCTCGTTCCGCGAGGGGCGCTTCGAGATCCAGGACGAGGGCAGCCAGCTCATCGCGCTCGCCTGCGGCGCGCGCCCGGGCAAGATCGTGGTGGACGCCTGCGCGGGCGCGGGCGGCAAGTCGCTCGCGCTCGCCATGGAGATGCGGAACAAGGGATCGCTCCACGCGCTCGACACGGACGCGGACCGGCTCGAGGACGCGAAGAAGCGCGCCCGCCGCGCCGGCGTGCACAACCTCCGCGCGCGCGTCATCGCCGCCGGGCCCGAGGCCGAGGGGCAGCTCCAGGACCTCGCCGGGCAGGCCGACCTCGTACTCGTGGACGCGCCGTGCAGCGGGCTCGGCACGCTGCGCCGCAAGCCCGACGCGCGCTGGCGGCTCACGCCCGAGGACCCGGCCCGCTTCGCCGGGATCCAGCGCACGCTCGTCCGGCGCTTCGCGGCGCTGCTCAAGCCGGGTGGGCGGCTCGTGTACGCGACCTGCTCGATCGGCCGGACCGAGAACGGCGAGGTGGCGGACTTCGCCGAGCGCGAGGTCGGGCTCGTGCCGGTGCCGCTCGCGCCGCTGCTCGGCGAGGAGCGGGCGAAGGCGCTCGGCGTGGACGGCGCGCGGCTCGAGCTCTTCCCGCACCGGCACGGGACGGACGGCTTCTTCGTGGCGGCGTTCGAGAAGCGGAAGTAGGCGCCGGGCGGTCGGGGTCGAGATCGAGGTCGCGCGTGCCTGAGCTCCCCGAGGTCGAGATCGCGGCCCGCAACCTGCGCCGCTGGACTCACGGCCGGCGCATCGAGCGGATCGAGCCCGAGCCCAAGGCGCGCTACGTCTTCCGCCCCGCGACCCCCGCCTCGTTCGCGCGCGGCCTCGAGGGCGCGCGCTTCGGCGACATCCGGCGCATCGGCAAGCAGCTCCTCGTCACGCTCGAGAAGGACGGCGCGCCGGTCGGCCTCCTCGCCCACCTCGGCATGACGGGCAAGTGGCTCCGCCGCGACGGCGACGGGACGGCCACGCGCTTCTCCCGCGCGCGTTTCCACCTCGACGACGGCGCCGTGCTGCACTTCGACGACATGCGGCTGTTCGGCCGGCTTCGGGTCGTGCCGGGCGCGCGCTTCGAGAAGGTGCCCGAGATCGCCGAGCTCGGGCCCGATCCGCTCGAGCGGGGCATCGACCTCGAGCGGCTCGCGCACGCGCTCGGCCGATCGAGGCTCCCGGTGAAGGTCCGCATCCTGGACCAGGCGCTCCTCCCCGGGGTCGGTAACATCCTCGCGAGCGAGTCGCTCTTCCACGCGAAGATCGATCCGCGCCGGCAGGCGCGCTCGCTCACGCGGGCCGAGGTCCGCAGGCTCGCCGACGGGATCCTCGCGACGGTGAAGGAGACGATCGCGCGGGAGGAGGGGCCCGAGATCGCCTACGTCGAGGAGGGGGCGGAGAACCCGTTCCTCGTCTACGCGCGCGAGGGTGAGAGGTGCCCGCGCTGCCGGCGGGCGGAGATCGTCCGGATCGTGCAGGCGCAGCGGTCGACGTACTACTGCCCGCGCTGCCAGCGGTGAAGCGCTCGGAGGCGCTCGGCCGAAGCCTCGGCCAGACCCGGCCTGACCTCGGACCTCGGCCAGACCCAGAGTTCCGCGCTTCATCCCCTCGGTCCGCGGATCCGACGGGTCCGTCGCTCGCTCCGCTCGCGGCTCGCGCGCGCGAGCGAGACCGCGAGTCGAACATCGCCGCTGATGCCAGACAGTTCCGCGGACCTTACGGCGTCTTGCCGGCGGCCTCGTCCCTCAGTCGCTGCGAGAGCGACGCGTCGCCGCGGTCGGCATAGGCGCGGCAGGCGCTCGAGTCGAGGAACGCGGTCCTGCCCTCGCGCGCGCTCGCCTCGAGTTGCTCGAAGAAGCGTCCGCTCGGATGGGTGAGGATGAGCACGTCGCAGGGCAGGGCGCGTATGGTGGCGATGCTCCGCCGGAACTGCGCAACGCGAGCCGTGTCGGCGGCGTAGCGAAACCCCGGCGCAGCGATCGCGGTCAGGCTCTCGGCGAACACGACGTCGGCGCAGCGGTCGCCTTCGCAGCTGCGCCACGTCCACGTGGTGCCCCCCGGGGTGTGGCCTGGCGTGTGGTGCGCCGTGACCGTGACGCCGCCGACCGTCACGGTCGCGCCGTCGGCGATGGGTTCCACGTTGCGCACGGGCGGGTAGCGCATGGCCTCGCCGAACCCGGCCTGGGGATCGTCGGGCGCGGCATTCCCAGTCTTCAGCGCGCGCGTGCCGGCGGGGCTCGCGCCCACCTTCGCGCCCGTCATGCGCTGCAGCGCCGCCATCCCCCCCGCGTGATCGAAGTGCGCATGTGAGTTGAGGATCCAGCGCACGTCGCGCAGCTCGAACCCGAGCTTGCGAACGCTGGCGGCGACGAGCTTCGCCGACTGCGGCAGTCCGCCGTCGATCAGGATGAGCCCCTTGCCACTGTCGATGAGCACCGAGGAGAGCCCCCTCGGACCCACGTAGTACGTGTCCCCGTAGATGCGGAACGGCTCCTGGGGCGCATTCCACGCGTCGCAGTCCGCGCAACGGATCGGGGTCGTGTCGGACACCGCGGTGGCGGCGAGCAGGATCGCAAGGAGGTGCATGCGGGCGCATTGTACAGAACGTGGCGCGGCGACCATTCGTCCGCGGCCGGAGGGTTCGCGGCCCGCGCGGCTCGCGCGCGCGGCCAGACCGAGGGCGCGGCCAGACCGGGCTGGGCTCGCCGCGCGGCTCGCGCGCGCGGCCAGACCGAGAGTTCCACGCTTCATCCCGCAGGGACGAACCGCGGACTGACCCGACTTCGAACCTCAGTCGAATCGGCGATCGGGCTCGGCACGGTCCCTGCCTGAACGCGCGGCATGACCGCACCGCGACAAATTCTCAGAGGAACCACCTATCTCGTAACTCGGCGCTGCGCGCACCGGCAGTTCCTGCTCAAGCCGTCCAAAACAACGAATAACGTGTTTCTGTTTCTCCTCGCCGTCGCTGCGCGCCGCTACGGCGTCGAGATTCACGCGTTCTGTGTCCTGTCGAACCACGTCCACCTCATCGTGACGGATCCCGACGCGCGCCTCCCGGCATTTCACCAGTTCCTGGATGCGCTGGTGGCGCGCGCAATCAACGCGTCGTTGGGCCGGTGGGAAGCGTTCTGGGCGCCCAACAGCTACAGCGCCGTGGCGCTCGCCTCTCCGACCGACGTCATCGAGAAGGCCGCCTACGTTCTCGCCAACCCGGTCGCGGCACGGCTGGTCCGCACCGCCAGGCTCTGGCCCGGCCTCTGGTCGGCTCCAGAGCAGATCGGCGGGGATGCGATCGAGGTGAAGCGGCCGAAGCACTTCTTCGATCCCAAGGGCGCTCTCCCCGATAAGGCGATGCTCCAGCTCACCGCGCCTCCTGGCTTCGCCTCGGCCGACGAATTTCGCGCCAAGCTCGAGGTCGCGCTTGCCGAGCGAGAGGAGCAGGCCGCGCGTGGAGGGCGCGGGTTCCTGGGCGTGGCTCGCGTACTCGCGCAGAAGGCCACGGGGCGCCCCGCGTCGGGCGAACCGCGGCGCAGCCTCAATCCGCGGGTCGCGTCCCGCGACAAGTGGAAGCGTATCGAGACGCTCGGTCGGCTCGTGGAGTTCCTGCGGGCGTACCGGTCAGCCTGGGCATCGAGACGCGCGGGGAACGCGGAGGCGATATTCCCGCCCGGCACCTACCTCATGCGCGTGGCTCACGACGTCCGATGCGCCGGCTTCGGATAGACGGCAACCGGCAGCGAATTCGAGCCCTCTGTCCTTCGAACACCGCCGCTGATACCGGGCAGCTCCGAGGGAGCGCTAGGGAGACGTGCGCACTCCGCCGCGGGGCGGGTGACGCATATTCACGACAGGTGATAGAGTTAAATTCCATGAGCGCGGCGGGTGTTCGAGGCAGGCGCAACTCTCGGTCTGGCACACGCACGGGCACACGCACGCGGTCTGGCACACGCGGCTAGCACACATGGGTCGGCGACATGACCACGAGGCGGCCCATCGGCGTGATCGACCTGCTGGTCGCGCTCCTCCTGGCGCTGGTCGCGTTGGCCGCGCTCTTCTTGTCGCCGGTCTGTGGCCGGCTCGACCCGTGCGGAAATGAGCTGGTCTCGGAGGCATTGTCGCCGTCGGGACGACTTCGTGCCGTCGTGTTCCTGCGAGACTGCGGAGCGACGACCGCGTACGGCGTGGAGCTGTCGATCCTGAGAGCAGAGGCGGGGCTGCCGAACCGGGCCGGAAACGCATTCTCCGCGGACGCCGGTCACACCGATGTCCCTTTGAAGCTCGACGTCCGCTGGGACACGGACGAGGCGGTGACCGTGAGGTACGACCCCCGCCTGCGTGTGTTCACGAACGAGGCGCGGGTTGGGCGCGTCCAGGTGAGATACGTGCAGGACGAGGGCGCTCCGTGACGAGCCCTGGGGCTGGGGCCGCGGGCTGCTACGCCACCGGCTTGAGCCCGTAGTGCCCCATGACCTTCGCGATCACCTCGGCCGGCGGCAGGCCGGTGCCCGCTGCGGCGGCCATCTCGCGGAAGTAGTCGAGGAAGCGTGCGGCCACGATGATGTTGAGGAACCGAACCCGCGCACCGCTCTCGTTCCAGATCGCGTGCGGTATGTTGACCGGGATGGTGAAGGAACTGCCCGCGGTGGCGGTGAGGGTCCGCTCGCCGAGCTTCACCCCCATCCGTCCTTCGAGGACATAGATCATCTCGTCGTGCTCGGTATGAATGTGGGGCGGGATGCGGAAGGCGTTTCCGCGGAACTCGGCCACAGCTAGGTTCATGCGCGTGCCGGAGCCGTTCTCCTTGACGATGATCTCGAGCGGTCCCAGGCGGAAGGACTCCCCGTCGTCCTGACCAAGGTGCACGGCGGGGCTGCTCTCGACGATGTCCGTCTGGCTCATGGCGCATTCCCGTCCGTGGGATCATTTCGTCGGCATGTCGGCCGCGTAAGCGATCGGCAGCGCGCGAGGATGCTTACGCGTGCGGATACGACATAAGGTCTAGCGCGATGTGGGAGAAGATCTGTACGAAGGTCCCAATTGAAGTCGCGATTCCGTCCAATGAGGCGGGAGCCTTCGTCATCTCCGATTGCGCTTCTGTCAGGCGCTCCAGCCGTGCCGGGACCTCGACCCGAATCCTCCGCCTCGCGACGCGAGCGCCACCTAGGGCGCTTGGCTCGCGAGGGCAGTTCGTCGGGGCACAAGAGAGGTGATGACGCCGCCTCTCCCAGGGTCATGAGCGTCAATTACGAGCTGAACTCTCTGCTCGGCTGGCCACTCGGCCGCGTCGCCGGCGCTCCGCGAGACTTCGCACGCACTGCGGAGTGGGTCCTGGTCGTCCTTCGCGCCGCGCCGACGTGGCGCTAGACTCGCCGCGCGTGCGCCCCAAATACCTCATGTAAGTGGCCGAGCTGCACGAGTGGTTCCCCGACCGGAACCGCGCCCCCTTACGCCCGGGTGCGAGGCGGCCCTCACGGTGGAGCCGCGGTCGGGCGCGCGCGCTCGTCCTGAAGCGCCGGCACGCCAACCGAGCGGAAGGACAGCGCCTTCGGCACCTGCTCCGCTACGAGGGGGACTCTGGGACAGGGCGTCCACGGGGAGGCCGGGTGACGCATATTCACGATAGGTGACAAACTTCCCTTCCATGAGCGCGGCAGATGTTCGAGGCGGGCGCAACATCTGGCGGTCGGGGGTCTGGCGGTCGGTGGCGGTCGGGCGGTCGCCGGAGGACGCTCCCCGTGAGGAGGATGAATTGAATGACGCGCTGTGGCTTCGTGCGACTCACCAGCTGTGAAGGGTCAGGATGGCTGGTGCAGTCGGTATCCTTTTGGCTGCGGGCATGGCCGTATTTCTGTTCGCGGAAAGTGATCGCTTGCGATTCGCCTTTTTTGCGGCGTCGGTTGGGGGACGACGCGAAGGCCCGCGGCGCGGACGTGAAACATGTTCCGGTAACGGGTGTGCCGTGAGGTCTCGTCGTGGACGATGGTCGACCGCGAGGTCGGCGCCGAGGCAGGCGATAACGATGCCAACGCTCCGGGTCGAGCCCCTTTCCATAGGACTACGCTGGTTCGAATGGGCGGCGGCACTCTCGAGGTGACTCCATGATGGTTCTCTTGGCCATCGCGCTGCTGGCTGGGTCCGGCAATAGCAAGCCACCGGCGGGGTGGGTGCCGTCGCTTCTGGATTGTTCTCCTCAAAAGTGCACTTTCGCGGATATTCGGACGCACCTCGGCGATGTTCCGGTGTCTCGAAGTCGCGAAGGCGAACCCCAGCTGTGCTACGCCGCGGAGCGGAGGGGCGATGGAGCCGCTGTCGTCTTCCAGTCCGTCGCGGACTACGTGGAGCTCGGGGTCACGTCGATCCGGCTGGTCGCAGCGCCGCCGCCGACTGCGACCTGTAAAGCAATCAAGGGCATCACCGCGGCCATCGCGTTCTCGAACGGGCTTCGTCTTGGGCTGACTCGGGCCGAAGTGCGCCGTCTCCTTGGGCCGCCCGACTCCTCGAGCGGCCGGGCCCTCAAATGGAGCCGCAACTACGAGGTTCCGCTTCCACCGCAAATGCGGGAAAGGATTCTGGCCATCGAAGGGGAGGAGGCTTTGCGAGCGTTCCCCAACCTGTCAGGGGTGGCGTCCATCGCGGTCGTGTTCGGGTTTGATGCGCGCGCGGACGATATCTCCGTGACACGGCTGGAGACGTATTAGTCGGGTTCGATGCCTGGTCCGTGGGAATCCTCCGTCGTCGGAATCCATTGGAATCCAGCAGAAGCTGCGCGGAACGGGAGGGCTAATGTTGGCTTCGCTTGCGTTTGCGTGTGCTCTTGCGGCCCAACCCGGTGATTCCGGCAGCGAGTGGGTGCGGGTGGCGGGTGAATACGTAGAGCTCCATAGAGCGTACTTCGTGACGGGGCGGCGCTCGATCGGTGATCTGACCGCTCTCACGTCTGCTGGCGAACGACTCGCGCGTCGCGTTCCCCCCGAGCGCATCGTTCGCGAAGCGCTCTCGCAGTCCGATCCCGTGTATCGAGCCGCCGCATTGGCGGTTCTGTCCATCGCCAAATCCACGAGCGGCGATCTGGTCCCTCGCTTGATCCACATGATGAGGCACGAGCGGGACCCGGTCATGCGTGGATTGGCGGTCGACGCGCTCAGGAGCGCGCCTGAGGATGCCGTGCGGAAGAATGCAGAAGGAATCATCCAGGCGTTCTCGGATGAGTCGGATATCAACGTGGTGGTCTCGGAATCATTCCTGGCGATGCGACTCGATCCCGATGCGGCGATCGCTGCCATCGCGACGCTGTCCATCCGCGGAGACGACACGCTCAGGCGAGTGCTGCATGCCCAGCTTCGCAACGCTGGGGGGTCCGCTGCCGTCGAGCGAGCCTCGGAAAAGCTCGTGCGGCTTGGGAAGACGGAGGCCGCGGCTGCGTTGATGGCGATCGAGAAGGACCAGGAGGAGAGGAATCGAGCCGAGCGAGTTGGGGACTGAGTCCGAGGTGCAGCCCGAAGCGCGCGGGCGGCGCCGATCCGGTTCGCCGGGAGCGACCTCATTCCCGCCTCGCGCGGCTCTGGCGTAGACTTCGCCCCGCATGCGCCCCGAAGACCTCGCCCGGATGTCCGTGGCCGAGCTGCGCGAGCGGTTCCTCGACCGGACCTGCGCGCTGTCGCCCGAGTGCGAGGCGGCCCTCACGGTGGACCCGCGGGCGGGCGCGCGGGAGGTGCTCCGGCTCCTCCTGAAGCGCCGGCACGCCAACCGCGCGGAAGGACAGCGCCTTCGGCACCTGCTCCGCTTCGAGGGGGAACTCTGGGACAGGGGCGTCACGCTCGTCGCGGGGGTGGACGAGGCCGGCATGGCGCCGCTCGCGGGGCCGGTGGTGGCGGGCGCGTGCATCCTCCCGCGCGACTACCGGCCGCGCGGGATCGACGACTCGAAGCAGCTCGATCGCAGGGAGCGCGAGCGGCTCGCGGAGGACATCCGCGCGAACGCGATCTGCTGGGCCGTGGCGCGCGCGGAGGTCGAGGAGATCGACCGCCTCAACATCTACCGGGCCGGCCTGCTCGCGCTCACGCGCGCCGTGCAGGCGCTCACGCCCGCGCCCGGGCACGTGCTCGTCGACGCCCGCAAGCTCCCCGAGCTCGCGCTCCCGCAGACGCCCATCATCCACGGCGACGCGCTGTCGCTCACCATCGCCGCGGCGAGCATCCTCGCCAAGACCACGCGCGACGCGCTCATGACCGAGCTCGACGCGGCCTACCCGGGCTACGGGTTCTGCCGCCACAAGGGCTACCCGACCGCCGAGCACTTCGAGGCGCTCAGGCGGCTCGGCGCCTGCCCGATCCACCGGCGCTCCTTCCAGCCCGTGCGCGAGGCGCTCGGCCTCGAGCCGCTGCAGGGCGAGCTGTTCGCCCCGCCGCCCGAGCTCGACGAGGACCTGCCGCCTGGCGAGGCGGGGCAGTGCGGGGACGGCGATCCGGGCCCGCGCGGCGAGGCCCCGGACGCGGTCGGCGCGCTGGAGGCAGGGGAGCCGCGCGCCCCGGCCGTGGCACGACGGGTTTGACCTGAGCCTCGCCGCTCGCTACAACGCCTCCCAAGGACGAGCCCGACGGTGCAGGCGCGTTCCCGCGAGCCGGGGAGTTCACCTCGGCGCGGGACGCCCCCCGATCCGGCGACTGCATGCACGAGCGATCTCCGACCGACCTTTCCCCGGCGTTCCCCGAAGAAGACCTCGAAGAGAGCCGCCCCCACCGACCCCCGCCCGGCCTCGCGCTCGATCCTCCGGAGGAGCCGCCGCCGGAACATCCGCCCGAGATCCCGATAGATCGGCTCGACGCTGACGCGGTGAAGGTCATCGCGCGGCTGCGGCACATGCATCACCGCGCGTACTTCGTCGGCGGCTGCGTGCGGGATCTGCTCCTCGGTGCCAAGCCCAAGGACTTCGACGTCGCGACCGACGCCCACCCGGGCGAGGTCCGCGCCATCTTCCGCAACTGCCGCCTCATCGGGCGCCGCTTCCGGCTCGCGCACGTCTACTTCCGCGGCGGGAAGGTGATCGAGGTCGCGACGTTCCGGAAGAACCCGGTGGACGTCGGCGAGGACGTCCCCGACGACAGTGACCTGCTCATCACCCGCGACAACGTCTTCGGCACCGCCGAGGAGGACTCGGTCCGCCGCGACTTCACGGTGAACGGCCTCTTCTACGACGTCTCGACCGGCGAGGTGATCGACTACGTCGGCGGGCGCGAGGACCTCGAGGCGCACCGGATCGCGACCATCGGCGACCCCGAGATCCGCATGCGCGAGGATCCGGTGCGGCTGCTGCGCGCCGTCCGCTTCGCGGCGCGGCTCGGCTTCACCATCTCGCCCGACACGTTCGAGGCGATGCGCCGCCACGCCGGTGAGCTCGCGCGCTGCGCGCCAGCCCGCGTGCTCGAGGAGATCTTCAAGATCCTGCGCTGCGGTGGCTCGGCACGCGCGTTCGAGCTGCTCCGCGCGAGCGGCGCCCTGCCGGTCATCCTGCCGGCGCTCGCGTCCGCGCTCGAGGGCTGGGAGGAGCGGGGACGGCGCGCCTTCTTCGCGCACCTCTCCGCGCTCGACCGGCTCGTCCGCGGGGGCGACGACGTCTCCGACGCGGTGCTGCTCGGCGCGATCGTGATGCACCTCGGCGGTCCCGCGATCGCGGCCCCCGACTCGGACGAGACGGGCGACCACGCCGGCCCGGAGCGCGGCCACGACACGGCGGACGCGCTGCTCGCCTCGCTCGTCCAGACCGCGCGCCTCCCGCGGAAGATCGCGGAGCGCACCCGCCTCGCGCTGCACGCGATGCGCACGTTCCGCGAGCCGGCCAAGAAGCGGCGGCGGCGCGGCCGCGGGCTCGCCGGGCAGACCTACTTCCAGGACGCGCTGCAGCTCCTCGAGATCTCGGTGTCCGCGACCGGCGAGGGGCAGGACGTGCTCGAGCGCTGGCGCGCCTCCGCTGGCGGCCCGCCGCCCCGCGAGCAGCACGAGGAGCGCCGCCCGAGGCCGGAGCGCGGGCCGGAGCGGCGCCGCGGTCCTGGGGCCCCTGCGGCCGCCCCCGCTCCCGTCGAGGGGAGCGCGCGGGAGGTGGTCGCCGAGGCCGGACCGGGTGGCGCGGAGGAGACCCCGTCCGTCGAGGTCGCGGCCGGAGGCGAGGGCCCCCGTACGGGCGCGGAGGGCGCGCCCGAGGCAGCGGAGGCCTCGCGCCGACGCCGTCGCCGCCGCGGCGGAAAGCGCCGTCGCCGTCGCGGCGCCGGGGCTCCGGCTCCGGCCGGATCATGATCCCGGCGCGCCGCCCGCGCGTCGGGTAGAATTCCGCACGAACCGCGCCGCCTTGACCGACCCAGCGGCCTTCTGTAGAACGCGCCGACCATGCCGAGCGACCGAGCCGCAACGCTTAAGCCCAGCTACAAGCGCATCCTCCTCAAGCTTTCGGGCGAGGCGCTCATGGGCGATGGCAAGTACGGCATCTCGCCGAAGACCCTCTCCGCCATCGCACAGGACGTGAAGGACTGCGTCGAGCTCGGCGTCGAGGTCGCGCTCACCATCGGCGGCGGCAACATCTTCCGCGGCGTGTCCGGCGCGACTGAGGGCATGGACCGCTCCTCCGCCGACTACATGGGCATGCTCGCGACGGTCATCAACGCGATGGCCCTGCAGGACGCGCTCGAGAAGATCGGCGTGAACACGCGGGTGCAGTCGGCCATCGAGATGCACCAGGTCGCCGAGCCCTACATCCGCCGCCGCGCGATCCGTCACCTCGAGAAGGGCCGCGTGGTCATCTTCGCGGCGGGCACCGGCAACCCCTACTTCACGACCGACACCGCCGCCTCGCTCCGCGCCATGGAGATCCACGCGGACGTGCTGCTCAAGGCGACCAAGGTCGACGGCGTCTACACCGACGACCCGAAGAAGAACCCGACGGCGACCAAGTTCAAGCAGCTCAGCTACATCGACGTCCTGAAGAAGAACCTGAAGGTGATGGACTCGACGGCGATCAGCCTCTGCATGGACAACGACCTGCCGATCATCGTGTTCGACTCGACGCTGCGCGGGAACGTCCGCCGCGTCGTGCTCGGCGAGACGATCGGGACCACCGTCGGGCGGTTCGACGAGAAGTAGGACGCGAGGAGAGGGCCATGAGCGTCGCGGACGACATCCTGAACGACCTGCACGGCGGCATCGCGAAGACGCTGGACGATCTCCGGCGGGAGCTGTCCGCGGTGCGCACCGGCCGCGCGAGCCTGCACCTCCTCGACGGCGTCAAGGTCGACTACTACGGCACCCCCACGCCGCTCAACCAGGTGGCCACGCTCTCGGTCCCCGAGGCGCGGCTCATCATGGTGAAGCCGTGGGAGAAGAACATGATCCCGCCGATCGAGAAGGCGATCCGGGACGCCAACCTCGGGGTGAACCCCCAGTCCGACAAGGACCTCGTCCGCGTCCCGATCCCGCCGCTCACCGAGGAGCGCCGCAGGGAGATCGTGAAGCAGGTGAAGCACAAGGGCGAGGACCACAAGGTCGCCATCCGCAACCAGCGCCGCGACGCGAAGGAGCTCATCGAGGTCGCGGAGAAGGACGGCGACATCTCGGCCGACGACGCCAAGAAGGCCCTCGAGAAGATGCAGAAGGAGACGGACGAGGGCGTGAAGAAGGTCGACGAGATCACCGCCGCGAAGGAGAAGGAAGTGATGCAGGTGTGAGCGTGTCCCGCTCCCTGCCGTCGCTCCTCGTCCTCTTCGGTCCCCTCTTCCTGCTCGGCTTCGGCGCGGGCGCGCTGCGCGCGCTCGCCTCCCGCCCCGCCATCTCCGACCGCAGGCGCCGCGCGCTCCAGGCCGCGTGGGTCCTGCTCCTCCTCGTCGGCGCGCCGCTGTGGCTGTTCCTCGCGGCCGCGCTCGGGGTGTTCTGAGCGGGAGGTCGCGCCCTTCAGCCCGTCGAAGGGAGCGCGCTCACACCGGGAACACCATCGTCGCGAGCGCGACGAGCCAGAGCGTGTGGGCCATCCCGGACCACATCGCCATCCGCTTCACGGCCGGGTCCGCGGGCGGGACGTCCTGGCCGCCGGCGAGCCGGGTCGCGATCGCGCGCCACGCCGGCCGGAGCCCGGCGAGCACCACGACGATCCGGATCAGGGTGAGCGTGAAGCCGATCATGATCCCGGTGCGCGGGTGGACGCCCTGGAAGGCGAGCACGAGGAGCCCGGTGAGCACGGTCGCGACGCCCATCACGACGTCGAGCGTGATCGCGGGAGCGACGCGCGCCGCGAGGCCCGCCGGGTAGGGCCGCCCGAGCGCGAGCGTGCGGCGCACGTCCCCAGCGACCCAGAGCGTCGCGCCGAGCCAGGCAGAGGCGGAGAGGATGTGGAGGAACCGGAGCAGGTCGTTCAAGGTGTGTTCCCTCCGAGGAGTCGGGCGCGGCGGCGCCCCGGCGGAGCTTAACGGTGGCTCGCTGTGCGGCTCGTCACGCAGAGGTGCTGCGCGTCGATGTCGCACGGCGTTCGCCGCGGGTGCAGGGCGGCCTCGCGGGGAGCTGGACGGCGTCACCCGCGCCGCAGCACCTCGTCGAGCCGGCCGGTGAGCTGGCCGCGCGTCATCACCTCGTCCACCCCGGCCGCCTCCGCCGCCTCGATGAGGTCCGCCTGCAGGTGGCCGAGGAAGCCGAGGACCCGCGCGCCGGTGTCGCGCTTCAGCGCGGCGAGCTCCCCGACCATGCCCGGCTGGTTGAGATCCGCGAGCACGCTCGCCCCCGGGGCCTCGCGGACGACGTCCGCGAGCGGCCGGTCGCGCGGCGCGAGCACGATGGGCACCGCGAGCCGCTCGGCGGCGGCGGAGATCTTGGAGCGGAAGAGCAGGTCCCGGACGGCGACGACGATCATGGCGGGGGCTTAACGGGCCCATCGCACCGGCGCAGCGCGTTCCCGGCGAGGCGCGACCGCGGCTGCCGGTGGAGGTGGCGGAGTCGATGGTCCGACCGGTGCGTACGCGGCCGCGCCTCGTGACCCGTGCGCGGGTGCGTCGGCGTCGCACCCGCATCGTGAGGACCTCCCGCGGACGGCGCCTGCGCTCCGAGTGCGACACGTACGAAGGGTGACAATTGCGTATTTTGCTGGCAGTCTCGGCCGGTGGCGCGAACGACCCCTGGGGGACGGATGGTGGAGAACGGCATCCGGTGGTGGGCGCTCTGCGCCTGGCTGACGGTCCTCTTGCCCGCGGGCGCCGCGACGTGGGTGGGATTCCAGGTCGTGCTCCTCACGATGAGCCACCCCGGGCTCGCGACACGACGGGACTGGATCGAGAACGTGTCGCTCCTCGTCGGCGGTGCCGTCGTCCTGGTGGCTGCGCTCGTCGGCCTGGCGCGGGAGCTCCGTCGATGAGGTGGCCGCCGCTCTGGGTGCTCGCCCTGGTCGTCGCCCTCGGGTGCTGGTCGCCCCCCGAGCGCGTGGTGGACGTTCGGCCGATCCGTATCCGCGTGGTGGATTCGCGCACGGGCGAGCCTCTCGCGAACGTGCCCGTGACGTACTCCCTCCAGACCATCGTCCGGCGCGACCGGTTCCTCGGAGTCGTCCCCGCGCTCGAGCCGGACATCGGGCGAAAGCTCGCCTTCGCCAGGCGCGGTGAGACCGACGGGCGCGGCGAGGTGACGTTCGACGTGCGTCAGGTGCTCCTGCCCGGCAACGAGGAGCTCGACGAGGAGCTCGCGTTCGTGAATCTCGGCGTGGACCTCGACCACCCTGCCGCCAGCGTCGTGCTGGAGACGCGAGACTCTGGCCGCCGTCGAGCGTCGCCCCTGTACGGCGAGGCTCCGGATGACGCCTACCTCGCGTGGTCTCTGGTGCTGGACAGCAAGCGCGCCGAGGCCTATCGCAACCCCGCGCCGAGCCATCGCGGCGCGCTCCTCATCAGCATCCGTGGCGAGGGGAGTGCCGGATACGAGGACTGGACGCGGCCCGGCGAGCCGTTCCACGTGCAGTGGAACTTCTCGAGCCTGCAGAAGCCGGCAGAAGCCGTCGTCGTCCCGCTGGACCCGGCCCCCGACCTACCTCGCTAGACGGATCGCCTCGCGACGCACGCGCGCGCCGTGCCGCGTCCGACGCGGACGGCGCTAGCGTCAGTACCGGTACCCATGCGCGATCGGGAACCGCCGCCCCTCCCCGAACGCCTTCTCGCTCACCTTCAGCACCGGCGCCGCCTGGCGGCGCTTGTACTCGCTCGCGACGACCATGCGGAGCACGCGCCGGACGGTCGGCTCCGGGTGGCCGCGCGCGACGATGGCGTCGAGCGGGAGCCGCTCCTCGACGTAGGCCTCGAGGATGTCGTCGAGGATCTCGTAGGGCGGCAGCGAGTCCTGGTCCACCTGGCCGGGCTTCAGCTCCGCGGAGGGCGGCTTCGTGAAGGTGCGCTCGGGGATGAGCGTGCGGCCGGCCCGCGCGTTCGCGGCGCGCGAGACGCGGTACACGAGGGTCTTCGGCACGTCGCCGATGACGGCGAGGCCGCCCGCCATGTCGCCGTAGAGCGTGCAGTAGCCGACCGCGAGCTCGCTCTTGTTGCCGGTCGAGAGCACGAGCCCGCCCGTGTCGTTCGAGATCGCCATCAGGATCTGGCCGCGGATGCGGGCCTGCACGTTCTGCTCGGCCAGATCGCCGAGCGGCTTCCCCTCGGCGCGCTCGAGCTGCGCCATGAACGCCGCGTGCATCGGCTCGATGGGGATCTCCTTGAACGGGAGCCCCAGGTTCTCCGCGAGCGCGGCGGCGTCCTCGCGCGAGTGGGCCGAGCTGTAGCGGGAGGGCATGGCCACGCCGAGGACGTTCTCCGGCCCGAGCGCGTCGGCGGCGAGGCAGGCGGTGAGCGCGGAGTCGATCCCGCCGGAGAGCCCGACGACCGCGCTCCTGAAGCCGCACTTGCGGACGTAGTCGCGGACGCCGAGCACGAGCGCGCAGTGGACCTCGTCCGCCTCGGGATCGGCGGCGCCGGCTGCGATGGCGACCTTCTCGCCGTCGAGCCGGATCGTCGCCGACGCGCCGGTGGCGAGGTCGGCGACGAGGAGCACCTCCTCGAAGAGCGGGGCGCGGGCGAGGATCGCGCCGTCCCTGCCGACGAGCATCGACCCGCCGTCGAAGACGAGCGCGTCGTTGCCTCCCACCTGGTTCACGTAGGCGATGGGCGCGCCGTGGCCCGCCGCGCTCGTCGCGAGCATCCGCTCGCGCAGGGCGGGCTTGCCCATGGCGTACGGCGAGGCGGAGATGTTCACGACGAGCCCCGCGCCGCCCGCCTTCACGAGCTCCGCGATGGGGTCGCGCGCGTAGCGCGGGTGGACCCAGAAGCGCTTGTCGTTCCAGACGTCCTCGCACACGGACAGGCCGATGCGGAGGCCGACGCCCCCCGCCTCGGCCGTGGTCGACGTGTCGGAGGGGAGGAAGTAGCGCGCCTCGTCGAACACGTCGTAGGTGGGCAGGAGCGACTTGCGCCCCACCGCGACGACGCGGCCATCCGAGATGAGCGCCGCCGAGTTGTAGACGCCGGGGGGCGGCGCGCCGGCGACGCCCTCCGGAAACCCGACGACGAGCGCGATGCCGCGCGACCACTCGGCCGGCGCCGCGAGCTCGGCGAGCGTGCGCGCGGCCCGCTCGAGGAACTCGGGGAGGTCGAGGAAGTCGCGCGGCGGGTAGCCGCAGAGGGCGAGCTCGGGGAAGATCACGAGCGCCGCGCCGTCGGCGCGCGCGCGCTCCGTGACGGCGCGGATCTTCGCGGCGTTCCCGGCGAAGTCCCCGACCGTGGTGTTCACCTGCGCGAGGGCGATGCGTCCTTGGGGGGCCACGCGAGGATGTTACATTGCCCACCGCGCGCCGCGCCCGCACTTCCGCGAGGAGCCGGCCCGCCGAGGCCGCCATGACCGCCATCGCGCGCCGCCGCGTCCTCGCCGTGCTCCCGCTCGCGCTCGCGCTCGCCTGCTCGCGCCCGGCGCGGACGCTCCCCGAGGTGAAGGTCTTCGTCGCGCCGGAGCTGCCCGCCGACGTGCTCGCCGACGTGGCGGCGCACCTCGGCGTCGCGCGGGTGATCCGCACCGCCCGGGCCGACGAGGCGGAGCTCGTCTGGGCCGGCGATCCCGCCCAGGCGCTCGCGCTCGGCGAGCGGCTCGTCCCCGGCAGCGCTCCGGCGGCGGAGGACGTCCAGGCGCGCTGGCGCGACGCGGAGCGCCGCTTCGCACCGCTCGGCGCCCGCGCGCGCGTGCTGCTCGTTTCGCCCCGCGCCCGGCTCCCGTTCGCGCCCTCGAACCTGCGCGATCTCGCCGACCGGCGCGCCCGCGGCAAGGTCGCGCTCGTCCCGTTCGGAAAGGGCGCGGGCCCGGTCACGATCGCGGCGCTCACCCTCGCGTACGGCGAGAAGAGCGCCGGCCGGTTCCTCGCGCTCGTCGCCCGCAACGCGCCGCAGCTCGCCGGCTCGGACGGAGAGGTCCGCGCGCGCGTCGCCTCGGGCGAGGCGGCGTTCGGGCTCACCGGCTCGTTCGAGGGCGCGGCGGCCGCCGCGAGCGCGACGCCGCTCGACGTCGTCTACCCGGACCAGGTCGGCGCCGGTGCCGTCGCGCTGCCCACCGCCGTCGCGCTCCTCGGCGGCGCGTCCGATGCCGCGCGCTCGCTCGCGGCGTGGCTCGCCGGCCCCGACGCGGAGCGGATCCTCGTCGCGAGGATCCCCGGGCTCCTGCCGCTGCGCCACGAGGTGCCGATCCCGGTCGGGGTCGAGCCGGCCGGGAACCTCGTGACGCTCTCGTTCGACTGGGACGCCCTCGCCGCCGAGACCGCGCGGCAGGCGGAGCGGCTCGCGCGCTGGCCGGAGGGATTCACGGAGGGGACGCCGAGCGTGAGGTGAAGGCCAGTTGCCGGTTCTCTCGCGAGGCACCGCTCGGGAGGACCCTTCGACGCAGGCGCCACCCGCTCGGCGGGCACCTAGCTTCACCCCGATGCACGTCCGCGCCGCCCGCGTGCTCCTGCCCCTGGCCCTCGGCGTCGCCGCCGCGGCCCCCGCACCGGCCGCCGATCGCGGCGCGCCGCGGGTGGAGTGCGCCGGGCGGTACGCGGACACCCTCTCGGCCATGAAGGCCGCCGCGCGCGAGCGCGAGGCCCGGCCGGCGGCGGACTACGTGTACTGCCTGCGCGCGACCGCCGTGTACGAGCAGCTGTCGTACGGGCGCGGGGGGAAGCTCCGCCGGCAGTACTACACGAAGGTCCGCCACGGCACCGGCTTCGCGTACCGGCTCCGCGGGGACGAGTCGCTCCTCGCCACGAACCACCACGTCGTGGACTTCCCCGAGGTGACCGGCGAGGGCGTGGAGCTCGAGGGCGTCCCGCCCGGCTCGCGGCGCGTGCGCGAGGAGATCCGGATCGTCGCGAACGAGGCGGAGCCGGACGCGCCCGCCCAGCTCGCGCTCACCCCCGTCGTGTCCGACCCGGCGCTCGACGTGGCGGTGCTCTCGGCCCCCGCGAAGCTCCGGACGCTGCCGTACCACACCGGCAGCGCAGCGGACCTCCGCGTCGGAGACGCCGTCCTCGTGCGCGGCTTCCCGCTCGGCGCGTTTCCAGCCGCCAACGCGGGGCGCGTCATCGCGGTCGGCCAGCGCGACCTCGATCGCGGGTGGGACCACGAGGACTTCGCGGTCGACGCGCTCCTCAACCTCGGCAGCTCGGGGAGCCCGGTGCTCGCGGTGTCGTGCTCCACCGGCGAGCCCGAGCTCGTCGGCATCTACCATGCGGGCTACCGCGGCGCGCAGGGGCTGAACGTCGTCATCGGCATCGATCAGCTGCGCGGGCTCCTCGCGGACCTGCGCCCTTCGCCGCGCGAGATCGCGGCGCGGGAACCCGGCGCCGATCCGGCCGCCGCGCGCGCGGCGCTCGCGAGGGGGCCCATCGTGATGCCCTTCGGAGGGCGCGCGGTGCGGGTCGAGGCCTCCGGCGGGGTCGTGCGGTTCTCCCTGCTCGACGCGAGCTACCCGCTCTCGACGCGCGTCGAGCTCGCCGTGCTCGACGCGGGCCCGAGCTCCGGCGACAGCGAGCTGCGCGACGCCCTCTGGGAGCAGCTCGCGCTCGTCGTGCGCTACCGCCGGGCGGAGGAGGGCGGCGACGGCGCGCGCTCGGAGCTCGTCCGCGCGCGGGTGGCCGAGCGGATCCACCGTCGCGAGGAGGAGCAGGCGGACCTCGTCGCGGCGACGCAGGCCGGCGCGGACGGGCTCGCGGTGATCGGGCCGCCGGGGCGGGAGCCCGCGAGCGGAGGCGCCGTGCGCGACGCGCGGGGAGGTTCCAGCCCGGGAGAACGGCAGCATCCTGCCCTCCCGTGAAGTGGGGATACGGCTGGGGAGGCGATCAGGCTGCCACCTCTACCCCCGCTGGGACTACAAGCTCGAATTCAGCTGTCAGAACGGGGCGTTATAAAATAGTTGTGCCCGGGGGGTGGCAACCGGGTGGGGCGTTATTATCGTCCCTTCGCCGACGACGGGCGACCGAGCAGGGGTGCGGTGGGGCAGCAGTTGCTCGGCTGAGTCTCGATTTGGTCGGCGAAACGGCCCTACATTGAGGGCCCTTCCGGGGAAGAAACGATGGCTCAGATCGATATCGAGATCCTCACGCCGTTCGCCGCCAAGTTCATGGAGGGCACGACGCTCACGCCTGCGGAGCGCGCCGAGGTCCTCCGGATCGCCCAGGGCTTCGCCTGCAAGGACTCCGCGGCTGCGGCGGGCGTCTCGCCGGAGACCATCCGCGCGCGCCGCAAGCGCATCTACCGCAAGCTCGACGTCCCCGGCTCCGGTGAGCTCCTCGCGAGCCTCCTCGCCCTGTCGCTCAAGATGCTCGCGAAGGGTGAGCGGATCGAGCCGCGCCCCATCGTCCCTGCGCAGCCCCAGACCGCCGCGGCGGCCTCTTCCGCCGTCGTCGCTCGCTAGCCGCAGGCCGACCGCCGCCCCGAAGAGCGGCGCGTTCATCCACGATCGAAGTGTGGCCGCGCGCTTTCCCGCGCGCCCCGGAATGGGGGTGCGGGGGTGGGCGCGCGATCCGTTTGGGGCCGCGCATCCGCGCAGCGCCGCGAGGTCGGCGCTGACGGCTGCTACCGCGCGGAGAGCCAGGCCTCGATGCGCCCGGCGACCTTCGCGGGCGTGAAGCCGTACTCCTCGGCGAGGGCCTTCTCCGGGGCGCTCGACCCGAAGCGGTCGATCCCGATGACGAGCCCGTCCTTGACGAGCTTCCACCACTCGAGGCCGCGCGCCGCCTCGAGCGCCACGGCCGGCAACGCCGGCGGGAGCACCTCGTCCTGCCAGGTCTTCGGCTGCGCCTCGAAGCACGCGAGGCACGGCACCGAGACGAGCCGCCCGTGGAGCCCCTTCTGCGCGAGGAGCTCGAGGGCGGCCTGCGCGAGCGGCACCTCCGCGCCGGTCGCGACGATCGAGAAGCGCGCGCCCTGCGGGGCCGCGACGACGTAGGCGCCGCGGAGCGCCGCCTCCGCGTCGAAGTCGCCGTCGCGCTTCACGGGCGCGATCTTCTGGCGCGAGAGGATGAGCGCGGTCGGGCCGTTCCGCCGCGTGAGCGCGTGCGCCCACGCGACCGCCACCTCGTCGCCGTCGCACGGCCGGCAGACGTGGAGGTTCGGGATCGCGCGGAGCGCGGTGAGGTGCTCGATCGGCTGGTGGGTCGGGCCGTCCTCGCCGAGGAAGATCGAGTCGTGCGTCCAGACGAAGATGTTCTGGAGGCCGGAGAGCGCGGCGAGCCGCACCGGCGGGCGCATGTAGTCGGCGAACTGGAGGAACGTGCCGGTGAACGGGATGTGGAGCCCGTCGTAGGCGAGCCCGTTCGCGATGGCGCCCATGGCGTGCTCGCGGATGCCGTAGTGCACGTTCCGGCCGGCCGGGTTCCTGGGCGAGAACGAGCCGCCGCCCTTGATGTCGGTGAGGTTCGACTCGGCGAGATCCGCGGAGCCGCCGACGAGGCACGGCACGAGGGCCGAGATCTTCTGGATGGTGGCGGCGGAGAGCTTGCGGGTCGCCTCCGCGCCGGCGGCGCCGTCGAGGACGCGCTCGAGGATCCGCTCGGGCACCCAGCGCTCGACGTGCACGTCGAGCAGCGCCGCCTTCTCCCCGTTCGCCTGCCGCCAGGCGCGCTCCTTCGCGCGCCAGCCCTCGACCTCGCGCGCCTTCTCCGCCTGCACGTCACGCCAGTAAGCACGGACGTCGTCCGGCACGAGGAAGCGCGGCTCCTCCGGCCAGCCGAGGTTCTTCTTCGTGGCCGCGAGCTCCGCCTCGCCGAGGGGCGCGCCGTGCGCCGACGACTTGCCCGCCTTGCCCGGCGAGCCGAAGCCGATGGTCGTGCGGACGCGGATGAGCGAGGGCTTCCCGCTCTCCGCCTTGGCGGCCTGGATGGCGCGGTCGATCGCGTCGTGATCGCGCCCATCGACCTCCTGGACGTGCCAGCCATAGCCCTCGAACCGCTTCGTCACGTCCTCGCCGGTGAAGGCGATCGAGGTGTGGCCGTCGATGGTGATCTCGTTGTCGTCGTAGAGGTAGACGAGCCGGCCGAGCGCGTTGTGGCCGGCGAAGCTCGCCGCCTCGGCGGCGACGCCCTCCATGAGGTCGCCGTCGGAGACGATCGCGTAGACGAAGTGGTCCTCGAGCGGGTTCCCCGGGCCGAGCTTCGCCGAGAGCATCGCCTGACCCAGCGCGAAGCCGACGCCGTTCGCGAAGCCCTGGCCGAGCGGGCCGCTCGTGATCTCGACGCCCGGCAGGTAGCCGAACTCGGGGTGGCCGGGGGTGCGCGAGTGGAGCTGCCGGAACTTCTTCAGATCCTCGAGGGTGCAGTCGAAGCCGGCGAGGTGGAGGAGCGAGTAGAGCAGCATCGACCCGTGGCCGGCGGAGAGCACGAACCGGTCGCGGCCGAGCCAGCGCGGCTCCTTCGGATCGAAGCGCAGGTGGCGCGTCCAGAGGACGAAGGCCATGTCGGCGGCGCCCATGGGCATGCCGGGGTGGCCGCTGTTCGCCTGCTGCACGGCGTCCGCGGACAGCATGCGGATCGTGTTGACCGCCTTCTCGACGAGATCTCTGCTCGCGCTCGGCACGGGGTTCCTCCGTAAATTCGCGGGCGCAACATCGCCCAGCGGGGGAGGGAGATCAAGGGGGACCGCCGCCGGGCGGCTGGCCGCTCGATCGCGCGCGGTGCGCAGAGCGCCCTCAGGAGCCCGGAGGCCGGATCCAGGCGAGCGCGACCAGGCCGTCGGGCGCGATCTCCAGCGCGGCCACGGTGCCCGGCGGGACCGGCAGGCCGCGGCCGGCGGCGAGCGCGACCGCCTCGGCGATCTCCGGGTTGTGGCCGACGAGCGCCGTGCCCGAGGGCACGCGCCGGGCGAGGGCGAGGAGGCCCGCCCCGCTCGTGCCGCCGCACGCGAGCGCGGGCTCCTCGTCGACCGGCGCGCCGGTCGCGGCGGCGAGCAGCGCGGCCGTCTCGCGGGCGCGCTCGAGGGGCGAGGTCCGGATCGCGGAGAGCGCGAGCGCCGGCGCGAGCGCGGTCGCGTGGCCCTCGAAGCGTGACCGGCCGGCGGGCGTGAGGGGACGGGCCTCGTCCGTGGTCGTCCGCGGGGCGGCGTCCGCGTGACGGACGAGGTAGACGCGGCCGGCCAGGGGTCACTCCGAGACGAGCAGCGCGACGGGGAAGTCCGCGAAGAGTTCCTCGAGCGGGAGCGCGTCCCCCTCGCGCACCGCGCCGGTCACGACGTCTCGCCAGCGGCGCGGCAGCCCGTGCGGCACGGGCAGCGCTCCCTCCCAGCGGATCCGCCCCCCGTCCGCCTCGAGGAGCCCGAGGACGAGGCGCGGCACGACGCACAGCGCGGCGCGGCCGCCGTTGCCGCCGTGCGCGCGGGCGAACGCGAACACGCTCCGGGCGTGCGGGCCGGCGGCGACCGCCGGGCGGTAGTCGCCGGCGAGGAAGAGCTCGCGGTGCTCGCGGCGCGCGTGCAGCGCGGCGTGCAGGAGGAGGAGCTTCGCGCGGCCGTCGGTGAGCGCCTCCGGGGCGGACACCTGCCGCGCGAGCGCGCGCCGCGCGTGGGGGCCGCGCGCGACCTCCGCGTAGAGCGCCTCGAGCGTGCGCGCGCGCAGCCCGAAGTCGACCGGGCGGCGGTTGTCGGGGTCGACGAGCGAGAGGTCCCACAGCTCGCAGCCCTGGTACACGTCGGGCACCCCCGGCGCGGCGCACTTCACCGCCACCTGGGCGAGCGAGGAGAGCCGGCCCGCCGCCGCCGTGCGCGCGGCGAAGGCGCCGAGGTCGGCGAGGAAGGCGGGCGCGGCGAGGCTCCGCTCGACGAAGGTCCGGACGCCGGACTCGTAGTCCTCGTTCGGGCTCGTCCAGCTCGTGTGCACCTTCGCCTCGCGGATCGCCTTCTCCATGTAGCCCTGGATGCGCCCCACGAGGTCGGCGTGCGCGCGGGTGCCCGGCGCGACGCCGCCGTCCGGCAGCGCGCCGACGAGCGTCTGGTAGAGGAGGAGCTCGTCCGCGCGGTCGGGGGCGCTGCCGTTCTCGCCCCCCGCGTGCGGCCGGTTCATCCGGTGCCAGCGCAGGACCGCGCTCCGGAAGTCGGCGGGGATCTCCGAGAGCGCGTCGATCCGGGTCCGCACGTCCTCGCTGCGCTTCGTGTCGTGCGTCGAGGTGGCCGAGAGCGAGCCGGGGAAGCGCGCCTGCCGCTCGGAGAGGAGCGCGTGGACCTCCTCCGGCGTCGAGCCGAAGTGGCGCGGCTCGCCCCCGACCTCGTTCAGGGACGCGAGCCGGACGTAGCTGTAGAAGGCGGTGTCCTCGACCGCCTTCGCCGTCACGGGGCCCGTGACCTGCTGCAGCTTGAGCGTGAACTCGAGCCACTCGCGCCGCTCGTCCTCCGTGAGCCCCTCGGGATAGCGCTGCAGCACGACGTCGCGGAGGAAGTCGTAGATGGACGGATCCACCACCGGGCTCCGCCGCCGGGCGCGCGCGATGGTGCGCTCGACGAGCGCGCGGTCGCGATCGTCCACCTCGCCGCGGCGGGTCACGTAGGTGCGGTAGACCGGGAAGAGCGCGACGAACTCCACGAGCGCGCGGGTGAGCTCGTTCAGGGTGAAGTCACGCGTGCGCCGGTTCATCTCGCTGATGCGGTTCAGGCGGTGCGCGAGCGTGTTCACCTCGCCCGCCATCGAGGAGGACATGACGAGCCGCTTCTTGTCCGCGACGACGTCCGCGAACTGCTCGCGGCGGCCCGAGAGCCGCGTCCACATCCCGTCGAACGCGCGCTCCGCCTCCGGCTCCACGAAGAGCCCGTTCACGGCGGCGAGGAACTCGTAGCCGGTGGTGCCGTCCACGTCCCAGCCGTCCGGCATGCGCTCGGGGGCGACGAGGATCTTCTCGACCACCACGTAGAGCGGCCTCGCGGGGAGCCGGCCCGACTCGAGCGCCTCGAAGAGCCGCTCGAGCACGAGCGCCTCGGTCTCCGCGTCGAGCGGCGTGCCGCGCCGGGCGGCGAGCGCGCGGGCGCGCTCCACGAGGTAGGACGCCTGGAGCCGGCGGAAGTAGGCGGGCGGCGCGTAGAGGCCGTCGGGGTGGTCGATGCGGAGGCCCGTGATGCGCCCGTCGCGGAGGAGCCCCATCACGAGCCGGTGCGCCTCCTGGAAGACGCGCGGCTCCTCCATGCGGATCGCCGCGAGGGCGTTCACGTCGAAGAAGCGGCGGTAGTTGATCTCCTCGCCGGCGACGCGCCAGAAGGCGAGCCGGTAGGCCTGGCCCTCGAGGAGCCGCTCGAGCAGATCGAAGCTCCGCCGGTCGCCCTTCTTGCCGTTGAAGATGCGGATGTTCTCGTCGACGAACGCGCGCACGCGCGGGCTCACGTCGCAGAGCGCCGCGAGCCGCCGCTTCGCGACCTCCTTCTCGCGCGCGCGGTCCGCCACCGCCTGCGGCGAGGTGTCGGTGCGCGGCGCCAGCTTCTCGAGCGAGACGCAGATGGACTCGAGCTCCTGGTAGTGGACATCGCCGGCGCCGAGCTCTGCGCGGAGCTCGCCGAGGCGGTGGCGGAGGAGCTGCGGCACGGAGCGCGGCGCCACCGGGAAGACGTGGTCCCAGTAACGGACCACGAGCGTGCCCCCCTCGCGCGCCAGCGTGAGCTCGCCCGCCTCCAGCACCTTGCCGAACTGATCGCCGAGCAGCGGGACGAGGACCTTGTGGCCGAGCTCGGCCTTGAGCGGGAGCCACTCGACGTCGAAGGCGGGGGCGTGGACCGACGACGGCCCGTTCTCGAGCACGTCCATCCACCACGGGTTCCTCGCCCCGATCCCCATGTGGTTCGGGACGAAGTCGACGAGGATCCCCATGCCGCGCTCGGCGCACGCGGCCGCGAGCCGGAGGAAGCCCTCCTCGCCGCCCAGCTCCGGGTTGAGCCGACCGTGGTTCACGACGTCGTAGCCGTGCCGCGACCCCGGCGCGGCCTCGAGGATGGGCGAGAGGTAGAGGTCCGAGACCCCGAGCGCGTGGAGGTAGGGGACGACGCGCGCAGCGTCCTCGAAGTCGAAGTCGCCGTGGAGCTGGAGGCGGTAGGTCGAGGCGGGACGGCGGGTCACGCCCACGCCGCGCGCGAGCTCCTGCCCGAGGGCGAGGATGAGCTCCTCCGCGAGCGCCGCCTGCGCGGTCGCCTCCGCCGACCCGGTCGCCGTCTCAGTCGCGTCCGCCACCCGAGGCCCTCGCGATCCGCCCGCTCCGTTCCGAGAGCGCGCGCAGCCGGTCGCGCCCCGCGAGATCGGCCGCGAGCGCGCCGAGGTCGCGCGGCATCCGGTACGTCCAGTTCCCGTCGTTCACGGTCCCCGGCACGTTCACCCGCTCGCGCAGCCCGAACGCGTCCTGGAAGGGCAGGAGGAGGAGGTCGGAGCCTGCGCCGTAGACGAGCGCGAGGAGCGCGTCGCGCACGCCGTCGTCGAAGGGGACCTTGCCGCGCGCGCGCAGGGGGGCGAGCTCGGGGAGCGCGAGGAAGGCGGCGCGCTCCTCGTCGGGCATGGCGTCCCACCAGTCCGCGAGCGCGTCGGTGTCGTGGGTGCCGGTGGTGGCGACCGAGAGCGCCGGCCACGCGCGCGGGTCCCGGAACGGCTGGCCGGGCGCGTTCCACTCCCGCTCCCAGCGAAGCACCCGGTAGCCCGGCACGGCGATCCGCTGGAGCGACGCGCGCACGAAGTCCGGGACCGTTCCGAGGTCCTCCGCGATGACGCGCGCGCCGGCGGAGAAGACCCCGAGCACGCGCTCGCCGTTCCGGGTCTGCGCCTCCTCGCCCTCGGGGATGAACGCCGCCGCGCTGCCGTCGTTCGGGAAGTAGTAGGTCCGGTAGAGGCCGACGACATGATCGACGCGGTAGAGGCCGTACAGGTCCGCCATGCGGCGCGCGCGCTCGACGAGCCAGGGGTACCCCTCGCGCTCCATGACGTCCCAGCGGTAGACGGGCAGGCCCCAGTCCTGCCCGGTCGCGCTGAAGGCGTCGGGCGGGACTCCGACGCGCGCGTCGAGCCGGAAGTCGCCGCGCCGCGTCCAGACGTCGGCGGAGTCGGTCGCGACCATGAACGGCAGGTCGCCCGCGAGGTCGACACCGACGCCATTCGCCGCGTGCCGGGCGGCGTGCCACTGCTCCTCGAGCTGCCACTGCAGCCAGGCGTAGAACAGGATCTTGCGGGAGAGGCGCGCGCGCGCGTCGGCGAGCGCCTCCGGGGCGCGATCGCGCAGCGGCTCGGGCCACTCCATCCAGGCGCGGCCGCCGAGCGCGTCGTCGTGGATGGCGACGAACAGCGCGTAGTCCTCGAGCCAGGCGGCCTCCTCGCGCCGGAACGCCTCGAGCGCCCGGGCGCGCGCCGTGCCGCGGGACCACTCGTCGCGCTCGAAGCGCGCGAAGGCGAGCTCGAGCGCGCGCCGCTTCAGCCCGCGGACCTCGTCCCACCGAACCGACGGCGCCGCCCGGAGGCGCGCGAGCCGCTCGCGATCCTCGGCGGAGAGCGCGCCCTCGCCGCCCGCCGCCTCGAAGTCCTCGAGGCCGCCGAGGGCGAGGTAGACGGGATCGATCGCGAACGCGCTGAGCGCCCCGTAGGGGCTGCTCTGCCCCCGCGAGGCCTCGTTCACCGGCAGCACCTGGACGATGGAGAAGCCCGCGCCGGCGCACCAGCGGGCGAACGGGACGAGGTCCGGGATCTCGCCGACGCCCCAGTCACGGGCGGAGCGCATGGAGAAGAGCGGGAGGAGGATTCCGGCCTGTCGGGGCATGGAGGAGCGGGCTCGTGAGCGGGCCCTTCGGCCGCGCTCGAAAGGTTTGCGCTTGTGGCGATCGGGGGCAGGGGATTATCAGGAGGCGCGCCCATCCGGCACCTGAAAAGCGGGGTGAGACGCCCACCGGCGCGCGGCCGACCCCCCGCATCCCGGCCGCGCGCGCGGCCACCCAAGGCACGCCTTGATCCGCGGCCGCTTCGCACCGTCCCCCTCAGGTCCGCTCCACCTCGGCAACGCCCGCACGGCGCTCCTCTCCTGGCTCGCCGCGCGGGCGCCCGGCGGCCGCTACGCCCTGCGCGTCGAGGACCTGGACGTGCCGCGCGTCCGCCCGGGCATGGAGGCGCGCATCCTCGCCGAGCTCGCCTGGCTCGGGCTCGACTGGGACGAGGGGCCGGACGTCGGCGGGCCCTCCGGCCCGTACCGGCAGTCCGAGCGGCGCCCGCTCTACGCCGCCGCGCTCGAGCGGCTCCGTGCGGAGGAGCGCGTCTACCCGTGCTTCTGCTCGCGCGCGGAGGTCGCCGCCGCGGCGCAGGCGCCGCACGGTCCGTCCGACGAGGGCCCGCGCTACCCCGGCACCTGCCGCGCGCTCTCCGCCGCCGAGCGCGCCCTGCGCGCGCGCACCCGCGCGCCGGCGTGGCGGTTCCGCGCCGAGCCGGGCCTCGTCGCGTTCGAGGACGGCGTGCACGGCCCGCAGGCCTTCGACGTGGAGGGCTCGGTCGGGGACTTCGTCGTGGCGCGCGCGGACGGCGTCCCCGCCTACCAGCTCGCGGTCGTCGTGGACGACGCGGCGATGCAGGTGACGGACGTCGTGCGCGGCGACGACCTCCTCTCCTCGACCGCGCGCCAGCTCCAGCTCTACCGCGCGCTCGGGCTCGCCGCGCCGCGGTTCGCGCACGTCCCGCTCGTCGTCGGCGAGGACGGCGAGCGGCTCGCGAAGCGGCACGGCGCGATCTCGCTCGCCGAGCTGCGCGAGCGCGGCGTGGCGCCAGAGGCGGTGGTGGGGCTCCTCGCCGAGCTGTCCGGGCTCGCGCCGCCGGGCGCGCGCTGTCGTCCCGCGGAGCTCGTCCCGGGCTTCGCCCTCGCGCAGATCCCGCGCCGGCCGGCGACGCTCGGCGCGGCGCGGGTCGAGGCGCTCGTCACCTTCGCGCGCTGAGTCCCCGGCGGCGCGCCCAGTCGGATCAGAAGTCGATCCCCACCCGTCCCAGCATCCCGAGGGACGGCTCGCGCGAGTCCGTGCCGGGCAGCCCCCAGCGCGCGAGCCCCCACACGCCGACGCGCAGCGGGAACACCGGGAGCTTCAGCGAGACGCCCGGGCGCGCGCCGTAGAACGTCGACCACTCGCCCGCGACGGCGGCGCCGAGATCCGCGCGCGTGCGAAGGTTCGCGGCGCCCAGCTCGCCGAGGAGCTCGATCCGCAGGATGGGGAGGACGTCGAAGGCGAGCCCGGCGAGGCCGCTCGCGTCGTAACGCTCGAGCTGCGAGCGGTGGAAGTAGCCGCCGGCCGCGGCGCCCACCGCGAGCGTGCCGAGGCGCAGGAGCACCGTGCCGCCGAGCTGGCCCATGGGCAGGAGCGCCTCGTTCGAGAGCGGCGCGCGCTGCACGCCGAGCTTCTCCGCGCCGATCGTCGCCTCGACGCCCAGGGACACCCCCGCCCGCGCGACCCCCGCCGCCGCGAGCACCGCCACCGCCACCGCCGTCCGAACGCGCATGCGCTCCCCTTCCCGGTCGAGCCCCAGCCCTGTCTCGAAGGTGCGCATGCGCGCACCCCCGTCCGAGCCCGGCTCGGGGGGGCGGGCGAGCGAGGGAGGGACCCACCCGCTAGATCCCGCGGGTGTCGCTCCTCCGCTCCCGCACCGATCCCCGCTGGCTCGACCTCGCGCGCGCCGACCTCCCCGCCATCCTCGCCGACCACGCGCATTGCGAGAAGAAGGCGGCGGCGAGCGCGGTGAAGCTCGTCGCGGAGCACCCCGACCGCCCGGACCTCGTGCGCGCCGTGGCGAGGCTCGCGCAGGAGGAGCTGCAGCACTTCCTCGCCGTGCTCGCGGAGATGGGCCGCCTCGGCGTGGCGCTCCCGCCGGACACGGGCGATCCGTACGCGCAGGCGCTGCTGCGATGCGTGCGCGGCGGCGCGGGGCGGCTCCTGGACCGGCTCCTCGCGGCCGCCCTCATCGAGGCGCGGAGCTGCGAGCGGCTCGCGCTCCTCGCCGGCGCCCTCGAGGAGCCGCGGCTGCGGGAGCTCTACGCCCGGCTCGCGCAGTCCGAGGCGGGGCACGAGCGGCTCTTCGTCGAGCTCGCGCGGCGGCACGGGTCGGGCGACGTGGAGGCCCGCCTCGCCGAGCTCGCCGAGGAGGAGGCGCGGATCGTCGCGCGCCTGCCGCTCCTGCCACGGATTCACTGACAGGGGGGGGGCTCTCCCGGGTCGTGAACGGCAGGGCTCCCCCGGGCGGGCAGCGCCAGGGACGTGCGATGTTCTGACGGGGGCTGCGCCCCCGCCCCGCCGAGCAGAGCTCGTCGGGGGCCCCCCCCGGCGCGCGGGGCCCCGGGCGCCCCCGCGGGGGGCTCCGCCGCTCGCGGGGGGCCGCCCCGGCGGGCTCGCTTCGCTCGTGTCTGTTTCGGAATCGTGCTCGGTCGTTTAGAACGGCGGCGTGCGCCAGAGGCTCGCGATGATCGCCGCGGCCGGCGCGGGGATCCTCCTCGCGACCGCCGCGGTGCTCTTCGCGCTCGCGCGGGCGATGGCGGGGCGGGGCGCGCCGTGAGGGTCCGCTCGCGCGATCTGACCCACTCCGCCCTCTGGCTCGCGCTCTACGTCCTCCTCGCGCTCTACCCGCTCCTCTGGCTCGCCGCGGTCCCGAGCCGAAACGCCGCGTCCTTCCGGGAGGAGCTCGCCTCCGCGCTCGGCTTCCTCGCGCTCTCGACGATGGCGATGCAGTTCGTGCTCACTGCCCGCTTCGAGTGGCTCGCGCCGCCGTTCGGAACGGACCTCGTCTACGCGTTCCACCGGTACGTGACGGCGGTGGCGCTCGCCTTCGCGCTCCTCCACCCGATCGTGCTGCTCGCGCCCGACGCCGCCTCGATCGCGGGCTTCCTCGTGCCCTGGGACGCGCCGGGATCCGTCGCCGCCGGGGTCGTGTCCCTCTACGCGCTCGCGATCCTGGCGGTGACCTCCTACGCCCGGCGGGCGCTGCGGATCCCCTACGACGCCTGGCGCCGGCTGCACGGCCTCGCCGCGGCGACGGCGGTGCTGTTCGCGCTGTGGCACGCGGTGGCGGCGCGGCGGCTCCTCGGCGCGCCCATCGTGCGCTGGCTCTGGATCGCCTGGACGCTCGGGTGGGCGGCGCTGCTCCTGCGCGTCCGGCTCGCGAAGCCGCTCGCCCTGCTCCGCCGGCCCTACGTGGTGCGCGAGGTCCGGCCGGAGCGCGGCGACGCGGTGTCGATCGTGCTCGATCCACACCGGCACGACGGCTTCCGCTTCCGCGCCGGCCAGTTCGTCTGGCTCACGCTCGGCGGCTCGCCCTTCGCCGCGGCGGAGCACCCGTTCTCCTTCTCCGGCAGCGCGCAGCGCGCCCCGCGCGTCGAGCTCGCGGTGAAGGCGATCGGGGACTTCACCCGGCGGGTCGTCGCGACGGTGAAGCCGGGCGACCGCGCCTACGTGGACGGGCCGTTCGGCACGATGAGCGTCGACGCGTTCCCGGACGCCGACGGCTACGTGTTCATCGCCGGCGGGATCGGGATCGCGCCCTGCCTCTCCATGATCCGCACGCTCGCGGACCGGGGCGACTCGCGCCCGCACGTCCTCGTCTTCGCGACGAGCGAGTGGGACCGCACGCCGTTCCGCGACGAGCTGCCCGCGCTCGCGCGGCGCCTCCGGCTCACGGTGGTCCACGTCCTCGAGAAGCCGCCGCCGGGCTGGACGGGCGAGACCGGCCACGTCACGGAGGAGCTGCTCGCGCGCCACGCGCCGCGGGACGGACGGCGGGGCTACTTCCTGTGCGGCCCGCCGCCGATGATGGACGCGATCGAGCGCGCCCTCGCGCGGCTCGGCGTGCCGCTCGGGGACGTGCACGCGGAGCGGTTCCATCTCGCGTGAGGGAGGCGACGGCCTCCGCAGCGCGCGCCTCGCGCGGCCCGAGGCCGGGCACGACGAGCGGCTCGTCGGAGCCCGGACCGCCGGCGGAGCTCGGTGCCCGCCTCGTCGGCCCCGGTGCGCGGGCTCGGCCGCTCCTCCTCGGCGGGACGCCCCGTCCTCCAGGAAAAGCGGCGGGCATCCGTCGTGGTCCTGCCATTCCAGCCGCGGTTTGGCGACGCTGCGGGTGGCGCGGCTCGCTCGCGCCGCGCTCCAGGACGTTCCACGAACGGAGGAGGTTCCGATGAAGGCGCTCGTCTATCACGGACCCGGAAAGAAGGCGTGGGAGGAGAAGCCGAAGCCGGCGATCAAGGAATCGACCGACGCGATCGTGAAGGTCGTGAAGACCACGATCTGCGGCACCGACCTCCACATCCTGAAGGGCGACGTCCCGGCGGTCACCGACGGCCGGATCCTCGGACACGAGGGGGTCGGCGTCATCGAGGAGGCCGGCCCGGCCGTCACGAACTTCAAGAAGGGCGACCGGGTCCTCATCTCCTGCATCACCTCCGACGGCAAGTGCGAGGCGTGCAAGAAGGGGATGTACTCGCACTGCGTGAACGGGGGCTGGATCCTGGGCCACCTCATCGATGGGACGCAGGCCGAGTACGTCCGCATCCCGTACGCGGACACGAGCCTCTACGCGGTGCCGCCCGGCGTCGACGAGGGCGCGCTCGTCATGCTGAGCGACATCCTCCCCACCGGCTTCGAGGTCGGCGTCCGCAACGGCGCGGTGAAGCCGGGCGACACGGTGGCCATCGTCGGGGGCGGTCCTGTGGGGCTCGCCGCGCTCCTCACCGCGCAGTTCTACTCGCCGGCCGAGCTCATCATGGTGGACCTCGACGACAACCGCCTCGAGGTCGCGGAGCGCCTCGGCGCGACTCACACCGTGAACAGCGGCGACGGGAAGGCGGTCGACAAGGTCATGGCGCTCACCGGCGGCAAGGGCGTGGACGTCGCCATCGAGGCGGTGGGCATCCCGGCGACGTTCGACGTCTGCCAGGAGATCGTCGCGGCCGGTGGGCACGTCGCGAACGTCGGCGTGCACGGCAAGAGCGTCTCCCTGAAGCTCGAGAAGCTCTGGATCCGCAACGTCACGATCACGACGGGCCTCGTCGACACGAACACGACCCCGATGCTCCTCAAGAACGTCGTGGCGGGACGGCTCGCCCCGCGCAAGCTCATCACCCACGAGTTCATGCTGGACGACGTCGTGAAGGCCTACGAGACGTTCGCCAACGCCGCCAAGGAGAGGGCGCTGAAGGTCATCATCAAGTCCGCGGACTGATGGAACGGGCGCGGCCCCGCCCCGCGAGCCGGCGGGGCGGTCCGCGCGCCGCGATCGACCTCACCTCATCGCCGCGGCCGCCGCGAGCAGCGCGTCGTTCTCCGCCGGCGTCCCCACCGAGATCCGGATGCACCCCTCGAGCCCCGCGTAGTGGTCCTGCCGCCGCACCAGGATCCCCTTCGCGACGAGCCCGTCGAACGCGGCCTTCGCGTCCGGCGTGCGCACGAGCAGGTAGTTCGCGGCGCTCGGGTACGGCTTCCAGCTCGGGTGCGCGGCGAGGCCGGCGAGGAGCCTCGCGCGCTCCGCGCGGATCCGCGCGTGGATCGGCGCGAACGCGCCCGGCGCCTCGAGCGCGGTGAGCAGGATCGCGCCGGTGTGCGCGGGGATGCAGAAGGGCGGCACGAGCGCGCGGACGATGGAGGCGACGCGCGGCGCCGCGAGCAGGTAGCCGGCGCGGATGCCGCCGAGGCACCACGCCTTGGAGAACGTGCGCAGGACCGCCACGTTCGGGTTCGCGCGCGCGAGCGGGCGCGAGTCGGTGCCCGCGAACGCGTGGTAGGCCTCGTCGACCACGAGGAGCCAGTCGCGTTCGCGCGCCCGCGCCGCGAGCCGCTCCACCTGCTCGGTCTCGAAGAGCCGTCCGGTGGGCGCGTGCGGGTTCGGCAGGAACAGGACGCCCGGGGGCCCCTCCATCGCGGCGAGGAGCGCGTCCACGGGCAGCGCGAAGCCGTCGCCGAGGGGGACCGCGCGGTACGGCGTGCCGGCCGCGGTCGCGCCCCCCTTGTAGTAGGGGAACGCCGGGGCGGTATCGAGCACCGAGCGCGCGCCCTGCGCGAGCGCCAGGACGAGCAGGTTCGAGCCGGGGGCGAGGACGATCCCCTCCTCGGGCCAGCCCTCGTGGCGCGCCAGCGCCGTGCGAACGTCCTCGGCGTGCAGCTCCGGGTAGCGGTTCCAGGAGAGCGCCTCGAGGCGCGCCAGGGCGCGGGCCTTGAGCTCCAGGGGGAAGTCCTCCGGGCTCTCGTTCTGGTCGAGCTTCACCCGCGCATCGACCTTCGCGTACGGGTAATCGGCGACTGCGACAAGGTGCGGCTTGAAGGCGTTCACGGGGTGAGGGTAGCACAGCACCCGCATGGCTCCGGCTGTCGGGCGGCCCGGCGGCCGCGTCGGGGAATCCCGACACGGCCCCTCGGAAGCCCGCGGAACGAGACGCGAACGGCGTGGCAGACCCGATGCACATTGGCGAGAGTGGGTGGCCGGACGGACGGCCCCGGGACGAAAAGGAGAAACGGTCATGACGAAGAACTCGAAGGTTCCTGCTCTCGTTGGCGCCGGCGTCGGTCTCGCACTCTTCCTCGCGGTCGCGCTCCTGCCCGCGCTCCTCTACGGCGGCTACGCGGGCGTGATGCTCGCGGGGGGCATCTTCGGGACGCCGGTCACCGCGTCGTTCGCCGCCCGGGCGCTCATCGTCTTCGGCATGGTCCTCGGCGTCACGGCCGTCGGCTCGCTGTTCGCCGTGGCCGGTGCGGCCGCGGGCGCGGCCATCGGCGCCATCATCGGGCTCACGCCGGCCGCTCCCAAGAAGGCCGCCGAGAAGGCGAAGGCGTAACGGCTCGACGAGCGACCCGCTCGATCCCGTCCGAACACCCGAGGCCCCGGATCCGACGGATCCGGGGCTTTCCTTTTGGGGGCGCCGCTAAGGCGCGAGCGTCGCGTCGATCGTCTCGCGCAGGTACCGCGCGGCGAGGGCGACCGTGCGCGGCCCGCCCCCCGCGCTGCGGGCGACGTGCGGGGCGACCTCCATGACGTCACCGCCCGCGAGCCCGACCTCGCGGCCGAGCCGCGCGACGAGGGCCGACACGAAGTCCGGCGCGAGCCCGTCCGGCTCGGGCGTGCCCGTCGCGTCCGCGAACGCCGCGTCGGTGCCGTCGATGTCGTTCGAGAAGTAGACCTCCTTCACGCCGGACGCCCTCACGTGGCGGACGATCGCCTCGAGCGCGGCGGCGGGATCGCGCCGCACCTCGGCGGCCCAGAACTGCCGGACGCCGAGCGTCGACTCCCAGTGCGCCCGGTCGCGCCCGGAGGCGCGCGTGCCGACCTGGACGAGCCGCCCGCCGCGGCCCAGGAGCTCGTTCGCGTGGAACGACCAGGTCGCGAAGCAGTAGCGGACGCCGAGCCGCTCGGAGAGGAGGTCGGTGTGCGCGTCGATCTGGACGACGCCGAGGCCGGGGCGGGCCGCGGCGAGCGCCTTCACCACGGGCCAGGCGGCGGAGTGATCGCCGCCGAGGGCGAAGACCTTGGCGCGCGGGTTCCCGGCGAGGACGAGGGTGAGGGCGCGCTCCGCGATCGACAGGGGCGACACCGGCCAGGATCGGCGCTCCGCCTCGTCGAGGTCGGGGTAGAGCGCGCGGGCGCTCGCGGCGCGCTGCGCCTCCGAGAGCATGTCGTCCTCGAGGAGCTGGGGGACGACGAACACGTCGCCGAGATCGACGAGCCCGGCCTCGCGGGCCCGCTCCGGCCAGCGCGGATCGTCCTCCAGCAGGCGCGCGCGGATCGCGCCCGGCCCGAGGTTCGCGCCGCGCTGCACGCCGCCGCCGGTGTCGGACGGGATCCCGAGGAGCACCGCGCGCGCGCCCGCGGCGCGGGCGAGGTCCTCGCGCCAGCGAGCCCGGACGGCGTCCTCGTCCGCCGCGCCGTAGAGGCGGCGCTGCAGCGCGAGCTGCTCGGCCTTGCCGGTCGAGACGAGGTGGACCCCGCCGCCGGCGGGTCGGAGCATGCGGACGAGCGCGTCGGTCGCGTTCACGGGGAAAGGTTATCCCGGCGGCGGGAGCGCCGCAGCGCCCCTCGCGCGGCCACGCGGCCACGCGCGAGGCGCCCCGCGCTCACCCGCGGAAGCCGCGCACGAACTCGACGAGCGTCCGGACCGCGAAGCCGGTGCCGCCCTTCGCGACGTAGCCGCGCTCCTTCGGCGCGTGCGACGGGCCGGCGATGTCGAGGTGCGCCCAGGGCACGTCCTTCGCGAACGCGTGGAGGAAGTGCGCCGCGCTGATGGCGCCGCCCCAGCGCTCGCCGGTGTTCTTCATGTCGGCGCGGTCGCTCTCGAGCTGCTCCTTCAGCGACTCCGTCATGGGGAGCCGCCAGATCTCCTCGCCCGACGCGCGCGCCGCGGCGAGCACCCCGTCCACCGTCGCGCCGTCCGGGCCGAACAGGCCGGCGGTGGTGTGGCCGAGCGCGACCATGCAGGCGCCGGTGAGGGTCGCGACGTCGATCATCGCCCCGGGCTTCAGCGTCTCCGCCGCCCAGGCGATCACGTCGCCGAGGACGAGCCGCCCCTCCGCGTCGGTGTTGGTGATCTCCACGCTCTTGCCCGCGTACGAGACGAGCACGTCGGAGGGCTTGTAGGCCTTGCCGCCCGGCATGTTCTCGCAGGCGCCCAGCACCGCGTGGACCGGGAACGGCGGGGCGAGGCGGGCGATGACGCGCATCGCGCCGAGCACGGCCGCCGAGCCCGCCATGTCCGTGTTCATCGTCACCATGCTCTCGGTGGGCTTGAGCGACAGGCCGCCCGAGTCGAAGGTGATCGCCTTGCCGACGAGCACGACCGGGGCCTTCTTCGCCGCCGGGCCCTTCGGGACGTAGCTCACCGTCACGAGCCGCGGCGGCTCGGACGAGCCGCGCGTCACGCCGAGGAACATCCCCATCTTCAGCGCGGCGATCTCCCTCGGGCCGCGCACCACGGTCGCGAGCTTCGCCTCGCGCGCGAGCGCCACCGCCTGCTCGGCGAGGAGCGTCGGCGTGCAGTCCGCCGGGCCGAGGTTCACGAGATCGCGCGCCCAGCCGACCGCGAGGGCCACCTCGCGCGCGAGCTCGAGCGCGGCCTTCACCTCCGGGAGCCGCTCGGCGCCGGCCGGCACCGCGACCGTGAGCTCGGCGAGCGGCGTGCGCTTCGGATCCCCGCTCTTGTAGCGCTGGAACCCGTAGCCTCCGAGGAGGGCGCCCTCCGCCAGCGCGCGCGCCGCGGCGGCGACGTCGTCGATCCCCTCCTCGGGCAGCGCGACCGCGAGGGAGCGCGCGCCGGCCTTGGCCGCGATGCGGCCGGCCCTGCCAGCCGCGACGCGCAGCGGCTCGAAGCCCGCGGCGGCGAAGGCGCTCGCCTTCGCGCGCGGTCCGACGCCGACGAGCAGGACGCGGCCCGCGGGCGCGCGCCCCAGGGTCGGGAGCGCCAGCTCCTGGCCGGGCTTCCCCTCGAACCGCTCGGCCTTCGCGGCCGCCGCGAGGCCGCCGCCCAGCCTCGCGTCGAGCGCCTTCACGTGCCCGCGCAGGCCGCCCTTCACGTCCTCCTCGTACACCGGCAGCGCGAGCGCATCCGCCGCGAGCTCCGCCGCGGGGGTGCCCGTCGCCTTCACCGCGGCGAGCTTCGCCGCCGTCGTCGCCTTCGCTGCCGTCGCCTTCGTCCGCGCCATCCGGTCTCCTCGCGAGCCCGCGCCCCGCCGGGGCGGAGGGAGCGCCGTAGAGAGTGCCGGCGTCGTTTAGCACGACCGCGCGCGCGGCGCAGGCGTCCGCCGGCACTCAGGGCTGGCGGGACGCCGCCTCGACGCGCCGGGCGGCCGCCGCGGCCTCGGCCGCGCCGCAGGCCGGGACCTGGCGCGTGATGCCGAAGATCCCCTTCGTCTCGGCCCGGGCGCCGGCGGCCCGGCGCAGCGCGGGGAGCGCGGCGGGATCGCCGACCTCGCCCAGGCGCTCGGCGGCGGCGCGGCGGACGTCGCAGGCGGGCGCGTCGCGGAGCGCGCCGTACGCCGCCGCCCTGTCGAGCCGCTCCTCGACCCCGAGATCGCGCGCGAGCTCGAGCGCCCGGAGCCGCTGCCAGGGCGCCCCCTCGCGCGCGCCGTGGAGCACGGCGGGCACCGCCGCGGCGCCCTCGTCGAGGAGCAGCCGGTGCGCGCGGTCCGCTACGGATCGCTCCGCCGCGAGCGCCTCGACGAGGTTCGCCCGGGCGGTGTCGTCGAGCGGCGCCTGGGCGCGCGCCGCGGCGAAGGCGGTGACCGCGGGGCCGGCGGCGCCGAGGCGGTGCAGCGCCCGCGCGCGGAGCAGGAGGAGCTCGGCGTCCTCCGGGTGGGAGGAGAGCGCGCGATCGACGAGCGAGAGCGCCGCGCCGGGCTTCTGCGCCGCGAGGAGCGCGCGCGCGTCGGCGGCGGTCCTTCCGCGGCTCGATCCCGCGACGAGGGCGACCACCACCGCGGCCACGGCCACGAGGGCGAGGCCGGCGGCCACGGGCGGGTGCGCGCGCAGCCAGCTCGCGCCTTCGCGGGCGCGCC
>NZ_JALCYY010000026.1 GCF_022690685.1 Anaeromyxobacter terrae | reverse complement strand
AGCCGGTCGCGCCGGAACGGCGCGACGCACACGCCCTCGCCGTCGGGGCAGCGCGCGAGCACGACGCCCCAGGGGTCGACGATCATCGCGTTCCCGAAGGTCTGGCGGTTCGCCGAGTGACGGCCCACCTGCGCCGGCGCGACGACGTAGGCGAGGTTCTCGATCGCGCGGGCGCGGACGAGCACCTCCCAGTGGTCCTTGCCGGTGAAGAGCGTGAACGCCGCGGGGATGGTGATCACCTCCGCGCCGAGGCTGGCGAGCTTCCGGTACAGCTCCGGGAAGCGCAGGTCGTAGCAGATGGTGAGGCCGATCCGTCCGAGCGGGGTGGGCGCGATGACGACCTTGTCGCCCGGGACGACGCCCTCCGACTCCGCGTAGCGCGCGCCGTCGGGGATGTTCACGTCGAAGAGGTGGATCTTGCGGTAGGCGGCGACGATCTGCCCGTCGTCGGCGATGAGCGCCGAGGTGTTCGCCGTGCGCCGGGGGTCGTCCACCTTCTCGGAGATGGAGCCCGCGACGATGAAGATCCCGCGCCGCCTGGCCAGCTCGCGCAAAGCGCCGAGCGTGGGCCCCTCAAGCGGCTCGGCGCCGGCGATTCGCCCCTCTTCGGGGCCCATGTACGAGAAGTTCTCGGGCAGGGCGACGAGCCGCGCGCCCAGCTCGGCCGCGTCTTCGATCAGGCGGACCGCGACCTCCAGGTTGCGCGCCCGATCGGCGGTGGAGGTCATCTGGACCGCGCCCATGAGGTAAGCGGACGGCGCCATGTCGATCTCCTTACCATGTTCGACGCGCGATGAACCGCTACTACACGACGTTCGAGGCCGCCCGCCTCCTCGGCGTCTCGCTCCCGACGGTGGTGAACTGGATCAAGGCGCGCCGGCTCAAGGCGCACCGCACTCCGGGTGGACACCGGCGCATCGCCCGCGAGGACCTCGCGACGTTCATGGTCCGCCACGGCATGCCGCTGCCCGCGGATCTCGACGACGCGGCGCACGCCCGGCGCAAGGCGCTCGTCATCGCCGAGCCCGGGCCGGCGCGCGAGGGGACGGCGCGACAGCTCGCGGCGGCCGGCTACGCGGTGGACCAGGCCTCGCCGGGGTTCGCGGCCGGCGCGGCCGCGGCGCGGTTCACGCCCGACGTGTTCGTCATCCACGCGCCTGCCGAGGATGGCGGCGAGGTGCTGCGGACGCTGCGCTCCGATCGCGAGCTGGGCGCGACGCCGATCGTGGCGGTCGGCCACCCCGACTGGCTCGCGTCGCTGCGCGAGGCGGGCTGCGCCGAGGTCATCGCGGCTCCGCCCGCCGACCGCGCGCTCGAGGGGGCCGTCGCGAGCGCGCTCTCGCCTGGGGGGAGGCGCGGCGCCGATGGCGGGAGCCTCCCCACCTCCACCCGAACCCGGCGCAGCCCGCGGCGACGCCCCGATTGATGCGCCAGGGGGGCGTCGCTATGCTCGGCCCCGGACCCCTCCCTCGCCTGCTCCCCGGTCATGCCCGCCGCCGCTCGCCTTGCCCTCGTCGCCGCCGTGCTCGCGACGGCGGGCCCCGCCCGTCCGGCGTCCGCCGGTGCCACGCCGCGCGACGGACGCGCGGAGGCCTCGGAGGCGGGCCGGGGCCGGCGCTGGGCCTCGGCGCGCGCCATCGCCTCCTACCTGGAGGCACACCGGCGCCTGCGCGCCGGCGACGCGCAGGGGGCGGTCGACGCGCTGCAGCTCGCGGTGGCCTACGACGCCGCGAGCCCGGAGCTGCGCGTGTCGCTCGCCGGCGCGCTCCTCGAGCTCGAGCGGCTCGACGCCGCGGAGGTGGAGGCGCGAGCGGCCGTCGAGCTCGCACGGGGTGCCGGCCGCACCGCCTCCGAGGCGCACGTCGTCCTCGCCCGGCTCGCCGTCGCGCGCGACCGGCTCGAGGAGGCGACGCTCGCGCTGCGCCAGGCGATCCGGGTCGAGGCGGCGCTCGCCGCGGGCGGCGGGCGCGTCGACCCGACGCCGTGGCGGCTCCTCTCGGATCTCTACCTCGACGCGGGCGACGCCGAGGCCGCCGCCCGGACGCTCGAGGACCTCGCGGAGCGCGCGCCGGGCGACGCCAGCGCGGGCTTCCGCGAGCTCGGCCGGACGCTGCTCGACCGGGAGCAGGCGGGGCCCGCCGAGCGCCACCTGCGGCGCGCCGCGGAGCTCGAGCCGGGCGAGCTCGAGTCCCTCCGCCTGCTCGCGGCGGCCCACGACGCCCTCGGCCGTCCGGCCGAGGCGCGCGACGACAGGCTCGAGATCCTGAGGCGTGAGCCGGACGACGCCGCGACGCTCGCCGCGCTGGGGAGGCTCGCGGCGCAGGAGGGCGAGCTCGAGCGGGCGCGCGAGTGGTTCGAGCGCTACGCCCGCGCCACCGGCGACGGCATCGAGCCGCAGCTTCGGATCGCCTTCGAGTGGCTCGACGCCGGCCATCCCGGGGAGGCGCTCGCCGCCGCGCGCGATGGGATCCGCGAGTCCGGCCCGGACGGGCGGCTCCGCTTCGCCGAGGGACTCGCGCTGCGCGAGCTGCGGCGCTTCGGCGAGGCCGCCGCGGCGCTCGAGGCCGTGGCGCCGAGCGCCGGGGCGAGCTGGGTGCCGGCGCGCGCCGCCCTCGCGGACGCGCTGTCCCACGCGGGGCGGCACGCCGAGGCGGAGCGCGCGCTCGCGGCGCCGCTCCGCGCCTTCCCGGGTGAGGTCCGGCTCCTCCTCGCGCGGGCGGCGGTGCTCGCCCGCGCCGGGCGGCGCGCGGACGAGATCGCGCTCCTGCGCGCGGCCGCGGCCGAGAAGGCGCGGGGAGGGGAAGCGGCGCGGGCGGACGTCGCCGACCTCACCGCGGCGCTCGCGCACGCGCTCGTCGGCGCGGGCCGGCCGCAGGAGGCGGTCACGGTGCTGCGCGCCGCGCTCGCGGACTCGCCGCGGGAGGAGGCGCTGCTCTACGCGCTCGGCGCGACGTACCACCGCGCGGGCCAGCCCGACGCGGCCGTGGCCCAGATGCAGGCGCTCCTCGCGCTCCACCCCGACCACGCCGAGGCGCTGAACTTCATCGGCTACGCCTTCGCGGAGCGCGGCGCCCGGCTCGACGAGGCGGAGCGGCTCCTGCGCCGCGCCCTCGAGCTCCGGCCGCGCTCGGGCCACGTGCTCGACTCGCTCGGCTGGGTGCTCTTCCGTCGGGGCGAGTACGCGCGCGCGGCGGAGCTCCTCGAGCAGGCCGACGCGCTCGCCGGGCCGGACGCGGTGATCCTCGAGCACCTCGGCGACGCCTACGGTGCGCTCGCGCGCACGGCAGACGCCGCGCGGGCGTACCGCCGCGCGCTCGGCACGGACCCGGACGACGACGACGAGGGCAAGGCGGACGCCGTGCGCAGGGCCGGGATCGAGCGGAAGCTGCGCGAGCTCGCCGCGACCGCGCGCTCCCCCTCGACGCCTTGACCCCGTGGCGGCCCGCCGTTAGCGTCCGGCGGATGCCGGTCCCCTCCTTTCCCTCCGAGGCGGAGGCGCGCCACGAGGAGGGCTTCCTCAACTCGGCGGACCACCTCCGCCTCTTCTGGCAGCGCTTCACGCCCCCGTCGCCTCGCGCGACGGTCGTGGTGCTCCACGGCGCCGGCGATCACTCCGGCCGCTACCCGGCCGTCACCACCGCGCTCGTCCGCGCAGGCTTCCAGGCGGCGCTCGTCGACCTCCGCGGCCACGGCCAGTCCGACGGCCAGCGCTGGCACGTCGACTCCTTCGGCGACTACGTCGCCGACCTCGACGCGTTCGTCGCGAAGCTCCGGGCGGACGGCGTCGCCGGGAAGCTGTTCGTCCTGGCGCACAGCCAGGGGGCGCTCGTCGCCGCCGCCTGGGGGCTCGCCCACGGGCGCGCGGTGGACGGGTTCGTGCTGTCGTCGCCGTACTTCCGCCTCGCGTTCCGGCCGCCCGCCGTGAAGGTCCTCGCCGCGAAGCTCGCCGGGCGGGTCGTTCCCCGGCTGCGGATGTCGGCCGGGCTCGACGTCGCCGATCTCACCTCGGACCTCGAGCTACAGCGCTGGACCGATCACGACCCGCTCTACGGCCGGGCGACGACGCCCCGCTGGTTCGCGGAGTCGACCCGGGCGCAGGCCGCCGTGCTGCGGGGCGCGCCGCGCTTCGAGGCGCCGCTGCTCGTCCTCGCCGCCGGCGCCGACCGCATCGCCGACGTGGCCGCCGCGCGCGCGTTCGTGGACGCGGCGCGGTCCGGCGACAAGCGGCTCGTGGTGTACGACGGGTTCCGACACGAGATCTTCAACGAGGTGGAGCGCGATCGGCCCATCGCCGAGGCGATCGCGTGGCTCACCTCCCACGCCAAGTGAAGAGGCGTTCAGGCGGGTTGACGCCCCCTGGAAAGGCCCTCTATCCTGCCCCGGTCTTTCACTCCACGCGGGTCCGCGCGACGGACGTGAAGCTCCCGGAGGACGTCTGAAAATGGCTGGCATCGAGAAGGTCCCGGCGCCGCGCAGCGGCGCACACACGGTGATCGGAAGCTCGATCGTGATCGACGGCGAGATCTCGGGCGACGAGGACCTCGTCATCCAGGGCACCGTCAAGGGCCGCATCAGCCTGCGCGAGAGCCTCTATGTCGAGGGCTCGGGCGTCATCGAGGCAGACATCGAGACGGCGAACGTCGAGGTGTCGGGCCAGGTGACGGGCAACATCGCGGCGAGCGACAAGGTCGAGCTGAAGGCCGACTGCAAGGTCGTGGGCGACATCCGCGCTCCGCGCATCCTCATCGCCGACGGCGCCCTCTTCAAGGGCAACGTCGACATGGACGTCAAGGAAACGAAGGGGAAGTGACCGTGGCGACCATCGACGGCAGCACCATCATCGGCGAGTCCATCCTCATCAGCGGCTCCCTCAACGGCGACGAGGACCTCACGGTCCGCGGCCGCGTCGAGGGCACGCTCACCCTCACGAAGACCCTCGTGGTCGAGCCGACCGGCGTCGTGAAGGCCGAGGTCCAGGTCAGGAACTGCATCATCTCCGGCGCCATCGTCGGCAACGTGACGGCGAGCGAGTCCGTCGAGATCACCCGGGAAGGCCGGATGGTCGGCGACATCAGCTCGCCGCGCGTGATCATCGTCGACGGCGCGAGCTTCCGCGGCCGCATCGACATGGGCGAGGTGGACGTGGAGGCGGAGCGCGAGACGCGCGCCGTCATCTCGCGCCCGGCCCCGCTGCCTTCCCGTCCGGCGCTCCGTCCGGCGCCTCGCCCGGCCCCGGTCGAGCGCAAGGTCGAGGAGAAGACCGTGGCCGTCGCCGCGCCGAAGCCGCCGGTGCCCCCTGCGCCCGTCGCGATGGGCGCGGTGAAGCGCAAGGTGATCGTGAAGCGGAAGTAGCGGTCTCGGGGGCTCGCCGTGGAGCTCGAGCCGCGCCCGACGGCGCCCGCCCATGCGACGGGCGCCGTCGCGTTCGTGACCCTCGCCGCCGTCGCCGACGACGCGACGTTCCGGGTGCGCCCGGAGGGCGACGTCTCGCATCTCGCGGCCTCGATCGGCCGGCTCGGCCAGCTCTCGCCCATCGAGCTCCGGCCCGATCCGGCGACGCCCGGCCGCTACCAGGTGGTCGCCGGCTTCCGGCGTCTCGCGGCGCTCCGGATGCTCATGCGCGAGCGGGTGCTCGCGCGCGTCCACGAGCGGCTCTCCGACGAGGACGCCTGGGGGATCGCGCTCGGGCAGGCCCTGCTCACCGAGCCGCTCGACGGCGAGGCCCTGCGCGCCCTGCGGGAGCGGCTCGCCGAGACGGGCGCCGCGCCCTGGGCGGACGAGCTCGTGGACGAGGCGCGCGTGCGCGCGCCGCTCGAGCCGGAGCTGCGCGAGCGCTTCTTCGCGTTCCTCGAGGCGGGTGCGCCCGCCCCCGCGGCCACGACCGAAGCGGCCGCTGCCGCGGCGGCGCCGGCCGACGAGGACGCCGCGCTCGAGCGCGAGCTCGAGGCCGACGACGCGGAGCGCGAGGTTGCGCCGGAGGGCCCCGTGGAGGTCACCCCGGACGAGCTCGCCCAGGACGTGGCGCGTCGCTTCTGGGAGCTCAACCAGGATCTCGCGCTCGCCGCGGGCGCATGGGCAGACTTGCCGCCCGAGGGCCGCCGCCAGATCCTGGCGCAGGCCCGCTGGGTGGCGGCGCTCCTGCCCCACCTCGAGGGAGAGGAAGAATGAGCCTCGACACCGACCGCGCACGGCTCCTCGAGCTCCTGCGCGAGCTCTCCTTCGAGCGCCGGAAGGTGATCCTCGCCTCCGGCAAGGAGAGCGACTTCTACGTGGACTGCAAGCGCACGACGCTCACCGCGGAGGGACACGTCCTCGTCGGGCGGCTCCTGTTCGACCGCGTGCGCCGCATCCAGCCGCTCGTGCGCGGCGTCGGCGGCCTCACCCTCGGCGCCGACCCCATCGCGAGCGCCATCGCGCTCACGAGCTTCCTGGAGGGCGCTCCGGTCGACTCCTTCATCGTGCGCAAGGAGCCGAAGGGGCACGGCACCGGCCAGTGGATCGAGGGCCGCAAGACGATCCCGGACGGCAGCCGCGTCGTCGTGATCGAGGACGTGGTGACGACCGGCGGCAGCGCGCTCAAGGCGATCGAGCGCTGCCGGGCCGAGAAGCTCGAGCCGGTGGCGTGCCTCGCGCTCGTCGACCGGATGGAGGGCGGCCGCGAGGCCATCGAGGCGCAGGGCGTGCCGCTCCAGGCGCTCTTCACGCGGCAGGACTTCCTCGGATGACGCGCGCCGCGCTGGTCCGCGCCGTGCTGGGGCTCGCGCTCCTGGCGGGCGCCGCCTGCACGATCCGCTCGCGCACCCCGTATCCCCGCACGGACCAGGGCGAGTGGGCGGAGAGGCGCGACAACGCCACCCGCCGCGACCTGCTGTACGACGGCCTGGATCACCGCGCGACCGCGACCGCGACCCACCTGTCCCTCCCGGTGCGCGAGGCGCGGGCGCGCCGCCTCGCCGAGTGGAAGGGCTGGACGGCCCAGGAGCTCGAGCAGCGGCTCGCGACGGAACGCGCGGAGGCGGCGGCCGGGGAGGAGTTCCTCATCGTCTTCTACACGTCCGCGTCCAAGGCGAACGACCTCGACGCGCCGAAGAGCATCTGGCACCTCGCGGTGAAGAACGAGGCGGGCGAGCTCGTGAGCGTGGGCGCGCGGATCGCCGACGACGACGACGAGCTGCGCGGCCTGTTCCCCTGGGTGGGCCCGTTCGACACGGTCTACCGGGTGCGCTTCCCGGTCCCGCGGGAGGGTCCGCTCGCCGACGAGGGCTACGTGCTCGAGATCGCGAGCGCGCTCGGCGTGCTCGAGCTCGACTACACCTCGCCGCCGATCCCCACGCCGCGCATCCAGCCGTCGCCGCCCGAGGGGCGCTGATCGCGCGGCCCGAGCCCGGCCTCCGCCCGAGGGGCCCGGCTACTCGAGATCGCCGCGCGTGATGAGCGTGTCGCGCAGCCAGCGATCGTCGCTCTTCGGGTAGTCGAGGATGTAGTGCAGGCCGCGCGACTCCTTGCGCTGGCGGGCGCACTCGACGATGAGCATGCCGACGTCGGCGAGGTTGCGGAGCTCGACGAGGTCCGGCGTGAGGTTGTACTGCCAGTAATAGTCGCGGATCTCGTTCCGCAGCATGGAGATGCGGGTGCGCGCGCGCTCGAGCCGCTTCTGCGTGCGGACGATGCCGACGTAGTTCCACATCACGCGCCGCAGCTCGTCCCAGTTGTGCGCGACGACCACGCCCTCCTCGGGCGCGAGCGCCGCGCCCGGGTTCCAGTCCGGGATGTGCGGCGGCGGCCCGCTCCCCTCGGAGAGCTCGTCCGCCGCGCGCAGCGCCGCGCGCCGGCCGAACACGAGCCCCTCGAGCAGCGAGTTCGAGGCGAGCCGGTTCGCGCCGTGGAGGCCGGTGCAGGAGACCTCGCCGATCGCGTAGAGGCGCGGGATGGAGGTGCGACCGACGAGGTCCGTGACGACGCCGCCGCACTGGTAGTGCGCGGCCGGGACCACCGGGATCGGCTGCGCGGCCATGTCGATGCCGAACTCCTTGCACGTCGCGTAGATGTGCGGGAAGTGCTCGAGGAGGAAGCTCTTCGGCAGGTGCGTCATGTCGAGGAACGCGCAGTCGTCGCCACGCTTCTTCATCTCGGCGTCGATGGAGCGCGCGACCACGTCCCGCGGCGCGAGCTCCTTGCGCGGGTCGTAGCGCACCATGAACGCCTCGCCCGCCGCGTTGCGGAGGATGCCGCCCTCGCCGCGGAGCGCCTCGCTGATGAGGAAGCTCTTCGCCTGCGGGTGGAAGAGGCAGGTCGGGTGGAACTGGAAGAACTCCATGTTCGCGACGGTGGCGCCCGCGCGGTAGGCCATCGCGACGCCGTCGCCCGTCGCGACGTCCGGGTTCGAGGTGTAGAGGTAGACCTTCCCCGAGCCGCCGGTGGCGAGGATGGTCGCTCCCGCCGAGATCGTGGAGACGACGCCCGTGTCGCGGTGGAGCACGTACGCGCCGAGCACGCGGCTCGGGCCGCCGATCCCGGCCTTGCCGCTCGTCACGAGATCGACCGCGAGGTGGTCCTCCTCGATGCGGATCCCGCGCGCGTCGCAGGCGGCGAGGAGCGCGCGCTCGATCTCGCGGCCGGTCGTGTCCTTCGCGTGGGCGACGCGCCGGCGCGAGTGGCCGCCCTCACGCGTCAGGTGGAGCCGATCCGGGGCCTCCCGATCGAGCTCCACGCCGAGCGACATGAGCCAGCGGATGCGATCGGGGCCTTCGCGGACCGTGACCTCCACCGCCTCTCGCCGGCAGAGCCCGGCGCCCGCGACGAGGGTGTCCTGGATGTGCAGGTCGAAGTCGTCGTCGGGCCCGAGCACCGAGGCGACGCCGCCCTGGGCGTACTGCGTGGAGCCCTCCGAGCGCTGCCGCTTCGTGAGGACCAGCACCGATCCGTGACTCGCGGCCTCGAGGGCGAAGGTCAGGCCGGCGACGCCGCCGCCCAGGACGAGAAAGTCTACGTGCTCGCGCTCGGAGAGGGCATTCATGGTGTCATTGTGTAGCGCATGTGTGTGCGTGCCGGTGGGGGAATAAAGTTGTCCGTCCGGACGTGCTCTTGGTAGGTTTTTCCCACCGAATGCTCCGCCCTCGCTCCCTCGTCGGCCTCGCCCTCGTGGGGCTCCTCTGCGCGCCCGCGCTCGCGTCAGGTGGAGACGTCTACTCGTACGTCGATGGGGACGGGGTCGTGCACTTCTCGAACGCCCCGAACGATCCGCGCTACCGCCGCGTGAACCGCACGCGGAGCGGCGGCGGCGTCTACCGCTCCGGGCCGCAGGCGCGCGCGCGCCCCGTCGCCGCCTCTGCCGATCGCTACACGCAGTGGCGCGCCCATGTCGCCTCGGCGGCGGCGCGCTACGCGCTGCCCGAGGCGCTGCTCCTCGCGGTCATGTCGGTCGAGTCGAACTTCGATCACCGCGCGGTGTCCGAGAAGGGCGCGATGGGGCTCATGCAGCTCATGCCGGGGACGGCGAAGGACATGTACGTCTCCGACGCGTGGGACCCCAGCCAGAACATCGACGGCGGGGCGCGCTACCTGCGCATCCTCGCGAACCAGTACCAGGGCGATCTCGTGAAGACGCTCGCGGCGTACAACGCCGGGCCGGAGGCGGTCCGCCGCGCAGGCGGCGACGTCCCGAACATCCCGGAGACGCGCGAGTACGTCCGCAAGGTCGTCGCCCTGTACGAGGCCTACAAGGCCGGGAAGTGAAGCTTTGGCCAGGCGCGGCGGCACCCACGAGGTCGAGGGGCTCGACGAGGAGTTCCTGTTCCACCTGACGCGCGGCACCGAGCTCATCGGCGCCGGCGACGCGGACGGCGCGCGCGCGGCGCTCGAGCGGGCGCGCACGCTGCGCCCGAAGGACGTGAAGGTGCTCGGGCTCCTCGGCCAGGCGTACTACCGGCTCGGCCGGTTCGAGGACGCGGGCGACGTGTGGCAGGTGCTCGTGGACGAGAGCCCGGTCGAGCCCGCGGCGCGCGTCAACCTCGGGCTCGCCCGCCTCAAGGCGAAGCGCCACGCCGACGCCGCCCGGCAGCTCCAGATCGCCCTCGATCTCAACCCCGATCACCGCAAGGCGATGGGCTACCTCGGCCTGGCGCTGCTCGAGGGCGGCGACCCCGCCGCCGCGCGCGCCTGGTTCGAGCGCACCGGCGCCGAGCACATGATCGCGCGCTGCGACGCGCTCCTCGCCGGCGACGCCGCCGCGGAGGACGACGCGCCGTCCGCGGCCGCCGGCGACGAGGGCGCTCCGGGCGACGTGACGGCGCCGGAGCAGCTCGAGCCGCTCGCGACGCCGGTGCCGGTCGCGGAGCCCCCCCCCGCCGCCCCGGTCCCCGTGGCCGACGCGAGCGTCGCGGCGCCCGCGCCGGTCGAGCCCGCTCCTCCTCCCGAGTCCCCCTCGCCGGCCGGGCCCCCCGCGTCTCTCGCCGGCTGGGCTGCATCGCGCGTCGTCGCGCCGGACGGGGCCTCGCCGTTCACGGTGCAGGACGGCGTCCTCGCGGTCGCGGTGCGCGGCGAGCTGCGCGTGCGGCTGGAGGGGCTGTTCGCCGTCCGCGGGCAGGTCGCGCTCGCCGGCGACGTGAAGCGCTTCCGCGGGCGCGCGACCGAGACGCCCTTCGGCGAGGGCGCGGCGCGCATGCACCACGCGAGCGGGGAGGGCGTGCTCCTCCTCCGCGCCGGCGACCGCCGCCTCACCGCGCTCGAGCTCGGCGGCGAGGCCGCCTACTTCCGCGAGGACGCGGTGTGCGGGCTCGACGCTGGCATCGCGTTCGAGAACGGGCGGGTGCCGTCGTCCGCGGGCGAGCTGAACCTCGTCCACATCCGCGGCCACGGCGCGCTGCTCGTCGCTTCGCGCGGCGCCCCCGTCGCCATCGACGTCGCGCCGGGTGCGCCGCTCCGGCTCCCGCTCGCGGCGCTCGTCGGCTGGACCGGCGCGCTCACGCCGCGGCTCGGACCCCTCGCCGAGGACGCCGAGGGCGCCCCGCTCGCGGTGGAGCTCACCGGCGAGGGCCGGGCGCTCGCCGATCCCGACGCGATCGCGGAGGGTGGGGGCGCGCCGTGAGCCGCTCGCTCGCGCGGGAGTTCCTGAACGCGCCGAACGCGATCACGCTCACGCGGATCGCGATGATCCCGGTGTTCCTCTGGTTCACCTTCCACGAGTCGCGCGTCGACAGCTTCATCGCGTGCGTCGTCTACGCGGTGACCGGCGCGACCGACTTCCTCGACGGCTGGCTCGCGCGCAAGAAGAACCTCGTCACGGTGATCGGGAAGTTCCTCGATCCGCTCGCCGACAAGCTCATCGTGATGGCGGCGCTCGTGATGCTCGTCCACCTCGGGCGCGTCTCCGCCTGGGTGGTGATCGTCGTGATGGCCCGCGAGTTCATCGTGACGGGCCTGCGCACCATCGCGATGAGCGAGGGGATCGTCATCGCGGCCGGGCAGGAGGGGAAGCACAAGACCGCGTTCCAGGTCGCCTCGATCACCTTCCTGCTGCTCCACTACACCTACCCGATCGACGCCTACTTCTTCTCGTTCGACCTCGACGCGAACCGCGTCGGGACGTGGCTCCTCTACATCTCGCTCTTCTTCTCGGTCTGGTCGGCGCTGAAGTACTTCACGGGCTTCATCGAGGCGGTCTACCGCACGCCCGCGCGCCTCGACGGTCGCGATCGCGCGGCCGGCTATTCGCGCGACGCGGGGAGCAGCCGGTCGCAGGCGGCGAGCACGGCGTCCGACTCGGACTCGGCGCGCACCTCGGCGGCGGCGAAGCCCGGCACGAGGTGACCCCAGCGCGCGGAGTCGCCGCGGAAGAAGACGCCGACGGTGGGCGTCCGCACGGCGACGCCGAGGTGCATCGGGCCCGAGTTGTTCGAGACGACGAGCCGCGCGCGGCGCATCAGCGCCGCGAGGAGCGCGAGATCGGTCGGCGGCGCGAGCGTCGCGCCCGAGCCCTCCGCGATGGCGCGCGCGAGCGGCTCCTCGCCCGGGCCCCACACGACGAGCACCGCGAGCCCGCGGGCCGCGAGGCCCCGCGCGACCGCGGCGTAGGCCTCCGGCGGCCAGCGCCGGTCGGCGAGCCGCGCGCCGGGGTTGAGGAGCGCGAACCGCCGGCCCGCGAGCCCGGCGCGCTCGAGCAGGGCGTCGGCCGGGCCGAGGTCTGCGCCGAGCGAGGTGTCGAGCTCGAGCCCGCTCGCCGGGAGGCCGAGCGGCTGGAGGAGCTCCAGCTTGGCGGGGACCTCGACGCCGTTCGCCGGATCGTGCGGGACGGGGTGGGAGAGGAAGCGGGCCGAGTCGCCGCGGGCGTGGCCCACGCTGACGCCGGCGCGCCCGCCCACGACGCGCGCGAGGAGCGCCGCGGTGAGAGAGAAGGCCGACCAGTGGCCCGCCTCGACGACGAGGTCGTAGCGCTCGCGCCGGAGCGCGCGCACGAGGCGGAGGAACCGCGCGGGCGCGCGCAAGGCGTCCCGCTTCTGCCAGAGGATCGCCCGGTCCACGTGCGGCGAGCCGACGAGGTGGCCCTGCCGCGGCGCGAGGAGGTGGAGCTCGGCGCGGGGCAGCCCGAGCTTCAGCGCGCGGAGGAGCGGCGTGGTGAGGAGCTGGTTCCCGACCCGCTCGTCCACGCGGATGACGAGGACCTTGCGGATCGAGGAGAGCGGCGGCACCGCCGCGCGCGGGCGCGGCCAGAGGACGTTCGCGAGGCCGAGGACGAGGGCGCGGCCCAGCGCGCGGAGCGCGTTCCCCGCCGCGCCGCGGCTCTTCCCGCCGCCCACGCGCGCGCGGAGCCGCCTCGCCTCGGCGCTCTTGCGGGAGGCCTCGCGGAGTCTTGTGAGGGCGGAGGAGGGCGGGTCCTTGGGGGCGTTCCGGGTCATCACGAGGGCCGCGGATGTTAGCACCGGCGGGCTCCGGCGCTCCCCCCGCCGCCCGCGAGATGGACCCTTGACACCATCCCGGAGCGCCTCTATAACCGGCGTCCTTCGCACGGATTCTGCGGGAATAGCTCAGTGGTAGAGCATCGCCTTGCCAAGGCGAGGGTCGAGGGTTCAAATCCCTTTTCCCGCTCCAGTTAAGCCCCCGGTTCGCCGGGGGCTTTTTCTTTTTCTGACGCCCATGTGCCCCACACGTGCCCCTCGGGCGTCGCTCGCTCCGCGCCGTGGCGTGTTCACCGGCGAGAAGTAGCGGATCCGCCGGGGCCGCTCCCCCGGCAGCGCCACCTTCACGTCGATGGTCCAGCGCTCCAGCGCCTTGCCTGCCTTGGTCGTCCACTTCCGCAGCCTGACGCTCATCGGTTTTCTCGAGCGCAGGACTGCCGTTGCCCTCCATCTAGCGTAACAGGGCGTCCCGACCGATGCGGATCGACGGTGCACCTGCCCGCGGCCGCGCCCACGGGCCGCTCAAGTCGTCACTTCTTCTTCCGCTCCTTGCCCATGCTCGGTGCGTCGAAGCCGGGGCCCTTCCCGCGAAGCTCGAGCCTCCGCTGGTACAGGAGGTGGAGGAGGTACTCGTGCCGCTCGAGCTCGAGCGCCTCGCGGTCCGCCTCGAGGAGCGTCGTCGCCGCGGCGGGCAAGCCGAACCAGGTACTGGTGCCGTCGAGGATGCGCGTCACATGCGCCGTGAGGTCCAGCCCGCTCCGCGTCGCCTCGGACTTGAGGAAGGTGACGAGGAGGGGCCGCTCCATGCGGAACGTCTGCCTCAGCCTTCGACATTCGCCAACAAGAACCCAGACGGATGAAACCAGCAGCATCAGCCTGCTACGGCGTACACTTCGATCATGGGGCTCGACTGGAATCCGCTCGCGAGGCCGATGCCGGGGATGGAGTCGGAGTTCGAGCGGCTGATCACCGAAGTTGATGAAGGGAGGGCCTCGCGCGGCGCAGGTCTGCTGGCTCGAATCCTGGGACCGCGGGAGCCGGCCTTGGCCTCGCCCCGCGAATGGTACCGGTGGCCTCCTCTCCTGACCGCAATGGGTCCGCGTGGCTGGCCACATGCGCAGGGCTCCCGTAAGATCGCCTCGTGACGCGCGAAGAGGGCCAGCGCCGGCTTTCCGAGCAGCGGAGCCTGTCAACGTGAATGAGACAGCGTGCAGGTAAGTCTACTGACGCGCCTCCTCTGTCGGTGAAGCCTGCTGCGGCTCGTTGATCCAGACCTCGCTCGGCACCGCGCCGGCCGACGGCGCGCCGGCGGGGAACCGCTCGGGCCGGGCGGCGAAGGCGGCCGCGAGGACCACGTTGCGCGCCCGGAGGCGGGCGGCAGCGAGGCCGTGGTGGACGTCGTGCGGGGTCACCAGCCCGAGCCCCCCGTGGCGGTGCTCGGTGTTGTACCAGCCGAAGAAGTCGGCGCAGTGCGCGCGCCCGTCCTCGATGGCGCCGACACCAAGTGTCTCCTCCCCTGCTAGCGTGACGGCTATCCGCCGTTCTGGTGAAATCGCGCCATGAGAGTGCACGACCTCCATGATTCAGAAGGACGCGTATTCGCGTTCGAGGTCAGCAACGTCATGCTTGGCCGGCGAGGCGTTCGCCGCGTCGTGCTCCGGATCCCGAACGCAAGGATCCTGAGCTTCAGGGAGCGGGCCGAGGAGTTCTGCGAGTTCGAGCTCGACGGTACGAAGTTCGTTGCTTGGGAACCGTGGAACGACAACAGCCGATTCTGGATCGGCTCTAAGGCCGCGCCGGCGACGCCGACACCCCATCTCTCGAAGGTGAGAGAGGCCTTTGAACGTGCGCGCCCCGCGTTGGGGTTTCTTCTCCCCGCACGGGACCCCGACCTGGAGTAACCCGCGACAGACAGTGCGGAGCAGGGCGGGAGAGGCGGTCGATTCGCGAGTCGGGCGTGCAGAAACTCGCTCTTACGCACGGTCAACGGGTTTCGCCGTCCGAAGAGAACGGCCGCACCGTGGGCGGACTGTCCGTGGCGCGGTATTCTCGGTCGGGGGCGCCTCCGTGTCGTCGCATCCGCTCCCGGGGCGTTCGCTAGACCGGGCATTCGTCTCGGTGAACAAGGTCACTCCCGGCTCAGGGTGGCCGAGCAAGGATCCGCGCCATACGGGCCCACAACAAAGCTAGGATGAAGACCTCATGGCACCTTTCGCCGTCAGGTCGTGTGTCCGCCCCTGGGAAATAGCTGCCCTCGCGATTTCGGAGGCGTGCAGTTCGCTGGTGTGGGGGGAGCCGTGATGCCTTCGCCGCCCCACTTGGCGTGGCTCGTCGATCCCAGTACGCCGCTCAAGACGGCCGACGGAAGGAACGTGCAGGTGCTTGAGCTTCGCCACCAGAAGGACGAAGTCGTTCTTCGCGCGTGGGCGAAACACTTCAGGAGTCAGTACTGCGACGATGGGCAAATTGATGCACTTCGGGATGGCACGGGACTCAGCCGGGCGGAGTACCTGCGCAAGATAAAGTTCCCAGACCAGTTCGATCCTCCTGGGCCAAGTATCCGGTCAGGTGACTTCGCCGAGGTTCTTGTTGCCGATTATGTCGAATTTGCGCTCGGGTTCTGGGTCCCGAGGACGCGCTACAACAACAAGACGGTTCGGAATGAATCGACCAAGGGAAGCGACATCATCGGCTTCTTGTGCGTCGGAAAGGAAGGAGACGACGCGAAGGACACGCTGGCGGTCTTCGAGTCGAAGGCCAGTCTGGGATCGAAGGCAGTTGTGCGGCTCAAGGACGCGATCGAAGACTCGGCGAAGGACGAGATGAGGAAGGCCGAGAGCCTCAACGCGATCAAGCAGCGTCTTCTTGACGGGCTGCGAAAGGCAGACGCCAAGCGGGTTGAACGCTTTCAGAACCTAGAAGATCGCCCCTACCGCGAGGTGTACGGAGCCGCTGCGGTTGTCTCTTGTGCCGCCGTCCCGGCAGCTGAGGTTGCGGAGGTGAACGCTTCAGCGCATCCCAAAACCGCCAATCTCGTCCTGATGGTCATTAACGGGATTGATCTGATGGACCTCGTTCACGAGCTTTACAGGAGGGCTGCCGATGAAGCCTGACCAGCGCTCGCGGACGCTGCTCGCAGTGACTCAGTCAAAATCCAAGATGTACGAGTACGGGCTTCCAGAGGCAGAACATATCGCGATCCACCGGGATCCATCGCGGCTCCTCCGCCTTGCCGTAGGCATGCTTGGAGATCTGGCTGCGAATGTGGGGCCAGGAGAAATCGACTCGTCACACACTGCAAACCTGGCGGCGTCGGCTCGATTTTCTGCGCGGTACTTCGACGCCTACCGTCGTTCGCATCTGGCGGGCGTGCCGGATGTACATCTGGGGCTCTTGGCTGCCTCGGCCTACTACCTGAGTGACCTGCCGGGAACATCGAGCGTCTTGGTGTCGGAAATCCCCTATCCTGGGATCGCGATCGGCGGTTCTGGGCTAGAGGTCCTGTTGACGTGGCTGCTACGCGGGAACTTCGGTGAAGCCATGGATGTGCCAGAGGGGCCGTACACGATTCCCGCTCAAGCGGTGGCGAGAACAGTCTCTCGCTTCTTCGCCGCTCAGTCCGGCGAAGATGAGGTAGCGGCTGCTGCGAAGTCACTGAGGCAGATGGCGTATGAGGGGGGGACGCCTCGCGAATTGCTGGTGGCGGACACGATTCGGGCTGTAGCTATGAAAAGGGTAGACACGTCGGCGATCAAATGCCTGCCCGTCTTCTCGCAACTACCCAGGGACGCCTGGAACGTAGCCCTGGCAAAGAGGTCTTTCGTTCGAGAACTGTGGCCCGCCCAGCGTTTGCTCGGGAAGGAGGGGATCTTCTCGGGCAAGTCGGCGGTTGTGCAGATGCCAACAAGCGCGGGCAAGAGCCGTGCGACGGAGCTTGTCATCCGCAGCGCGTTCTTGAGTGGTCGCGCGCAGCTCGCAGTCGTGGTGGCACCGTTCCGAGCACTGTGTCACGAGATCCGTGACAACCTGAGTCGCGCTTTCGCTGCAGAGGACGTTCGCATCAACGAGTTGTCGGATGTCTTCCAGGCCGACTTTGCCGTCGCGGACCTGGTGAGCGAACGAGGCGTCATCGTTGTGACACCTGAGAAGCTTGTCTACGTTCTTAGGCACGACCCCGAGCTGGCGGCGCGCATCGGCGTTCTTGTGCTCGACGAGGGACACCAATTCGACGCCGGTGTGCGGGGTGTGACGTACGAATTGCTTCTTACGTCCCTGAAGCAACTGGTGCCAGCAGGTGCTCAGAAGGTCTTGATCTCTGCCGTGATCAGCAACGGCGGCGAGATAGGGCGGTGGCTCAACGGGGATGGCGGTGTAGTTGTGTCTGGCAGCCACCTGCTTCCTACAGAGCGGTCGGTGGCGTTTGCGAGCTGGCAGCCGGCAATGGGGCAGCTGCAGTTCGTCGAAGCGGATAACCCCGATAACGAGGAATATTTCGTCCCGCGAGTTATCCGCTCCCTTCCGCTTCAACTGAGGGGAAAGGAGACGAAGCAGCGAACGTTCCCCACGAAGGGGGACGGGCGGTCGGTAGGGCTATACCTGGCGCTGAAGCTGGTGCGAAACGGAGCCGTCGCGGTCTTCTGCGGCAGGAAAGACTCCGTCGCAACCATGTCAGACGTAGTCTTGGATGCGTTCGATCGGCAGGTCGCGATGGAGCCGCCTCTCGCAGCGTCCAACGCGGACGAGGTCGCGCGTATCGCACGCCTTTATGAGCGGCATCTTGGGGGCCAAGCCCCCGCGACGCGAGCTGCCAAGATCGGAGTATTGACTCATTACGGCAACACTCCGCACGGTGTGCGCCTAGCCGTAGAGTATGCGATGAAGGAAGGATTGGCGCGCTTCGTTGTGTGTACCTCGACGCTCGCCCAAGGCGTGAACCTCCCGATCAGGTATCTGGTAGTAACGACTACTCGGCAGGGTGGCGAGAAGATCAAGGTGCGCGATTTTCACAACCTTATCGGCCGGGCGGGGCGGTCGGGGATGCACACCGAGGGCAGCATCCTCTTTGCGGACCCGTCGATCTATGACGAGCGCGCGGCGAAAGATAGTGATTGGCAGGAGTTCAAGGCACTGCTTCAAGTAAGCAATGCGGAGCCCTGTGCAAGCACGCTGCTGTCCGCGTTGGGGCCATTTCAGAGCGATGGTGCGCGAGTATCGCTAAAGGTGGATCCGCTCATGATCGTTGATGCCTACGTGGCGGACGCGCAGGGTGACGGAGCATGGATCGAAGAGGCGGCGAAAGCACTTGAGAGGAAGTGGTTCAGCCGAGAGGGCCTTCGGCGTCAGTTGTCGCGGCGACGGGAGATCCTCGCTTCTGTCGAGAGTTTCCTGTTGGCTCACTGGCCGACCGCTGAGGAGGCGAAGGCAGTAGAGGAGGCAACGGCGCTGTCCGAGAGGACCCTCGCCTACCACCTCGCGTCGGCCGAGCAGCGCTCTCAGTTGAAGAAGCTATTCGGGAAGCTGGCTGCCAACGTTGCCGCGCGCGCGACTGATGTTCCTAAGCGAAGTGCATTCGGCCGGATGCTGTATGGTCTAGCCGACGCGATGGCCATCGAGGCTTGGGTTGCGAGCAACATAGACGGACTGCGGGCCTGCGAAAGCGCCGATGAGGCCTTGGCGGTCTGCTGGCCGCTTCTGGCCACTCGGGTGCGGGATGAGGGGTTCAGGAAATGGACTCCGGGAACAGCAGTGGAGGAGTTCGCGCGGGGATGGGTGAACGGGAGAGCATTTTCCGACCTGCTGGATGGTGCCGGACGCGCGGGTGTTCGTATCGGGACAGGACCCCGCGCACGTAGGCCGAACATCGATCTCGTCGTTGACATGGGCGAGAACGTCTTGGGCTTCGACGGGGCGCTTCTCGTCGGAGGGATCGCCGAGATCGTAGGGACCGCGTACGAGGACGTGGAGGAGACGGTCGCAATCCTCCAGGAGCTTCAAAAGCGGATGAGGTACGGCTTGGGATCCCCAACGGCTGTGACCATCTACGAAGCAGGCTTCGCGGATCGGGTTCTGGCGACGGAGTTGGCGGCCCTGATCGGAGAAGAGGGCGACCCGGCAGAGTCCATGGCGGCGCTTCGGTCGAAAGCCCGCGACGCCGAGGCGACAGTGAGGTCGTATCCCCTTTACTTCAGCCAGATCCTGGAACGAGAGGTCCTGCGCGGTCTTTAGTGCACCCGCCCGTGGGTAAGGGCGGTTCACGTGCATGCCGGGGCCCCGACCGGGAGTAACCGAGCCGCGACAGACAGGGCGGAGCAGGGCGGGAGAGGCGTTCGATTCGCGAGTCGGGCGTAGAGGACCGCGAGTAACTGGAGAACCACGTCCCTGCGAGGGGCATTCGACGCGCTGTGGGCGCGTCGCGTAAGCGGGAACTGCCGGTTTCGCGCACACCGCCGCCAAGCGAAGCGCACATGGAACGGACAGAGCTGAGGGGATGAAGGGGGAGCGGGAGGGTTCTACGCTGCGCCAGGGCACTGGACGCCGTGGAGGACGCGCAGGAGGTAGGTGCGGCGGGGAAGACCACGCTCCGTGCGCCCGAGCTCCACCTGGCCAAGGCCAGCCGGTACTCGTGTACGAAGGACTTCAGGCGGAGGAGGCCTTCGATCCTCCTCCATTTGTCGCGCGCCGCAATCCGGCTTGAGCTCTCGAAGCGGGGCTCGCCGGCGGGCGGACGCGCGAAGGGGTTCTGCGCCAGCACCCGAGGGACGCCGAGGAACCGCCGGCCCTGGGCGGCGAGCTCCTGCTGGTGCCTCTGCTCGAGATCCTGCAGCGCGGCCGAGAGCAGCGCCCGGAACTCTGCGACGGAGGCGAAGCCTGCAGGGCAACTCAGCTCGAGCTCCAGCTTGTCTGGAAGGTAGCCTTTGGGATCGAAGAAGATCTTCGGCCAGGGAGCCGTGAGCTTGGTGTTCCCGATCTGCTCGGGAGCGGTCCAGAGGCCCGGCCACTGCGCGCCGCGCCGGACGAGCCCCGGCGGCGACGGGGTTCGCGAGCACGTACGCCGTCTTCGCGAGGACATCCGCGGCGTCGAGGGGTTCGACCGCGCTGTAGCTCCCGTCGGTCGCCCAGAAGCCCTTGAAGCGGCCGAGCGAGGCGTTCACCGCGCGAGCAACGAGGGAGTCGAGGTACTGCATGAACGCCGGAAGGCGTCCTTGAGGATCCGTGACGGTGTAGGGCGCGGACTTCTTGATAGGCATTCGAGGAGTTCCTGGGACCGGCGGACGTGCGGAACGGCCGTACTGCCGTGGTCGTGATGGTGCACCGGCGGGGGACGCGGCCGGGAGGTATCCCGCGCCCGCATCCGACCATGTCGTACTGCGCAAGTAGGGTAGCTAGATACAACCCGCGCTACGATTCGGTCTGCGAGGCGATCATGGCTGATGCTGTCTTCATTCTCGGCGCAGGGGCGTCCAAGGAGTGCGGCGCTCCGCTCATGGCGGACTTCCTGGATGTCGCTGACGAGCTGAGGCTTCGAGGGAAGGCCGGAACGGATGTCGAACACTTCGAACGAGTCTTCGAGTCCATCGCCGCGTTGAAGAGCGTCCAGGCGCAGATGGCTCTGGACACCTATGATCTTGAGAAGGTCTTCAGTGCGTTCGAAATGGGCGCGATGATTGGACGCCTTGGCTCCATCAACGAGCCGGCGAGGATCATGGAGACCCGACGTGCGATGACGCGGGTGATCGCACGGACGCTTCAGGCAACCGTCAGACTCCGGTTCTCCAACAACCAACTTGCGCCGGCACCGTCATACTCGAGGTTCGTAGAGCTGTTGGTGAAAGCGAGGAATCCCGCAGAGGTCAAGCGTCCAATAAGACCGGCGATCATCACTCTCAATTACGATCTCGCTCTGGACTTTGCGCTCCACTGGCACCAGGTAGCGTACTCATACGGCCTGTCTGAAGGTGCTCCCAACGCGCGGGCGATCCCACTTCTGAAACTCCATGGTTCGTTGAACTGGGGAAGCTGCCCAAAGTGTGAATCCTACGTCGCTTCATATGACTTGGGGGCGTACTTCAAGAATTACACTTTCCGCCCGGGGTTCGATGACCGACCGATTGAAGTAGAGCTAGATCTCGGAGATCGGCTTCAGGATTTGCGCCACGAAGAGTGCCGCACCACCTTCCCCAACGAGCCTCTCGTCGTGCCGCCAACGTGGAACAAGTCGGACAACAGACTGCTTCGAAACGTGTGGCGCCTAGCAGCGCATGCGCTCTCGGAGGCCCGCTACCTCGTCTTCATCGGCTATTCCTTCCCCGAGACGGACCTTTACTTCCAGTACCTCTTGGGACTCGGGCTCGCCGGAGACACCCGCATCCGCAGAATTGTGGTCATAAACCCAGATTCGGTGGCGCATGATCGACTCCAAACGCAGCTGAGCCCGGTCATGCGGAAGCGCGTCGTTCATCTGCAAGGTGGTTTCGGGCATTCACTGGGTGACTTAGAGGATCTCTTGGAACTTGAGTCTGTTCAGGGAGCATAGGCTGTAGCCTGTCCTGTCCACGCGTGCAGGGCGGAATCACCCGGAGTCAGAGGTCAGGGGGGAGGTATGCAGGTGACGAACAGTCGGCATCCCGCCTAGGTGCGACCCGCTCGCGGTGCAAGGTGATCAAGCTGCGGCCGACGGATCGCGAGGCGGCTGCCTCCGGCACGCATGGGAAGCGGTACCGTGACCCCGTTGACCTGGGCGTGATCGAGGTTGGCGAGGAGATCGCGCGGCGCGAGCCCGGTCGCGGCGAGGAACTCCTCCAGTTCGCAGCCCGCGAAGTCGTGTAAGAGAACGCGCCCGTAGTGCGCGGTGCCGATCGAGAGGCTCGCATGCCGGTCCTCGTGCGCGGACCACCGGGCAATCCACACCTTGAGTCGCGGCTAGCCTCAAGCTCGGCGGCGAGAGGGCTGCGAGGACAGCGGGCGGACGCCGCTACTTAGAGCACTTCGCCAGCACGCACTGCCCCGAAGCGCACTCGGAGCCGACGTAGCACCTGGCCCCAACGGGCAGCAGGGACGGCGGCGGCGGTGCCGTCCGCGGCTTTCGCTGGGCAACTGATCCGCGCTCGCCCACGATAGCCGCTAGGATTGTGTCGGCCTCGTAATCGAGCATTTCTCGGCGGTCATCTTGGAGCAGAGAGCCGGCGAGATATTCGACGTCTCCGGTGATTGCACGCCGAACGGACAGCAGCGACGTCCCGTCATCGGACATCGTGAACTGCCATCCGACCGTCAGCCCGCAGCGCCTACGGTAGGCGTTGCATGGGATCACCCCCGCCGGCTGCCCACCCGACGCGAGAATTCCCGCCTCATAGTCCGCGACCGTCACGATCGCGTTGTGCCGCTGGAACTGCTCCAGGGCGCGGCCCCATACCTGCCGTTTCGCCGCCGTTTGGTACGATCCCTGCGCGAGCGTGTGGAACGACTCGGATGTCGTCGTCAGGACCGTCGGCACGCAGCCGACAGTGGATAGGGCGGCCACTGCCACAAGCATCGTCTTCATTTCGTTTCCCCCCTCGAGCAGAGTTCCGAACCAAGTACCACGGTGGGTGGACATGCGCCGTCCCGCAGGCCGGGGATGCGAGCGGAGAATTCCAACTCCAACCAGAGCGACGAAGGGGGCCGGCCGGCGCAGCGAACTCGAACTTCACCTTCCGCGCTTGTCGGGGCACACTGCCGGTGTCGGTGTCGTCTTCGAGCGGAAGGGGGAGCCATGCCGAGGATCTGCGCCACAGACCACTCCGGGAAGATGCCCGCGACGTTCAACGCGCTACCGGAGTCCCAGGGCGGCGTCGGTCGCCATAAGTGCGCAGCCTGCGCGTACGACCTCGGGCGCAGCGAGGCGACAGCGGCGGAAGAGCGCCTCCGCGAGCGGGTGCGGAAGTTGGAGGCGGAGCTTCGGGATCTGAAGTCCAGGCAGTAGATTGGTCGGAAGAGGACGTCGCGTGTTCGATCAGGTCCTGACCTACTGGGCGACGAACTGGATCCCGCTGCTGACAGGGGCCGTGATCGCCGCCGTCTTGGTGCCGACTATCAAGTGGGCGGTCACGCACGCGGTCCAGGGTGTCAGGTCCGGTGTCGCCGGGTTCATCACCAAGGCCCGTGCCCGTGTCGGAGCGGCGCGGCATGCCAGACGACTGCGAAGGGTTCGTTCCGGCCAGTACGTCGGCAGACTCTCGGTCGGCGACTTCAAGACCGTCGTCGCGGACACGCCAGTGGACCGCCTCCACCCGACCTACCAGGCGGAGTGGAAGCAGGTCGAGCAGGCGATGAAGAAGTTTGTGGACGGAATGGCAGGGGCCGCCACGCTCATGAACTCGCCTGGTCGCGGGCGATGAAACTGGCGATCTAGGCCGCGTGGCGCCCGAGCGCCTCCGCGACACCCAACTCGCCGGCGCAGCGAGAGACCCGGGTACTTCAAGCAAGCGCTGCTGACGTCAGAGACGGTCGGTAAAGTCTCACCGGCCGCGTGGATTTGGCGGCGACGGAGGATGTCAACTCGCCATGGGATGGGGTGTCGTTACAGAAGGCCGCTTCTCGGCGCGCCTCTTGCCGTTCATGGAGTTGAGGCGAACGGTCGAACTGCAGTGGAAGGGCGATAACGACATCGACCTTCTCGCGGTTCAGTATTCAGCCTCCTGCAACAGCGAAGGCCTAGCGGCCGGGAACTGGAGCGATGCGCTTTCCCCTATCCATCCGCAGACGGTGAACGGACACGGGCTGGTCCGTGTGGAACTCTGCTTCCCCGTCAGCGCAGCATTCATCCGCAGGGTAGAGGACTGGCGGCAGGGCCGGACGGTCGAGATCCGCCTTGATGTCTGGCTGCGGCCCGTGTGGCGTCCGATCCGAACCACGACAGTGTCGGTCAACGTCGGAGGAACCGCTACGCCGCAGGTTCTCTCGCTCCACGCGAAGACCGAGACAGACTCCTGTCATTTCGGACTGACCATCGGCAGGGACGAGTGGGTCGCGCTGCTCCCACTGCTTGGTTTCGATGCCGTTGAGACATTTGAGGTTGCCGTCACGTCCATGAAGCGCCACGAACGATTCCAGAAGGCGCTGCAAGTCCTTGGGGAGGCTCAAGCGGCCTTCCGGCAGGGCCAATGGTCCACTGTCGTCACCGACGCGCGACGGGCGCTTGAGGCCGCCGCGGCCACGACCGGCGAGGACGGCAAGAAGCGGTTCGATGCGCTGGTGGACTGGCTTCTACCGGGCGAGGAGAACGAGGCGAAGCGCAGAGTGCTGTCCGATCTCATGGAGGCCCTTCGCGACCTGCGGAACGAGTCTGCTCACGTCCGAGACCTTCGCGCGCAGATCGAGCGCGAGGATGCAGAGTTGGCACTAACCGTGGCGACCAGCATCTTCCGGTTCATTGGGGAAGCCGTCCGTCGGACGCAGGCGCGCGCGGGGTGAGTCGGTGCACGCGCTCCGAACTGGGGCCCTGGCCCCCGCGATGAACAAGAAGAAGCTCTCCGAGCGCGATATCTGCGCGAAGTTCACTCGCGGCGAGTGCGCTGGCGCCTGCTCCAGTGTGAGCGACAGAGCCGCAGCCTCCTCCACCATGACCGCTCGAGCAAGAGGTTGCCCAGGCGTCACAGCAGCCGAACTTGATGCAGCAGGAGAACTGTAGATAACACTCCAGTTCCCGGCGCAGTCGTGGCGCAGGGCAGTGAAGGAGATGCCGTGCGAACGATGTCCGCAGACGAGATCGGCGACTCGTGAACCGCTGGATCGAGGACGGTTGGCAGAAGGGGCGCGACGCGGTCGTCGACGAGCTCCACGCACCCGAGTTCGTGGACCACGACGCCTCGGGCCGCCCTCCCGATCGCGAGGGGTTCAAGAGCGGCATCCGCGAGCTGTACGCTGCGTTCCCCGACTTCGAGGCGCGCATCGAGGACATGCTCGTCGACGCGTCCCGGAGCGAGGCGGTCGTGCGATGGACCGCGACCGGCACGCACCGGGGCGCGTACCTCGGCGTGCCGCCGACCGGCCGGCGCATCGCGTTCAAGGGGATCGAGATCCTGCGCTTCGAGGGAGGATGGATCGTCGAGCGTTGGGGCGAGTGGGACGGCCTCGCCCTCCTCGGGCAGCTCGGCGCGCGTTGATTCCGGTCGGCAGGGCGGCACGGCACGTCCCGGCACCTGTGCATTCGCGTTCTCGAAGGGCATCGCCGCCGGGCCGCGGATCCGCGACGTGAGCGCGGGACGATCCTGACCCGCGAGTCAATGACGGTCGGTCGCTTCACTCTCGGATGACGGTGCGTGTGCGACCGCATGTCGCACCGCTCCGGGCGATTTAAACCCGTAGTCTCCCCGGTACCGTCTGGGTCTTACCGGGGGAAATCCATGCGCCACCTACTCGCCGCGCCGCTCGCGGTCTGCTGTCTAGCTGTGTGCCTGAGCTGCAGCTCGAACGCTCCGGATCGAGACGACTCCTCGACCGTGAGCAGCCGCAGCTCGGCATCGGCTCGGGATCACGGTGCAGTTCCCGCCCGTCAGAGCGACGAGGACGCCGATAAGTCGCCGCACTGGGTGCCCGGCCGCCTCGTCGTGAAGTTCCGCGACACGCTGGGCGAGCCTGCGGACGTCATCCGTCGACACGGCCTCAGGTTCGCGGCGAGCGCGCGCTCCGGCGGCGCGGACCTGGACAGGCTCGTCGCCGAGTACCGCGTGAGCGCGATCACGCCGGTGTTCTCGTCCCTGTTCGCGGGCGCCATCGACGTACCGGGCAAGGGCGCGCTCGCGGACCGGCGGCGGAGGTTCCTCGAGACGGTGAAGGCGTCCCGGGCCGAGTTCGCCGCGAGGGCTGCGCGTGCGCCGCGCGCCGAGCTCCCGGACCTGGTCCACGTCTACGTGCTCGAGGTGCCCGCGGACACGGACATCCAGAAGATGGCGCATGCCTTCGCGGCCAACCCGAGCGTCGAGTCCGCCACCCCCGACTACGTCGCGAGCGTCGAGGTGGTTCCCAACGACCCATATCTCGGGTCCGTCGGGTCGTGGGGGCAAGCTTACGGCGACCTCTGGCCGCTTGCGACGATCGGCGCTCCGGCGGCCTGGGACGTCGCGACGGGGCTCGGCGCCGTGGTCGCCGTCGTCGACTCGGGGCTCGACTACAACCACCCCGACATCGTCGAGAACGTGTGGGCCAACGCGGCCGAGCTGAACGGCGTCCCGGGCGTCGACGACGACGGCAACGGCTACGTCGACGACGTGCGCGGCTGGGACTTCGCCTACGGCGACGCCGACCCGATGGACAGGTTCGGGCACGGGACGCACGTCGCGGGGACCATCGCGGCGGTGGGGAACAACAACCTCGGCGTGATCGGGGTCGCGTACCAGGCCCGGATCATGCCGGTGAAGGGGCTCGGTGACACCGGTTACGGCGGGTTCTCGAACCTCGCGGCCGCGATCACGTACGCGGCGAGGAACGGCGCCGACGTCATCAACAACAGCTGGGGCTGCTCCGGCTGCAGCACGGACGTGGCCATCGCCGACTCGATCGCGCTGGCGCGGAGCCTCGGCAGCGTCGTCACGTTCGCCGCGGGCAACTCCAACGCCGACGTCCGGACCGCCTTCCCTGCGAACGTCCAGGACGTGATCACGGTCGCCTCGTCCGGCGCCGATGACTCGAGGTCGTCGTTCTCGAACTGGGGTTACCTCGTCGACGTCGCCGCCCCCGGCGGCGGCCCTGACGGCGCGTCGCTCTACGAAGGGCAGCGCAACATCCTCTCGCTCCGGGCCGCGAACACCGGCGACGCGTCCCTCGCCGTCGGCGGCAACTACCTCCGGCAGGCCGGCACGTCGATGGCGGCGCCTCACGTCTCCGGGGTCGCCGCGCTGCTGCTGTCCGCGAACCCGCAGCTGACCGTGGCGCAGGTCGAGTCGCTCATCCGGCACACGGCGCGCGACGAGGTCGGCTCCCCCTCGCTCGACGCTCCAGGATACGACCCGTATTACGGCTGGGGGCGGCTCGACGCCTCCGCCGCGGTGGCGAGGGCCTTCGACCCTCCCGCGGATCCTCCCATCCTCGAGGTCGTCGGGGGTCCGCTCGAGTTCGACGTCCCGGCGACGATGTGCGCCGGGCAGCAGTGGGCGTTGCCGGTCGACCTCTACAACATCGGCGGCGACGTGCTCGCATGGTCGGCCTCCGGCCCCGACTGGCTCTCGATCCAGCCCGGGTCGGGGACGATGCCCTCGTTCCCGCTCGTCTCGGTCGATGGAGTCACCACCGGGACGGGCACGCTGACCCTCACCTCGAACGCCGCGAACGGCCCCGCGCAGCTTTCGGTCGTGCAGCGCGTCTCCTCGGGCGTGAAGATCAGCAACTGCAACACCGTGCTCTCCAAGGCGAACGCCGACCAGAGATGGGATCCGCTCCATAGCCCGAGACCTCCCGCGGTCCCGGACGGATCCGGCGGTGCGTTCTACGTGTGGGTCGACACGAGGAACGGCAATCCCGATCTCTTCATGCAGCACGTGGACGGCTTCGGGAACGTGTCCTGGACCGCGGACGGCGTGCCGCTGACCTCCGCCGCTGGGGCCGAGCTCAATCCCACCATCGTCTCCGACGGAGCGGGAGGCGCGATCATCGCGTGGATGGAGGGGAGCAACTCGAGCGCCCAGGACAAGCACATCCGGGCCCAGCGGGTGAACGGCTCCGGGCAGAAGCTCTGGGGTGTCGACGGCGTCTGGGTGTCGTCTCAGGCAAACCCAGGCCAGACGAACCCCACGGTCCTCGCCAACGGCGTTGGGGGCGCGTTCGTCGCGTGGCAGGAGTACCGCAGCGGCGCGTCGGACATCTACGCTCAGAAGATCGACGCCAATGGAGCGATGCTGTGGCAGGCCGGCGGGTTGCCCGTGACGCAGGCGACCGGAGAGCAGTTCAACGTGGCCATCGTGCGGGCCCCGTCCGGTGGCATGCTCGCCACGTGGGTCGACCGGCGTTCCGGCTCCTACGCCATCTATGCGCAGCGCCTGAACGCTTTCGGCCAGCCGGGCTGGGTGCAGGACGGCCTGCTCGTCGCGCCGGAGATCGCCCTCGGGCCGAACATCGTCTCCGACGGCGCCGGCGGCGCGATCATCGCGTGGCACGACTTCCGGAACTTGCCCCTCAACCCCGGCGGCGTGACGTACCTGTCGCGCAGCGACATCTATGCGGTGCGCCTGAACGCTCTCGGCGAGAGCGTCTGGCCGGCCGGCGCGGTCCCCGTCGTGTCGGGCCTGACCGTCGCTCCGAGCACCTTCGTACCGGGCTACGCTCCCGATCAGGTCACGATGACGTCGGACGGACGGGGCGGCGCGTTCGTGGTCTGGCACGATTGGCGGAACGCGAGCTGGGACGTGTACACCCAGCGGGTCGATCCGCTGGGGAGCATGCTGTGGGGCACGAACGGCGTCCCGGTCACGGCGGCGTACGGCGACCAGATCTCCCCGCTCGTCGTCGCCGACGGTGAAGACGGCGCGTTCTACGCATGGTCCGACAAGCGGCCCGGACACTACGATGTGTTCGTGCAGCGCCTCGGGCCGACGGGCGTTCCCTTGGCGGCGTCGAACGGCGTGTGGGTGGAGGGGAAGCCGGGCAATCAGTTATACCCCTACGTCGTACCGCTCGCGAAGGGCAGGTTCCTCGTCACCTGGGACGACTGGAGCAACTGCGCGTCGGGCTACTGTGGCGGCACCTCGGTCGACCTTCTCGGAAAGGTGGTCGACTTCGGCGGGACGCCGGGCTTCTCGCTCACCGTCGCGTCCGGTGGGGACGGCGCCGGGACGGTCACCTCGAGCCCGGCCGGGATCGTCTGCGGCGCGTCGTGCTCGGCCGAGTTTCCGGCCGGGTGGTCGGTGACGCTCACCGCCCAGGCGGCGTCCGGGTCGATCTTCTTCGGCTGGACCGGCGCGTGCGTGGGCGCGGCCTCGACCTGCACCGTCACGATGGACGCCGCCCGGACCGTGGGGGCGACCTTCTCGCTCGCGAGCTACCCGCTCACCGTCGCGACCGCCGGGTCGGGGCGTGGAACCGTGACCGGCGACGGGATCTCCTGCACGACCGGCTCGACGGCGGGGTGCACGGTCTCGGTGCCGAACGCGTCGCCTTCACCGGCCGTGACGCTCACCGCCACGCCGGCCACGGGATACGTCTTCTCGAGCTGGAGCGGCTGCACGAGCGTCGCCGGGAACGTCTGCACGGTCTCGATGACCGGGGCGAAGTCGGTGACGGCCACGTTCCTGCCGCCCCCCCGGGTCCTCACCGTGAAGACGGCGGGGACGGGGCGCGGGACGGTGACGGGCGAGGGCATCTCCTGCACCACCGGCTCGACGGAGGGGTGCACGGCGTCGGTGCCCAACACGACGCCGGCGACGTCCGTGACGCTGACGGCGGCGCCGGAGGCGGGGTGGACGCTGTATAGCTGGAGCGGCTGCACGACGATGTCCGGCAACGTCTGCACGGTCTCGATGGATGCGGCGAAGACGGTGACGGCGACGTTCCAGCCGGCCACCGTGACGCTCACGGCGAGGACGTCCGGGATCGGGCGCGGGACGGTGACGGGCGAGGGCATCTCCTGCACCACCGGCTCGACGGCGGGGTGCACGGTGTCGGTGCCCAACACGTCGCCGGCGACTTCGGTGACGCTGACGGCGACCCCCGAGGCGGAGTCGATCTTCGCGAGCTGGAGCGGCTGCACGAGCGTCGCCGGCAACGTCTGCACGGTGTCGATGACCTCGGCGAAGTCGGTGACGGCGACGTTCCAGCCGAGCCAGTACGCCCTGACCGTCAAGCCCATCTCGCTGTCGGGGACGACCGCGACCGGCACGATCGGCGGCGCCGTCGCGTGCAGCGATCCCGCGGGGTGCACGACGCTCGTGGCGAACGGCGCGACGGTGACCCTCACGGCGGCCCCGGACGCGAGCTCCCTCTTCAAGAGCTGGACGGGGTGCACGAGCGTCGACGGCGCGACCTGCACGGTGACGATGACCTCGGCGAAGACGGTCACGGCGACGTTCATGCCGAGCACGTACGCGCTCACGGTGAAGACCGCCGGGGTGGGCGCCGCCGGCACCGTCCAGGGTGACGGGATCGACTGCAGCTCGACGACGGGCTGCGCGTACGTCGAGCCGAACGGGGCGACGATCACGCTGACGGCGGTGCCGGACGCGGCGTCGCTGTTCAAGAGCTGGACCGGCTGCACGTCCACGATCGGCGTGACCTGCACCGTGTCGATGAGCTCGGCGAAGACGGTCACGGCGACGTTCCAGCCGAGCACGTACGCGCTCACGGTGAAGACCGCCGGGGCGGGCGCCGCGGGAGCGGTCCAGGGCGATGGGGTCGACTGCAGCTCGACCACGGGCTGCACGTACGTGGAGGCGAACGGGGCCACCCTCACGCTGACGGCGGTGCCGGACGCGACGTCGCTGTTCAAGAGCTGGACGGGATGCACGTCCACGAACGGCGCGATCTGCACCGTGTCGATGAGCTCGGCGAAGACGGTCACGGCGACGTTCATGCCCAGCACCTACGCGCTGACCGTGAACGCGACCGCCTCGGGTGGGTCGGGGACGGTGACGGGGCCGGGCATCTCCTGCACGGCCGGGTCCACCGCCGGTTGCACCACGAGCATCGCGTACGACACGACCGTGACCCTGACCGCCACCCCGGACGCGAGCTCGATCCTGAAGAGCTGGACCGGCTGCACCTCGGTGAGCGGCAACACGTGCACGGTGACGATAACGGCCGCGAAGACGGTCACGGCCAACTTCCAGCCGAGCATGTTCGTGCTCACCGTGAACCCGATGGCCTCGGGCGGGACCGGCACGGTCACCGGACCGGGCATCGCCTGCACGACCGGGTCGACCGCGGGGTGCACCGCGAGCATCGCGAACGGCGAGACCGTGACCCTCACCGCCACCGCCGACGCGGGCTCGATCCTGAAGAGCTGGACCGGCTGCACCTCCGTGAGCGGCGCGACGTGCACGGTGACGATGACCGCCACGAAGACGGCCACGGCGACGTTCCAGCCGAGCACGTACCCGCTCACGGTGAAGCCCGCCTCCTACTACGGCGGGACGGGCACGATCACGGGGGCGGGGCCCGACTGCACCGACCCGGCGGGCTGCACGACCGCCGTCGCCAACGGCAGCACGGTGACCCTCACGGCGAACCCCGCCACGGGCTCCATGCTGAAGAGCTGGTCCGGCTGCACGACCACGAGCGGCAGCACCTGCACCGTGACGATATCGTCCGCCAAGACGGTGACGGCCACGTTCCAGCCGACCACGTTCCGGCTCACCGTCACTACGGCGGGAGCGGGCACGGGCACCGTGACGGGCCCCGGCATCGCCTGCACGTCGGGGAGCATCGAAGGCTGCGCGGCGGACGAGAGCGCCGGCTCGGCCGTCACCCTGACGGCGACCCCGGGCGCTTGCGCCACGTTCACCTCGTGGAGCGGCGGGTGCTACGGCACCGCGAGCCCGTGCACCGTCACGATGTCGGCGGCGAAGTCCGTCACGGCGACGTTCGCCGCCGCATCCTGTCCCCTGTCCGCGGCGGCGCGCTGAGGGGACCGCGCCGGGGACGGCGGCCCGCCGCCCCCGGCCGGAGACGGCCGGTCTCGAGCGGGCGAGCTCATGGGGATCGCCGGCCCTCGACACCGGGGGCCAGCCCTCGTCAGGCTTGCGGGGGCTGCGGCGCCATCGGCATTTCGGCCGGCGACCGCATCGCCCGCTCCCGTCGCGCTCCGCGGGGCGCGCCTTCGGCGCGGCGGCGGAGGTTTCCGAACTGGCGGAGCTGCATGACGAAGTGGGCCGGCTCCCAGAAGAGGTAGCCGAGCACGCTGTCGATGAGCCGCGGTCGACCGGCGGAATGGACGGTCACGACGAGCCTCGTCCGCCCGCCAGGCAGCCCCTCGAGCTCGAACGCCCACAGCGAGTCGGTGAAGTCGCTGAAGGCCCGTGGGCGCGGATCCGCGGAGTCGTACTGGCGACCGCCCGACGTGAAGACGCGCAGCGCGAGGAACCGCTCGCGCTCGACCGCCGCCACGTCGAACCAGTACCGGCCATCCGGGGTGGCCGGCAGGCGCTGTCCGACGGAGAGCGACTGCCACTCCGGATGAATCCGGCGAGCGCTTGGCTTGCCGAAGTGGTCGAGGCGGTCCCAGCTGTACCAGCCCGCTCGGCCGTACCCCATCTGCACGAGCCACGGCCACACCGCGGAGGGTGGGGCATCGAGGGTGGCGGCCATCGTCGAGCCGCGCTTGCCGCCCGGGATGATGTCCGCGCCTGGAGATCGCGCCCTGACTTCATCCGGTGTCGCACCCCAGCGGAGCATGCGTGGGCGACCCCACAGCGCGTACGCGCCCGCTGCCAAGCCGATGCCCGCGCCGAGCTTCAGGAGAGTCTTCACGCCCGTGAGTGTGCGCACAGAGGCCCGGGCTCGGCACTGCCGCCGGTGAGGGCGCCTCGAAGCGCGCATGCGCGCACGTGACGCGATCGATCCCGCTCGTCACGCCGCCCGCCGCATCAGGTCGCGCGGGGTGCGGGCGAGAGGTCACCGTCCAGCGAGGAGGCGGTCCGAGTCGTCGAGCCGCGCTGGGCTGCCTCGCGCACCGAGATCACGGCCTCCGTGAACGCCCACGCCACCGCGAGGCCCTCGCCGTCGAGCACGAGCTCATCGCCCGGCTCGAGGACGTGGTCGTCGAGATCGCCTTCCTGCGTGACGAGCACCGTCCCGCGCTCGACGCGCACGACGGTCGCAGCCCCGCCGCGCCAGAGCCTCATCGCCGCGTCCTCGTCGAGCTTCCGCGCTACGCCGGTGCGCGGGAGTGCGGTCATCTTCGTGGTAGCCATCGTGTGCCATCCTCTCGCCCAGCCGTCCTCGGCGGGGCACCCAGACCCGAGCTTTGCAGCGGGCGGGCCACGCCGCCCTTCGCTGCGGCAGCACCGAAATGCGGAATTCGCGGAGGGGCGCTCGGTCGGCGGCTCTCGAGCGCGTCGCGCAGATCGCTCATTCCCTGAGCACGCTCCTGCGCCAGCGCGAATGCCGGACACCGCGAGAGCCCGGAAGGAAGCGATCCCCCGAGGCGACCCGACTCCACTCGGTCCCCGTCGTCCTCGTGGAAGAAGTGGGTGATGATTTGCAGAACGAAGAGGGGGAGGGCCACGTGGCCCTCCCCCTCGTTCACCACAGTTGTTGAAGGCTCGCTACGGCACGACCTTGGTGGTCGCGCTCGAGGCGTCGACGTCCGGGTCCTGGTCGGCGACGGTGGCCGTCCAGGTGACGACCTCTGGCCCCGCCGGCGCATACGCCGGGAAGGACACCTTCGCGGTGGCGGCAGGCGCGAGCGTCACGTCCTGGCTGGCGGTGTACACGATCGCCGCCACGCCCTGGGCGTCGGTGACGGATCCCTCCACGTGCACCGTGACGGTCCCGGCCACGGTCCCGGCGTTCACGACCGACACCTTCGGCGCGGCGGTGCCGCCGCGCGAGAGGTCGAGACGCTTCGGCACGGAGAACCGGGTGATGTCCACGTCGACCACCGCGGTCGGCTGGCTCTGGCCCGTGCCGCTGACGGCGATCTGGACCGTCCCGTCCGTCGAGTCGTTGTTCGCGAGCTGGATGCACCCGCTGTCCGTCGTCGCGTCGGCGGGGGCGTACTTGACGGTGAGCGTCTGGGTGCCGCCGGGCGCGACCGTGAAGGCGGCGGCGGGGGAGGCGGTGAACTCGGTGGAGGTGCCGTTGCAGCTCGACACCGAGGTCACCGTGAGGTCCGCGGTCCCCGTGTTCGACACGGTCGCCGTCTGGGTGGCGGAGCTGCCGACGGCCACGGTACCGAACGAGAGCGACGTCGGGGCGACCGCGATCTTCGGCGCGGGCGCGACCGGGAAGCTCGTCGCGTCTCCCGGCAGCGTGCGCGCAGTGATCTCGTCGAGGTTCGTGACCTTGTCGCCGTCGGAGTCCTTGGGCTCGGCGAGCGTGAGCGCAGAGGCGATCCCCGACGCGATGTTGGCGCGCACGTCGGTGCCATACGGGTTGAACGTGCTCGTGCCGCCGCTGCCATGGCAGGTGGTGCAGCTGTCCAGGGCCGTGCCGGAGGTCCCGTACTTGGAGTTGAACGTCGAGAGGTACGTGGAGAGCGCGCTCGCGGAGAGCGGCGCGGCGACCGCGGCGAGTACGGCGACGACGGCGAGGTTCTTGATCCGGTGCATCGTGTTCCCTTCTCCGGGCGAATCGCCCGGCGATGACGCGGCCCGGAGGCCGCCCGGTGCGGGTCCATCCCGCGTGCAGCGGGTGGCCCCTGCTGCACGCGGGGCGCCGCGCACACGGCGCGGGGGACGCGAATGCCGACCGGTAGGGACCATGAATGTATGACGTCAAACTAACCCAGGGGTTTACGCAGACCCTGTACCCGCCGCGGGCGAGGGTCGAGTGCGCGCCGTTCCGCGGATGTGCTCCGACCGCCCTCAGCTCACACCTCGGATTTCCGAGCGCCATCGTCGAATTACGGCGCGCCGCGGTCCTCGTCGGGTGCACGCGGCGCGCGCGACGCCGATCCGGTCCAGGCTCTCGGTCCGCTTCGGGCGCGAGCTCGGCGCGCTCGGCGGCGAAAGGCCGGCGCGCCGCTCGCCGTGACTCGCCCAGGGGACGGGGAGGCCACGGCTCCCGGCGAGGTGGGCTGGCGCACGCCGGTGCGGTAGCTGCCGCCGGCGCCGGCGGGCCCCTCTGGGAGGTGCGCCCCCGGAGCGCGCGACGAGATCCAGTGGACGGGCCGGAGCGCGCCGCCGCCGAGCCTCGCCCACGCCGATGAACCTCCCGCGCACCTGTGCCGTGCTGTTCGTGGACGTCACGGGCAGCACGCGCCTCTACGAGGAGCTCGGCGACGAGCAGGCGCATGCGCGGATCGCGCAGCGGCTCGGTCGGATCGAGCTCGCGGCCGGCGTGTATGGCGGCCGGATCGTGAAGCGCCTGGGCGACGGCCTCATGTGCGCCTTCGCGGAGGCCGACGCGGCGGTGCGCGCGGCGCACGCGATGCAGGCGACGGGCCTGAAGCAGATCCGCGGGAGCGCGATCGGGATCCACGTCGGTTGCCACTACGGCCCCGTGCTCGAGCGCGCCGGCGACCTGTACGGCGACTGCGTCAACGTCGCGGCGCGGATCGCCGGCCTGGCGAAGACCGGGCAGGTGGTCGTCACGCGCGAGGTGGTCGACCGGCTCGGCGAGACGCTGCGACAGAGCGTTCGAAGGCTGGGCCATGCCACCGTGAAAGGCCGCCACGAGCCGGTCGAGCTCCTCGAGTACGTCTGGGAGGCGGGGCGCGCCGACGAGCTGACGCTCATACGGCAGAGCGTCCCCGGCGAGCGCGTCACGCGGCTGAGGATCCTGTCCGCCGGACGGGAGCGGTGGCTCGACGGCGCCGGCCCCTTCACCCTGGGACGAGACGCGGCGTCGGACTTCGTCGTCGGCGATCGCGAGGCCTCGCGCCGGCACGCGCACGTCGAGAGGCGCCGCGATGCGTTCGTCCTCGTGGACCACAGCGCGAACGGGACCTACGTCGCGATGGCGGACGAGACGGAGCGGTGCCTGCGCCGGGAGGAGCTGGTCCTGCGGGCGCGGGGGCGGATCGCGCTCGGCCGCCCCACCACCGACGCGAACGCGACGGTCCTGGAGTTCCAGTGCGAATAGCCGCCGCGGGCCCCCGCGTGGCGATCGCGCGCTTCACGAGCCGGGGAGGGCGGCCGCGGCCTCGACCCACCCGCGGACGTCGCGACGCGCGAGCTCCCGCCTGGCGTAGCGGTACCCGAGCTCGATGGCGCGATCGAGGGCCTTCCACTCGAGGAAGCCGATCTCGGCGGGCTCCGGCGAGAGGAGGAGGTCCACCTCGTCCCGGAGCTCCTGCGAGCGCTGGGTGCTCGACATCATCACCGACTTGAAGAGGATCGAGCCGAGCCCGGGCGACGCCGGACCGTCCACGCCGGAGCGGAGCCGTTCCCTGAGGAAGTCGACGACCGACGGCAGCTCCCCGCGGAGCACCCTCATCTCGCGCTTCACCTCGAGGTCGACCGCGACGATCCGGCCCACGCCGCTGCCGCGCATCGCCTCGACCGGCATGTTGTCGAGGAGGGCGCCGTCCACGTGGAGGTGCTCTCCCAACACCACCGGCGGGAGGATGCCGGGGATCGCCGCGCTCGCCCGGAGCACCTTCCAGAGCGGACCGCGCCGGTGCGCCTCGGGACGCGCCAGCGTCAGGTTGGCCGACATGCAGAAGAACGATCGCCAGGTGTCCTCGGCGCCGCGCGCCCCGAAGGAGCGCTGGAGCGCGTCCTCGAGGCGCTTGCCCTTCACGAGCGCGAGGTGCGGAAAGAGCGAGTAGTCGCCGATGGGGTTGCGCTGCGTGAAGACCCGGTGCAGGCGCTCGATGGTGGCGTCGTCCCAGTCCATCGCGACCGCGGCCGCGGCGATGGCGCCCTGGCTCGTGCCCCCGACGGCGTCGATGGGGATCCCCGCCTCCCGCAGGGCCCTGATCACGCCCAGGTGGACGAACCCGCGAGCCCCCCCGCCTCCGAGCACCAGGCCGACGGCCTCGCCGGTGAGGAACCGCGCCAGCCGCCCGAAGTCGTCCTCGCGGTCCCAGCGGAGGTGGTGGTGGCGAGCGACGTCGCGTGGGGCGAGCCAGCGGTCGGTCTCCGCCGGCGGACCCGCGCCGGGCGGGTGGATCAGGACGAGCTCACGGCGCTCGCCGTGGCCGTCGCCGCGGGCGAGGCGATGCTCGTCGGCGTGAAGCTCCGGCGGCTCTCCGGACGGCGCCAGCATCAGCACGACGTCCGCCTGGCGGAGGCAGCGCTCCGTCCAGGCATCGCTCAAACGCTCCGTCTCGTAGAGGATCGACTCGTGGCGAAGCTCCTCCTCGTCGAGCCAGGCCGAGAAGACGAGGTCGCGCGCGTCGTCGCCGCTGGCCGGGGAGATGCCGTTCGCCGAGAGCACCGCGTCGGCGCGCGCGCGGTCGATGACGAGCGTCCTCCCGCGGCGCTCCAGCGCGCGCCGGAGGCGCTCCACGAACTCCGAGCCGGCGACGCTCCGCCGGAGCGGCACGATCACGATGTTCTTCACCCGCTCGATGGACGTGCGGCCGCGGATCATCTCGGTCGTCCGGCGGATGATGAGGCGCGCCGCGCCGGCGAGGAGCTGGGGGTGCTTGGCGATGACCTGCCGGAACGCCTGCTCGGAGATCCGGACCACCACGCTGTCGCGCACTGCCTGAACCGTGGCGGTCCTCGGCTGTGACGCGAGCAAGCCCATCTCCCCGACGCTCTCGCCGGGACGGACCTGGCCCACGACGCGCTCGCGCCCCGAGGCGTCCGCGCAGAGCGCGACGAGCCGGCCGGCGACCACGATGTACATGCTGTCGCCGGGCTCACCCTGACCGAAGAGGCGGTCTCCGCCCGAGACCTTCACCCATTCTCCCAGCCGGAGCAGATCGTCGGCGATCTCCGTGTCGGCGGACCCGAAGAGTGCGACGAGGTGGGCCGCGAGGCGCTCCCGTCGCAGAGCGCCCAGGACGTCGCCTCGTCGATCGGGAGGCCCGGTCGCGGAGGTTCCGATGTCGAGCGAGTCCACGGCGCGTCCTCGAGCGGGCGCTCCAGCCCACGGCACCCGGGAAAGCCTGGGCGTGCCGTCGCGGCTGAGGCCCCAGCGCTCCGACTGCACGCCGATGCCGTGGGCGCGGCGCTCGTGTCGTCGCAGATAAGCGCCCCCGTGGAGCGGATCGTTCTCCGATCGGGGCCCCGTTCTCCGCGGCGCCGGTGTGCGCGACGCGAGCCGGCGCCCGCCCGCCTTCCAGTAGATGGTGGGGCCCGGCATGCGGTAGCCGACGCTCGCCTGGCGACGGCGCGACGCGGCTTGGGTCGGACGGGCCAAGCGGGTACATTCCGCGGCCATGCAACGACGCCGCGATCTCTGGGTCGTCTCCGCGATCTTCTTCGTCTCCGGCGCGGCCGGGCTGATCTACCAGGTCGTCTGGTCGCGCATGCTGAGCGACGTCTTCGGCGTCAGCATCCATGCGATCACCGCCGTCCTCGCCACCTACCTGGGCGGCCTCGCGCTCGGCGGGTGGGCGCTCGGCCCGGTCGCGGACCGGAATCGCGACGCGCTCCGGGTCTACGGATGGCTCGAGCTCGGGATCGCCGCCGCGGCGCTCGCGGGCAACGGGGCGATCCGCCTGCTCGACCCCGTCCATGCGTGGGCCGCTGCCCGGCTCGCGCCGGCCTCGCCGACCCTGCTGCTTCTCCGGATCCTCCTCGCGGCGGTGGTGGTCCTCCCGCCCACGCTGCTCATGGGTGCGACGCTACCAGCGATCACCCGCGCGCTCGTGCAGCGCATCGGGAACCTCGGGCGCGGGTTGAGCCTCCTGTACGGGCTGAACACCGCCGGCGCGGTCGTGGGCAGCGTCGCCGCGGGCTTCATGCTCATCCGCGCGCTGGGGGTCCACGGCACGCTGTGGATCGCGGTCGCGGTGAACTGCGCCGCCGGCGTCGCCGCGCTCGCCGTGGCCGCCGTTCGCCGCAGGGGGGCGGGCACCGAACCCTCGGGCGCAGCCGCTCCGCAGGCCGCGGCCCCCCCGGTCGCAGCGCCCGCCGGTACCGACCGAGGGCTGCTCGTCGTCATGATGCTCTCGGGCATCGCGTCCCTGTGCCTCGAGGTGATCTGGACGCGGATGCTCTCCGTCCTCGTCGGCACCTCGACGTACGCCTTCGTGACGATGCTCTCGACGTTCCTCGTCGGCATCGCGCTCGGGAGCCTCATCGCGCGAGGGTTCGTCGATCGCCTCCGGAACCCGAGGCGGACACTGGGCTGGATCCAGGTCGCCATCGCCGCGTCCACCCTCGCCACCATTCCGCTGACCCGGTGGGTGCTCGAGTACGGGAAGCGCTGGTTCGCCGACGGCGAGCCGGGCTGGACCACCGCGCTCTCGGGCAGGTTCCTCCTCAGCTTCCTCATCATGATCGTCCCGACGACGCTCATCGGGACGACGCTGCCGATCGCGGCGGTGATCTGGGCACGCTCGGTCGACACGCTCGGCCGGCGCCTCGGCCAGCTCTACGGCGCGAACACCCTGGGGAACGTCGCCGGCGCCGCGATCGGCGGGTTCGTCGTCCTGCCGCTGCTCGGGATGCAGAAGGGGATCGCGCTCGTCGCCACGTTCAACCTCTTCGGCGCGGGGTGGGGGCTCGCCCACGAGGTGAAGCGGAGTCCCTGGCGCACGAGGCTGCTGAGGGTGGCGCCCGTGGCGGCCTGCCTCTGCAGCAGCGTCGTCCTCCTGTGGGCGTGGCATCCAGAGCCCCTCCCCGCCAGCGGCGGCGACGCCCTCGATCCGGTGCTCTTCTACCAGGAGGGCCCGGTCTCGACGGTGAAGGTCTTCCGACGCGCGCGGGACGGGCGGCAGCTCGTCATGGCCGTGGATGGGATCACGATCGGGCAGAGCAGCGCGGGCGTGGACAAGAAGCAGCAGGTCCTCGCCCACCTGCCGTTCATGCTCTCGCGGAAGACCCCGGAGCACGTGCTGTCGATCGGGCTCGGGACCGGGATCCTCGTCGGCGAGGTCGCGCGCCATCCGGGGGTCGCGAACGTCGAGTGCGTCGAGCTCTCCCCCTCGGTGATCGAGGCGGCGCGTGAGTTCGCGCCCTGGAACGGCGGCGCCCTCGAGAGGCAGTCCATCCGCGTCGTGAACGACGACGGGGTCAACTACCTCAAGCGCAGCGCCGCCCGCTACGACGCGATCATCTCGGACGGAAAGTCGCGCTCGGGCCACGCCGGGAACGCGCTCTTCTACTCGAGCGACTACTACCGGAGCGCGCTCGACCACCTCGCCGCGGACGGCACGATGATCCAGTGGGTGCCGCTCGACGTCGAGCCGGACGATCTCAAGACCATCGTCCGCACGTTCACGAGCGTCTTCCCTCACGCGTACATGTGGCTGGGCGAGGGCTCGAGCTTCCTCGTCGGCACGAAGCAAGCCCTGACCCTCGACATGGCCCACGTCCAGCGCGTCCTCGACGCGCCGGAGACCGAGGACCTCCGCCGCTATGGCTGGCGCCGCGCCACCGACGTGGCGAGCCTGCTCGTCGCGGACACGGGGTCGCTGCGCGCCTGGGTATCCGACGGGAGCACGACGAACTCGCTGGAGCGCCCGATCCTCGAGTTCTACCCGCCGGGAGCGCTCACCGGCCCGGACGGCGAGCGGGTCGCCGCGAACCTGTCCGAGATTGCGCGGCTTCGCCGGAGCGGTGTCAGGGAGGTCGCCCTGGTCGGCGCGGACGCTGCGGAGCTCGACGCGAGCTCGCGGGCGGTCGGCGACCTCGTCGACGGCCTCGTCGGCGATGCGCGCGGGACGCCCGGTGCGCAGGGCTTGCTCTGGCGCGCGCTCGCCGAGGCGCCCGACTTCGGCGTGGTGCACCAGATCGTCGGCCAGGCGATCTTCGCGCACGCGCTGGGACTCGACGTGAGGAAGGACTTCGAGAACGCCATCGTCCTCTACCGGGCGGCGCTCGAGGCCTCCCCGATGCTCGTCGAGGCGACCGTCAACCTCGGCCGCGTCCTCGCCCTCCGAGGGCGCACCGACGACGCCACGGCCGCGCTGCGCGAGGCGCTCGCCGAGGATCCCAGCTTCGGCGCCGCTCACGCGATCCTCGGTGACATCCTGCAGGCGGAGGGGATGCCGGGGGAGGCGTCCGGGCACTACGAGCGCGCGCTCCAGCTCTCGCCCAAGGACGCGGGGCTGCGCGATCGGTTCGCGGTGTCGCTCGCGATGCTGGGTCGAACCGGCGACGCCGTCGCGCAGCTCCGGAGCGCCGTGGAGATCGACCCGGACCTCGCCGCGCCGAAGCAGCACCTCGCGCTCCTGCTGGCGACCGACCCGACCTATCGCGATCCGCCCGAGGCGGTGCGCCTCGCACGCTCGGCGGTGAAGGAGACGGGTGAGAGCGATCCCGGGTCGCTCGAGACGCTCGCCGCCGCCTATGCGGCGACGGGCGACTTCGACGACGCGGTCGAGGAGGAAGAGAAGGCCGTCGCGGTCCTCGGAGCTTCGGGCAGCCCGGCGATGAGCGGCGCCCGCGCCGCGCTCGAGGGGTACCGAAGGCACGTCCCGCTGCCGGGCATGGTTCGTCCTCCCCCGGCGACTCGCTAGCGCGCTTCCCGTCCCGCTCACGCCGCACCGGCGGGTGGCACCCGGACCGGGACCTCCGGGCCCGGCCCCGCGCGCCGGACGTGCTCGCCGGCGCGGCGTGGGGCACACTGTGCGCCACGGCGCCGACCGTGGCGAGGTGCGCGACGCGCCGGACGAGCGGAAACCGGGATGAGCGACCTCTGGGGAGAGGCTTAGGGCACATGGAGAACGCGCTCGAGGTCGAGAGGCTCTCGGTTCGCCTCGGCGGGACCGAGGTCCTGCGACATCTCAGCTTCAGGGTCCAGCAGGGCAGCGCGCTCGCGGTGATCGGACCGAACGGCGCAGGGAAGACGGTCCTCTTCCGGGCGCTCATCGGGGCGTTGCCTCACGGTGGGGTGGTCCGCTGGGCCCCGGGGACCCGCATCGGGTACGTGCCCCAGAAGCTCGACATCGAACGGGACCTGCCCGTCACGGGTCGGGATTTCCTCCGCGCCAAGGCAGAGGTGTCGGGCGTCCATGGCACCGACCTCGGCCGTGCCCTAGAGCTCGTGAACCTGCCGCCAGGCGCCGCGGATCAGGCCATCGGTGCGTTCTCCGGCGGTCAGTTCCAGCGACTCCTCCTCGCGTCCGCGCTCATGGGCAAGCCGAACGTCCTCCTCTTCGACGAGCCGACGGCCGGGGTGGACGAGCCCGGGGAGGAGCGGCTGTACGAGATGATCCACCGGGTCCAGGACGCCGAGCGGCTCACGCTGCTCCTCATCTCCCACGAGCTGAGCGTCGTCTACCGGTACGCGACGAACGTGCTGTGCCTCTCGCGCGAGGAGCCGTGCTTCGGGCCCCCGGAGGAGATCCTGACCCCCGAGCGCATCGAGCAGGTGTACGGCACGCCGCTCAAGTACCATCACCACTGATGGACTGGACCGGCCTCACGCTGTCGATCGGCATGGCGGTGGCCGCGGGGCTCGTCGGCTGCTTCGCGGTCATGCGCCGGATGACGCTCGCGTCGGATGCGATGTCCCACGTCGCGCTCCCCGGCATCGGGCTCGCCCTGGTGTTTCACTTCCACCCGGTGCTGGGCGGGCTGGCGGCGCTGCTCGCCGGCACGCTCCTGATCTGGTGGCTCGAGCGACAGACCCGCATCTCGACCGAGACCGTGATCGGCGTGGTCTTCTCGCTGGCGCTCGCGGTGGGGAGCATGCTCGCCACCGGGGACGAGCTGGTCGACGCGCTCCTCGGCGCGCCGGGCACCCTCGGCCGTTGGGAGCTGGCGCTCGGGCTCGCGGGCGCCGCCGCCGTGGTCGCCTTCGTCCTGACGCAGCGGCACCGGCTCGTCATCGTGCTGGTCTCGGGGGACATCGCCCGAACGTCGGGGATCCGCGTCGCGCGCCTCGAGCTCCTGTACCTCCTCGCGTTCGCGCTCACCGTGGCGCTCGGGCTCCGTTATCTGGGCGTCCTCCTCATGGGCTCCCTCGTCATCATCCCCGCCGCGACGGCGAAGCACCTCGCGCGCAGCCTCGACGGGATGTTCGCGATCTCGGCCGGCGTCGCCGTCTCCGCCACGCTGGCCGGCGAGCTCCTGGCCCCGCGCCTCCATCGAGCCACCGGGCCGTTGATCATCGCCATCGCGGCAGGGATGTTCCTCGTCGGCCTCGTCATCCGTCGGCGGCCCTGAGGCGCGGCCTGCAAGGAGGTCCTCCTCACGAGCCGTGTCGCAGCGCGATCGTCTCGGACTCCTCGTCGTAGGTCCAGAGGTCCGCGAACCGCGACCAGTCCAGGATCGTCTCGAACGTCCGCTCGTAGTCCTCGTTCGGCATATGGACCGCGATGAGCTCGAGGACGAAGTCGCGATCGACCCGGTGCTCCTCCGAGCGCGCGAGGGCGTCCATGACCACCTGGAAGAGGCGAAGCCGGAGGATGTGCTCTCGCCAGAGCGCCTTCCGATCCTCCGGGCTCGCCTTCACGAGCTGCGCCCCTTCGGGAGAGAGCACGACCATGCGCTTCGGGGTGTCCACGAGGTCGAGCACCTCGGCGGCGTTGACCACCGCGATGAGCTTGCCGAACTCGCGGTCGGTGTCGGACGTGATCCGGAAGACGTCCTCCTGACCACCGCGCGCGTCCAGGTACTCGAGAAGGCCGAGGATCTCGCCTGCGCCGACCTGGGGGATGGGCTCGAACGCGGCGGAGGGCGCCCGGCCAGCCGGAACGTCCGGCATCTCCATTCCCGTGATGATGTCGTGCAGGCGATCCACGAGCTGCAGGAGCTCCGGCGAGCGATAGTCGCGTGGCCGCGGGAGCGCGTTCTCGACCACGGTGCGGACCCGCCCCGGGTTCGCGTCGAGCACCACGATCCGGTCGGCCATGTAGACGACCTCCTTGATGTCGTGGCTGACCATCACGATCGAGGAGGGGTTCTTGTCCTTCGCGGCCCAGATGTCGAGCACCTCGGCCCGTAGGCTCTCCGCCGTGAGCGCGTCCACCTGGCTGAAGGGCTCGTCCATGAAGAGCATCTCGGGATCGAGCGAGAAGGCCCGGGCCATGCCCACCCGCTGCTTCATCCCGCCCGAGAGCTCCCGTGGATACGCCTCCTCGAAGCCCGCGAGGCCGACGGTGCGGATCGCCCCGCTCGCCCGGGATGAGGCCTCCTCGCGCGAGAGCCCCTTCGCCCGCAGGACGGCCTCGACGTTCTGGCTGACCGTCATCCACGGATAGAGCGCGAAGCTCTGGAAGACGAAGCCGAGGCCGGGGTTGAGCCCCGCGAGCGGCGCCGCGTGGTACAGCACCTCTCCCCGCGTGGGAGCGGTCAGCCCGGCGAGGATGCGCAGGATCGTTGACTTCCCGCATCCGGAGGGCCCGAGGAGCGCCACCACCTCGTCCGGCCGGATGGCGAGCGAGATGTCCTGGAGCACGCGGAGGGGCGCGCCCTTCCCCTGGGGGAACTCCTTGTCGACGTGGCGGAGCTCGCACAGGAACTCGCGCTCGGTCATCGCCAGCGCCGTGGCCTGGGACATCGGGGGACCTCGCTACCGGGTCAGCGAGAAGCGCTCTTCAGCGATGCCGTGCAGGCGCCGCCAGACGAGGCGGTTGAAGAGCGCGACCATCGCCGCCATGAAGGTGATCGCGGCCGCGAGCACGGTGAACTCACCGCCCGCCGCGGCCATGCTGATGCGGGCGCCGAGCCCGGTCGTGGAGAGCACCTGGCCGCGAAAGCTCATGTACTCGGAGACGATGCTGGCGTTCCAGGCGCCGCCCGCGGCCGTCACCCAGCCGGTGACGAGGTACGGGAAGACGGCAGGGAGGTAGAGCTCGCGGAAGCGCTGGAGCGTGCCGACCCGGTAGATGCGCGCGGCTTCACGAAGGTCTGCCGGGATCGCCGTCGCGCCCGCGATGACGTTGAACAGGATGTACCACTGCGTGCCGAGCAGCATGAGGAGGATGCTGCCGAAGCCGAGCCCGACCCCGGCGGCGGTGAGCATCGCGACCACGGCCGGAAACAACATCGGGGCCGGGAACGACGCGACGACCTGCACGACGGGCTGCAGGACCCGCGAGAGGCGAGGTGAGAGCCCGATGGCGAGTCCGGCCGGGAGCGTCCAGAGCGTTCCGATCGCCGTCGCGAGCAGCACGCGGCATAGCGTGAGCGTCGCAGCCAGTCCGACGCTTCCCCACGCGCCGAGAGGAACCTGCCGCAGGAGGCCGAGGAGCCCGAACGCGCCCCACGCGAGGAGCGCCAGGAGGAGCGTGAAGAGCGCGAGCGAGAGCGCCCCCGCGAAAGCGCGCGGCCGGCGGGCAGGGGTCCGCTCCGGGCGCGTCGCCGGTCGCGCCGGGGCGACGGCGCTCACGGCACGGCGCATCAGCCGCCCGACCCAGGGCAGCACCTGAGAGCGCTTCAGGAAATCGAGGAACCAGGACTCCATGGGCTCGGTCTGGCCGCTCTCCTCGACCCGGAACTTCTGCGCCCAGACCACGATCGGGCGCCAGAGGAGCTGATCGAGCGCGACGATCATGAGCGCCATCGCGACCACCGCCGCGAGCGTCGCGCGGCCGTCGCCCGCGGCGACGGCGACGCTCATGTACGAGCCGAGTCCCGGGAGGCGGAAGTCCTTGTCTCCGAGGACGAACGCCTCGCTCACCATGAGGAAGAACCATCCCCCCGCCATGCTCATCATGCTGTTCCACACGAGCCCGATGGCGCTGAACGGCAGCTCGACCCAGCGGAAGCGCTGCCACCAGTGGAAGCGGTTGAGCGTCGCCACCTCGGTGAGGTCCCGCGGGATGGACTTCAGCGAGTGATAGAAGCTGAAGGTCATGTTCCACGCCTGGCCGGTGAAGATCATGATCACCGAGGCGAGCTCGAGCCCCACGTTGCTGCGGGGGAACGCCGCGACGAGGCCGAGGACGAGCCCGGGCATGAACCCGAGCACGGGGATGCTCTGGAGGATGTCGAGCGTGGGGATGAGCACGCGCTCGGCGACGCGATCCCGGGCCGCCCAGTAGCCGTACGCGAGCGTGAAGAGGAGCGAGAGCGCGTAGGCGGCCAACCCGCGCGAGAGCGAGAGGAGCGCGTAGCCGGGGAGCGCGCCGATGGAGAGGTCGATGTTGACCGTGGGCCGTAACGCCCCGGTCCATTCCTGGGCGAGGCGGATGAGCCCGTAGATGGTCCCGCCCAGCCCGGCCGCGAGCGCCAGATCGGTCCATCCGAGCTTCCGCGAGCGGTCGAGGAACGCGACGGCCTCGCCGAAGATCTGGGTGACGCGGCGGATCACGGGGTCGACCTCGCGTGCTGCTCCGAGCGGCGTCCGCCGCGGCGGCGACGGGCAGGTGCAGAGATCCTGTCCTCGGCCGCTGGCCTCATCAGCGCTTCATACCGCGCACGCCGGCGAGCCGTCGCCAGTAAAGGTAGGAAATCCCCACGACCGGACCGAACTCGTGCTGCCTGTCGCTCCGCGAGAGGACTGTGCGAGCGCGGCGATCTCGTCCTTGCCGTCGACCCGGGCGCGCGCCTCGAGGTTGCCCTCGCGGAACCGGCGCACCGTCTGGCCCGACGCGTCGCGATTCGGCTGCGATCTCGTCGTGATCTCGGAGCCGGGGTCGCCTCCGCGTAGAAGCGCCCGTGCCCGGCCCCTACGTTCACCGGTGACCCCGGCCCATCGGCCGGCGATCGGAGGGAGGAAGGGCGATGAGGATGGGCATCCTGGGAACGGGCGATGTGGGCAGGACCCTCGGCACCAAGCTGGTGGAGCTGGGGCACGAGGTGAGGCTCGGCTCGCGCACGGCGGCCAACGAGAAGGGGCAGGCCTGGGCCAGGGAAGCCGGCGCGCGGGCGAGCAGCGGCACCTTCGCCGACGCAGCGGCGTTCGGCGAGGTGGTGCTCAACTGCACCCTCGGGGTGGCGAGCCTCGATGCGCTGCGCGCAGCGGGGGAGGCGAACCTCGCCGGCAAGGTGCTGGTGGACGTGGCGAACGCGCTGGACGCCTCGAAGGGGGGGCCGCCGATCCTGGCCATCGGCAACACCGACTCGCTCGCCGAGGCCATTCAGCGGGCCTTCCCCGGTGCACGCGTGGTGAAGGCGCTGAACACCATGTGGTGCGGCGTCATGGTGAACCCGCGGATGCTCCCGGACTCGCACCACACCTACCTCTCCGGGAACGATGCCGAGGCGAAGAAGGTCGTGAAGGGCCTCTTGCGATCGTTCGGCTGGAGGGAGGAGGAGATCCTTGACCTCGGCGATCTGTCCACTGCCCGTGGCACCGAGTCGATCCTGCCGCTCTGGCTCCGGATCTACGGGGTCTCCGGGAGCGGTGCCTTCAACTTCAAGGTCGTGTCGGCCAAGGCCGGGTGACGTGGACGCCGTGCACGCGTCGCGCCTCGGTGGATGCCGGCACCGGGACCCCGGCTTCGCACTGCGTCAGCGACGTGACTTTCGGGGCAGTGCGGCGCAGGGTTACCGGTACGTGCGGTAGGGTCGAGCCGAGCAGGAGACCATGCGCGAACCGGACGACCATCAGCAGGAGGAGACCGAGCGACGCAGGGCCCTGGCGACGCTGGGGCTCCTCCAGATCGGCGGTCTGGGTCTCCTCGCGGTGATCGCGGTGGGGCTCGTGCCGCGGATCCTCGCTGCGTCGTTCCCGGCGCTCGGCGCGCCGTGGATCTCGGCCGCGGCGGCGAGCGTCGCGGCGCTCGGTGCGGTCGCGCTCTCGGTGATCCGTCTGCGGCGGATCTGGCGGGAATCGGACCGGCGCGACTCGGGGGATGCCGGGAAGCCGAAGCGCTGATTTCCGCAACGAGCGCCTGCCCCCCCTGGCGCCCAGGCAGGCGCCCCTCCACGAGCCGAGCGGATCGGCGCGAGCTGCCTCGCTCGCGAACCGGCAGGCGTGGCGGGCGCGCGCTCGCTGAGCGGCCCATCGATGACGGGAGCGAGCGGCCTTTGCTGAAGGCCCTGGCGGCGTGAAGACGCGGGGTTGCGGTCGCGCTCGCTCCACGGGCGAGGCGGCGATCCGACGCCTCCGCGAGCCCCCTGCCTGCGCCTCCCGGCACGCCTTCCCGGCAAGGGTCGGATGAAACGGTCAACCCTTGCGTCGTCCGGGCGACGTTCCAGTTTGCAGAGCGGATGCGGTGCGGCTGTGGCCGGCCGGGTCCTCGCCCATGCTCCATCTCCGCTTCGCGCACAGGAACGGATCGCTCGTCGTCACGCCGCTCGCCCCGCGGCTCGACGCCGAGTGCGCCGTGGAGCTGCGGGCGCGCGTCGCCGAGCAGGCGCGGGGGCGGCGGCGCGTCGTCGTGTCGCTCGAGCACGTCGCGTCCATGGACGGCTCGGCGCTCGCGGCGCTCATCTCGATCCTGAAGGCGATGGACGCAGGCGCCGAGCTGCGCCTCGCCCACGCCTCGCCGTCCGTCCGCGCGCTCCTCGCGCGGACGCGGCTGGACGAGCTCTTCCCTCAGTTCGACGACATGTCAGCCGCCGTCGGGGAGTGATCGCCTTGGACGCATCGTACGTGCCGCGGATCGAGACCGAGACCGCCCCGCCGCGCGTGCGGGCACGCGGCGACGGGGTGCGCAACTTCGCCTTCCAGGTGCTCGCGGTCCTCGCGACCGTGCTGGGCGGCTGGTACCTCGCCTGGCGCTGGACCGCGTCGCTCAACCCGGACGCGCTCGGGTTCGCGGTCGTCATCGCCGCGGCGGAGACGCTCGCGTACCTGGGGGCGGTCGTCTTCTTCCTGTCGATCTGGCGGGCCGAGGATCCCGTCGCTCGGCCGGCTCCACGAACGGTGAACGAGATCCGCGACGATCCGCTCCCGCACGACCGGCCGATCAAGGTCGACGTGATGATCACGACCTACGACGAGCCCGTCGGGCTCGTGCGCCTCTCAGTGCGCGACGCGAAGCAGCTCACCTATCCGCACCCGTTGACGGTGCGTGTGTACGTCCTCGACGACGGTCGGCGCCCCGAGATGCGGCGGATGGCCGGGGAAGAGGGGGTGGGGTACCTCTCCCGGGCGACGAACGAGGGGTACAAGGCGGGCAACCTCCGCAACGGGCTCGAGCACAGCGACGGCGACCTCGTCGTCATCTGCGACGCGGACACGCGGCCGCTGCCCGCCCTGCTCGAGGAGACGCTCGGGTACTTCCGCGATCCGCGCGTCGCGTGGGTCCAGACGCCCCAGTCCTTCTACGACCTCGATGCCGGCGTGCGGCTCCCGGACTGGCTCGCGCGCCGGGCCCGGCTCGGGCGCGCGGGGCGCCTCCTCGGCCGCGCCGTCGAGGCGGCGATCGGGCCGGTCGCCGTCGGGGCAGACCGGCTCGGGTCGGATCCGCGCGCCTTCTACCACGTGGTCCAGCGGTGCCGGAACTGGTGCAACGCCGCGTTCTGCTGCGGCGCGGGCAGCGTGCACCGGCGCGAGGCGGTGATGGAGGGGGCCCTGACGGAGTTCGGCGCCGCGGTGGCGGCGGCCATCCGTCCGATCACGGCGCGGGTCCCCGACCGCGCGCGCCGCGCGACGCTCGCCACCGCGCTCGCGTCGCAGGCGGCACGGCGCATCGAGCTCACGCCGTACGAGTTCCACGTGTCGGAGGACATCTACACGAGCATCCGGCTCCACGCGGCGCCGCGGCGCTGGCGCTCCGTGTACCACCCGCGCGTCCTCACCCGCATGCTCTCGCCCCAGGACCTGCTCGCCTGGAGCATCCAGCGCTTCAAGTACGCGAGCGGCACGCTCGACATCGCGCTGCACGACAACCCGCTGCGCCTGCCCCGCCTCACGGCCTGGCAGAAGGTGATGTACGGCGCGACGATGTACGCGTACCTCGCGCCGCTGTGGGTGCTGCCGCTCATGCTCGCGCCGCTCGCGTTCTTCTTCGCGGGGGTGACGCCGGTGCGGGCGTACGACGGCGAGTTCGCCGTCCGCATCGTGCCGTTCCTCCTCGCCAGCCGCCTCGCCCTGATGGTCGGCACGTGGGGCGTACCGACCTGGCGCGGCGAGCAGTACCACCTGGCCTCGTTCTGGCTGAACCTCCGCGCGCTCGCCCACGTGATCGCCCGGCGCCCGCTGCGGTTCCCCGTCACGCCCAAGATCGCCTCGTCGCGGCGCCCGGTCGGGCTCGTCGTGCCGCACCTCGTGCTGCTCGGCGCGATCGCGGTCGGGCTCGTCTACCGGGGCGCGCTCGTCGCGCGGCCGCTGGCTACGCCCGGGGAGGCGGCCGCGTACCTCGCGAACCTGTTCTGGAGCCTGCACAACGCCGCCTGCCTCGCCCCGTTCATCGGGGCTGGGCTCATGCCGAGGCGGCCGAAGGAGGTCACGGCGTGAGCTTCTGGGGTGGACTCCTAACTGCGCGATCGCACCTCGCGTTCCTCGTCGGGCTCGCGGTCGCGATCTTCACGGTGCACTACGCCGGGAAGCTCGCGCGGGCCGAGGTGTCGCCGGCTCCGGGGCTCGCCGCGCTCGCGACCGGCGACGAGCCGTCGCTGCGGCGGCCCTCGCCGCTCGACGCGGACGAGCGGCGGATGGCGCGAGCCGCCTGGAGCTACTTCGAGCGGAACACCGACGCGGCGACCGGCCTCGCCGGCTCGGTCGAGGGCTACCCCTCGACCACGATGTGGGACACCGGGTCTCAGCTCATGGCGATCCTCGCCGCGGAGGACCTCGGCGTCATCTCGAGCGACGCGGCGGGGCTTCGCCTGCGCCGCGCCCTGAAGTCGCTCCGCGCGATCCCGCTCTTCGACCGCAAGCTGCCGAACAAGGCGTATGACACGCGCACGCTCGAGATGGTCGGGTACGACAACCGGCTGGCGCCGAACGGCATCGGCTGGTCGGCCCTCGACGTCGCCCGCGTCCTCGTCCCGCTGTGGATCGTGACCTGGCGCCACCCCGAGCTGACGCCGCTCGTGCGGCGCGCGGTGTCGCGCTGGCGGCTCGGCGAGCTCAGCGACGGGGCCGCGCTGGTCGGCGCGCAGCGGCGGGCCGACGGCGCCGTCGAGAGGTACCAGGAAGGCCGCTTCGGCTACGAGCAGTACGCGGCGAAGGCGCTCCTGCCGTGGGGCGTGCCGGTCTCGCGCGCCATCGACTACCGCGCCCACCTCGCGTTCTCGGACGTCCTCGGGCAGCGGATCCCGCACGACGATCGCCACCCGCGCCGGTACGGCGGCACGCACGCCGCGGTGCTGTCGGAGCCCTGGATCCTCGACGCCCTCGAGCACGGGTTCGACGCGACGACGCTCCCGATCGCGCGCGCGCTCCTGCGCGTCCAGGAGCGGCGCTTCGCGACGACGGGGAAGCTCACCGCGATCTCCGAGGACGCGCTCGATCGCGCGCCGTGGTTCGCGTACTCGGCGGTGCTGAACGGGGACGAGCGCTGGACGGCGTTCGCGCCCGACGGCACGCCCGTCCCGCAGGACCTCGGGTTCTCGACGAAGGCGGCGGTGGGGTGGGGCGTGCTGTTCGATGGAAGCTATCCGGAGCGCCTCCTCACGGCGGCGCGGGAGCTCGTGGACGCGCGCGGGCTCTTCGCCGGGCGCTACGACCGGGACGGCGCGGTGAACCGGGCGCTGTCGCTCAACACGAACGCGCTCGTGCTGGAGGCGCTCGCTTACCGCGCGCACGGCCCCTGGCTGCGGCCCGAGGAGCCCGACGCCTCGGAGGCCCGGCGGTGAGCGCACGCGCCCTCGTCGCCGTCCTCGCCGCGGCGCTCGCGGTCGCTCCACGCGGCGCCGCAGGCGCCGACGCGACCGCCCCGCCCGCGGTGGAGGCCGGGGCGGTGGAGGACTCCACCGCGACGGAGCAGCGGGAGCCGGCCGGCGAGCAGGGCGCGCTCGCCGACGAGCCGGCGCCGGAGGCGACGGCGCCCGCGGAGCAAGGGGCACCGATCGCGGAGCAGGCGCCACCGCCCGCGCAGTCGGCGGCACCGAGCGCGCAGCCTGCGCCACCGCCCGCGGCCTCGGCCGCGCCGAGCGCGGAGCCCGCGCGCCCCGCGGATCCCGAGCTCGAGGCGGCGCAGATCGCCTGGCGGTACTTCGAGCGGAACTACCACCCCGCGACGGGGCTGGTGAACTCGGTCGAGGGCTACTCGAACACCTCGATGTGGGATCTCGGCTCGACGGTCTTCGCCACGCTCGCCGCGCGTGACCTCGGCCTCGTCGACGGGGCCACCTTCGACACGCGCATGGACACGCTGCTCTGGACCCTCGCGATGCAGCCGCTCTTCCAGAACGAGCTGCCGAACAAGGCGTACGACGCCGCGACGGGCAGGATGGCGGACTACGCGAACAAGCCGACCGCCGCCGGCATCGGCTTCTCGGCCGTCGATCTCGCCCGGCTGGCGTCGGCCCTGACGGTCCTCGCCGAGCGCGCCCCGGAGCACCGCGCGGCGGTCGCACGCGTCCTCGGGCGCTGGCGCTACTGCCGGCTCCTCGGCGACGGCGAGCTCCACGGCGCGATCGTCGACGACCGCGGCAAGGTGCAGGTCGTGCAGGAGGGGCGGCTCGGGTACGAGCAGTACGCCGCGGAGAGCTTCGCCCGGCTCGGGTTCGCGATGTCCCGCGCTCGCGCCTACGACCGCTTCGCCGCGGACACCCCGATCCTCGGCGTGCCGGTCCGCCACGATACGCGCGATCGGCGGCGGTTCGGGGCAGTGAACGCGCTCGTCACCGATCCGTGGGTCCTCGGCGCGTTCGAGCTCGGGCGCGACGGCGAGCGGGGCGAGCTCCTGCGGCGAGTCTTCGAGGTGCAGCGGCGGCGGTGGGAGCGGACCGGGATCCCGACGGCCGCGAGCGAGGATCACGTCGACGAGGCGCCGTGGTTCGTGTACGGCGCGATCTGGGCGGACGGCGGGCCCTGGCAGGCCGTCACGCCCACCGGCGACGACGCCACGCGGTTCCGCGCGCTCTCCACCAAGGCGGCGTTCGCGCTCGCGACGCTCTTCCCCGAGGATCCGTACTCCCGCGTGCTCCGCCGCGCGGTCGCCGAGGCGCGCGATCCCGAGCGCGGCTGGTACGCCGGGATCTACGAGCGGGGCGGGGTGAACAGATCCCTCAACGCGAACACGAATGGGATCATCCTCGAGGCGATCCTGTTCGAGCGCACTGGACCGCTGCACCGTCCGCCGCACGGGGCGCCGAGCGGCCCACAGGCAAGGTCCGCTCGCCGCGGCGTCACCGTCCCTGCCGCCTTCCCGGCCGCCGCCGGTGCCTGCTACCCCGGGACGCCGGAGGCCGCGCGCGCAGAGGCGATCTCGGCGGCGCCGGCACTCGCCCCCCCGGCGCCGCCGCGCCGCGCCCGGCTGTACGCGCACCCGCTCACGCTCTCCCTGTTCACCGACTACCGCGGCGTCGATCGCGCCGGCGCCGGGGCGGTCGCGACGCTCTGGCCGTGGCGCGCCTCGTTCCTGCGGTTCGGCGCGGAGGCCACGCCGTTCTCGCCCACCGGCAACGCGCGGATGCTGTGGGGGATCGGCTGGGACGACTGGCGGGGCCGGACGTTCTTCCTGCACCTCGACAACTGGGGGCCGGTCCGGCCCGGGGACGGGCTCGCCATGCACGGGGCCGAGCTCAACCTCGGCTACCGTGGGCCGAACCTCTGCGGCGGCGCGTTCTGCCTCTCGCCGCTCGTCGGGGGCACGGTCCCCTTCGCCGGCGGGCCCTACGTGAGCGCGCGGGCGACGCTCACCGTCGCCGGGAAGTGGTTCGCCATGGGTGGGATCGGCTGGACCGTGCCGCGCGTGTTCGAGGGGCCTTCCGGGACGCCGCGCTGGCGGATCGTCTACGGGTTCGGCCGGTGGGACTGGAGGCCGGGCACGTTCTACGTCACCTACTACGACTGGGGACCGACGAGCTGGTCCCACAACGGCATGCTCGCGGTGGGCGTGAACCTCGCGTTCTAGCGGCACGCTGGGAGGGGAAGACCGTGATGCGAACGATGCTGGAGGGAGCGAGCCTCGCCGCCCTGGTCGCGCTCGCGGCCGCGTGCGGGCTCACGCCGCCCCCCGAGCCGCCGCGCCAGCAGCCGACGTCGCCTCCCACGGAGGTGCCGGCGAACGCGAACCCCGGTGCGCTGCCTCCGCAAGGCTACAAGCTCGTCTGGCAGGACGAGTTCGAGGGCAGCGCGCTCGGCCCGGCGTGGAGCGCGCTCTCCGCCCCGCGCCTCGACGCGATCGCCACGCCGGACGCGGCCTCCGTGCACGACGGCCTGCTCACGCTCACGACCTACACCGACGCGTCCGGCCGGCACCACACCGGGTTCCTCGGCACGCAGGGCGTCGTCGAGGTGACCTACGGTTACTTCGAGGCGCGCATCCGCTTCCACGACTCGCCGGGCGAGTGGTGCGCGTTCTGGATCGACTCGCCGACGAACGGCAATCCGATGGGTGACCCGGGCACGGCGGGCGTGGAGATCGACGTCGTCGAGCACCGCGCGACGGATGACCACGGCTGGACCGCGCTGCGCGACATGTCGGCGATGAACCTGAACTGGGATCGCACCGCGTCCTCGCGGCAGAACGTCCAGAAGGTCGTGTCACTCCCCGGCAACGCGCCGATCCAGGGCGAGTGGCACGTCTTCGGCGTGCTCTGGACCGACGTGGGCTACACCTTCTACATCGACGGGCTGCCGGCCTGGACGACCGACGCGGCGATCTCGCACCGGAGCGAGTACGTGCAGCTCACCTGCGAGGTCGCCGACGCGAGCTGGGCCGGCTTCGTGCCGGCCGGCGGCTACGGCGCGCGCGCGACGAGCACGACCGGGATGGACGTGGACTGGGTCCGCATCTGGCAGAAGACGTGAGCCGCCCTGATCGTCGTGGGTTGCCGCAGCGAGTCGAGCCCCTTCGGCCCGTCCGAATTCCTTTTCCCGTCCAGCGTGATATGGACGACGTGAGCCGCGCCCTGCGCCCGCAGGCGCATGCGCGACGCGGCGCAAGGAGGATCACCAATGCGGAAGCTGGGCGCGGTGGCGCTCGCGACGCTCGTCGCCGGCGTGGCGTGTTCGAAGAAGGACGAAGGGAAGCAGCAGGCCGCGGCCCCGGCCGCGCAGGCCGAGGCGGCCCCGATCGTCATCGGGAACGTCATGCCCCTCTCCGGCGACATCGCCACGTTCGGCGAAGGCGCCAACAACGGCGTGAAGCTCGCGGTCGACGAGGCGAACGCGGCAGGTGGCGTGAAGGGCCACAAGCTCTCGCTCCAGGTCTACGACACGCAGGGCAAGCCGGAGGAGGCGGCCATCGCCTCGACCCGGGCGATCAACGAGAAGAAGGCGACGCTGCTCATCGGCGAGCTGGGCTCGACGAGCACGCTCGCCCTCGCGCCCATCGCCGAGGCGAACAAGATCCCCGCCATCTCCCCGGCCTCCACGAACCCGAAGGTCACGAAGGATGGCGACAAGACGCGCGCGTACATGTTCCGCGTGTGCTTCATCGACCCGTTCCAGGGCACGGTGATGGCGAAGTTCGCGAGCCAGACCCTGAAGGCCAAGCGCGCCGCGATCATCCGCGACGTGGGCAACGACTACTCGATGGGCCTCGCCGACTACTTCACGAAGACCTTCAAGGAGCTCGGCGGCCAGATCGTGCTCGACGTGAGCTACAAGGCCGGCGACCAGGACTTCAAGGCGCAGCTCACCAAGGTGAAGTTCGCGAAGCCCGACATCGTCTACGTCCCGGGCTACTACACCGACGTCGCGCTCATCGGCCGCCAGAGCCGCGAGCTCGGCGTGAAGGCGCCGCTCGCCGGCGGCGACGGCTGGGACTCGGCGAAGCTCTACGAGATCGCGCAGGGCGCGCTCGACGGCGGCTTCTTCACGAACCACTACTCGGTCGAGAACCCCTCGCCGGTGGTCCAGGAGTTCGCGAAGAAGTACGAGGCCGCGTACCACGCGAAGCCCGACGCCTTCGGCGCGCTCGGCTACGACGCTGCGCTCCTCGCGATCGACGCGATGAAGCGCGCCACCGACCTCACGCCGACCGCGATCCGCGACGCGATCGAGAAGACGACCTCGCTGCAGGGCGTCACCGGCACGATCCGGCTCGACGCCGACCACAACCCGGTGAAGTCCGCGGTCATCATCGGCATCGAGAAGAACGCGCCGAAGTACGTGGCGACCGTGGAGCCGTAGCGCGGTCGTCCGGAGCGGCAGCAAACAGCTCGAGGCCCCCGGTTCGCCGGGGGCCTTTCTTTTTCGGGGCACCGGGTGCCAAGGAAGGGTGGCCCGGCCACCGGGCGAGGGGCTCCCTCCTCGTGGCCAGCCTCGCGGCTCGGTTGACAGCGCGAGGCCGCCAAAACATCTCACTGGCAGCGCGCCGGGCAGAGCCGGACGCAGCGGAGAGGGAGGCAGCCCGTGGCGGAGGAGCGACGCATCCGCAAGGTCGTGAAGAGTCGGGCCACCGTCGAGGGCGCTGGCGTCCACCTTCGCCGCGCGATCGGCTTCGGTCCCCCGGAGCTCTACGATCCCTTCCTCCTGCTCGACGACTTCCGCTCGGACGTGCCGGAGCACTACCTGAAGGGCTTCCCCTGGCACCCGCACCGGGGCATGGAGACCATCACCTACGTCCTTCGCGGCGACGTCGAGCACGGCGACAGCCTCGGCAACCGCGGCGTGATCTCCCCCGGCGACGTGCAGTGGATGACCGCCGGCAGCGGGATCATCCACCAGGAGATGCCGAAGGGCGATCCGTCGGGCGCGATGTACGGGTTCCAGCTCTGGGCCAACCTGCCGGCCGCGAACAAGATGATGGACCCGCGCTACCGCGGCATCTCGGCAGCGCAGATCCCGGAGGTGAAGGACGCGAGCGGCGCCACGATCAAGGTGATCGCCGGCGTGGTGAACCGGACGACCGGTCCGGTGACCGACGTGGTCACGCAGCCCGAGTACCTCGACGTCACCGTCCCGCAGGGCGTCACCTTCTCCCACGAGACGCCGCGCGGGCACACGGTCTTCGCCTACGTCATCGGCGGCAAGGCCATGTTCAGCAGGCAGAAGGATCCCTACTCCTACGAGGCCGAGGGGGCCGGCTACTTCGACATGGAGCGCGACGCGCTCATCGACGACGGGCACCTCGTGCTCTTCGGCGACGGGGATGCGGTGACCGTCACGACCGAGGAGTCGCCGGTTCGATGCTTGCTCGTCTCGGGGAAGCCGATCGGCGAGCCCGTCGCCTGGTACGGCCCCATCGTCATGAACACGCAGGAGGAGCTGCGCACCGCGTTCGAGGAGCTGGAGGCGGGGACGTTCATCAAGACCCGGACGCGCTGAGCCTCAGGCGCCCGGGCGGTTCGAGGAGAGAGGAGAGCGACCGTGGCGACTTCCGCGTCCGTGCTCACGAAGGAGCAGCTCGAGATCCTGCGCCGCAAGCTCGAGGACGAGCGCAGGAGGATCGCCCGCGTGCTCGCGACGCCCGCGACCAGCGCGCCGTCCGAGGACGAGCGCACCGAGCTCGAGGAGGTGGCGCAGCGCTCGGCGGAGGGCGAGGACCAGCAGAAGGTGGTCGAGCGCGAGCGCGCGCTCCTGGCCGAGGTCGCGCGGGCGCTCGCGAAGCTCGATGCGGGGACCTACGGGCTGAGCGAGAAGAGCGGCGCGCCCATCCCGTTCGAGCGGCTCCGCTCGGTGCCGTGGGCGCGCGTCGACGTGGACGAGGACTGAGGCGTGGCGCACGGGGAGCCCACGGAGCACGCGGGGCACGCTCACGGCGGGCACCCCACCCATGAGCCCGAACGCGCCGCGCACGAGCCCGGACACGCGGGGCACGAGCGCGGCGCGGCGGAGCACGAGCACGCCGCGCACGACCGGCACGCCGGCCACAGCGTGGCGATGTTCCGCGACCGGTTCTGGATCGCGCTCGCCCTCACGATCCCCACCGTCCTGTGGGGACACATGCTCACCTCGGTCACCGGCTGGCACGCGCCCGCGTTCCCTGGATCGACGCTCGTCCCGCCGATCCTCGGGACCGTCGTGTTCGTCTACGGGGGCCTGCCGTTCCTCCAGGGCGCCGTCCGCGAGCTGCGGGATCGCCTCCCGGGCATGATGACGCTCATCGCGCTCGCGATCGGCGTCGCCTTCGTCTTCAGCGTCGCCGTGACGCTCGGCTACCCCGGGATGCCGCTGTGGGAGGAGCTCGCGACCCTCGTCACGGTGATGCTGCTCGGTCACTGGATCGAGATGCGGTCCATCACCCAGGCGCAGGGGGCGGTGAAGGAGCTCGCGAAGCTCCTGCCCTCGTCGGCGGTGCGAGTCGTGGACGGGCGCGAGGAGGAGGTGCCGCTCGCCGCCCTGCGGGACGGCGACGTCGTGCTCGTCCGGCCCGGCGCGCGCGTGCCCGCCGACGGGCGCGTCCAGTCCGGCGAGAGCGCCGTCGACGAGTCCATGATCACGGGGGAGTCTCGCCCGGTGAAGAAGCGGCCCGGCGACGGCGTCATCGCCGGCACGGTGAACGGCGCGGGCTCCCTGCGCGCACAGGTGACCGGGACGGGGGAACGGACCGCGCTCGCCGGGATCATGCGGCTCGTCGAGAGCGCGCAGACCTCGCGGTCACGCGCCCAGGCGCTGGCGGATCGCGCGGCGCTCCTGCTCACCATCGCCGCCATCGGGGCGGCGCTCGTCACCGCGCTCGCGTGGCGCCTCGCCGGCGCGCCGGGCGCGTTCGTCGTGGAGCGCGTCGTGACGGTCCTCGTCATCGCCTGCCCGCACGCGCTCGGGCTCGCCATCCCGCTCGTCATCGCGATCTCGACGACGCTCGGCGCGCGCTCGGGTCTCCTGGTCCGCGACCGTCGAGGCCTCGAGGAGGCCCGGCGCCTCACCACGGTCGTGTTCGACAAGACGGGAACCCTCACCCTGGCCGAGCACCGGGTGGTGGGCGTGCGTTCGGGTGGCGGGATGAGCGAGGGTGAGGCGCTGCGCGTGGCCGCCGCCGTGGAGCGCGACTCGGAGCACCCGGTCGCGCAGGCAGTGGTGCGCACCGCGCGCGAGCGTGGGATCGCGATCCCGGACGCGCAGGCGTTCGAGGCCATCCCCGGGTACGGCGTGCGCGCGCGGGTGGACGGGCGGGAGCGCCACGTGGGCGGACCGAATCTGCTGCGGCGGCTGTCGATCGCCCCCCCGGCCGAGCTCGAGGCGTTCGCGCGCGCTGCCGCGGAGCGCGGGCAGTCGGTGGTGTTCCTCGCCGAGGAGGGGAGGGCGGTCGCCGCGTTCGCCGTCGCGGACGCGGTGCGGCCCGAGTCGCACGAGGCGGTCCGTCGCCTCCACGACATGGGGCTCGAGGTCACGATGCTCACCGGCGACTCCCGCGCGGTGGCGACGGCGGTCGCAGGAGAGCTCGGGATCGACACCGTGCACGCGGAGGTGCTCCCGGAGCGGAAGGCCGAGGTCATCGAGACGCTGCGGCGGAGCGGCAAGCGCGTCGCGATGGTCGGGGACGGCGTCAACGACGCGCCGGCCCTCGTGACCGCGAACGTCGGGATCGCGATGGGCGCCGGGACCGACGTGGCGGTCGAGGCCGGGGACGTCGTGCTCGTCCGGAGCGACCCGCGCGACGTGCCGCGGATCGTCGCGCTCAGCCGGGCGACGTACCGGAAGATGATCCAGAACCTCTGGTGGGCGGCGGGCTACAACGTCGTCGCGATCCCGCTCGCGGGCGGCGTCCTCGCGCGGTGGGGCGTCCTGCTGGCGCCGGCGGTCGGGGCGGTGCTGATGTCGGTCAGTACCGTCGTCGTCGCGATCAACGCGCAGCTCCTCCGCCGCGCGCGGCTGTGAGCCTCACGCCTCCTCAGCCACCGCCGCCGCGCATCGGGGCCACGGGAAGCGCCAGCTGAGCGGGCGAGGTCGAGGCCGCGGGATGCAGGGCCTGGGCGCCCGAGCCGTGGCCGGCGACGTAGACGCCCATCACCACCATCATCGCGACCATCATGACTCCCATGGCGATCCACATGGGCGCCATGTAGCTCGAGTGGCCGTCGCCTTCGCCCGAGCCAGCGCCCTCGGCTCGACCGAGCGCCATCGGCGACGGTGCGGAGGGTCCTGCGAAGCCGAGCTCCGGCGGCGAGAGGCGCTCACCGAGCAGCGCCGGGCGATCCGGACCGGCCTCGCGCTCGGCGGGGAGCGCCGGCTGGGTCGCGCAGAGCGCGCACGTGAGAACGAGCATCATGGTTCACCTCCTGCGAGGAGCCCTTCAACGTCGGGCCATCATTCTCGCCCTCGACGGAGCAGGCAAGCTCGCGCGTGGGGCGGCGGGCCCTGCGTAACCGATCCCATCACAGTGTGGCCGCGCCGAGCCGCCTCGCGCGAGGAATGCAGGCGGATCCCGTCGGGCCCGGCGCTCGGATCGTGGCGCGCGGCTTGCTGACAGGCACACGCCCCCCTCTCCCGAGACCGGAGCCACGCATGTGGATGCTCTTCATCTTCATCGGTGACCTGCGACGACGCTGGGCCGAGTACGCCCTCGGCGCCGCGGCCGTCGCGCTCGTCGTGGCCGCGCTCGTCACCCACCGCGCCGTCACTGCCTCCGCCGAGGAGTCGGTGCACGAGCTCGCGCATCGGCTGGGCCGGAACATGCTCGTCGTCCCGGCCGCCACCGACCTCTCGGCCTTCCATGCCAGGCGCTTCGGCTCGGAGGCGCTGCCCGACACGTACCCCGACACGATCCGCTCCTCGCGCGTCGCCGAGCACGTCCGGTCGATCGAGGCGCGGCTCTACGGGAACGTGCGCGCGGGCACGGGCGAGGTGGTCGTCGTCGGGCAGGACCTCGACTGGCCATCGCTCGGCGACGCGGAGCCGGCGATCCTCGGCGCGGAGGCAGCGCGCGCCCTCGGCGTCGCCGCGGGTGGGACCTTCAGCCTCGGGGGGCGGGCGTTCTTGGCGCTGCGGATCGCCGACCCGCCGCCTGATGGCCTCGACGGCGCGGTGTTCATGCCGCTCGCCGCGGCGCAGCGCGTCCTCGGGCGGCCCGGCGAGCTCTCGGCGCTCAGGCTCGGCGGGTGCTGGTGCCGCATCGACGTCGCGACGCTGGCGGGCGAGGTGGAGAAGCTCGTTCCGGGCGCCCGCGCCGTCACGGTCGCGGGGATGGTGAAGGCGCAGAAGGGGAGCGTCGAGACGATGCAGCGCTACTCGACCGTGCTCCACCTGACGGGCTTCGCCGTCGTCGCGCTCGTCATCGGCTCCCTTGCGGCGTCGCAGGCGCGGCGCCGCGCGCGCGAGCTGGGGCTCCTCGTGGCCGTCGGCGCATCGCCGCGCGCGCTCGCCGGGATGTTCGCGCTGCAGGCGGCGATCGCCGGCGCGGTCGGCGGCGTGGTGGGATGGGCTCTCGCCGCGCCGCTCACGAGGCAGCTCGGAGCGTCCCTGCTCGCTTCCCCGCTCGCGCCGCCCGCGGGGCTGCTCCTCCCCGCCGCCGGGCTCGCCGCGCTCGTGAGCGCGGGTGCCGCCTTAGTCCCCGCCGCCCGCGCGGCGTCGCTCGATCCCACCGTCGTCCTGAGGGAGTCCTGATCATGATCCGCGTCGACAACCTGACGAAGACGTTCGCCGCCCCCGGCGGCGGGGAGGTGCACGCCCTCGCCGGCGTGTCGCTGTGGATCGATCGCGGGGAGTTCGTCGCCGTCGTCGGCCGGAGCGGCAGCGGGAAATCGACGTTGCTCTTCGCGATGGGCGGGCTCGCGACCCCCACCGCCGGCCACGTCCAGCTCGGCGAGACGCGCGTCTACGATCTCGATCGCGAGGCGCGGGCGGCGCTGCGCCGGACGGAGGTCGGGTTCGTCTTCCAGACGTTCAACCTCGTCCCGTACCTCACCTGCCTCGAGAACGTGGCGCTCCCGGCGCTGCTTGCGGGCAGCTCACGCGGCGAGGCGACCGACGCGGCGGCTCGCGTGCTCGAGCGGCTCGGGATGTCGGCGCGAAGCCGCCACCGTCCCGCGCAGCTCTCCGTGGGCGAGCGCCAGCGCGTGGGGATCGGCCGCGCGCTCGTGAACGGCCCGCGGGTGCTCCTCGCGGACGAGCCCACCGGTAACCTCGACCCCGCGACGGCGGACCAGGTGGTCGACCTCCTCCGCGAGCTGAACGGAGAGGGACAGACGATCGTGATGGTGACCCACGACCTGCGGCTCGCGGCCCGGGCTGGCCGGATCGTCCGGCTCCGGTCGGGGGCGCTCGACACGGATCCTCCGGAGCGGGTGACCGCGTGACGACCGCGCCGTGGCTCGCCGTACGGGAGCTCGTCGTGAGGCGCGGGCGCGCCGCGCTGGCGTGCGCGGTGATCGCCGCGATCGCTGCGACCGTCACCGCGACGGAGCTCGTGGCCCGCGCGCGGGAGGAGGCCGTCGCCGCGCAGATCGATGCGATGGGACCCGCGCTCACGGTGGTGCCGCGTGGTACTTCGACCGGCGAACTCGCGCGGTACGAGCTCGGCGAGGCCGCGCTCCCGGCGAGCGCCGAGGCGGCGGTGCGCGCCGCGCTCGGCCGCGATCTCCGGGCGATCGAGCGGCGCCTCGTCGTGCACCGCGAGCTCGCGGGCACCCGAGTCCCGGTGGTGGGGGTCGCGGCGGACGCGCTGCCGATGCCGCTCCACGGCCCGGACTCGGTGGCGCTCGGCTCCGAGCTCGCGCGCCGCCTCGGGAACGAAGCGGGTGTCGCGCTCGACGGGCGCGAGCTTCGGGTGGAGGGCGTCCTGCCCTCGACCGGCGGCGTCGAGGACCTCGGGCTCTTCCTGCCGCTCGCCGCGGCGCAAGCGCTCGCCGGCGTCGAGGGCGTGAACGAGCTCAGGCTGTCCCTCCGCGCCGGCGTCTCGTCGCGCGGCGCCGAGGCGCGCCTCACGCGCGCGTCCCTCGGCGCCGCGGTGATCCGTAGCGACCGGGGCGACGTCGCGGACCGCGAGGCGCAGGAGTCTCTCTCTCGCCACCGCGGGAGCGCCTACGCGGTGATGGCGGCCGTGGCGGCGCTCTGCCTCGTCATCGCGGCCCACCTCGACGCGGCCGAGCGTCGCGTCGAGCTCGCGACGCTGGTCGCCCTCGGCGCCTCGCGAAGGACAGTGCTCGGCGCGCTCCTCTTTCGCTCGGCGCTCCTCGCCGCCGCCGGCTCAGCGCTCGGTGCCGCCGGCGGTGCGGCGCTCGCGGCGGCGCAGGATCCCGCCGTCGCCGCCGCGCTCGCGCGGGCGTGGTCGCTCTGCGTCGCGACCGTCGGCGCGGCGGTTGCCGTCGGGGTCGCCGCGGCCATCCCGACGGCGCTCGCCACGATCGCGCGCGACCCGGTGCGCGAGCTTCAGGAGGGCTGAGCGGGCGCCGCGATCCGAGCTGGCCCCGAGGAAACGGACGGTGCCCGGCGAGGCGCGTCGGACTCCTGGCCAGATGGCAATGCCCCCCTGATCGCAGCGGCCAGGACCTCGTGCAGTCAGCCAGGCGAGGCGTCGGAGGTCACGCCTCCGGACGCATCACGAAGGCGTCGCCCCACCTTTCCTCGGATGCGAGCGGTGAACCCCGCCGTACGTTCGCGTGCCGGAACGGAGGTGTGGCATGACGCGAGCGTTCGGTACCCTTGGCGTCGCCTTGACCGTCGTGACGGGGTGCATGGCTGGACACGCGGCTCACACGCAGCCGCCCGCGGCCTCCGCACAGGCGGCCGACACGGCGCCCGGCGGGATGACCAGCATGGCGATGCCGGCCTGCCCGATGTCCGTGGCAGGGACACGCGTGGTCGCGGCGGACACGGCAGACGGCGAGTCACTCACGTTCACCACGACGCCGGACGCGGCGCCGGAGCTCCGCACGCGCGTCCGGGCCATGGCCGAGACGCACAACCGCCACCATGCGACCCCCGGCATGGAAGGAATGCACGGCATGCGGCATGGGGCGATGCCGCACGAGGCGATGCCGCCGCCGTCCCGCGCGACGGTCGAGGATCTCGACTACGGAGCTCGCATCCTCCTCACCCCGGTGGATCCCGCCGACGTCGAGCGGCTGCGCTCCACCGTTCGGCTGCACGCCCAGCGGATGGAGGAGAGCGGGACTTGCGAGATGGGGCCCGCGGCGCACGAGTGAGCCGCCGAAGCCGAGCGGGCTGACCCGGAGGAGATCCGGGTCAGCCCGCGTGGGGTTCACTGGATCAGGCCCTGCGAGCGCTCCAGCTTGTCGATGAGCGGCTGCATGTCGGCCATGGTGACGCCTGACCTGTTGACGGCGGCGTCGCCGACGAACGCGGTCATCGCCGCCGCGAGGCCGGACGTCCCGAGCGACGGCTGCATGTTGCCGCCCATCATCATCCCGCCCATCCCGCTCATCGAGATGGGCGTGCCCCCGTGCATGCCGTTCATGACGCCGTCCGAGGCGTCCTCCATCATCAAGGTCACCATGCCGGAGGACGTCGTCATCCCGATGGTCTCCGCGTACTGCGACATGGCCGCGATCGACATCCCGTAGTTCCTGCTGCTCGGGTCCGCGGCGGCGCCGGCGCCGGCCACGCTGGGGTCCATCGGCTGCATGTGCAGGATGTCCCCCGCCGAGAAGTAATCGCCCATCGCGGAGTTGGCGGCCGCGATGTTCTCGGGGTTCATGCCGCCCGCCATGTCCTGCGCGCGGACCTGAGCCATGGACGTGAGCGGCGTGACCTGGATCCCGCTCGAGCCGTCGGCCACCGACGGGATGGCCGCCGTGAGCACGTCACGAGGGAGCATCGTCATCCTGGAGCCGGTCGCCTCGTCCACGTACGACGCCCCGCTCGCGCGCAGCATCATGGGACCCGCGTACGAGCCGACGGAGAGGCTGAAGTGACCGGTGGCGTCCACCGCGCCGCTCGCGAGCATGGGACCGAGCTGGCCGCCCTGGATCGCGAACGCGCTCATCGTCCCGTCCGTGACGGTCCCCATGAACACCGTGCCGCCGACCATCCCACTCGTGCTTCCCGTACCGCTCCCGGAGAGCTGGCCGCCCGCGGCGCGGAGCCTGTCGACGAGCGGCTGCATGTCGGGCATCGCGACGCCGGACCTGTTCATGCCCGAGCTCACGAACTGCGTCATCGCATCGGCGAGGCCGGCCGTCCCTGCGGTGGGCGCGAGGCTGCCGCCCATCATGCCGCCCATCCCTCCCATCGAGATGGGCGTCGCGCCGGCCATGCCGTTCATCACGCCGTCGGACGCGTCGTTCATCATGACGGTCACCATGCCCGAGGACGAGCCGGTCATCCCGATCATCGCCGCGTACTGCGACATGGCCGCGATGGACATGCCGTAGTTCTTCATGTCCTGCGTCGCGCCGGTGCCTGCGCCCGGCGCGAGCGGATCCATGGGCATCGTGTGCAGGATGTCACCGACCGAGAAGTAGCCGCCGATCGCGTCGTTCGCTGCCGTGACGTTCGCGGGCGTCATACCCCCGGCCATGTTCTGCGCGTGCGCCTGGGCCATCGAGGTGAGCGGCGTCACCTGGACGTCCGTCGCAGTGGACCCCGCGTCGAGGGCGGGGAGCACGGCGGTCATCACGTCCCCCTGCCGCATCGTCATCGTCGCGCCGGTCGCCTCGTCCGTGTAAGCGCCCGCCGTCGACTGGAGCATCACGGGGCCCGAGTGCTCCCCGAGGGTCATCGTGAACCGTCCCTGCGAGTCCGTGGTGGCGGTTCCGATCTGGCCCGCCTTCGTTCCGTTCGTCACCGCGAACGCGACCACCGAGGCGCCGTTCACCGGTCCCTTCACGACCGTTCCGCTGATGGTGCCGCCCGAGGCGGGCGTGGTCGTCCCGCCTCCGCCTCCGCCTCCACCTCCGCCGCACGCGGCGAGGGCGAGCCCCGCTCCGATCGCGAGCATGGCGAGTGGGCGCAGGCCGCGCCGCCTCGCCACGGACACGCTGACGCGGGGTTCAAAGGAAGGCAGGTTTTCCAGCTTCGAATCCATGGGTCTCCTTCAGGGGAATGCCGATCAGAGCCCACGCGCGTACCAGTGGTTCAGCTCGCCTGGACCGCCGCTGTACGACGCTTCAGGCGACCGCATGTAACGGCCTAGCGAGCGCCTGTGTCGTTGCGGGGCGCCCGTGGGTCGCCGCTCTTCGCGCAGCTGCAGCGCGCACAGCTCTCCTTCTTGACCTCCTGCGAAGGCGCGACATGACCGTCCGTCGTCCCCTTCCGGGACTGAGCAGCCTTGGTCTCGGCGAAGTGGCGATCGGACGAGACGTCGCTGGCGAGCGCCGGAGCGGCGGCGAACAGCGACAGGATGGCGAGGGCGCTGGTGAGGTGCTTCATGTGAACCCCTTTCCCGCCGGTGGTGGCGGCGGCCGAGCGGGCTCCCTCGAACGCTCTTCGCGCCGAGGCAGCCCTTCGCTCGCCTGCCGTTCGTGCATCGGCCGGACCGAGCTCCGGCGCCGGAAGTGCCCGGAGTGACAGGCTCCGCCACCTGCCGGCCCGTCCCGGCTCGTCACTCTGTGATCCGTCCGGTCACGGTCAGCGAAGGAGCTTGCAGACGGTCACACTCCGCGTCAGGGCACGGTCGCGCGAGCCTCCCTCCGCAGCTCCCATCCCTTCCAGCGGAAATAGATGGCGGGGTAGACGAGCAGCTCCATCAGCACGGAGGTGACCACGCCGCCCACCATCGGCGCGGCGATGCGCTTCATGACGTCAGCTCCCGCCCCGCTGCTCCACAGGATCGGGAGGAGCCCCGCGATGATCGTCGCAGCCGTCATGACCTTCGGGCGGACGCGCTTGACGGCGCCGTGGTCGATCGCCTCTCGGAGGTCGTCGAGGCCGCGCATGCGTCCCTTCGAGCGCCACTCCTGGTAGGCGACGTCGAGGTAGAGGAGCATCACCACGCCCGTCTCCGCGTCGAGGCCGGCGAGCGCGATCATCCCCACCCAGACGGCGATGCTGAGGTTGTAGCCCGCGAGGTAGAGGAGCCAGATGGCCCCCACGAGCGAGAACGGTACGGCGAGGAACACGATCGCCGTCTTCGTGAGCGACTTCGTGTTCAGGTAGATGATGATGAAGATGATGAAGATGGTCAGCGGGATGACGAGCAGGAGCCTTCGTTCGGCGCGCTGCATGTACTCGTACTGCCCGCTCCAGCTGAGCGTGTAGCCCGGCGGGAGCTTCACGCGGTCGGCGACGGCGCGCATCGCGCTCTTCACGTAGGTGCCGACGTCGATCCCGGTGATGTCCACGTACACCCAGGCGTTCGGCCGCGTCCCCTCGCTGCGGACCACCATCGGCCCGCTCCGGATCCGGACGTCCGCGAGCTGGGCGATGGGGATCTGCTGCCCCGAGGGCGTGCGAACGAGCACGCGCCGCAGCGCCTCGGGATCGTCGCGCAGCTCGCGGCTGTACCGGAGGTTCACAGGGTAGCGCTCGAGCCCCTCGACCGTGGTCGTCACCGTCATGCCGCCCATCGCGGTCTGAATGACGTCCTGGACGTCGCCCACGGTGAGGCCGTACCGCGCGACCGAAAGGCGATCGATGTCGAAGTCGAGGTAGTTGCCCCCCGCCGCCCGCTCGGCGAAGGCGCTGAGCGTGCCCGGCACCTCGCGCACGACAGCCTCGACCTCCTTCCCGATCGACTCGAGCACCGTGAGATCGGGCCCTCCGATCTTGATCCCGACGGGCGTCTTGATGCCCGTGCTCAGCATGTCGGTGCGCGTCTTGATCGGCATGGTCCAGGCGTTCGTGAGCCCAGGGAACCGGATCGCCTGGTCCATCTCCTGGACGAGCTTCTCGGGCGTCATCCCCGCGCGCCACTCGCTCTCGGGCTTCAGCTGGATCGTGGTCTCGATCATGTCGAGCCCTGCGGGATCGGTCGCCGTCTCGGCACGGCCGATCTTGCCGAGCACGTTCTGGACCTCGGGGAAGGTCCGGATGATCCGGTCCGTCTGCTGGAGCACCTCCCGCGCCTTCGTGATCGAGATCCCCGGCAGCGTCGTGGGCATGTACAGCAGGTCTCCCTCGTACATGGGCGGCATGAACTCGGAGCCGAGCCTCGAGAGCGGGATGACCGTCACCGCGATGATCGCGACCGCGACCACGATGACGGCGCGGCTGTGCGCGAGCACGAAGGCGGCGACCGGATGATAGGCGCGGATGAGGAAGCGATTGATGGGGTTGCGCTCCTCGGGAAGGATCCGCCCGCGGATCCAGTAGCCCATGAGGATCGGCACCACCGTCAACGACAGCACGGCCGCGGCCGCCATCGAGTACGTCTTGGTGAACGCGAGCGGGCCGAAGAGCCGCCCCTCCTGCGCCTCGAGCGTGAACACCGGGATGAAGGACACCGTGATGACGAGCAGGGAGTAGAACAGCGACGGCCCGACCTCCTTCGAGGCGTCCAGGATCACCTGCCAGTGATCGCGCCGCTCACCGGGCGGCTTCGCCGCCTCGTGTTCGAGGTGCTTGTGGGCGTTCTCGATCATGATGATCGCCGCGTCCACCATGGCGCCGATGGCGATGGCGATCCCGCCGAGCGACATGACGTTCGCGTTGATGCCCTGCATGCGCATCACCGCAAAGGCGATCAGGATGGCGGTGGGCAGCGTGAAGATGGCGACGAGCGCGCTCCGCAGGTGGAGCAGGAACACGATGCTCACGAGCGCGACGATGATGGACTCCTCGACGAGCTTGCTGCGCAGGGTCTCGATGGACCGCTCGATGAGGCCGGAGCGGTCGTAGGCCGGCGTGATCTTCACGTCGGCCGGCAATCCCTGCCTCAGCTCCTCGAGCTTCCGCTTGACCCCGTCGATGACCCGGAGCGCGTTCTGGCCGTAGCGCATCACCACGATGCCGGTGACGACCTCTCCTTCACCGTTCGCCTCCGTCAGTCCGCGACGCATGACGGGCCCGAGCGCCACGTCGGCGACGTCGCGGACGTGGACGGGCGTGCCGGTCTTCGGGTTCACCATCACCGGGATCGCCTTCACGTCCTCGACGCTCTTGATGTAGCCGAGGCCGCGGACCATGAACTCCTTCTCGGAGAGCTCGACGACCTCGCCGCCCACGTCGCTGTTCGATCGGCGGATCGCGCCCTCGACCCTGTCGATCGGGACGCGATAGGCGAGGAGCTTCGTGGGATCGACGGTGACCTGGTACTGCTTCACGAAGCCGCCGATGCTCGCGACCTCGGCGACGCCGGGGACCGAGGCGAGGCCGTACCGGAGATACCAGTCCTGGTACGAACGCAGCTCCTGGAGCGAGCGCCGGTCCGACGTGACGGTGTACTCGAAGACCCAGCCGACGCCGGTCGCATCGGGGCCGAGCGTGGGTACGATCCCGGCAGGCAGCCGCTTCTGCCCGTAGTTGAGGTACTCGAGGACGCGGCTCCGCGCCCAGTACAGGTCCGTCCCGTCCTCGAAGATGACGTAGACGAGCGAGTACCCGAAGAACGAGTAGCCTCGCACCACCTTCGACCCCGGGACCGACACCATCGCGGTGGTGAGCGGGTAGGTGACCTGGTCCTCGACGATGCGCGGCGATTGCCCCGGATACTCCGTGTAGACGATCACCTGCACGTCCGAGAGATCCGGCAGCGCGTCCACCGGCGTGTTGACGAGAGAGTACGCTCCCCAGCCCGCGAGGAACGCCGTGACGAGGAGGACGAGGAACCTGTTCCGGACGGATCCCTCGATGATCTTCTCCAGCATGACCGCCACCTCGTCTCGCGTGCCGCCGCTGCTGAGAACTCAGAGCAGGGTGCTCGCGGCTACTTCCCCTCGTGCGCGTCGTGCTCTGCCGAGCGATCGGGCGGCTTTCGCCCCTCGACCTCGTGGCCGGCGTGAGCTCCGCCTCGCCCCGCCGCAGGAGCGGAGTCGGTTCGTGGCGACGTGCTTCCGCCGGCGCCCTGCATCCCTTCGTGCGCGCCCATCCCCGCCACGGCACTCCGGAGGTTGCTCTCCGAGTCGATGAGGAACTGGGAGGAGGTGACGAGCTGCTCGCCTGCCTCGAGGCCAGCGAGCACCTCGGCGTAGCCGTCCGCCGTGACGCCGAGCTTCAGGTCGCGCGGCTCGAACCACCCGCCGCCGAGCGCGACGATGCCGACGCTGCGCTCGCCGGTCCGGATGACCGCCTGCTCCGGGACCGCCACGGTTTCCCGCACGATGGGCGATCGGATGGTCACCGTCGCGTACATGTCGGGCTTGAGCTGGATCCGACCGCCAGGGTTGCGCACCTCGATCCGCACCTTCACGGTGCGCGTCTCGCCGGCGAGGTACGGGTACACGTAGGCGACGCGCCCCTCGAGTGTCGTGCCCGGCGCGTACGGGAGCTCCATCGTCGCCTGCTGGCCCGTGGCGACCCAGGGCAGCTCGTACTCGTAGATGTCGGCGAGCACCCAGACGCTCGAGAGATCCGCGATCTTGAGGAGCGGCATGCCGGGCGTGACCTGCGCACCCTGCACGACCGACTTCTCCACCACGTACCCGTCCACGGGCGAGCGGACCGTGAGCGTCTTCGTGGGGGCACCGCGGCGCTCGAGCTTCCCGATGTCGCTCTCCGGGATGTCGAAGTAGAGCAGCCGCTGCCGGGCGGCATCGACGAGCGCGTCCGCCTCCGCGCGAAGCGGGGTGTCGCGCGCGAGCGCGCTTCGGTTGCGGATGGCGAGGAGATAGTCCTGCTGCGTCGAGAACAGGGTGGGGCTGTAGATGGCCATGAGCGGGTCGCCGCGGCGCACCGGCTTGCCGGTGAAGTCGACGTAGAGCCGATCGATCCAACCCATCACCTTCGCGTTGACGTTCTGGAGCCGCCGTTCGTCGTAGGTGACCTGGCCGACCGTGCGGATCACCTTGCTCATCCGTCGGACCCGCACCTCCTCGACGCGCACGCCGGAGTTCTGGGCCATGCGCGGATCGACGTACACGCCGCCCGGCGCCGCGGCTCCCGCACCGTCGCCGCCCTCGTAGACCGGCACGTAATCCATCCCCATCTCGTCCTTCCGCGGGACGGGCGACGTGCGGGATGGGTTCATCGGATCCCGGTAGTAGAGGGCCTTGCGCTCGCCCGAGGCCGAGGTCATCGGCGCGCCAGCCGGGCGGCGAAGCACGAGCGCGCCCAGGCCGAGCCCCGCGGCAGCGCTCACGACCGCGACGACGGCGTAGAGAAAGGCGCTCCGCTTCATGTGGGCCTCTGCTCGGTCCGCGGCCGCAGGCGCGAGGTGACCCGCTCTGGCCGCTGATGATGCATGCCGGATGCTGGACGTCGGGCCGGCAATCGTGCCGGACGGACTCCGACGGATGTTCGATGCGAGCTGGCTCGGCCTGAGTCGAACCCTACCGCCGTGTTCCCGAGGGAGATGCTGGTCTGGTGGGTAATCAGGAGCGGCGAGTCGTGAGCGGCCGCGCCGCGTCACGAAGCGAGCGTGACCCTGCGCGTGACACGACCTAACGCGCACGAAGCGCACGACGCCCGCTCGTCTGCCCGGCTCGTCATCGCCCGGGGGAGATCACGCGCCGGGCACGACCCGACCTCCGGAGCCCGGCGCATCGAGCCTGGTCCGCGGATCCGATACCCTCGCGGCCTTTCGACGTCAGGCGACCGCGGTTGTGGGGTGGTGCGCGACGGATCGTGAACCATCCCGGACGCCGATCAGGATCGCGGTCATCCCGAGCTCCTAGCCCGGTGAGCCCGCTCCACCTCGTACGTGGCCGCTCGTGCTCGGCAAAGGAACTCTTCGTGCGCGCCGACCCACCGGACGTTAGCAGAGGCTTGCCCGGCTCCGCCCGCGCGTGGCCGACATCCACGGAGCCGAGAGGCAGAAGCTCAGGACGCCGTCAGCGGGCGTCGGAGCTGCGTAGGAGGGTCGATGAGACGCGGGGGCTGGGTCGCGGGAGGGTTCGGGCTGGCGATCGTGGTCCTCGTCGGGCTCGGCGTGATCCTCGTGCGGCGCGGAGGCATCTCGGCGCGCAGGGAGCCCTCCGCCGTGGAGGCGCGCGTCGCGCGCGCGCTCCGGCGCTGGGCGATCCCCAGGGAGGCCCGCGAGGCGACGAACCCGATCCCGTCGAGCCCGCGCGTGCTCGCGGCGGGCCTCGCGCACTTCGCGGACCACTGCGCGACCTGTCATGCGAACGACGGCAGCGGCCAGACCAGGATCGGCCAGAGCTTCTATCCGCGGGCACCTGATTTGCGCGCCGGCGCGACGCAGGGGCTCACGGACGGGGAGCTCTTCTACGTCATCGAGAACGGGGTGCGGTTCACGGGCATGCCGGCGTGGAGCGCAGCCGGGAGCGCGGAGGGCACCTGGCACCTCGTGCATTTCATCCGCCATCTCCCGAAGCTCACCGCCGAGGAGAAAGCGCAGATGGAGGCGCTCAACCCCAGGTCACCCGAGGAGTGGCGCGCACTGCGGGAGGAGGACGCGTTCCTGCGCGGCGAAGACCCCGCGGAGCGCTCGCCCGGCGCCGGATCACACTCGCATCCGAAGGAGCGAAGATGAGCTTCGTGAGAACCCTGATGGCCCTGGTGCCGCTGCTCGCCACCTCTCCGGCCGCGGCCCACGAGGAGCACGGTCGGGCGATGGGGGTCGTCCAGAGCGTTACGGCCGAACAGCTCGTGGTGAAGACGACCGACGGACACTCGGTCGCGTTCACCGTCACGCCCGAGACGCGCTTCTTCCAGGGTGAGAAGCCTGCCCGGCGCGAGGACGTCCAGGCGGGGCAGCGCGCCGTCGTCCAGGGAACGCGCGATGGCGAGCGCCTCCGCGCGATCACCGTGAAGCTCGGGACCGCGAAGGCTCCGAGGTAGCGCGCGACCTCTTCTTCGCCCCTTCCCTGGCGCACGTCTCGTCCGTCGTTGTTCTGCAGCGCTAAGCTGGACGAGGAGGTGGAACATGCTCCCGCGTGCCAGGGATCCCGTCTGCGGGATGTCGGTGAATCCGGCGACGAGTCGTGCCCTCGAGTTCGAAGGAGCACGGTACTCGTTCTGCTCCGACTACTGCCTCGACGCGTTCCGCTGGAATCCATCCGCATACGCCGCCGCTGCGCAGGCCCGCGCGGCCGAGGGCACGCGGCCTCCTCGGATCGCCTATCTCTCGATGGAGGTCGCAGTCGACCCACGAATGCCGATCTACAGCGGGGGACTGGGCGTGCTCGCCGGCGACACGCTGAGGTCGTGCGCCGATCTCGGCCTGCCCGTGATCGGGATCACGCTCCTGCATCGCAAAGGCTACTTCTCGCAGGCGCTCGATGGGGACGGCGGGCAGGTGGAGCGCGAGGAGACATGGGACCCGGAACGCTGTCTTCGGCCGCTCTCCGCGCGCGCTCACGTCTCCATCGAGGACAGGACAGTCCAGATCCGCGCCTGGCAGTACGACGTCCCGGGCGCCCGTGGCCTCGTACCGCTCCTGCTCCTCGATACGGATGTCGCGGAGAACTCGGATCCCGACCGACGCCTGACGGACAGCCTCTATGGCGGGGACGAGCGGTACCGCCTGGCGCAGGAGATCGTGCTCGGCATCGGCGGAGTGCGGATGCTCGAGAGCCTCGGCCATCACTCGATCCGCAAGTTCCATCTCAACGAAGGACACGCCAGCCTCGCCGCGCTGGAACTGTTCAGGATGGGAGACGCGAAGATGGGGTTCGACGACGTCCGGGAACGCATCGTCTTCACGACCCACACCCCGGTTCCTGCCGGACACGATCGGTTCGATCACGAGCTCGTACAGCGGGTGCTCGGTGAGCCCGTTCCCAGGGACCTCCTGCGGATGCTCTCGGGAACGCACGAGCTGAACACGACCCAGCTCGCGCTGAGCCTGGCCGGGTACGTGAATGGCGTCGCGCGCAAGCACCGCGAGGTGTCGAGCGGCATGTTCCCGGAGTACGCGATCTCCAGCGTCACGAACGGCGTGCACTCGGTCACGTGGACGAGCGTCCCATTGCGCGCGCTGTTCGATCGACACGTGCCCGGGTGGCGGGAGGACCCCGCGCTGCTGCGCCAGGCGATGCGCATCCCCGGGGACGAGCTGCGGCGCGCACACGCGCAAGCCAAGCGTGCGCTCCTCGACGAGGTGAAGCGGCTGACGGGTCGGGAGCTCGCGCCGGAAGCGCTGACGATCGGGTTCGCTCGCCGCGCGGCGTCGTACAAGCGCGCGGATCTGATCTTCTCGGACGTGCCGCGGCTGCGGTCGATCAGACGGCTCGGGCCTCTTCAGCTCGTCTTCGCCGGAAAGGCACACCCGAAGGACAGCGGGGGGAAGGAGCTGATACGCCGCGTCTCGCGCTTCGCACGCGAGCTCGGCGACGAGATCCCGGTCGTCTACCTTCCGGATTACGGGCTCGACCTGGCGAAGCTGCTCGTGGCCGGCGTTGACGTCTGGCTCAACACGCCGCAGCGTCCGCTCGAGGCGTCGGGGACGTCCGGGATGAAGGCGGCGCACAACGGCGTGCCGAGCCTCTCCGTGCTGGACGGATGGTGGCTCGAGGGTCACATCGAGGGCGTCACCGGGTGGTCCGTTGGACGCGGCGACACGGAGTTCGGTTCGGACGCGGACGATGCAGCGGACCTGTACGCGAAGCTGCCGATCGTCCTGGACGTGTTCCAGAACCAGGCGGAACGGTGGGCCGCCATCATGAGATCCACGATCGCCCTCAATGCCTCGTTCTTCAACTCCCAGCGCATGGTCCTCGAGTACGCGACGAGCGCATACCTCCTGTGAATGGAAGCAGAGGACGACGAGTCGCCCCGGGGCTCAGCGAGTGCTCGCCTCGCGCGGGCCCCCGTCCCGCCCCGGCGTCAGCGCGGCCCAGCCGGCCAAGAGCACCGCGAGGCCGACGGCGACGGCCGCGGCGCGAGAGGGCCCGCGCAGGAGCTGTCCGACGAGGATGACCGCGAGCCCCGCGTACACCGGATCCACGCGCCGCGCGCCGGGCGCTCGCGCGGGCGGAACACCCATCGCGGCGCGCCTCCGGGCACGCGACGGGGCCCCGGCGAGCAGGATCCCGGCGACGAGGAAACCCGCACCGGCGATGCGCAGGCGCATGTCGGGAGCGCTGGCGGGCCTTGCGAGGAGGCCGAGCGACCCGAGCGTCTGCACCACCAGCGCGCCCGCATAGGCTGCGAAGGCGAGCCACTCGCGCGTGCGAACCGGGCGCGCGAGGCGGAACCCGATGACGAGGAGCAGGGCCGAGATCGCGACCGCGAGGCTCCCGGCTGGCGATGTCAGCTCGCTCAAGTTCGTCCCTCCTCACGAGAACCACGCCGCACCCGGCTCACCTGAGCCGAGTGCGGCACCCGGGCACCCGCGCCCGGTCCTGCGAGGTCTCAGGCTGCCATCGCCGTGATCGTGTCCTCGTCGCTCACTTCCTTCTTCTTCCACAGGAAGTACACGGCCGGGTAGACGAGCAGCTCCATCAGGAACGACGTCACGAGCCCGCCGATCATGGGCGCGGCGATGCGCTTCATGAGGTCGGCGCCGGTGCCTACGGACCACATGATCGGCAAGAGGCCGATCATCGCGGCGAAGACCGTCATCGCCTTCGGCCGCACGCGCTTCACCGCGCCGTGGACGATCGCCTCGACGAGGTCCCGGCGCGTCCGGAGCAGGCCCTTCGCCTTGAACTCGTCGTGCGACAGGTCGAGGAAGAGGAGCATGAAGACGCCGGTCTCCGCGTCGAGGCCCATGAGGGCGATCATCCCGACCCAGACGGCGATCGAGACGTTGTAGCCGAGCGCCCAGAGGAGCCACACCGCTCCGATGGCGGAGAAGGGCACCGCGGACATCACGAGCGCGGCCTTGAATGACGACTTCGTGTTCATGTACAGCAGCGCGAAGATGAGGACGAGGGTGAGCGGGATGATGAGCTTCAGCCGCTCCTTCACGCGCAGCATGTTCTCGTACTGGCCGCTCCACGCCATGTTGTAACCGGTGGGGAGCTTGAGCTCCGACGCGACCGCCTTCTTCGCCTCGGTGACGTACGACCCGACGTCGATCGCCGAGGTGTCGAAGTCGACGTAGACGTAGCCTGCGAGGAGCCCGTTCTCGTCGCGGATCATGGACGGACCCTGCGCGAGCACGACCTCCGCGATCTCCTCCATCGGGATCTGGCCCTGGCCGCCCGGGAGCGGCAGGAGCACGCGCCGGAGCGCGGAGAGGTCCTCACGGTAGTCGCGGGCGTAGCGCACGTTGATGCCGTAGCGCTCGCGGCCCTCCACCGTCGTCGACTGGTTGTCGCCGCCGACGGCGGTCATCACCATCGTGTTCGCGTCGTCCACGGTGAGGCCGTAGCGTGCGAGCTGCTCGCGCTTCAGGACGAAGTCGACGAAGAAGCCGCCGGCGACCCGCTCGGCGTAGGCGCTGCGCGTGCCCGGGACCTTCTGGATGATGGCCTCGGTCTCCTTCGCCACGCGCTCGATGGTCGCGAGGTCCGCGCCGCTGATCTTGATGCCGACCGGCGTGCGGATGCCGGTCGAGAGCATGTCGTTGCGTCCCTTGATCGGCATCGTCCAGGCGTTCGAGATGCCCGGAAGCTGGAGCTTCGCGTTCATCTCGTTCTCGAGCTCGTCCTGGCTGATGCGATCGCGCCAGATGGGCCGGAGGAGGGACTTCGCCCACCCCGGCGCCCACGACGAGTACCAGCGCGGCTTCTCCCGCCACTCCGACTCGGGTTTCAGGATGATCGTGGTCTCCATCATCGTGAAAGGCGCCGGGTCGGTGGAGGTGTTGGCGCGGCCGGCCTTGCCGAAGACGCGCTCCACCTCGGGGAAGGTCTTGAGGAGCTTGTCCTGGACCTGGAGCGCCTTCTGCGCCTCGGCGACCGACATGCCGGGCTCCACCGCCGAGGGCATGTAGAGGATCGTGCCCTCGCGCAGCGGCGGCATGAACTCGGAGCCGAGCGAGAGGTACACGGGGATGGTCGTGAGGACGAGCGCGAGGGCCGCCGCGATGGTCGCCTTCGGATGGCGGAGCACGAACCGGCAGGGCGGCTCGTAGATGCGGTGGAGGGCCTTCGAGATCGGGTGCGCCTCCTCCGAGTAGTACTTCCCGACGAGCGCATGGTTCGCCGCCCACGCGAGCCATCGCGGCTTGAACTTGAACTCGTCGATCCGCGCGAACATCATGCGCATCGCCGGATCGAGCGTGATCGCGAGGAACGCCGCGATGGCCATGGCGAGGTTCTTCGAGTAGGCGAGCGGGCGGAAGAGCCTGCCCTCCTGGTCCACCAGCGTGAACACCGGCATGAACGCGACGGCGATCACGAGCAGCGAGAAGAAGACGCCCGGACCCACCTCGAGGAGCGCCTCGAGGCGGACCTGGTGGAAGTCCCCCTTCTTCCCGTCTTTTATCCAGTGGTGAATCTTGTTGTAGGCGTTCTCCACCTCGACGATCGCCCCGTCCACGAGGACGCCGATCGAGATGGCGATGCCGGAGAGCGACATGAGGTTCGCGTTCAGACCCATGGCGTACATGGGGATGAAGGCGAGCGCGACCGACACCGGGATCGTGACGATCGGGATGATCGCGGAGGGGACGTGCCAGAGGAAGACGAGGATGATGATCGAGACGACGATGATCTCCTCGACGAGCTTCCCCTTCACCGTCTCGATGGCGTGGTCGATGAGCTCCGCGCGGTCGTAGGTCGTGACGACCTCGACGCCCTTCGGGAGAGAGGGCTTCACCTCCTCGAGCTTCGCCTCGATTCGGTGGATGACGTTGAGCGCGTTCTCGCCCGCCCGCATCACGACGATCCCGCCCACGACGTCACCCTCGCCGTCGAGGTCGGCCACGCCGCGCCGCATCTCCGGGCCGAGCGCGACCGTGGCGACGTCCTTCACGAGCACCGGGGTGCCTCCCTCGGAACGCAGCACGAGCTTCTCGAGATCCTCGATGCTCTTCACGTAGCCGCGGCCGCGGACCATGTACTCGCGGCCGCTGAACTCGACGAGGCGTCCCCCCACGTCGTTGTTGCCCTTGCGGACGGCGTTGATCACCGCGTCGAGGGGCAGCTTGTAGGCGGCGAGGGCGTTCGGGTTCACCGTGATCTGGTACTGGCGGACCTGGCCGCCCACGGTCGCGACCTCCGCGACGCCGGGCACGCTCTGGACCGCGTAGCGCAGGTTCCAGTCCTGGAACGAGCGCAGCTCGTCGGAGGAGTGCTGCCCGGTCCTGTCCACCAGCGCGTACTGGTAGACCCAGCCGACGCTCGACGCGTCGGGCCCGAGCTCCACCTTCACGTCCGGCGGGAGCTGGGAGGTGATCTTCGACAGGTACTCGAGGACGCGAGTCCGGGCCCAGTACAGGTCCGTCCCGTCCTCGAAGATGACGTAGACGTAGCTGAACCCGAAGTCCGAGAAGCCGCGGATCGCCTTCACCTTCGGCGCGCCGAGGAGCGCCGTGATGATGGGATAGCTGACCTGGTCCTCGATGATGTCCGGGCTGCGGTCCCAGCGCGAGTAGACGATCACCTGCGTGTCGGACATGTCGGGCAGGGCGTCGAGCGCGATGTTCTTCATCGCCCAGGCCGACCCGAGGAGCGCGACGATTGTCGCCGCGATGACGAGGTACTTGTTCTCCGCAGAGAAGCGGATGATGGCCTTGATCATGGTGCCTTACCGTCCGTGGCCTGCGTGCGGGTTC
>NZ_JALCYY010000025.1:21937-78954 GCF_022690685.1 Anaeromyxobacter terrae | reverse complement strand
CCCGCCCGCGCCGTCCGGCGCGAGCCGCCCCCGGCGCGCCCGCGCGAGACGCGCGTCGCCCAGGCGACGCCGCCGCCCGCGCCCGCGCCGACCCCCGCGCCGGCCCCTGCCCGCAAGAAGGACGTGCTCGACTTCGAGTCGAACGACGCGGCCCTCGACGACGCGCTCGGCGGCGGCTCGACCGCCTCCCGCCGGTCCGTCTACGTCCCCCCGCGCCCGGGCGGCGAGCTTCCCGCGAAGCTCAGCTCCGCGCAGATCAACGAGGCGGTCGCGCAGCGGATCGACAGCCTGCAGCGTTGCATGTCGGAGCAGAAGGCGCGCGACGCCGAGGCCACCGGCACGCTCAAGATGCGCTGGCTCATCAACGCCGACGGCTCGGTGCGCGACGTCAAGTGCCTCACGCCCGAGTTCGCGAGCGGCCAGTTCGCCCAGTGCCTCGCCGGCGTCGTGAAGAGCATCAAGTTCCCCCGCTCCACGACGAGCGGTCAGGAGGTCACCTTCCCGTTCCGGTTCTGATCCGACGGCCGTCGCGGGGGTGGCGCGTCGCGCGCGCCCCCGCGACAGGATGCCGCGCCGGACGCCGGCTCGAGCGAGCGGACGAGCACGCGGACGGCCCGCCGGGCCGGCTTGACCGGCGGGCGCGCCGCTGCCACTGTCCCGCGGACCCCGCGGACCAGGAGAGGTGGCGTTGCACACGAAGCTCGCGCCGGCGCCCACCGGCGGGTACCGACCTCTCGAGCGGATGGGCATCGCCGAGCTCGAGGCGCTGCGCGTGATCCTCCGCGGCGGCTCGGTCATCGACTGGCGCCGCCTCAACTTCCGCGATCGGACGGAGGTGGAGTCCTACCTCCGCCTGAACCAGTTCGACCACGACGACGCCCGCGACGTGCGGCGCCTGCGCGCCATCCTCGCCCAGGCCGTCGAGTACCTCCGCTCCGTGTTCGGCTACCGCGTCGCCGCGCCCGTCGCCGAGCCGGAGGACGTCCGAGACCTGTTCCTCCTCGCCTCGGGGACCCTCGATCCCCGGCGCTTCCGGCGGATCGCCTGCGTCGTGCTCAAGGTGATGCACGTGATCCACCACCTCGAGGCGCGCGAGCTCCTGTTCCGCACGCCGCTCCGCGAGTCCGACCTCGCGCAGCGCGCGCACCGGCGGATCATGACCGAGGCGGACCGGATGCGCGCGGCGGGCCTGCCGGTGGTCGAGTTCGCCGGCAACTCCAAGTCGCGCGACTCGCTCGTCACGAAGCTCCTCGCCAAGAAGGAGTCCGTCGCGGCCCAGGTGTTCGACCGCGTCCGCTACCGGGTCGTGACCGAGCGCACCGACCAGATCGCGCCGGTCGTGTGGCACCTCACCCAGACGCTCTTCCCGTTCAACTACGCGGTGCCCGGCCAGACGCAGAACAGCCTGGTCCGCTTCCAGGAGCTGCTCGCCGCCCACCCGCACGGACCGGCGATCGCCGCGGAGCTGCAGCTCCCTGCGGACCTCGAGCGGCGCGACCCGGCCGCGCGCCGGAACGAGTTCAGCGGCCGCGACTTCCGGGTCCTGAACTTCGTCGTCGACCTGCCCGTGCGGATCGACGATCTCCTGCCGCAGCTCGATCCCATGGCGGACGAGCTCGGCCGGATCGTGTTCTCCCTCGTCGAGTTCCAGGTCGTCGACGCCGCCACCGCGGCGCGGAACGAGGAGGGCGACTCGTCGCACGAGCGCTACAAGCGCCGGCAGCACCACCGCGTGCTGCGGCGGCTCTCGCGCGGGCTGGTCGTCCCGAAGAAGGGGAAGCGAGGTGGGGGATGAGGGAGACGACGAAGGACAGCCCGGTGGATCGGGGCGAGGTGGAGCTGCCCGGCCGCTGCCAGGTCTGCGGCGCCGAGGGGAAGACCATCGCGGTGCCGTCGGCCCCGCCGCCGAACGAGTTCTGCGCGCGCTGCGCGATCGAGTACGGCGAGGCGGTCGCGACGGACGAGGACGAGAGCTAGCGCGCGGACCCTCGCGCCCGGGCGTGGGGCGCGGACAGCGCCATCAGGTCCCCGCGGAGACCACGACGTCCGCCTCGAGCGGGAGCTCGACGGTGAAGTGGGCCCCCTCGCCCGGCTGGCTGCTGAGGACGATCGCGCCGCCGTGCGCCTCGGCGATCTGGCGCGCGATGAATAGGCCGAGCCCGAGCCCGCCGTAGTTGCGCGGCGAGACCGCCCGCTCGAAGCGGCCGAAGACGCGCTCGACGTCCGCGGGGTCGATGCCGATGCCCTCGTCCCTCACCTCGAGGCGGGCGACGCCCTCGGCCGCCGTCACGTCGACGTGCACGGGCTTGCCGGCGCCGTACTTGAGCGCGTTCGAGAGCAGGCTCGAGAGGAGCTGCTCGACGCGGAGCCGGTCGAACCGGCCGATGACCGGCGCGGGGGCCACGATGGACAGGAGGCAGCCTGCGCGGCGCGCGTCGGGCGCGAACCGCGCGCCGAGCTCCCGCGAGAGGCGGGAGAGGTCGAGCTCCTCGCGCGAGAGGCGCATGTGCCCGGAGGCGATGCGCGAGACGTCGAGGAGGCCGTCCACGAGGCCTGCGAGCCGTCCCGTCTGGCGGAGCGCCGCGTCGAGCTTCGCGGCGAGGCGCGGTTCGCAGCCGGCGAGCTCGCGGCCGAGCGCCTCGAGCCGGAGCTGCAGGCTCGTGATCGGCGTCTTGAGCTCGTGCGAGGCGACCGCCATGAACTCGTCGCGCACCCGCACCGCCTCGGAGAGCTCGGCCGCGAGCGCCTGCGCCTGCCGCTCCGCGGCGTGCGTGCGGAGGAGGGCGCGCAGGAGCGCGACGAGCTCGGCCGGCTCGAACGGCTGGACGAGGTAGGCGTCCGCGCCGGCCTCGAGCCCGTGGACGCGGTCGCCGGAGTCCACCAGCGCGGCGGAGGTGAGGAGCACCGGGACGGAGGAGGTGGCGGCGGACGCCTTCAGCCGGCGGCAGACCTCGTACCCGTCGATGCCGGGGAGCCGCACGTCGAGGACCACCGCGTCGGGCAGGGCCGCCGCGACGGCCGCGAGGGCTTCCTCGCCCGTCTCGACCTCGTCCACCTCGAAGGCCGCGCTGCGGAGCATGCGGGAGACGAGGTAGCGGGCGGCAGTACGGTCGTTGACGTTGAGGATGCGCGTGGGGGGCATTGCGGCGGGTGTCTCTCGCGAGGTCTCGGGTCGGGGCCGGTCGCCGCGGCCACGCGGTCGAGCCATGTGGGAGATTATGCGCGGAGTCCGCAGCGCGCTCGTCCAGGGCGCGCGTCCCTCGGCCTTCGGGGGGGCGGCGTGCGGGCGCTCGCCCGCCTCCGGAGCCTCACCCGGCGGCGGCGGCGAAGCTCACCGAGTCCGTTCCGTCGGTCCACTGCGCGTAGTGGAGGAGCCGCGCGCCGCGCCCGCTCGCGCGCAGCGCCGCGTAGATGGGGGCGACGCCGCAGAGCCGCCGGCGGGCGTCGTCGCGGACCGCGTCGCGGTGGAACCCTTCCGCGTCTCCAGCCGCGAGATACGAGAGCGTGCGCCGGTCGGCGGCGGCGTGCGCCGACAGCTCGGCCGGCGTGGGCGGGGCCGGATCGCCGTAGAGCGGGCCCAGGTGCGCGAGGTCGGCGGCGGCGACGAAGCAGACGCGCCGGCGGGCGGTCGCGGCGGCGAGCGCGGCGAGGAAGGGGCGCGTCGCGTCGGCCGGCGCGGCGAGGTGGGAGATGCTCGAGCAGAGCACCGGCAGGACCGTGAACGGTCGGCGCAGGAGGTGGCGCAGCACGACGACCTGGAGCTCCACCGAGTGCTCGTCGGCGTGGCAGAGCTCGTCGGCGAGCACCTCCGCCTCGCCGAGCCGCGAGGCGATCGCCTCCACCGCAGCGCGATCGGTCGACGCCGGGCCGAGCGGCGTCGCGTAGTCGAGGCGGGTGAGGGTGAAGAGGTGCGGCGGGGTCGCGTGCGCCGTGCCGAAGACGACGAACAGGTCGGCGTCGGTCGCGGCGAGCGCGCGGTAGGCGCGGGCGTAGCCGGCGGCGCCGCGCGGGTAATCGATGTGCGGTGCGACGAGGAGCCGGACCGGCCCGGACGGCGCGGGCGCGGCCCCGTCGCGGAGCCAGCCGTCGAGCGCGCTGCGGAGGGCGGCCGGGTCGTCGGGGTAGACCGCGCCGGCCCAGGCGGCGGGGCGGGAGGGGAGGGCGCGGAAGGTCGAGAGCGCGCCGGAGGTCTCGCCGTCGACCGCGCCGCCCATCGCCCGCTCCTACTTACGGCCGCGCTTGCGCGCCTTCTTGCGCGCCTGGCGCTCCGCCTTGCGCTTCTTGTTGCGCGCGTCGCGGTCCTTCTTGGACTCGAGCGCGATCGGCTCGGGCGCGTAGCCCATGAGCCGCGCGCGCGCCATGGCGCCCGCGGACATGGGCGGCGTGTAGCCCTTCGGCAGCCCCATCTGCTGCGCCATCGCCGCGTCGGGCACGAGCCCGCCCGACAGCGCGCGCTCCACCGCCTGCGCGTCGGCGCCGAGCACGTCCTCCATGCCCTTGCCCTGGAGCTTGCGCAGGCTCATGAGCTGCTTCACTCCGGGCAGCCGCGAGAGCAGGCCGGGGGCGGAGCCGATCTGCTTCATCACCCCGCGCATCGAGTTGTACTGCTTGAGGAGGTCCCGGACCTCCTTCTCGCCGCGACCCGAGCCGCGCGCGATCCGCTTGAGGCGCGCGTCGTTGATGACGTCCGGGCGCTGTCGCTCGACCTTCGTCATCGAGTCGACCATCGCGACGATCTTGGTGAGCGCCTGGTCGTCGAACTGGAAGCCCTCCGGCAGGTCGCCGAAGAGCGGGAACTTCTCCATCAGGTCGCCGAGGGGGCCCATCTTCCGGACGAGCCGGATCTGGTTCACGAAGTCCTCGAGCGTGAAGTCGCCCGAGAGGATCTTCTGCGCCTCGGCCTCCGCGGTCTCCTCGTCGACGTGCTGCTCGAAGTCCTTGACGAGGCCGACGATGTCGCCGAACCCGAGGATGCGGGAGGCGAGCCCCTCGGGGCGGAACTCCTCGAGCCGGTCGAGCGCCTCACCCATGCCGAGGAACTTGATGGGCTTGCCGGTGACCTCCTTGATGGAGAGCGCCGCGCCGCCGCGCGCGTCGCCGTCGAGCTTCGTGAGGATGAAGCCGTCGAGCGCGAGGCGGCGGTCGAACTCGGCCGCGGTCTTCACCGCGTCCTGGCCGATCATGGCGTCGGCGACGAGGAGGATGTTCTCCGGCGCGACGTTCCGCTTGATGTCCTCGAGCTCCACCATGAGCTCCTCGTCGACGGCGAGGCGGCCCGCGGTGTCGTAGATGACGACGTTCGCCTTCTCGCGCTGCGCCGCCTCGAAGGCGTGGAGGCACATCTCCGGCGGCGACACGCCGGGCTCGTGGAACACCGGCACGCCGAGCCGCTCGCCGAGCACCTTCAGCTGATCGACGGCGGCGGGGCGGTACACGTCGGCGGCGACGAGGAGCGGCTTCTTCCCCTCCTTGAGGAGCTTGTTCGCGATCTTGCCGGCGGTGGTCGTCTTGCCGGAGCCCTGCAGGCCGACCATCATCACGCCGGTCGGCCGGCCCCGCGCCGCGTCGCGGAGCGAGGTGTCGACCGGGCCCATGAGCGCCTCGAGCTCGTCGTGGCAGATCTTGACGAAGTGGTCCTGCGGCGTGACCCGCACGACGCCCTTCTCCGTCTTGACCTTGGTCTCGACGACCTCGCCGATGGCCTTCTCGCGCACGCGCGCGACGAAGCGCTTCACGACGTCGAAGGAGACGTCGGCCTCGAGGAGCGAGACGCGGATGTCGCGCAGCGCGTCGTCGACCACCTCGGGGGTGATCTCCGTCCGCCCCTTCAGCTTGTTCCGCGCTGCCTTGAACCCCTTGGATACGGTCTCGAGCATGGGACTCCGGGTGCCTCCGCCAGGGCCGGGCTTATAACACGGTGATGGCTGGGAATCCGCCCATGGACGTGGGTCCACGCTTCTTCACCGTCGAGGAGGCCAACGCGCTCGTGGCCGCGCTGGAGCTCGATTTCGGGCGCCTCGCGGCCGCGCGCGCCGAGCTCGCCCCGCTCGTCGAGTCGCTCGGCGGCGCCGACGTCGCGGTCGCCCTCCTCCAGGGAGGCGACCCCCCGGAGGGCAGGGAGGCGGACGCCGCCCGCCTCGAGCGGCTGGCGGGCGAGATCACCGCCGTGATCGAGCGCGTGAACGGCATGGGCTGCCTCGTGAAGGACGTCGAGATCGGGCTCGTGGACTTCTACGCGGTGGTCGAGGGCGAGCCGGCGTTCCTCTGCTGGCAGTTCGGCGAGCCGGCGGTGAGCCACTGGCACCCGCTCGAGGGCGGGTTCGCGGCCCGCGAGGAGATCGCCGGGGTGAGCGTCCGTCCGCCCGCGTTCCGGAACTGAGGGAGGGCGCCCCGGCGCCGCCGCCGTGCCGTTCGCGTACTACGCGCGCCTCTCACCCCGGGAGAAGGCCATCTACCGGGCGAGCGACGCGGTCCCGGCGATCCCGGTGCCGGGCGTCTCCTCGCTCCATCCGGACGTCGAGGCGCTGCGGGAGGCCCTCGCGCGCGACGACGGCGAGGCGGTCGCGCGCTCCTCGCTCGCGCTGTGCGCCGGGATCTCCCGGGCCCTCGGCGCGCGCACCCCGAAGCTCGAGATCCACGCCGTGCGGCCGAGCGCGGACTGGGGCGAGCTGCACGGCCTCTACACCCCCGATCCCGACGAGCCGCCCTGCATCCGCGTCTGGATGCGCACCGCCCGCCACGCGCGCGTCGTCGCGTTCCGCACCTTCCTCAGGACGCTCCTCCACGAGCTCGTTCACCACCTCGACCTCGAGGTGCTCGGGCTCGAGTGGTCGTTTCACACCGAGGGCTTCTTCAAGCGCGAGTCGAGCCTGTTCCACCAGCTCGTGCCGGAGGCCGCTCGCGGGCCGGCGCGGCGGGCGTGATCCAGGCGTCGCGCCGCGGTCCGGAGTCGAGCCTCAGATCCGGTCAGCCGCGGCGGCGGAGAGCTCGGCCACCGCCGAGAGCAGGTCGTCGATGCTGAACGGCTTCGGGAGGTAGCGGTCCGGATGGGCGTCACCGGGGGGCGACGCCGAGACGATGACTACTGGGATGCCCGCCAGGGCTGGGTCCGCGAGCTGCTCCTGGCGGAACTGCCACCCGCTCATGACGGGCATGAGGAGGTCGAGGAGGATGACGTCCGGTCGCGGGCCGTCGTGCAGCACGTCGAGCGCGTCCTGCCCGTTCTCGGCGAGCGCGACGTCGTAGCCCTCGCAGCCGAGGGCCTCGGCGAGCGCCTCCCGGATGTCGGGATCGTCCTCGACGATGAGGATGGCTCCGCGTGACCGCATGCGGCGGGCGACGGAGGACAGTGGGTGTGCCTGAGCTGGGATGAATGCCATCTTCGTGTCCCCCGCCGAGCCCGTGAACCGCCGCCACGCCACCGTGCCGTACCGACACGGAGAATGTCGCAGGGCGGAGCCCGGGCCTCGCGAGGCCGCTGAAGGTGCAAACGCGTTGCCCGAACCGAATCGTTCCGGGATCGTCAGTAAAGTCGACCCGGGCCACTTCTGGGACGCAGTGCGTCGTTGACGGGCGTGCGGGCGGGCCTCGCGCCGATCGCCAGCAGAGTCGGGATCGCTCGACCGTCCGCTAGCGCGACCGCAGCAGCAGGCTCTGGCCCACCCAGTGGCTCGCGAACTGGTACGCGATGCGACCGCTGCGATCGCCCTTCTGGTTCGACCAGGCGATGGCCGCCTCTGCCGCCTGCCCGTTCCACGCCAGCTCGGCGCCTGCCTTCTCGCAGAGCTTCGTGACCCACTGCCTCGCCACGGCCACGTACTCGTCCTGCGAGAAGGCGTGGAACCCGACCCAGATGCCGAACCGCCCGGAGAGCGAGATCTTCTCCTCGACTGCCTCGCCGTGGTGGATCTCGCTCTTGACGAGCAGCGCCCCGAGGTTGTCCGTCTCGAACTCCGGGATGAGGTGGCGCCGGTTGGACGTGACGTAGATGAGGACGTTCTCGGGCGGCGCGTACACGGAGCCGTCGAGCGCGCTCTTCAGCATCTTGTAGCTCGACTCGCCGACCTCGAAGGAGACGTCGTCCGAGAAGAGGATGAAGCGGTACGGCTTCCCGGCGACCTCGTCCACGATGGCGGGGAGGCTCACCAGGTCGTCCTTGTCGACCTGGATGATGCGCAGGCCCTCGGGAGCGTAGGCGCGCAGGAGCGCCCGCACGAGCGAGGACTTCCCCGTCCCGCGCGTCCCCCAGAGGAGGACGTTGTTCGCAGGGTAGCCGGCGAGGAACTGGCGCGTGTTCGCCTCGACGACGCGCTTCTGCTCCTCGATGCCGAGCAGGTCCGAGAGCTGGATGCCCTCCACGCTCGCGACCGGCTCGAGGTAGCCGGCGAACGAGTGGCGCCTCCAGTTCGCCGCGTGGCACCTCTCCCAGTCGAGCTTCTCGATCGGCTTCGGGAGCAAGAGCTCCATCGACGAGAGGACGCGGCGCAGCTGGTCTTGGACGTCGGGATCGAGCGGCATCGGGTGACGATAGCACCCGCGTCGGATGCCTCGCGAGAGCTCGGGCCCTCAGTGACGCATGCCCGAGCCGCGGCCGCGACGGTGCCGAGACCCGGCGAGATGGGAGAGTAGGGCCGCCCGGGATCGAACCGGGACGCCGCTTCCGCGGCAGCGGATTTTAAGTCCGCCGCGTCTGCCAGTTCCGCCACGGCCCCTCGATCGTCTCGTGCATTCTCGCCCGATCGTCCAGTCGAACGACAGCGAATCGTCGCGGTCGAGAGGGCAACGCTGGCCCTCCGTCGTGGCTGGCGGCGGCGTGCGAGCGTCGCGCGGGATCGGCGTTCCGGCGGAGCGGTGTCGAAACGACGTGGCCGAGAGCCGCGCCCGACCGGGAAGGCGCCGCGCGGGCACCTATCTCACGACCCCTGAAGCGTCGAGGCGCGCGACGAAGGCGTCCCGGGAGAAGGAGCCGCCCCCGAGCTCGTCCACGGCGCCGACGACGAGCACGCCGCCGTCGGGCTCGAGCGCTGCGCCGCTCGCGTACCCGCCGGCGGAGAGCGGGATCTCGGTGAGCCACGTCCGGTCTCCCTCGGCCGTGAACCGCGCCGCGAACGCGCGCGATCCGCCGCTCTGGAAGCTGTCCGAGTCGCCGCCGAGCTTGCCCACGAGCACCGCTCCGCCCGCGGGGAAGACCACGACACCTCTCCCGGTGTCGATGCCGGCCGTCACGATCGTCCTCACCCAAACGACGTGGCCGGTCGCGTCGACGCGCGCGAGGTACGCGTCGAGATCCCCCGTCGTCGCGGCAACGTACGCCTCCCCGCGCGAGTCCACCCCCACGTCGTCGGGTCCCGCGTAGTGGAGGATCGGCAGACGCGTGAGCCACGCGAGCTCGCCGCTCGGCGAGAGGCGCGCGACAAAGGACCCTCCGGCGCGCCCGACGACCACGATGCCGCCGTCCGGTGCGAGCACCGGCGCACGCGCGTAGCCGGTGTCGTCGCGCCCGAGCACGCGCAGCCACCGCCGCTTCCCGGTGGCGTCGTAGCGCGCGACCCAGGGTCCGCGCGCCGTCGGGTCGGCCGGATCGGGAGGCGGATACGACGAGCCCGCCACGATGAGGTCGCCGTCAGGCGCGAACACGGCGCCGTAAGGCGCCACCGCGCCGTCCGGAGACGAGAGGTCGAGGTGCCACAAGGGCTCGCCGCGAGGATCGCGCAGCTCGACGAACGCACCGCCCGATGCGACGAACCAGCCGGCGATCGCGATGTTTCCCTCCGCCGAGACGGCGAACCCGTCGATGGTGGCGCCGCTCTCGACGCCCACGTCGCGCGCTCCGAGGAACGCGCCCGTCTCGTCGAGCCAGGCGAGGAAGCCGTGGAGGTAGCTCACGTCGCTGGGGAGGTGGGGCTCGAAGGTGCCGATGCCGTTCCCGGCGACGAGCACGCCGCCGGACGGGAGCCGCACGACGAAGTTGCCGTCTTCCTGCTCGAACGGAACGCCGATGCGCCGCGTGCCCGCCCAGGCGAATGGTCCTGGTGTCGCGGGCAGGACGGTCGGGTTCGCCGTGGCAGGCTCGGTCGGGGTCGCCGGAGTCGGCAGCGGCGACGCGGGCTTCGCCGGAGTCGGCGTCGGAGTCGCGCCCGGGAGCGGCGTCGCTGGCTCGGCGGGGATCGGAGTCGCCGTCGGCGTCGCGTTCGGGGCCGGGGTCGAAGACGGAGACGCCACCGGGTCCGGGGCCGCGTCGGGTGCGGGTGTAGCAGGGAGCGGCGCCCTGCCCCCCGTACCGGTGTCACACCCCAGGCCGACCGCGAGCGTCACCACGCCGAGCCATCGTCGCATTCGAGCCCCTCCTTGCCGAGCAGGACTCATTCACGCGTCGTGCCGGTCGCACGTTGCGTGTAGCTCTTGCAGCGCGCGAAGGTCCGGAAACTCAGCAACCTCGGCGAAGGAACGCCGCGTCAACGGATGGAGACTTGGCGGGAGCGCTCACCCCCCGACCCGGCAGCGCGGGGCCGGGACGGCGGGCGGGCAAGAGCCGCTCCGAGGCGCTTACCACCACGCCGCGCGCGGGTGAGGTCCAGGCCTCCCGTGGGCGGCCCCTGGCGACGATGGCCAGCGCTCGCGAGGAGGGAGCGCTGCACGGAAGCCGCGTCACGTCGGGGCGCTCCGCGGCCCGCGGGCCGAGAGATCCCGCCGCAACGCGGCGCGGCGAGGGGCTGTGGGCGGAGCCCGCACACTTTGTGGATCCTCGACGTCACGGTGGGTGCACACTATGCTCGCCGTCTCTCCCTGGAGGTCACGAGATGAGCCAGCCCGCAATGATCCCCGCCCAGCCGCCGACGCCGGCACCGCTCGCCGTCGGCGCGGAGCGGCACTTCACCGTCGGCAACCTGCTCTCCCGCAGCTTCTCGATCTGGCGGAGGAACCTGGTGAAGTTCTCGCTGCTCGCGCTCGCGGTCTACGTTCCGGTCTTCGCGCTCGGCTGGGGCCTCGGCGTCGGCGACCTCTTCTTCCGGACGCCGGGCACGCAGGTGGACCCGGCGAGGATGTCTGCGGTCATGGGATCCTTCGCCGTCGTCTGGGTGGCCATGATGGTGCTCGCCCTCGTGCAGATGGCGGCGCTCACCTACGGGGCGATCCAGAGCCTCGCCGGCCTTCCGGTCCGGTTCGCGGACCTCCTCCGGGCGGGCCTGAGCCGCGCCCCGGCCGTGCTCGGGGTGGGCGTGGTCTGCTACGTCGCGCTGGTCCTCGGATTCGTGCTGCTCGTCGTCCCGGGACTGATCCTGCTGACGGCGATGTGCGTGTCGGTCCCGGTGGCGGTCGTCGAGCGCAACGGGGTCTTCGGCTCCGTGCGGCGCAGCTTCCGGCTCACGAAGGGCCGGCGCCTCGCCATCTTCGCCGCGTTCCTGGTCTTCTTCGTCGTGTTCATGGGCATGAGCGCGATCGTGAACTTCGTGTTCCCGCTCGTCGCGGCCCCGCTCGGTCAGGCGGCGGCCGTCGTCGGCCTCGGGATCTCCACCGTGGTCAACCTCGCCTTCGGGTCGCTCCCCGCGATCGCGCCCGCCGTCGCGTACCACGACCTGCGCGCCGAGAAGGAGGGCGTGGACACCGCCTCGCTCGTGAAGGTCTTCGGGTAGGGCCGGCCGTCGGCGGGCGCGATCCGCGAGGCGCGGATCGCGCCGCCTCCGTCAGGAGCGGTCGAGCTTGTGCGCCCGGCGTCTGCCCAGGAGCAGGCGCCGCTCGAGCCGACCGCGCAGCGCCGCGTAGTAGGCGCGCAGGAACGCGCGGTCGTCCGGCGCGGGGGCCTCCCACCCGATCTTCTCCCGGATCTGCGCCGCGACGGCCGCCATCGCGTCCGGGCGCGCCGCGGGCCCATCGCGGAGCAATCCCTCGAGGACGTGCAGCTCGTACTCTCCGTACACGTCGAGCTGCTCGCGCGTGAAGGCGAGGCCTTCCGCCGCGGGCGACGCCGGCGCGGCGACCAGATCGTCGAGCAGCCGCGCGTCGGGTGCGCGCACGACGATCGTCCCCGCCACGAGATCGCCCACGCGCAGGCGATCGCGGTTGAAGAGCGGCAGCAGCCCGAACAGCAGCATCCAGCCGAGCGCCGCGATGGCCACGCCCGCCGGCGCGCCCGGGTAGACCAGGTCGGGGCCGGCGAGCGCCGTCATGGGCAGGAACACCTCCACCTCGCGGGTGAGGTTCCGCGTGATGATCGCCTCGGCCGTGAGCGGACCGCCGCGTGCGTCGATGACGCGGATCCCGAGCTTGCGCTTGCCGGGCGTCTGGCCCTGCCACGTCAGCTCGAAGAAGGTGAAGTAGAAGGTGCGGACGAGGAAGAACGCGAGGAGCGCGGTGGCCAGCGCGAGGTCTGCACCGGCCGCCCACCCCACCAGGAGGAAGATCGCGAGCACCGCGACGAGCACCGCGGCGTGCACGAGGAGGTAGTCGAGCAGGAACGCCCCGGCGCGGTCGCCCGCGAGCGCGATCGCGAAGCGCAGCGGCACGCCGTCGGGCGTCACGACCTCGCGCGTGCGCGCCCCGCCGTGCGTCACGCCCGACTCCCGGCGCGACCGAGGTAGACGGTCCAGAAGAGGAACGTGCCAGCGGCGACGGCGTAGCGCACCGGGACCGAGTGGACGAGCTGCCGGAACAGCCCCTCGACCAGGGCGGCGGCGAAGAACAGGGCGACGGCGCCGACCGCGAGGACGCCGGCCTCCCGCCCGCGGCGCGCGAGCCCGGCGAGCCGCTCCTCGCGGCCGGGGAACAGGACCGCCTGCCCGAGGGCGAGCCCGGCTGCGCCGCACAGCGCCACGGCCAGGAGCTCGGTCACGCCGTGCGGCAGCACCCATCCCCAGAAGTCGAGCGCGAGACCGCGCGAGCGGTAGAGCGCGCCGAACGCGCCGAGGACGAGCCCGTTCGTGAAGAGGAGGAGCGCTGACGGGACGCCACCCGCGAACCCCACCGCGAACGCGAGCAGGCCGATGGTCGCGTTGTGCTGGAAGAGGAACATCGCGAAGGTCTTGAGCAGCTGCGCGGCGTCCCGCGGCGCGTAGAGGACCTCGCGGAGCGACTCGGTCGACGAGGTCGGGCCGCGCCCCTGCGCCATCTCCGGTGCCACGAACGCGTAGAACCGCTCGGCGTCGGCCGCGGTCAGCGCGTGACCGACCCCCGCGCCGACCGCGATGAGGGCGATCGCGAGCGCGAGCTCGCGCCGATGGGCCCGGACCGCTCCCGGGAACCTGCGGACGAAGAAGTCTCCGAGCGCGTCGCGGAGGTGCCGCCGCGTTCCGTAGACGACGAGGTACGCGCGCGCCGAGAGCGTCTCCAGGTAGTCGAGGACGTTCCGGTCGAGCGAGATCGCGCGCGCGACGGACAGGGAGGACAGGGCGGCGCGATAGAGCGCCGGCAGCCGCGCGACCTCGCCGGCAGCGAGGGAAGGCAGGCCCCAGCGCTCGACCCGGTCGAGGAGCCCCTCGAGCTCGCGCCACGAGGGCTCCCGCTCCGCGCGGAAGGCGGCGCTCTTCAGCACGACGGTCACGCGATGAGCTCCCGGCGCTTGATGTCGAGGTAGCGGTTCACGAGGCGCGTCGAGACGGCGCCGGGGGGAGCGTCCACGCAGTGGACGCCGATGCGGCGCAGCCGCGCCAGGACGCGCTCCCGCTCGCGGACGAGCTCGGAGGCGACCACCGCGCGGTAGACGTCCCCGAGCCGCCGCGGCGCCGCCCCGGCGAGCGCCTCGACGCCGGGATCGCGCAGCGACACGAACACGACGAGCTGCCGGCGCGCCAGCCGGGAGAGGTTCTCGAGCATGAGCTCCGCGGTCACGGTGTCGACGAACTCGGTGAACACCACGACGAGCGAGCGTCGCCGCAGCCGCGCCGACAGCTCGGCGAGGCCGACGGTGAAGTTCGTCTCCTCGGTCGAGTAGGCGAGGCCGGCGGAGGCCGCCTGCAGGCGCGGGAACGCTCCCAGCCCGCCCTGCGGCTCCGTCCAGGCGCGTGCCGCGCGATCGAAGCCGTAGAGCCCCACGCGGTCGCCGAGGCGGAGGGAGACGTAGCCGAGGAGGAGGGCCGAGGTCACGGCGTGGTCGAGGCGCGGCACGCCGTCGAGCGGCTCGGCCATGAGGTGGCCGGTGTCGAGCGCGAGGACCACCTGGTGGTTCCGCTCGGCGCGGAACTCCTGGGCGAGGAGCTTGCGGTGGCGCGCGGTCGCCTTCCAGCTGATGGCCCGCGGGTCGAGCCCGGGCACCCACTCGCGCAGCGCGTCGAACTCCGAGCCGTCGCCGACGAACCGCTCGACCTGCACGCCGGCGGAGAGCTCGCGGGCGCCGAAGTAGCGGAACGCCGCGGCGCGGACGGGGCGCAGGTTCGGCAGCACCGCGACCGCGCGGTCGACCGCGACGCGCTTGCGCCGCGCGGCGAGGCCGAGCGGGCCCGGCCAGCGGAGCCAGAGCGCGTCGACGGTGGGCCTCCCGCGCCGCCGGGCGCGCAGCTCGAGCGCCAGCGCCGCCGGCTCGCCGGCGCGGACGTGGAGCTCCGCCGCCGGCTGGGGGTCGAGGTCCGCGTGCAGATCGGCGACGACCTGCACCGCCGCGGCCCCGCGTGCCGCCGTCAGGACGACGCGCGCGGCGCCCGCCTCGCCGACGAAGATCGACTCGGGGACCTCGATCGATGCGGCGAGGGCACCCGGCGGCAGCGCCAGGATCGCGTCGACCGCGATGGCGGCGACCGTGAGGGCCGCGACGGCGAGCCAGGCGCCCCAGAGCCGCGGGTGCACGAGCGCGGGGAGGAGCGCCACCGGAAAGCCTGCGGCTGCGAGCAGGATGGCGCGGCGGGTCGGGTGGATCACCGGGGCGCCTCCACCTCCTCGAGGACGCTCGCGACCGCGGCGTCCGGCGTGGAGCCCTCGATCTCCGCGCCCGGGGCGAGGACGATGCGGTGGCGGAGCACCGGCTGCGCGAGGGCCTTCACGTCGTCGGGGATCACGAACGCGCGCCCCTGGGTGGCGGCGAGCGCGCGCGCCGCGGTGGCGAGCATGTTGGCGGCGCGCGGGGAGGCGCCGCACAGGAGCTGCGCCCGCGCGCGCGTCGCGCGCACGAGGTCCACGACGTAGTCCACGATCTCGTCCGAGAGGCGGATGGCCGCGACCGTCGCGCGCATGGCGGCGAGGTCCTCGAGCGACGCGACCGCGGAGATGGCGAACTCCGAGAGGGGCGGCGTCGCGGTGCGGTGGCCGTGCACCCGCACCATGGCGCGCTCCTCGTCGCGCGACGGGTAGCCCACGCCGACCTTGAAGAGGAAGCGATCGAGCTGCGCCTCCGGGAGCGGGTAGGTCCCCTCCTGCTCGATCGGGTTCTGCGTCGCGAGCACCATGAAGCCCGGCGAGAGCGGGTGGGTGGTGCCGTCGATGGTGACGGCCCGCTCCTGCATGGCCTGGAGCAAGGCGGCCTGCGTCTTCGGCGGCGTGCGGTTGATCTCGTCCGCGACGAGCACGTCGGTGAACACCGGGCCGCGCGTCAGCGAGAACGCGTTCGTCTGGAAGTTGAACAGGTTCGTCCCGATGACGTCGCCCGGCATGAGGTCCGGCGTGAACTGGATGCGGTTGAAGCCGATCCCGAGCGCGGCGGCGAAGGCGCGCGCGAGCAGGGTCTTCGCCGTGCCCGGGACGCCCTCGAGCAGGACGTGCCCATCGGAGAGCAGCGCCACGAGCATGAGGTCGAGGGCGCCGTCCTGGCCCAGGACCACCCTGTGGACCTCAGCCCGGAGTCGCTCGGTGACGTCTCGGATCGCCGTCAGCTCCATGCGTCATCTCCTCCCGCCATGCGTGGATCTCCACCGCGGCGCGCAGCGCGTCCTCCTCCGCCCCGCGCCGCCGCCCCCCGAGCGCGCGGATGCGCGCCTCGATCGCCGCGAGCGCGCCGTCCCGGCCGCGCGCCGCGGCGAGCCGCGCGAGCCAGGCGTCCTGGGCCTCGGCGCGGTCGCCGGGCGCCCGGAGCCGCCGCGCCACCTCGTCCTTCGCCGCGCGCAGGTAGGCGCCGAGCGCGTGGGCGACGTGCCCGCCGTGGCCGAGGAGCGCGGCCGTGTTCTCGACCAGGAACGCCTTGCCGGGCGCGAGGAGCGCGTCGGGAGGCCGCGGCCGGCCGAAGCGGACGAGCCCGGCCCAGACGGCGAGCGCCGCGACGAGCAGGGCCTGCGCCGTGGCGAGGGCGAGGGGAAATCTGAAGAGCTCGCGGGCGACGGACGGCTGGACGTCGAGGCCGTGGAGCGTCTCGTCGATCACCACGGGCACCTCGCCCGCGCCGAGGCGCTCGACGAGCCGCAGCACCAGCGCCGCGTTCTCGCCGCGTCCGAGGCCGTGGTTCGCGAGGACGTCGGGATCCGAGAGCACCACGATCCGGCGACCCGTCTCCTGGTCGACGACCTCGCCGGCGAGGATGCCCTGCTCGAACCAGACGAGGGGCGTGATCTCGTCGGGCGGGGAGCGCAGGAGCTGCGGCGCGTCCAGCGCGGGCGCCGGCAGGGCGCCGCGCGGCGCCGTGATCTGCTTGGGCCGGACCACCTCCGCGTCGAGCTCGAGCACCTCGAGGACCCGCCGGACCTCCCCGAGCGGCAGGAGGTCCGCGCCCCCGAGCCAGCGCGGCCGATTCGAATCGGGGTAGCCGGTCCGCTTCGGGAGCACGACGAGCAGCCGCGACGCGCCCGCGGCGATCTCCTCCGCGACCGCGGCCCGCCTGCCGTCTCTCTCGGCCGGCCCTCTCCAAGGGGACAAGGGACGAGGCTCCAGCGCCGGCTCGGCCAGGACGACGACCGCGCCGTCGGCGGCCTTGTCCGCGGTCCGGTGGCGCGAGACGAGCGTCGGGACCCCGAGCTCGCGGAGGAGCGTGACGAACGCGCGGTGGCCGATGGCGGACCGGCTGTACGCGCCGGGCGCGACGGACGCTGGCTCGGAGAGCTCGTCTCCGAAGACGCCCAGGAAGCCGGCCGCGGCGAGCGAGGCGACCGCGGCGACGGCGAGCCAGGTCGCGCCGCGCCGGGAGAAGGAGGGCCCGCTCACGTCGTGCCCCGGTAGCTCTCGAGGAAGACGTGGAACCGGTCGAGGCAGGCGCGGTAGTCCGCCTCGCCCGGCGCGGCGCCGCCGAAGTGCGAGAGCTCCACCGCGGCCACCAGGCCGGCGAGCGCCTCGCGCGCGGGAGCCGCCAGCCGGACGCGCCCGACGATCTCGCGCGAGGTGAGCGAGGGCGCGAGTCGCGCGGCGCGCGAGAGGGCCGCGAGGGTGTCGAGCAGCAGGGCGTGGATCGCCTCGCCGTACCGGCCCGCCGCCGCGGCGGCCTCCGCGGAGGGGATGGGGATCGGCTCCGGGCCCGCGCCCGCTCCGGGCGCGCCTTCGACCTCGGGATCCCGGGTGCCGGCGCGGAGCGCACGGAACAGCCAGGTGCCGGCGAGCGCCGCGAGGAGGGCGAGCCCCGCGTAGAGGAGGACCACCAGCAGGCGCGCGAGGAGGTCGGGGAGCTCGACCGGCTTCCACGCGTGCGGGAGCGTCGTCTGGAGGTCGCCGCGCGCGAGGATCTCGTTTGCACGCGCCTGGATCGACTCGGCGGAACGCGGGGCCGACCCCGGCGATGCGGGCGCGGGCGCGGCGGCGAGCAGGGCGGCCACGAGCCCGGCGAGGAGCGGCATTTCCCGAGGGTAGAACGGGCCGGCGGGCTCCACAAGGACGGGCTCGCTTCACGGACCGAGGTCGCGCGGAGGTGCGCGATGTGGGTGGACGAGGCCGCCGGCCAGCACGCCGGACGAGGCGGGCGCGGCCCACGGCGCTCACGATGCGAGAACCCCCGACAGCGGTCCCGGTGATACCGTGAAGCGATGAACACGACCGCTCGATGTGCCCTGGCGCTCGTCTTCCTCGCGGCGGCGACCGCCTCGCGCGCGTCGGAGTCGTCCCTCCGATGCGACCGCGGCGTGATCTCGCTCGGCGACTCGCAGCTCGACGTCCTCGGAAAGTGCGGCGAGCCCGCGCTGCGGGACAGCCGGACCGAGGAGAGCGCGACGGCGGTGCGCGACGAGGGCTCGCGCGCCGTGTCAGGGGTGCGCGTCAGCACGGTGGTCCACGCCTGGACCTACAACTTCGGGCCGCAGCGCTTCATGTACGTGGTGACGCTCGAGGGCGGCAAGGTCATCGGCATCGAGCGCGGCAGCTACGGGTACGAGTCCGGGGACGTCGCCGCGGCCCGCGAGAGCAAGCCCGCCTCGTGCGACTCCTCCAGGCTCAAGGTCGGCGACCTGAAGCTCGACCTGCTCGCGAGGTGCGGCGAGCCGGCCGCGAAGGACGTGCGACAGGTGCAACGGCTCGAGGCGAGCGAGTCGACGATCACCGCCGAGCGGTCCGTCGAGGTGGACGTGTGGACCTACGACTTCGGCCCGAATCAGTTCGTGCACATCGTCACGCTCGAGAACGGCAAGGTCGTCGCCGTCGAGCGCGGGGGATACGGGTACCAGCGCTGAGGGAGCGCGCGCTCCGCCGCGAGCGGCGGTGGGCGGAAGGCAGGCGCGCGAGCACGATCCGGACGGCGCGCCACCCGCGGGCGCGATCCGCTCACCGCGCGTACCGCTCCTCGAACAGCGCGCGCAGCTTCGCGTTCCGGCGGAGCAGGTCGAGCGTGAGCTCGGCGTGGCCCGGGACGTAGCCGTTGCCGACGAGGAGCGTCGCGTCCTTGCCGACGCCCTCGGCGCCGAGGGCGGCGGCGGTGAAGCTCGTCGCCATCGAGAAGAAGAGCACGGTGCCGCCGTCCCGGACGGCGAGGATGGAGGCCATCTCGGTGCCGGCGACGCTCGCGCAGTTCACGACGAGGTCGAACGGCCCGCCCGCCGCCTCGACCGCAGCGAGCGCGGCGACGGCGTCGGTGGCGTCGAGCGCGATCGTCCGGTCGCAGGCGCCCGCGCCGCGGATGGCGGCGAGCGCGGCCTCGGAGCGATCCGCTGCGACCACCTCGCCGCCCGTGCCGGCGAGGAGCTCGCGCGCGTGCGCCGCGACGAGCAGGCCGGACTTGCCGGCCCCGAGCACGAGGACGCGCGCGCCGTGCCGGACGTGGCGGGCGGCGAGCGCGGGGGCGCCGCACACGTCGAGCGCGGCGAGCGCGAGCGTCTCGGGGAGATCGGCCGGCAGTCGCGCCCAGAGGCCGCTCGCGAACAGGATTGCCTCGCCGTCGCACTCGACCCGGTCGATCTCCGGGCGGACGGCGCGGATCCGGTCGAGGCGCAGCGGCGTGAGCGAGAGCGAGACGAGCGTCGCGATGAGGTCGCCCGGGCGCAGCGTCGCCGCGGCCGGGTGGCGCGCCCCCACCGCGCGCACGCGCCCGATGAGCATGCCGCCGGAGCCCGTCACCGGGTTCTGGAGCTTCCCCCGCGCGCTGACGATGCGGAGCACCTCGGCCGCGATCCGCGCCGGGTCGCGGCCTACGGCGCCCTCGATCTGCCGGAAGCTCGCCGCGTCCACGTTGAGCGCCTCGACCGCGATCGAGAGCTCGTCCTCGCCGAGGGGGAGGGAGGGATCGAGGACGTCGGCGCGCTGGGGGAGCGCGCCCTTCGGCGAGACGACGCGGCGAAGCCCGTAGGGATCCATGGGCGCGAGAGCTTAGGAGGAGGTCGCGCCGGGCGCCAGGGACGAGGCGGGGCGGGCGGACAGCGCCATCAGGCGTCCGCGTCGACCTGGACGAGCGCGTCGAGCGCGCGGAGGTCATCGGGCATCGCCCAGCCGGCGCCGCGCAGCCGCGCCTCGAGCCGGACCGTGCGGCTCGCCTCGAGCCGGTGGCCGGCGCCGAGGAACCCGGCGCGCGCGTGGGCGAGCGCCGCGAGCGCGTCGTCCTTGCGCCCGTGCGCGGCGAGGACGCGGGCGCGGGTGAGCCGGGCGGTCGCGACGAGCACGCGGCCTCCGCGCTGGCGCGCGATCTCCTCGAGCGCCTCGGCCTCCGCCTCGGCCTCCCCGACCCGGCCGCGCGCGAGCGCGACGCGCACCGCCTCGGGCCGGAACACCGCGTCGCACGCGGCGCAGTCGCCGTGGCGCGCCGCGGTCTCGCTCGCCTCGCGGACGGCGTCCTCGGCCGCGTACAGCGCGCCCGCGGCGAGCCGGTTGCGGGCCTCCGTCGCGTGGAGCCGGGTGAGCGCGTGGCGGCGGAGCCCCGCGCGCTCGGCGACCACGATGCCGAGGTCCACGAGCGCGAGCGCGTCGTCGAGCCGGCCACGCAGCGTGAGGAGGCAGGCGAGCCGCTCGAGCGCGAGCGCCTCGCCGATGGCGGAGCCGCCCGCCCGGTGGCGCTCGAGCGCGTCGCGCAGGGCCGCCTCGGCGAGATCGAGGTCGCCCGCCGCGAGCGCGGCGACGCCCTCGCCGTGGCGCCCGGCCGCGACGGAGCCGGCCGCCTCCCGCTGGCGCGCGCGCTGCGCGAGGAGCGCCGCGGCGTGGCCGACCTCGCCGGCCGACGCGTCGCAGAGCAGATCGCGGTCCCACAGGACGAGGTGGAGCGGGACGGGGTGCTCCGGGGCGAGGTCCTGGCGGGAGCGCTCGCGGGCGCCGGTCGCGTCGTCGGGCGGGCGCAGCGGGTCGCCGAGCGTCGCGCGGGAGTGGGGGGCGCGGGCGGCGCCCCGGCCGGCGAGGTCGGCGTCGCCGGCCTCTCGCGCGCGCTCGAGGCAGGCCTGGGCGGCGGCGAGCGCCTCGGCGGGCCGGCGCTCGTGCCAGAGGAGCTGCGCGCGCACGTGCAGGAGCGCCGCCGCCTCCTCGCCCTGCGACTCGACCGCGTGGAGGCCGTCCTCGAGCTCGGCGTTCGCCGCGCGGAGCTGGCCCGCGGAGGCGAGCGCGATCGCGGCGAGGCGGTGGGCGCGGGCGCGCTGCTCGGGGGTGGGACGGAAGCCGCCGCCGTCCTCGAGGTGGGCTGCGTCGGAGAAGGAGCGGGCCGCGCCGGCGAGCTCGCCGAGGCCGAGCTGGACGCGGCCGACGGCGTCGAGGAGCTCGAGCTCCTGCGGCCCGTCCGCGCCGGAGCGGTCGAGCAGGTCGAGCGCCTCGGTATAGAAGGCGAGCGCCTCGCGGAGCCCGGCTCGCGCGGCGGCGCGGTGGCCGGCGGCGACGAGGTGGACGAGGGCGCGATCGGGATCGCCGGCGCGGCGGCGGTGCCAGGCGAGCGCCTCGGAGGGCGGCTCGGCCCCCGCGGGGAGCGCGGCCTCGAGCGCGTCCGCGAGCGCGCCGTGGAGCGCGGCGCGGCGGGCGGGGGAGAGGCCGTCGTAGACGGCGTCCCGCACGAGCGCGTGGTGGAAGCGGTACCCCGCGCCGTCCTCGTCGAGGAGCCGCGCCTCGAGGCACCCGTCGAGCGCGGTGAGCGCCTCGTGCGCCGTGAGGCCGGACACCGGCCGGACGAGCTCGAAGTCGAAGCGCGCCCCGGCCACCGCTGCGGCGGCGAGCAGCGCCTCCGCCCGCGCGCCGAGCCGCTCGACGCGGGTGCGGATCGCCGCGGAGGGATCGGTGGGGAGCGACGGTCCCCCCGACTCGCGCTGCGCCCGCACGACCTCCTCGGTGAGGAGCGGCGAGCCGTCGGTGATCCGGTAGAGCTGGGCGACGGTGGCCTCGGGCGGCGGCTCGCCGAGGAGGTCCGCCACCTGCTCGCGGGTCGCGGCGAGCCCGAGGCGCGGGATGCGGACGCCGCGCGCGAGGCGCGCGCAGTCGAGGTGCGCGAGCGCCATCTGGATGGGGGTCCCCGCGTGGATCGCTGCCTCGTTGCAGGTGGCGACGATCATGAGCTTCAGGGCGCGCGCGTCGCGGGCGAGGAGGTGGACGCCGTTCAGCGAGGACTCGTCGGCCGCGTGGACGTCGTCGAGGAGGAGGTAGATCGGGCGCCCCTCCGCGACCTCCCGCAGCGCCCGCTCCACCGCGTCGAAGATGCCGAGCCGCACGTCCTCGCCGGCCACCCCCGAGCCGGGCGCCGCGCCGGCGAGCGGGCTCGCGAAGGCGGGGTTCGCGCGCGCCTCCTCGGCGAACGCGTCCGCGAGCACGCCGTACGGCGCGCCGCCGCCGGTGGCGATCCCGCACAGCACCACCGCGCCGCGCGCCTGGGCGAGCCGCGCGCCCTCCACCGCGAGCCGCGTCTTGCCGACGCCGCGCTCGCCGAGGAGCACGAGCGTCCCCGAGCCCTGCTCCAGCAGGGACTCGAGGAGCAGCACCACCGGCCCGCGCCCGCGCACCGGGGGCGGATCGACCGTGCCGAGCAGCCGCCGCGCGGCGCGCCGCGCGCCGTCGAGCGCCGGCCGCGCCTGGGAGGGCCCGACCTCGCCGCGCTGGATGGCGGTCCAGAGCGCGCGCGTGTCGTCCGACGCGCCGGCCCGTCCGGCGGTGCGGAGCGCGCTCTCGCACGCGTCGAACTGGCGGAGCGCCTCTGCGCGCCGGCCGGTCTCGGCGAGGAGGCGCATGACGAGCCGGTGCGCCTCCTCCGCGGCCGGGTCCACCTCGAGCACGCGGCGGAGGAGGGGGACGGCGGTGCCGGCGTCTCCGCGCCCGGCGGCGTCGCGCGCCAGCGGCAGCGCCACGTCGACGAAGCGGCTCCGGAGCTCCGCGCGCCGGCCCTGAAGCCAGGGGGAGTCGCGATCCTCCGGCGAGAGCTCGCCGCGGTAGAGCGCGACCGCCTGCGACCAGCGCTCCGGACCGCCCGCGGCCGCCGCCTCCTCGAACGCGTCCACGTCCACCCAGACGTCCGGCCGGAGCGCGAGCTGGCCGCGCTCGATGTCCACCCAGCGGCCCCCGAGGATCTGGCGGAGGTCGTAGAGGGCGCGGTGCAGGTTGTTCGCGCCGCTCGCCGGGTCCTTGTCGGGCCAGAGCGCCTCGATGGCCGCGTCGCGACCGAGGACGCGGCCCGGCGCGAGCGCGACGAGCTTCAGCAGATCGGCCGGGCGCCGCCGCCGCCACGCCTGGGCGGGGATGGGCGCGTCCGCGCGGACCACCTCGAACCGCCCGAGGAGGTGGAGCTTCAGCATCGACACTGCGAGAACCCCCTGGGGCCGAGAGGCTAACAGAACTCCCGGGCACGCGGTTGATCCCGGGCTAGATTGTGACCGCATGCGCTACCGGCTCTCGCTCCCCGAACCGCACACCCATCTCTTCCACGTCGAGGCGATCCTAGAGCGGCCCGGCCCCGCGCCGGAGCTCGCGCTCCCGGTCTGGACGCCCGGCAGCTACCTGGTGCGCGAGTTCGCGCGCCACCTCGAGGGCGTGGAGGCCGACGACGGCCAGGGCCGCCGTCTCGCGATCGAGCGACTCGACAAGCAGCGCTTTCGCGTGGCCGCGGGCGGGGCGGAGCGCGTGGTGTTGCGCTACCGGGTCTACGCGAACGAGCTCACGGTGCGGACCTGCCACCTCGACGGCACGCACGGGTTCCTGAACGGCGCGGCGGTGTTCCTGTACGCGCCGGGGCGGGAGCAGGAGCCCCACGTCCTCGAGATCGCGCCGCCCGTGGGCTGGTCGGTCGCGACGGCGCTCCCCGGCGGGCCGACCACGTTCACCGCACGTGACTACGACGAGCTCGCCGACTCGCCGGTGGAGCTCGGCCGCCACCGGCTCGTGCCCTTCACCGCGCTCGGCAAGCCGCACGAGATCGCCATCTGGGGGCGGGGGAACGTCGACGAGGCGCGGCTCGCGGAGGACGCCCGGCGGCTCGTCGAGACGCTGGGGGCGCTCATGGGCGGGCTCCCTTACGAGCGCTACCTGTTCATCCTCCACCTCACCGAGAAGCGGCGCGGCGGCCTCGAGCACGCGAGCTCGACGACGCTCAACGTGGGCCGCATGCAGTTCTTCCCGCGCGACGCGTACGAGGAGACGCTCGGGCTCTTCTCGCACGAGTTCTTCCACCTCTGGAACGTGAAGCGGATGCGCCCCGCGGCGCTCGTGCCGTTCGACTACGGGCGCGAGCAGTACACGCGGCTCCTCTGGTGGTTCGAGGGCGCGACGTCCTACTACGAGGGGCTCGCGCTCGCGCGCGCCGGCATCCTCGACGCGAAGAAGTATCTGAAGAACCTGGGCCGCGCGCTCACGCAGCTCGAGCGCACCCCCGGCGCGAAGAAGATGAGCGTCGAGGAGGCGAGCTTCCTCGCGTGGGTGAAGCACTACCGGCCGGACGAGAACAGCGGGAACAGCGCGATCTCTTACTACCTGAAGGGCGAGCTCGTCGCGCTCGCGCTCGACCTCGCGCTGCGGCGGGCGGGGTCCTCGCTCGACGCGCTGCTGCGAGCGCTCTACGCGCGGTACGAGGGGCGCGGCCTGCCGGAGGACGGCGTCGAGAAGGCGGCGGCGGAGCTCCTCGGCGCGGACGCGGCGCGGCGCTTCTTCGACCGCCACGTGCGCGGCACCGAGCCGCTCGACCTCGACCTCGAGCTCGTGGGCCTGCGGCTCCGGCGCCGGCCGGCGCAGGCGTTCGACGACAAGGGCGGCGCGCCGGCGAAGAACGGCGACGAGCGCCCCGCGCCCGGCTGGGCCGGCCTCGAGCTCGCCCAGGGGCCGAAGCTCGCGGTGGCGTCGGTGCAGGAGGGGAGCCCGGCGCATCGGGCCGGCCTTTACGCCGAGGACGAGCTCGTGGCGGAGGGCGGGTTCCGGGTGGACCGCGCCGCCCTGTGGGACCGGCTCTGCGAGAAGGGGCCAGGCGGCTCGCTCCGGCTCACCGTCTTCCGCCGGGACGAGCTCGTCGAGGTGGAGGTGCCGCTCGCGCCGTGGCCCGAGGACACCGTCTGGCTCGAGCCCGAGGAGGGGGCGACCGACGCCCAGCGGGCGGCGTTCGAGGCGTGGTCGGGGACGCGCTGGCCGGGGAGGTAGCTGCGTCATCTTTCGGAAATCACGATCGATTTCTCGTCCCCACCCAGAGTGGTTTCGCTTCTGGGCCGGAGTCATCGCCGAGAGCTCGACGCCTCCGCGCGGTGGGGTCAGGCGCCCCCAGCGAGGCCCGCCTGCCCCGCGACGGCAGCACGGCCGCGCTCCCGCCGGGAGTGCGCTATATGGGCGGGCATGGACTCCAACTCGACCTTCGCCGAGCGCCGCCGGGCGGCGGCCGCGCAGATGGCGCGCCAGGGGGGCGGCGTGATGCTGCTCCCGGCCGCCGAAGAGAAGCTCCGGAACGCCGACACCGAGTACCTCTTCCGCCAGGACAGCGACTACCACTACCTGGTCGGCCTCGACGAGCCCGAGGGCTGCGCGGTCCTCGTGGCGTCGCCCGCGGGCGAGGCGAAGCTGGTCCTGTTCGTGCGGCCGCGCGACCGTGAGAAGGAGATCTGGAACGGCCGCCGCGCCGGGATCGAGGGCGCGAAGGAGCAGTACGGCGCCGACGAGGCGTACCCGGTCGCGGAGATGGACGCGAAGCTGGCGGGGCTGCTCGAGGGCGCGGAGACGCTCTGGTTCCGCGTCGGTCACGACGCGCTCTGGGACGCGCGGCTCGCGCGGGTCCTGAAGGAGCTGCGGGCCGGCGCGCGCCTCGGCAAGCGCCCGCCGCGCGCGATCGTGGACCCCGGCCGCGTGCTCCACGAGCAGCGGCTCGTGAAGGCGCCGGACGAGCTGAGGCGGCTGCGCAAGGCGGCCGAGATCACCGCCGAGGCGCACATGGCGGCGATGCGCGACGGCCAGCCCGGCCGGCGCGAGCACCAGGTGCAGGCGGAGATCGAGTACGCGTTCCGCCGCCGCGGCGGCTCGGGCCCCGGCTACGGCACGATCGTCGCCGCCGGCGCGAACTCGACCATCCTCCACTACCGCGCCGGCCCGGACGTCCTGAAGGACGGCGACGTCTGCCTCGTGGACGCGGGCGGCGAGTACGAGCTCTACACGGCGGACGTGACGCGCACCTTCCCGGTGTCGGGCGAGTTCACGAAGGCGCAGCGCGACCTCTACGAGCTCTGCCTCGACGTGCAGAAGCAGGGCATCGAGGCGGTGAAGCCGGGCGCGAACCTCGACGCGATCCACGACCTCGTGGTGCGGAAGCTCACCGAGGGCTTCATCTCGCTCGGGCTCCTCCAGGGCAGCGCCGACGAGCGGATCGCCGACAAGTCGTTCCGCAAGTACTACATGCACCGGACCAGCCACTGGCTCGGCATGGACGTGCACGACGTGGGCGACTACTACGTCGACGGCAAGCCGCGGGCGCTCGTGCCGGGGATGGTGCTCACGGTGGAGCCCGGCATCTACGTGGCCGCGGACGACGAGAGCGCGCCGAAGGAGATGCGCGGCGTCGGCATCCGCATCGAGGACGACGTGCTCGTGACGCCCGAGGGTCACGAGAACCTGACCGCCGCGGTGCCGAAGGAGGTCGCGGAGGTCGAGGCGGTGTGCGTGCGGTAGGGGCGCGATCGCTCCGTCACGCGACGCGAATTCGCGCCGCGCCGCCCATGCGGTAGGCTCCGGCAGCTCCCACGGCCGTTCACCGGGAGCGACGGAGCCGCCGCATGCTGACGCTCGTCGCCGCCGTTCTCCTCGCCGCCGCGCAGCCGGGCCCGCCCGCTCGGGCCGAGCCCGTCGAAGCCCGAGGAACGGACGCCGCCGCCCGCTACGACACCGCCATGGCGCTCCTCCTCGACGGCAAGCTCGAGGAGGCGGCGCGCGCGTTCGACGCGGTGGTCGCCGCTCCCGACGCCGGCCCGCTCGCCGACCGGGCCCGCACGCTCGCCGAGGTGAGCCGCGCGCTGAGCGCGCGGGGGCAGTTCGTGCTGCACGAGCCCGGCCTCGAGCGGCCGCGGCCCGCGCGTCGAGCGCGCCTCGACCGGAGCGGCCGCGGCGAGCTCGCGTTCTTCGGCACCACCTACGGCATCTGGACCGGCGTCGCGAGCGGCCTCCTCGCCGGCGCGGACGACGGGCGGGTGTACTCCGCGCTCGCGATCGCGGGCGGCGCGGGCGGGCTGGCGCTCGCGATCCTGCCCACCCGCCACGCCTCGATGCCCGAGGGCCGCGCGCAGGCGATCGAGTCGGCGACGAACTGGGGAACGCTCAACGGCGGGCTCCTCGCCGCGCTCGCCGACGCGGACGGGAAGGGGGTGGTGGGGGCGACGCTCGGCACCGGCCTCGCCGCGCTCGGCACGACGGCGCTCCTGACGCGCGAGCGCAGCCCGTCGTCGGGCGAGGTGGCGCTCACGAACAGCGGCGGCATCTGGGGGCTCGTGACGGGCGGGCTCACGCTCGCGATCCTGGAGGACGCGGGCGACAAGACCGCCGAGAGCGTGCTCCTCGCCAGCACCGACGCCGGACTCCTCGCGATGGCGCTCGTCGCGCGGCGCGTGGAGATGAGCCGTGGCCGGTCGCTCATCATCGACGCGGGCGGGCTCCTCGGCACGCTCGCCGGCGTGTCGGTCCCGGCGTTCGCGAACGCCGAGAACGGCCCTGCCATCGGCGCGGCCGGCCTCGCCGGCATGGCCGTCGGGCTCGCGGTCGGGACGTACATCTCGCGCGGCTGGGACGAGGAACACGACGAGGGGCCCGCCGCGCGCGCCGGGGCCATGGCGATGCCGGTGGTGGCGCGGCTCGAGGGTGGCGGGTTCTCGGCGGGGGTGGCAGGACGGTTCTGATGTAGGTGCGGCCGCAACCTTGCCGCTCGTTGACCCGCTGTATACCCTCGCGCGCCGTATCCCAGCGTGAACGCCGGGACGCGCGCCGTGCGCGGCGCGGGGAGGGGAACATGCGGCGGATCTCGGCGCTCGGCCTCGCGGCCGTGCTCGCGGCGGCGTGCAGCAGCGGCGGCGGAAGCGGCGGCTCGAAGCCTCCCGCGACGCTCGTCTCCATCGCGGTGTCGCCCGCGACGGCGGTGACGGTGGTGGGCGCGACGGTGAAGCTCACCGCGACCGGCGCCTACGACGACGGCAGCAAGCGCGACGTGACCGCCGAGGCGAGCTGGACGTCGCTCAACGGCGGCATCGCGCAGGTCTCGGCGGGCGTCGTGACCGGGGTCACCGCGGGGACGGCGACCGTCACCGCGGCGGTGGGCGCCATCCAGGGGACGGCCCTCGTCACCGTGGACACTCCGACGTTCGTGTCCCTCCGCGCCGATCCGACGAGCGCGACGATCTCCGCGGGCCAGTCCGTCTCGCTCCGCTGCCTCGGGACCACCGATCGCGGCGTCGAGATCGACGTGACCGCGGCCGCCACCTGGACGAGCGTCGATCCGCTGGTCGCCACCGTGGCGCGCGGCGTGGTGTCGGGCGTGAAGGTCGGCGGCACCGACGTGCGGGCGAGCTACGCCGGCCTCTCCGCGCAGGCGCACGTCACCGTGGAAGCGGCCTCGCTCGCCTCGCTCCTCCTCGGCGTGCCTCCCGCGTTCACCCTCGCCGCGGGCGACTCGCTCGACGCCCGCGTGTTCGCCCTCTACTCCGACGGCGGCCTGCGCGACGTGACGCTCCTCGCGGACTGGACGTCGAGCGCGGCCGCGACGGCCGTGGTGTCCAGCGTGGCGGAGAGCGCGGGGCGCATCCGTGCGCTCGCGCCCGGCGCGAGCACGATCGGCGCCTCGTTCGGCGGGAAGTCCGCGTCGGCCGAGCTCACCGTCGCCTCCGATAGCGTCATCTTCTTGCTCGTCCAGCCCGTCCCCTCGCCGCTGCCGGTGGGCGTCGCGTATCCGCTCCGCGCCACCGCGCTCCACGCGGACGGCACCTCCGCCGACGTGACCGCGCTCGCGACCTGGTCGTCCGACTCGGCCGCCGTGACGGTGGACGCCGCCGGCGTCGCGACGATGATCGCGGGCGGCGTCGCCACCGTGACCGCCAGCTACGGCGGCGCGGTGGGACGCGCGGCGGTGACCGCCACCGGCGACGCGCCGACCGGGCTCGCGCTCGACGCGACCGCCATCGCCATGGGCCTGGGCGCCTACACCTGGCCGCCCCCCACGGTGAGGCTGCGCTACGCGGACGGCTCGAGCTACGACGTCTCGAGCTCGGCGAAGCTCTCCGTCGCCGATCCCGCCGTCGGTCTCGTCGAGGTGGGCTGGTCGGGCGACACGGTCGTCCGCGCGGTCGGCCTCGGGACCACCACCCTCGAGGCGCGCTACGCGGGGCTCTCCGTCACCGCGAGCCTCCAGGTGACCGCGCCGCTGTCGTTCACCCTCGACGCGCCGGCGTCGGTGCCGGCGGGCGTGAGCTGGAACGTGAAGGCGGAGACGCGCGTGCAGGGGAAGTACGTCGTCGAGACGGAGGACGTCTCGAGCTACGCCGAGTGGTCCTCGAGCGATCCCGCGGTGATCGCGATCTCCAACGCGCCGGGCACGAAGGGCACCGCCACCGTGGTCGGCCCCGGCAGCGCCACGCTGACGGCGGCGTTCGGCGGGATGACGGCGACGAAGACGATCACGGTGCTCGGGCCGCTCGCCTCGATCACCATCTCCCCGGCGTCGTTCGTCGCGGCCTCGGGCGTGACGCGGCAGCTGAGCGCGACGGCCCACCTCGCCGACGGCCGCACCACCGACGCGACGACCCTCGTCACCTGGCGCTGCGACCGCGTCATCGGCTCGGTCAACGGCGGCAGCTTCTGGTCGTCCGGCCCGGGCACGGGCGAGATCACCGCCGCGATCGGCGACGTCTTCGGGACCGCGACCGCCACGGTCGTGCGCGAGCCGGGCTTCGGCGGGCTCGGCATCCGCCCCGTGCTCCAGTACACCTCGGAGCGGCTGCCGGTCGGGCACACGGCCCAGTATCGGGCCGTGTACGTGTACTCGGTGGGCGGCCAGGACGTGGACGTCCCCGTGGATCGGGAGGTCACCTGGACCACGAGCGCCGCGTCGATCGCCGCGTTCGACGATCCCGCGCGCCCGGGCAGGGTGCGCGCGCTCGCCCCTGGTACCGTGTCCATCCGCGTCTCGACGACGAGCCCGGCCGGCGCGCCGATGCAGGCGTCGGTGTCGCTCACGACGGTGACCCCCACCGCGGAGCTCGCGCTCTCGCCCGTCACCGTGCCGCTCGGCGGCAAGGCGGCGCTCACCCTGTCGGTCCCGACCGCCACCGCGACCTATTCGGCGACGGCGTTCGCCGCGTTCGAGTCGAGCGATCCGTCGATCCTCGAGGTGCGCGGCGCGACGGTGGTCGCGAGGAAGGTCGGCACGGTGGAGCTGCGCGCGCGCCTCGACGACGTGACCGTCGTGACGCAGGGCACGGTCGTGCCCGCGGCGCCGAAGACCCTCTACCTGTCGCTCCCGTACCAGCTCACGGTGGGCGCGAAGACGACGCCGCGCGCCTACGTGCAGCTCGACAGCGGCGACTACGTGGACGTGACCAAGCTCGCGACGTTTGCGTCCTCGAGCCCGGGCGTTGCGACGCTCACGTGGACGCCGGGCACCATGCCGGAGCTGCAGGCGATCGCCGAGGGGATGGCGACCCTCGACGCGACCTGGAACGGGCTCATCGGAACGGACGCCGTCCCGGTGGTCGCAGCGGCGGCGGAGCCGCAGGTCGTGGGCCTCCGATTCAGCTACCCGTCGTACGAGCTGCCCGTCGGCGGCCGGGTGTCGGCGGAGCTCAGCGCGACGCTCGTGGGAAGCGGCGCGGGGGCCGTGACCGGGCCACTGGTGACCGTCTCCCCCGCCGACGTCGTCGAGGCCTCGTTCTCGGGCCAGTACGGCTCGTTCACGGGCCTGAAGATGGGGAGCGCGGTGGTCACCGCGACGTGGGGCGGGAAGACCGCGACCACGGTCGTGAACGTCACGCACCCCGTGGGCGAGTTCGGGCTGTACGCGCAGGACATCGGGCCGCGCGGCCTCCACCCGTACGAGCGCCTGTACCTCAACGCCTACGAGAACCCGACCTTCTCCGACTTCGAGAAGGCGCTGACGTGGAGCTCGTCGAACCCGGCGGTGGCGAAGGTGGTCGGGCCCGCGGTCGTCGAGGGAGTCGCTCCGGGGACGGCCATCATCACCGCGGCGTCCGGGCTGCAGGTGTGGCCCTGGTCCGTGACGGTGTCGAACACCCCCATCGACCGCCTCGAGCTCGAAGGCGTCGCGCCCACGGTCCCCGCGGGAACGAGCTACCGGTTCCGCGCGACCGCCCGCTTCGCGGACGGCGCCACGGTCGACGTGTCGAGCAAGGCGACGTGGTGGAGCGCCGATCCGACGGTGGTCGAGTTCGACCCCGCGGCGCCCGGGAAGTTCCTGGCGAAGCGCGCCGGAACCGTGCGGATCGAGGCCCAGCTCGACGGCAGATCGGAGTCCGCGGAGGTGACGGTGTTCTAGCGAAGCGGCGGGCCGAGCCGGCCTGCGCTTCCCCCTTGACACCCTCTCGGCACTCCAGTATCTACGCCGCCTTACGTCGGTTCGAGGTCTTCCCGGGACCCGGAATCCGTCCGACGAAGCGCTTCATCGGGGAGTGGCTCAGCCTGGTAGAGCACTTGGTTCGGGACCAAGGGGTCGCAGGTTCAAATCCTGTCTCCCCGACTCTAAGCCCTCGAATCCTCACGGATTCGGGGGCTTTGTTTTTGAGGTCACAGGGGACAGCCCGGCCCAGGGGACTTCGCAGGGGACTACTTCCGACGGCTCGCCGCGAGCCACGCCTCGACCGCCTCGCGGATGAGGGCGGAGACGTCGGGACGGGTCCGGCCCTCGGCTGCGGCGCGCTTCTTCGCCTGGGCCTTGAGCGCCTGAAGTTGCGCCGGCTCGAGGCTGACGGTCGTAACGACGTGCCCCGTCGGCGGGCGTCCCATGCGTGCCTTCGGCATGGCCGGGCGATCTAGCACGCCCGGGAGGCGGATGCGCAGGCGCGGGAGCGACGAGGGACGGATCACAAGGCGCTCCGCCGTGTGCGCCGGAAGCCGTCCCAGCGCGCCGCAGCGCCCTTCCCGTACATCGCGACGTGGACCCGCCGGGCAGCGGCCCCGACGCGCTCCCAGGCCGCGATCTGCGCGTCCGCGGTCCTCCAGAGGGCGTGCGCCGAGAGGTTGGGCACGTTGCGGACGTCCTTGGCGATGACGGGGGCGGGCCCGTTCTCCCGCAGCTTCACGATGCCCGCCAGGGCGGCCGAGAACTCGGCGTAGGCGGCGGGCAGGTCCGCGGCGTGGGCGAACGGCTGGCGCTTCTTCGCGGGCGCGCTCATGCGGCCCTCCGAGACGTGCTGCCGATCGGCTTCGAGAGCTCCCGCTCGAGGGACTGCAACGCTGCGGGAACGGCGCGCAGCGCCTCGACGAACTCCCACAGCGCGTACTCGGGATCCGGGCCCGTGAGCCCGAGCGCCACGAGGTTCATCCGGTGGCGCAAGTCCTCCACGACCGGCCTGACCGCCTCGCGGATCGCGGCTCGCGCGACGGGTCCTGGGTCGCGATCGTCGTCGGCGAGCTTTCGGGTCGTCTGTCCGAACACGGGGAAGCCCGGCTTCGTCCTGGCGGTCACGAGCGCACCGCCTTCCTCGGCGCGTACCGGCCGATCTTCCTCCGCCTGTCGCGGCGGTTCTTCACCTCGATGAGCCGCAGCGCCGGGCGCCGCACGGATCCCACGCCCATGGCGTCGAGCGCGCTCAGCGGGTCGGCGCTCCGCGCCGCTGCCTCGACGCGATCGGCGGCCCGCCGGTACTCGCGGGCGATGCGAAGCCCGTCGCCGCGGAGCTCGGCCTTCGTGATGCGCTTCTTGGTGGCACTCATTCCGTCCTCCTGGGTTGGTGCTGCGGGAGAGACGGTAGACTTGTCGCTAGTGAAAAGTCAAGCCGGGTCGTCGGGCCCGTCGTCGCACGTCGGCACGCGGTCGAGAGCGCCGATTCGCCAGAGACGCTGGCGGGCGGCCCGCTGTCGCTGCTCACCGGCGGGATCGAACGTGCGGAACCCGCGAGGCCGGAAGGACTTGGGAAGCCGCGCGGCGTACTCTCGGCCCGTTTCACACGTCGCGCACGACGCGCCGAACACCCTGAAACCGCGCCCGGCCCCGGACGGCGTGCGTGCGGCTCGTCTCGCCGCGCACGTCCCGGCCTTCAGGAGCGCGCACATGCGCGGGCAGCGCACGAGGTCGTCGGGGGCGAGCGGCCCGTCGTCGGCCGCGAGGTGCTCCGCGATCCACTGCGAGGGGTTCACACCCCCGCATATCGGATCGCCGCGCTGCGAGTGTCCGCCCGATGCTCTACACTGCGAGCATGAGACAGGCACTCGCGGTTGCTGCGCTGATCCTCGCTGCGTGCGGCGGGCCGGACGAAAACGGCTGCGTCGTTGTCGAGCGCGTGGCGCCCGATGGCTCATCGACCTACGAGAATGCCTGCCCCGAGCCGATCCCACTGAACGAGCGAACGGACCGCTCGCACCAGCCGGTCTACACGACGCCCACGCACTTCTGAGTCGCGGCGCTAGGCCGACCAGAAGCTAAACGCGAACCGAGCGTCGGTCATCGTCCCCGTGTGGTCCCAGAACGTGAACCGCAGGCGCGTGGGGCTCGAGAACACGTGCCACATCCCGAAGGTCCCCGCGACGTAACCCTCGCCGCTCACCGTGGCGATCGTGTTCGCGGCGTTGATGGATGGGTGGGTGATCTCGTACGTCCCGGTTCCGATCTTGGAGCAGGTGAAGCCGAACCCGTAATCCTTGAGGATCGAGCCGTCGATGGCGATGTATCCGCGAACCTGCCCGCCGCGCGGCTCCTTCCGCAGCACGAGGTTGTCGAGGTACGCCTTCTTCGCCTGCCCCTGCACGTCGGCGCGAAGCCGCATCGTGCTCACGCCCGCGGGAGCCGTCGCGGAAAACGCGACCTTCCCGTATGTCCCCGCGGTCGATGGCGCGGCAGAGGCCGACCCGATCTCGACGCCGGTGCTGTCGAGCCACGACACGACGAGCACGCCGCACTTAAGGGTGCTGCCGTTGTTCACGGCGGTCGCCTCCGGCGCGATCATCGCCTCGGCGTAGACGGTTTCGCCCTCAGCTATCGGGATCCTGGGCGTCAACGCGAGCGTGGTCCAGTTCGTGTCCGTCGCCTGCACGACGCGACACCACGTGCCCTGGTACGCGGCGCCGGGCGCGTTGGTGAGCCCCGTCGCCTCGAGCGTGGCCGCCGGCCATCCGTTCGCGGCGCGGGCCGTCAGCATGTCGCGGCGAGGCCCCGCGGGCCGCCAGCCCTTCGCGATCGAGTCCACGAACCTGCGCGCCTCCGCTTCGTCGCCCATGAAGTCCGCCCATCCGAGCGCGGCCGCCGCGGACGCGGGGATCCCCGTGACGACCTCGGGAGGCGGAGCGAGTGCCTCCTCGAGCTCCTCCCGCGTCATGCCGGTGCGCGCGACGTAGACCGAGAGAAAGCGTCGGTTGACCTCGTTCCGCTCCTCGGCGCACTCGGCTACGCCGGAGTGGATCCCGATCCACGCGTCCGGGTGCGCGAGCACGTAGTCGCCCGCGCATGCGATCACGGTCCCGGTGCTGTCCGCGCGACCCGCGATGTAGACGACCACGATCCCGCCCTCGTCCGAGAAGCGACGGAGAGCGTCGTAGATCGCGTGTGCCCCGCCCGAGAGTAACTGTGCCCCGCCCGAGAGTAACCGCGCCGCGAAGCCCGTCGGTCGGCCTCGGGCGCGATGGTAACCATCTCGCGAAGCCTGACGAGGACGACTCCTGCGTGCGGAAGTGGGCGCGCGGCGGACGAAACAGACGCCCAGGCGCTCGTCGGTGCCTCGCCGCGCATATGGCGGCGCCGGACGCAGGCGTGACCGAGTTCTTCTTCGGCTTGATGGTGGAGCGCGGAGCGACCTACGCGGCGCCGGCGCACTGCACGCCGTGCATGAGGCGGAGGAGATAAGTGCCGGCCGGAAACAGCACGTTGGCCGCATGCGACTGCCTCGCGGTCCACGCCTGCCGGTACTCCCGCAGGAACGTCTTCACGCGGAAGATCCCCTCGATGCGCCTCCACTTGTCTCGGGCGGCGATCCGCGGCCTGAGCGCGAAGCGCGGCTCGCCGGGCTGCGGGCGCGAGAACGGGTTCTGGGCGAGGACGCGGGCAGGTCCGAGAAACTTTCGCCTCTCCGAGGCGAGCTCCAAGTGGCGGCGCCCCGCCCGAGAGTACCCGCTCCGCGAAACGTGAAGGCGGGCCCCGCCCAGCCTCGTGGTGTGCGGAAGGGGCGCGCCGGCGCCGAAACAAGTGACCGTGTGCACCGCTCGAACCGGTATGTGGACGGCTCGGACAACGCCCAGACGCTCGTCGGCGCCTCGCCGCGCATGGGGCGGCGCCGGACGCGAGCGCGACCGAGTTCTTCTTCGGCTCGATGATCGAGCGCCGAGCGACCTACGCAGCGCCGGCGCACTGCACGCCGTGCATGAGGCGGAGGAGGTAGGTGCCCGCGGGGAACTTCACGTCGGACGCGCCCGACAGCCGCGCGGTCCAGGCCTGCCGGTACTCGCGCAGGAACGTCTTCAAGCGGAAGATCCCCTCGATCCGCCTCCACTTATCGCGGGCGGCGATCCGCGGCCTGAGCGCGAAGCGCGGCTCGCCGGACGGCGGACGCGAGAACGGGTTCTGGGCGAGGACGCGCGCAGCTCCGAGAAACCTGCGCCTCTCCGAGGCGAGCTCCCGCTGGTGCTTCTCCTCGAGGCCGTCGAGCGCCTCCGATACGAGCGCGCGGAAGTCCTCCGCCGATGCGAAGCCGGGAGGGACGGTCAGCTCGAGCTCCGCGACGTCGGGCAGGTAGCTCTTCGGGTCGAAGAAGACCTTGGGCCTGCGCACCGAGAGCTTCGTGCCCGCCAGCTGCTCGGGCGCGGTCCAGAGGCCCGGCCACTCGGCGCCGCGGCGGACGAGGCCGGCGGCGACCGGGTTCGCGAGCACGTAGGCAATCTTGGCGACGACGTCCTCCGGGTCGAGCGGCTCGACCGCGCTGTAGCTTCCGTCGGTGGCCCAGAAGCCCTCGAAGCGTCCCAGGGACGCGTTCACAGCTCGCGCGACGAGGGAGTCGAGGTACTGCATGAATGCGGGGAGACGGCCGTCAGGGTCGGTGAGGACCAGGTGTGCATGGTTCGAGAGGACGCAGAACGCGTGGACGAGGACGCCGTAGCGGCGCGCGGCGACGGCGAGGACGTAGAGAAAGATCTCGTTCACGACCGGACTCGGCCGCAGGAAGAAGCGTCGCTCCGAGCAGCGGCGCGTCACGAGGTAGGTGGTTCCGGGCAAAACGCGACGGGGCGGGGTCACGGGGCGACGACAGGCAGAGGCCGTGCCGCGCCCGTCGCTCGTCATCGCGGAGGCTTACGCAATGCGAGAACGGCCGCGGGATGGTCGGCGGTTCGCGCGGCGGTACTGTCGGGCGGGGTTCGCGCGGCGGTACTGTCGGGCGGGGTTCCTACTGTCGGGCGGGGTTCCGGGCTACTTCTCGATCGCGCCGATGTCCACGAGAGCACCGCTCGGGCGCGCCTTGCCGGTCTGGTCCGTCGCCACGTGGCCGAACGTGGAGCTCGCCCTTTGGATCGTGATCCACTCGTTGCCGACCGGCCCGCTGCGGAAGGTCCCCCAGAAGCCGTCGCCCAGGCCGACCTGTCCGAGCCTGCCGGCGAGCTCGACGTCGAGGGCGCGCCAGAACTGGATCCATTTCTCGTTGTTCGGATCCGACGGCCAGATCACGGGCTGCTCGTACCACGTCGTCCCGGTCGGTGGAATGAGCGCGCTCCCGAAGTCACTGCCCAGGATCGAGCCGTACTGCTTCCTGAGCTGCAGGATCACCTGGCGCAAGAAGTCGTCGGTCGCGACACCGTAGCCGGAGTAGCCGCCGTCCACGTACGTCAGCGTGTACTGACCGTCAGGGATCTTGTCGATCGCCTTCGTCGAAGGCGGATACCAGAGCACGGCGTGCTCTCCCGTGTCGGTGCCGACGGAGATGACCGAGTCGGAGCGATGGGCTCCGTTGAGGTCGAGCGCGTCCGCCAGCGCGATCGCCTCCTCGTCTCCCAGCTTCGGCCAGCGTCTCCTGTTGAGATCCATCCAGGCGGGGACGGGCACGAGGATCTGGCCGAAGTCGATCCGCCCGACGAGGTTGTATCCGCGGCTGCGGAAATCGAGGATGGAGCCGGGGAACCAGTCCTCCGCGGCGCCGTTCAGCTTGTTCCCGACGACGATCGAGTTCTGCAGGTACACGTACTCGACCGTGTGCGCGTTCCCGATCGTGGCGGCGACCCCGCCGCCGCCGACGTTGGGCTTTCCGCCGAAAGGAACGTCGGGCGACGGACCGTTCACCTCGTTCTCGGCGATGGTGCTCGCGACGACGTAGAGCGAACCGCCGCCCATGTAGATGCCGCCCCCGCGGTAGTAGTACTGCCCGGTCTGGGGCAGGGCCGTGTTGTCCTCGACAAGATTGCGCGCCACGGTGCAGTTCGAGACGTACATCGTGGCCAGGTTGTCCGGCCCGCCGGACAGCGTGAAGATGCCGCCGCCGTATGCGTGCTGGGCAGTCACCCTGTTTCCGCTGATGGTGCACCGGCTCAGCGACGTGTCATTGCCCTGTCCGATGAAGCTCGAGGGTGGGCCGAGCCTCGCTCCCCCCACCGAGTAGATGCCGCCACCCGCGGCTCCGTACCCCATGGCGGCATTGCCGCTCACGATGACATCCAGGAGCTTCAGCCCGTTGGCGTAGATCCCGCCGCCGTAGGTGCCGCGGTCCCGGCTCGCACTCGTGTCGCCTTCGACCGTGTTGCCCGCGATCGTGCACCGGGTGAGCGTCGCGGTTCCCCACACCGCGAGCCCGCCGCCCCGCGCGAGCGTGTACGGCTGGGCCGTGTTTCCCGTCGCCTCGGCGGCGGAGTACCCGGAGGAGATGGTCACGTTCGTCATCGTCAGGTTGCCGTAGACGGCGAGCACGCGCGCGTGGAGCGCGGCGCCGCCGTTCCAGCGAAGCGTGATCCCCTTCGGCAGCATCGAGGCGTCGATGACGACGTTCCTGTGCGCGTACAGTGCGGACCGGCCGTAGTCGCGGTCCTGGTATCCGGCGTACGTCATGCCCGAGTACACCTCGCCCGGCAGGATCGAATGCTCCGCGCCGACGAGGCCGAGCTGGATCGTCCCGCCGTCGAGGCCGGGGGCGAAGGTGATCGTGTCGCCGGACGCCGCCGCGGCGAGAGCCGACCGGAGCGTCACGGTGCCGGGCGGTGGGGCAACGATGTCCTCGAGCGAGTTCACCACCAGGGACCCGCCAACCGCGCTCATCACCTGGGCCGAGATCGTCAGCGTCAGCGTCTCCCCGGTGAGCGGATCGGTCGCGGACGCCCTCAGCTGCTGTAGCGACGCCGTGGGCCCGAGCGTCCAGCGAACGGAGGCCGTCCCGTCGCTGGCGGTCGTGACGGAGCTGGCCGTCACGGATCCCCCGCCGGCGACCACCTGGAACCCGACGGTCTGGCCCGACAGCGGCACGCCGGCGAGGTCCTCGAGCCGGACGACGACCGGCTCTGGGAGCATGGTGTTGATCGACCCGACCTGGTCTCCACCCGAGACGAGGACGAGCCTCCCTCGATTGGAGGTGGCCGTCAGGGCGACGCCAGAGAAGGCCGTGGTCGCGTTCAACATCACGTACCAGGTCCCAGCCGCGGGGCTGGTGATCGTGCACGACTCGATGGTGGTCCTGCCGGCGCTCCGGCAATCGAAGGTTCTCAAGGTCGGCACCGCGCCGGACCGGAGGTACAGGTCGGCGTTTCCCTCCCCTCCGCTGGTGCGCACGGTGAGAGAGGCCTGACCGGCAGGGACGTCGGCGGTATAGCAAAGGCGATCCGCCTTCGCGGCGGCCAGCTTCGTCTCGACGCCGTTCTGCAGCGGGACGCACGCGCTCGCGCCGCTGTACTTGGCCGTGAGGCTGACGCCCGAGAAGGCCCTGCGGGCGTACAGCATCACGTAGTACGAGGCGTTCGCGGCGGGGGCATCGATCGTGCACGCCTCGTCGTTTCCGGTGCGCGCGCTCCGACAGTCGTAGGCCCTCAGGGTGGGGACGGCGTTGACCGCCACGTAGAGATCGGCGTTGCCGCTCCCGCCGCTCACGCTCACGGTGAGCCAGCTCTGATCGGCAGGCACGCTGATCACGAAGCAGGGCGTCGCGCCCGCCGGGGCCGACAGGCTCGGGAGCGCCACGCCGTTCTGGAGCGGGGAGCAGGCGGTTGCGCTCGGGACGGTGCTCGCCTCGAGCTTCGCGTCCGAGAGCACCGATGCCGATGCGAGCGGTTGCTCTCCGATCTCGCCCGAGTCCCCGCAAGCGAGCGTCGCAGCGACGACGGCGATGACGAACCGGATCGTTTGCGCTTTCATGGTCACCCCGTCGCGTCTGCATCCGCACAGGGACGAGTCGCCGACAGGTGAAGATGGATCCGATAGGCGCTCGGCCGCCATTTCCATCGAAGGGTGCGGCGCGCGCCCGCGCCACCGGCACGCCTCCGGCAATGGTGACCGGGCAATGCACCGCGAGCACTACCACGTTCGCGCGGCCTCGCGCCGCGCGACGGTCTCGTGACCGCATTCGCATTTGGTACGGGCGCTACGAGGGCTTGCGAGCATGCGAGGCATTCGAGCGCTGCGAAAAGCGGTCACAGGCCCCGCCGGGCGGGATGACACCGGGCCTTCCTCGCTGGAATCATTGGACGCGTTCCGACGGACGCGCCGCCCAGGGAACACAATGAGTGATTGCTCGACAGCGGTGACGTCGGGGAGCAGGTCGGCTGTGACTGGATCGGCGTCGAAACACGACGCAAGGAGGGGCGACATGGTGCGGGCTCTGTTCGTGGGGGTGGTACTTGCAGGTTTGGCCGTCGCCGACGTCGCCCGAGCGGGCGGGGGGAACGATCAAGGTGGGAGCACGCCGTTCTGTCAGCCGATCAACGGCTCCTATTGCGCTAGCATCAACGTCTTTGGCTGCGCTTTCATGGATCTTCCCAAGCCGCCCCCTGAGTGCAGCCCCGAGAACCCCGACTACCCCAACTGCCTGGATTTGCTCGCGCCGGTTGGCGGCAACTTCTTCGAAGTCGCGCTCTTGAACGCACTCGAGAGAGCCAGGGGGCAGCTCTGTTATCAGTTCCCGACCCTCGACGGGGGGAACTGCAGCATCACGGGATTCGAGGTGATCAGGCAGGGCGCGCTCTTGAGCGGACCCATTGTCGGCTGCAAGGCCGGCGAGTACCGGGTTGACCTCCGCGTCTGGTATCTGAAACCCAGCTACCAGGACAACTGAGACGGGACGACCTGAGCCGGACCGCGCGAGTGCCATCACCTGAGCTGCGGTGCGGCCGCGCTCCACGAAAGGCCCCGCCGCCGTTGCTGCTCGACGGCGGCGGGGCTCGTGCGACGTGCTCTTCGCGACAGTTTGGGCGCCCGGCCCGAGAGTAACCCGGCGGCGAAGCTCGTCGGGGCAGACCCGGACAAGCGAACGGGCGTGGTCGAGGTGTGCAGCGTGAGCGACTGGCTCGCGAAGCGGCCACCTGACTGGATGCCGGGCGGTGGCTGTCGCCGGTAGCTTTTGGGCCTGGAGACTTCCGCTCAGATGGACCTCGCTCGCGCGTTCGAGATCGGCAGCAGCTTCTAGACTGCCGCATCGAAGGTTCGAAACCGGTTTGCCTGGGTTGGACCGCGGGATCAGCCGGTACGTGTCGGCGAGTGCCGGCCCCCGCGCTCGGCGTGCGTGCGAGCGGCGGGCAGAGCGGGGCGGTCCCGGCTGATCTTCGCCCACGGACCCGGGGAGCGCGTCAGGCGATCAGCGGCAGCGCGCGGCCGTCCACGCGGCGGGTGGTCACACCGGTGAGACGTACACCGCAGAGGCCTACCCAGGAGCCGACCTGATGGTCGTGCAGCCCGGAGCATGATCGGCTTGCTTGACGAGAGGAGACTCTATGCAGCGAACAGCGATGGCTATTGCCGGTTGCCTGTTGCTGGCTTGCGGGGCGCCGGACGTTGCCGATCCCGTGAGCGGGTCGCATGCGTCATCAGCGTTGACCTTGGAGTCGCACGCGATGTCGGCGGCGGAGGTCTCCGTGTGCCACCGCGCCGGCGGGCGATGGGTTCCCCTCAGGCTTCCCGAAGCCGCCGTCAAGAGCCACGTCGGCAACCACGGAGACTTCGTCTACGACCCCTCCGCAGGACAATGCTGCACGGATGCAGACTGCGGCGCTGGCCTGTCATGTAGGGTTTCCGTCGGCCTCGATGGCGAGAGCCTGATCGGCATGTGTCCCAGGGCGGGCAGCGGTGGCATGATCGACCCCAAAGCCGTCCTGCTCGCCATGGGCATTTTCGGAACCAACTCCGGCTTTGCCGTTCCCTTCACCGGCGTCTTGAGCCGAGACGCCACCGGCCTCTACTCCTTGTCTTTCACGCTCAACGGCATCGGTGCACAGGTTCGGCTGGCGAATTTCGTGCCCAGCAGCGGGACGACATTGGCGGAGAACTTCTCGACGCAAGTCACGGTCACCTTCCCCCCGCGAAACGTCGGCCTCATTACGTTCGAAGATAATGACCCAGCATCTTGGCGGAGTTACCTCAACCTCAACTTTTCCGTGACTCCGCCTACGTTGTTGGGTGTCGGCACCGTCGACCTGATCAACGCCGACGTGGCGGGATTCACCCTTGACATCACAGCGCCCGACTACCCGGTCGTCTTCGTTGAATCGGCCGGTTCGTATAGCATCTTGGGCATCCAGGGAGTCTATGTGCAGCCGACTTCCTATATCGGGAACGGGTCAGGGCGGGCCGGGTTCTATATTGATCTGCCCGACGGTCTGCCGACCATCCACTCGAACGTCCTGGTGTTCAGGGAAGCCGCGTACGGGGTGCAGTTGTAGGCGGAACGAGTCCATGGCGTGGTCGCTGGTTCAATTCCTGTCACGCGGCGACGGCAGGTAGGAGCCGTGCCGCGGTTGTCGCTCGTCATCACGGGGGCTTACGCGATGCGAGACCGTCCGCGGGACGGCCGACGGTTCGTGCGGCGGTACTGTCGGGCGGGAACCCCGGTTCGTGCGGCAGTACTGTCGGGCGGGAACCCCGGTTCGTGCGGCAGTACTGTCGGGCGGGAACCCGGGCGGGAACCCGAGATGGGCCTCTAGGCGAGGACGATGAGCCGCGCCGCCCTATCCTCCCGTGGGCACGGGGAGCCGCCCGAGCGCGACGAGGCACGCGATCGCGTGGTACGTGCTCGGAGGCGTCGTGCCGAGGCCGGGCTGCGGCCCGAACCCGCCGTTCTCCGCGACGTACAGGGTCGTGACGAACCTCTCCACCTCCGTACCATCCACGACGTCCAGGCGGCCGACCTCCGCGAGCGCCCCCAGCACGTAGGCCTCCTCCTCGATCTCGGGGAGTGAGGTGAACTTCCCTTCGCGGAACCGCCCCGAGTACCGGGACGCCGCCAGGTGACGCGCCACGCCCGCTGCCGTCTCGGGATCGAGCGCGCCGACGAGCTTCAGCGACCGCACCGCCATGTGAGTCGCGGCCGGCGAGGGGATCATGCCCGGGCGAAGCGAGAAGCCCCCTTCCGCGGCGCGATGCGACGACACGAAGGCAGCGGTGCGGGGGCGGTCGACGCGATCGAGCGCGCCCAGGATCTCGAGGGCGGCGAGCGCGTGGAACGTCGTGCCGAGCGACGCGTCCGCCTCCGCGACGCGGCCACGGAAGCCGCCGTCCTTCCCCGCCAGCGACGCGAGGAACGCCACCGCGCGTGGCCGGTCGACCGCGTCGAGCGCGCCGAGGAGGGCCAGCGTGCGCATCGCGTAGAGCGTCGGCACGACGTGCGAATCGCCCGTCGCGGGCGCGACGGTGAACCCGCCGTCGGACGCCTGGCACCTGCGAAGGTAGTCGATCACCTGGGCGCGGAGCTCCGGCGAGATCGCCCCGCCGAGCGCGCGCGTCGCGTACAGGTTGTAGAAGGCGAACGAGGGGGACTCCGGGAAGCGGTCCCAGCGATCGCGACGGGCCCACTGCTCGAGGTACCCGAGCGTCTTCGCGGCGTCGGGCGCGCCCCCGGCGGCCACGCCTCGCGCCGGGTCGCGCAGGCGCGGGGGGCCGAGCCGCAGCACCGCGCCCAGCAAGCCCGCCCACACCACCGCCACAGCCACCGAGACCATCACGACCCGTCGGGTCATCGGAACCGCCTCCGTGTTTCGAGAAGACCGTGGAATGGCGCGGTCGCGGGAGGCGCGCGCCCCCCGCGACCGGCTCCCGTCACGCCGCTAGTGCGGCGGCACTCCCCACGACGCCGACTTGCCGGTGTGGCACGTGTTGCACACGCCGATCGCCCGCGAGTCGTTCTGCAGCGCGATGTTCTGCACGTTGTCCTTGGCGAGCGTCGACGGGTTCAGCCCGTGCGGCGAGCCGTGGCAGGACGAGCAGAGCACCTTGTCGAACTTGTGGCCGCTCGAGTTCAGGTACTTGCCAAAGATGCCGAGCTTGAGCGAGTTCGGGTCGGTCGAGGACAACTCACCGTACTTCGGCCCATGGCACTGCCCGCAGGTGGGCAGCGTCCGCTCCGACCACGGCTGCGCCATCTGGTTCTGCGCGATCCGCTGGTTCAGGTCCCCGTGGCAGTCCGTGCACCAGATCGGCTGACCGCTCGCGTTGGTCTTCTGCGTGTGCGTGTCCCGGTAGCAGTTCACGTTGTTGCCGGGGTGGCAGTCGTAGCAGTTCTTCGCGATGTTCGCGTCGTACGACGTGAGCACCGCGGAGCTCTGCGCGTGGAACCGATGCAGCACGTCGGAGAACGAGTACTGCGAGACGCGCACGTCGGCCTTCGTGAACGTGGCGCCCGCGAGGATCTGGTAGTTCGGGTACACGCTCGCGAACCCCGGCGCCTGGCTCTCGCCCATCGCGGGATCCCAGTGGCACACCGAGCAGCGGATGGGGCCGCCCACGCCGTCGCCGTCCGGATCGAGCTTGGAGAAGTCGATCCCGGCGTCGCGCGCGTGCAGCATGCCCATGGTCTCGAACGACCCCGCTGGCGTCGTGGGCTTCCCGTACTCGCCCGCGAGCTTCACGTGGCAGTTGCAGCAGCCGCCGAAGGCGACCGGCACCGTCACGTCATCGCTCGCCATGACGTTGCCGGTCGCCGTTTCCACGACCTTGATCCGTCCGGTGAGGTACGGCGTCCGCTTCGGCCCGCCGAGCGGGTCCGTCATGATGTCCGTCGACGTTCCCGTCACGACGGGATAGGCCGGGATGCCGGCCTTCTCGAAGTAGGTCGTCGCCGCCGTGGTCTTGAGCTCCATGTCGCCGCTCAAGGTCGCGCCCGTGAGCCCCTGGATGCGGCCGTCGGCACGCACCGGCGCGAAGCCTGGGAAGAGCTTGGGGGCGTTCTGGATCCAGTTGGCGAAGTACGGGTCCGCCTTCAGGCCCGCGTCGCTGTTCTCTACGACGTCGTAGGTCACCTTGTACTGGCTGCTCGCGCCGAGCAGCACCGGGTCGAGGCTTCCGGTCTGGAAGACCTGGGCGCGGAGCGTGTTGTACGGCGGCAGCAGCATGAACGTGCTGAAGCTCGGACACGCGCAGTGCATCCCGAGATCGTTGCTCGCCAGGATCTTGAAGCTCGGCGTCCCGCCCGGGCTCCTCGCGGCCTGCGTCGTCTCGCTCATGCCGCCATCCGTCGCGCCGCCGCAGGCCAGCGTGGCGGCGGAGGCGATGAGGACGGCGAGGGTGCGTCTTGTCATGTGCATCCTCCCAACGTTCGTTCGTGATCGCTGGCGCCGGCGCACCGAGCGCAGACGCCGGCGAGCGCGCACACGTCCCCCGCTCGGGGCGAAGCCCGCGCGCACGACGCGCCCGGGCTCCGAACCGTGCCGCATCGCGGTCGCGTCGCCTGAGCATCACATGAGCAAGGGGCACGCCATGGGGCGTGCGCCCGTCATTTCGCGAGGTTCGGGCGCCGGCGCAGGTGACACGCCCGCGCTGTCGCGACAACTGGTTGCAACGCGACGTCGCTAGGAGGAACGCGTGATGCGGCGCTCACGCATCCATCGCCAGAGCGTGGACCGGGAGGTCGACAGCGCCCGCGAGGTGTGGCCGATGTGCCAGCGGTTCTCCTGCAGCGCGGCGAGCAGCCGCTCGCGGCCGGGCGGATCCCGCCGCCTCGACGCGACGCGCGCCTCGTCCTCGGCCTCCTCCGGCGCGTCGCGCGACACGCGCGGCGCCTCTGCGGCAGGACCGCTGACCTCGGACGGGAGGTCCTCCGGCTGGATCGTGTGTCCGGTCGCGACCGTGGCGGCGTACTCGAGCGCGTTCTCCAGTTCCCGAACGTTGCCGGGCCAGCGGTACTCCTCGAGCAGGCGCAGCGCTTCCGGCGACATCCTCAGCTCGCGGCCAGTGCGGGCCGCGGAGCGCGCGAGCAGGTGACGCGCCAGCGGCGCCACGTCCTCGCGGCGCTCGCGGAGCGGTGGAATGTCGATGGGGAAGACCCGCAGCCGGTAGAGCAGATCTTCGCGGAAGCGCCTCGCCTCGACCTCGCGCCGGAGGTCGCGGTGCGTCGCCGCGATGATCCGGACGTTCACGGTGATCGTGCGGCTGTCGCCGACGCGCTCGAACGACCGCTCCTGGATCACGCGGAGCAGCTTCGCCTGCACGTGCAGGGGGAGATCGCCGATCTCGTCGAGGAACAGCGTGCCGCCGTCGGCGAGCTCGAAGCGGCCGGTCCGGTCCCTCAGCGCGCCCGTGAACGCGCCGCGCACGTGCCCGAACAGCTCCGACTCGAGGAGCGCGTCCGGGAGCGCGGCGCAGTTGACCGCCACGAACGGTCGCTCGCGCCGGTGCGACCGCGCGTGGATCTCCTGGGCGACGACGCCCTTGCCCACGCCGCTCTCCCCGCCGACGAGCACGGAGACGTCGGAGTGATCGAGGCTCTCGACGAGGCGGCGCACGCGCTCCATGGCAGGGGACCGCGCGACGAAGCCCGTGGAGCGAGCTGGACCGGCGGGCTCGCCTATCTCCGGATCCGCCGGACGGAGCACGATGAGATAGAGGGCCTCTCGATCGCAGGCGCCGCCGAGGTGGCGCAGCGGCGCTGCGGTGACGGACGTCGGCCGTCGCCCACCCTCGCCATCCGGGAGCCACGCGCGCCAGCCCTCGCGGCGCTCGCTCGCCGCGAGCGCCGCCCGGAACGGCCCGTCCGCGCCGAAGAGCTCGCACCCGAGCAGCTCCGTGATGGGGCGGCCGCGATAGCGATCGGCCGCCCCCGGTCCGAGTAGATCGTCGAGCAGCGGAGAGACGTGCCGCATCCGGTACTCGGCGTCGAGCGCCACGCACACGCGCCCGAGCGACGCGAACGCGGCGGTCACTGCCTGGAAGGCCTCCTCGTGTGGCTGCGCCCGGGGTGCCATGCCCAAGGGACATGATGCCCGCGGCGGGCCGGAATCGTGTGCCCCATAAGGGGTACGGGGTGCCGCTCAGTCTGGGTGCGCGGTTTCGTCACGTGCGTTGCGGTGAGGAGCATCGCGCGTCAGCTCAGCTCCGCTCGGGCGGCACCGCGTACGCGCCGACCAGCTTCAGTAGATAGACCGGCGCGAACCACTCGAGCCCGATCGGCCACCCGGCCCCGCAGGCGAGGAAGAGCCCGGCCGCGACCGCGGCAAACGCGACCGGCTGGGCGACGGCGCGGGGCGCGAGCTCGACCAGCGCGGCCGCCGCAAGCATGCCCGCGTAAAGCGCGGCAGCGGCCGTCCACGGAACCGAGAATGCTAGCGGCAGCACCAGCGGATGCACGTGCGCGGCGTAGAAGAGCGCGCGGGACCGGGTGCGGCCGGGCCGGTGGACGGACCGCTTGGCAGCCGAGGTGGCGTTCGAGACGACGCCGCCGCTGAAGTCGAACGCGATCCCCATCGCGAGCACCCACTGGAGCGCGCTCCAGCCCGGGCTCCGCGAGACCGCGACCACGGCCGCGACGGCAGTGATGCCGAGCGTACCCGCGAGCCAGACCGTGGCCTCCGCGGTGGTCGCATCCGGCCCGGACAGGCGGCGGAAGATCGTGACGAGAGGTGAAGAGGGCGCGGGCTGCCGACCGCCAACGAGCTCCGGCTGTGGGATGGACATGGGGAGCGTGATCATCGCGGGGACGACTCCGGACCTGCCTGCGGCATGGCGCCGCGCGTCGCGTGCGGCGCATCACCAGGTGTGCGTGATTCGAGACGGCGCAGAACGCGTGGACGAGAACGACTCGGACAACGCGCAGCCGCTCGTCGGTGCCTCGCCGCGCATAGGGCGGCACCGGAAGCGAGCGCGACCGAGTTCCTCTTCGGGTTGATCGAGCGCGGAGCGTCATGCCTCGGCTCCAGTTCGTGGTCGGCGGGGCGAACCGGCTCGGACTGCTCGTGCCCGTCAGCGTCGGCTACGGCCTGTACTTCTTCTGAGATCCGTCGAGTGGCTCCGCCTCGAGTAGGGCGGCTCGAAGGCTGGTCAGGAGCGTTTCGAAGAAGTACTTGTATCGACCAACATGGACAAGAAGCCACGGATCTTCATCACGCCGTTCGGGAGCGTGTACCCGCTCTACGTGCAGAAGGCAGCGAAGAAGGGACGGACGAAGGAAGAGGTCGACGAGATCATCACGTGGCTTACGGGCTACAGCGGTGAGCAACTTCGGCGCGCCATCGACGCCGAGGTCGACGTCGAGACGTTCTTCGCCCAGGCGCCCCGGATGAACCCGAGCGTGGGGCTCATCACCGGGGTGGTGTGCGGGGTGCGCGTGGAAGACGTTGCCGACCCGCTGATGCAGAAGATCCGCTACCTCGACAAGCTGATCGACGAGCTCGCCAAGGGCAAGAAGATGGCGAGCATCCTCCGGCGGTAGCGGCGCCGCAGCACCGAGCGAGGTGACTGCTCGGGAACACGTGTACGGCCGTCTCCGAGCTCCTCTCTCCAGAGGTTGCCTCGCCTGGTGAGCTGTAGACGGCACGTCGGATCCGAGTCGAAGTGACGTCCTACATCGAGCGGCCGCGTCAACTCTGGACGACCCACGACGTCGCACCGTGTTCGTCTCCGCCGAGAAGCAGCGCGGGCAACTTCAGAGCCAAACCTGGCTTGAGCTCGATGGCGTGATCGTCGACGTTGACGATCGATCAGGTCTCGTCGTGGAAGGGCCTCACAGACGTGCTCGCGTCCTGGTTCATCGTCGGTGCGCCGAGAGTCACGCGTCGAGCACGAACTATTTCTTGAACGTGCTCCGTCATCGCCGTCGTCGTCGATGAGGGCGTGCGCGGCGCTGCGCTCGTCGCGAGCCCGCGAGGAGCTCGTCGAGCGCCGACAGCCACGCGGATCTGAAGCCCCACGCGCCGGTGCCGGAGCTTCCCGGACTCACCAGCGCGTGCACGGTCGCCCGCCTGCACCTCGCCGGCTGTCGTGCCCAGCAGTGAGACGCGGGCGAGGTGTTCGCGCGCGACGGGCTGACCGCCGTCCTCGACGCTGGCGACGATCTCGGCGCCGGCTCGCTTGGGGCGCGACCGATGGACGTTTCCCGGCCGCCGGGTCGAATGCGTGGGCCCTCCCTTCCAACGGCTCGTCGGGAGGGCATCTCTCCTGTGCCGAGTCTGTCGATTCGGGCCGGTGTGGTTCGTGGTCCTGGTGGAGGACGAGCGTATGCCCAAGATCGTCGTGAATGCATTTCTGACCCTGGACGGCGTCATGCAGGCCCCCGGCGGCCCCGACGAGGACCGCGACGGTGGCTTCGCGCACGGAGGCTGGCAGGCCCCCTATTCCGACGACGTCACCGGACGGCTGGTCACCGAGGGGATCACGGACGCCGACGGTTTCCTGCTCGGGCGAAGGACCTACGACATCTTCGCCAGTTACTGGCCCAAGATCACTGACCCCAACAACCCAATCGCGACCGCGCTCAACTCGCGGCCAAAGTATGTGGTGTCGCGCAGCCTCGATCGCGTCACCTGGAACAACTCCAGCCTGATCAAGGGCGACGTCGTCGCCGAGCTCCGGAAGCTCCGGCAGCAGCCCGGCCGGACCGTGCACACCTGGGGCAGCACCGGCCTGCTCCAGACGCTGCTGAAGAACGACCTGATCGACGAGTACCGGCTGTTCATCTACCCGGTGGTGCTCGGCTCCGGCAAGAGGCTCTTCGGCAGCGGCACGGTGCCGGTGGCGCTCAAACAGGTGGAGTCGGTCACTACCGGCAAGGGCGCGACGTACCATCGGTTCGAGCCCGTCGGGAAACCGGAGTACGGGCAGATGGGCACCTAGATCGTTTCTGCCCGACCTCCGATCCGGCGGTCGCTATTGCCTGAGCGGAGTGGAACGCTGGGTGTCGTGCTGCGGCCGGATACGTCGGTTTCAGGACTCAGTGGTGATGAAGTACTTGGCGAGGGGGGGGCCGGCGAACTTCTCGCCCATCAACCGCGCGAAGAGGAGCACCGAGCTGCGTGGGCGGTGGTTCACCACCACGTGCTCGGCCTTCCCGGCGGCGTTGCGGGTGACCGTTACGACGACGCTGGTAGGCTCACCGCGGATCTTGCAGGTGTAGTCCTCGAGGAAGCCGTTGTCGCCGTAGTCGCCGGTGAACTTGAACTCCTGCTGCTCATACAGCTCGCGGGCGGTGACCACGATGGTCCGGACGGCGTCGGCGCCGTGCGCGACGCCTTGCATCGCCGCGCCCTCCAGGGTGACGTCGTCGGCCAGATTGTCCAGCCACAACGGGTAATAGGGCTTTCCCATGTACATGACGTGCCTCCACAGGGTCCGGCAGCGGTCGGTGTCCGACAGATGAACTCGCTTCAGACTCTCCCGTGGACGCCGAGGGCGTGAATCTCACCGGGTTCCTCCGTTCTCGCCCACCACCGCGAGGACCAGCTTTCCTCGGGGGTGGTCCCTGATCCCCCGCTCATAGGCCTCGCGTGCCTGGTGGAGCGGCAGGACCGCTTCGACAATCGGTCGTATGATGCCGGCGTCGATCAGGCGAGAAAGCTCGTTCAATTGTGTGCGGCTCGGTTCTACGATGAAGAACAAGCCTCTCACCGCGCGACCGGCCACCCACTCCGGCGGCGGCGGCCTCACGATCGTGACGAGCAGCCCGTCCTGCCGCAGAACGGACCACGACCGCTCCCTGATCGTGCTGCCGATGGTGTCGAGGACCACGTCGACATCGTGCACTACGGTCTCGAACGGCGTTGCCTCACGGTCGATGACATCGTCCGCGCCGAGCTTTCGCACGAAGTCAACGTTGCGGGCGGAGGCAGTCCCGATGACGTGCGCCCCGCGCCAGCGGGCGAGCTGGACGGCGAAGCTGCCAACACCGCCCGCAGCGCCATGAATCAGCACCCGTTGCCCGGGCGTGAGCCGCGCGTGGTCGAAGAGAGCCTGCCACGCTGTCAGGGCGGAGAGCGGGGTTGCCGCGGCGCTCGCATGGTCGAGGCTGCGGGGTTTCGGGGCGAGGTCGGTAGCGCGCACAGCTACGTACTCGGCCGCTCCTCCCTCCCGAAAAAAGTCGGTCAGCCCGTAGACGGCACCGCCGACCTCGACATCTCGCACGTCCGGTGCGACAGCCACGACGACGCCCGAGACTTCGTGGGAGGGTATCAACGGAAGCCGGCTGCGGCCCTCGGGCGTCTCCCAGATCTGCCAGGTGAACTCGGCCGGGGAGATCCCGGCGGCATGGACGCGGACCAGCACGTCGCCCGGCTGGAGCGCGGGAATCGGGGCATCCTCGTAGACGAGCGCTTCCGGGCCACCCCGACGGTGGATACGGATCGCCTTCATGGTCGCCTTCGTCATTTCTGAGGGTCCGGGATCTTCAGCTGCTCATCCCGTTCACGGGTACGCAGGCGTCGGCCCCGCGCCAGCATCCGGCCTGAGTGTGTGCGCCGCCGCGTCGCGGTACGGGGCCAGGAACGCCGTCAGCGCCGCAAGCATGTCCTCGGGAGCCTGCTCGGCGACCCAGTGGCCCGCACCGGAGATGACCACGCTCTGCACGTCGTCGGCGAGGGGCTTCATCGCATCGCCGACGTGTTCACCCCAGCTTGCCGCTCCGCCGATCGCTAGCACGGGCATCTTCAGCCGCCGGGTCTTGCGCTGCTCGTTCTGTGCGAGGGTCGCATCGAGCGCCCGGTACCACCCGAAGCTGCCGCGCAGGGCTTCCGGATTGGAAACAAGGCGGACGTAGAACGCGATCAAGTCGGCGGGCAGCTTCCCGCCCTGGATGGCGAACTCGTAGCCGAAGAAGAGGTCCTCCCGTCCCTCGACGAGCTGTTCCGGCAGCTTCTCGACGCGGTTGAAGAAGAGGTGCCAGAGCTTGGCGTTGAGCGGCGCGGGAACGAACAGGGGCGGTGACGCACTCGCCAGTGGGGGCCCGGGGATCTCGGCGAGGGCTACGCGGTCGATCCGGTCCGGGTGATCCGCGGCCAGCGCGTAGCTGATCGCGAAACCGGTGTCGTGGCCGACCACGGCGAACCGCTCGTGGCCGAGCGCGTCCATCAGCGCGATCAGGTCGCCAGCGAGGGTGCCAGTGTCGTACCCGTCCTGCGGCTTGTCGGACAGCCCGATACCGCGCTGGTCGACCGCGATGACCTCGAAGTCCTTCGCCAGCACCGGCATCACCAGCCGCCAAGCGTACCAGTTCTCGGGCCAGCCGTGCACCAGCAGCAGCGGCTGCCCCTCGCCTCCGATCACCGCGTGCTGGCGGAGGCCGTCGGTGTCGATGTAACGGCTGGTGAACGTGTCGGTGAACCCGGCCGGGAGATTGGGCGCACCGGAGACGGAGCCCGGGCCTTCCGGGGTGACGTGCGTGGACCGTGAACTCATGACGGGATCCTTTCACGAGGCTTGACGACCTTCGGTTGGACAGGCCTGATCATCCGGGGAGGGGACGCTCGCGCCTCGCCGAGCGCCACCTGCCTTCAACCGACGTGTTCATCCGCTGTGCCAGAACCGGCGAGATCTCGGCGAGCCCGTCGGGAGGGCTGCCGGGTCGCGGGAGGCGAGGCGTCCATGCCGAGAACTCGGCAATTGCCGATCAGTTCGGCACGCTTCCGCCGCGAATCGATTCAAGGAGGGCGCGTCGGGCCATGACGCGAACTCGCGTCTCCCTGGATCCCAGCGGGTCGGGGCACCAGCCCGATCACTTGTTCAACTCGGCGCGCCAGGACGAGCAGGTCGCGGTCGCGTCCGGAGGCCGCATCGAGTTCGAGGCCCTGCGGAAGCCCTTCCGGGTTCAGTGCCATTGGAAGGCTGATCCCCGGTATGCCGGCGGAGCTCGAGGGATGCGTGTTCCGGGCGAGGAAGATGTCGCTGACGTCCTTGCCGCCGACCTGGAACATCCATTGATTCTCGATCCGGGGCGCTGCACACGGCGTCGTCGGGAAGAGCAGCGCATCGGCGCGTCCAAATACAATCGACGCGAGCCGCCGGCGCAGCTCTGGCCTGCCCGCGTTCAGCGCGGTGAGATACTTCTCCTCAGAGACGTAGTCTGCGCCGGAGGGCACGACGGCGCGTGACCAGCTGGCGTTGATGTGTTCACCAAGGCCCGCATGGATCTGCTCGAAGGAAACGGGCACCTCGTTGGAGGCGAGGAATTCCCGAACGGCGGGCATCGTCTCGTGGAAGAAGATGGGCCACGTCGTGCGAGCGGTCAGGTCCAGGAAGTCTCCACCCAGATCGACCTCCACCAGCCCGGCCCCTGCGTCTTCGAGCTTGCGCATTGTCTCGCGGAACGCAGTCTCCGTCCGAACGTCCACACCGGCCAGATGCTGCCGGGGCGCGTAGGCGAGCTGGACGCCCGTCAGGTCGCGAGCTGCGTTCGCGCTTCGAAGCGGGCTTCCGGTGAGGATGGAATCCACGAGCTCGCAATCCTCGACGCTGCGCGCGAGGAGACCGGTCGTGTCCAGGGTTCCAGAGATCGGCGCGACGCCCCGGGTCGGCCAGCGGCCCGGCGTCGGCTTGTACCCAACGACACCGCACAACGAGGCAGGAACACGGATCGAGCCGACGGTGTCCCCACCGAGCGCGGCGGGAACGATGCGGGCAGCCACCGCGGCACCCGACCCGCTGGAGGACCCGCCCGTCACGTGAGCCTCGTCGTACGGGTTCTTCGCCTGGCCATGGTGCGCGTTGAGCCCGGTGAGGCCGTACGACATCTCCTCGAGGTTGTTCTTGCCGAAGATGATCGCCCCCGCCTCCCTTAGCGTCGAAACCGCCAAGGCGTCGCGCATCGGCTCGAAATTCGCCAGCACGGAGGTGCCGAAGGTGGTGGTCAGCCCCTTCGTGAGATAGCTGTCCTTCACCGCGAGAGGCACACCGAGCAAGGGAGCACTGCGTCCTCCTCGGATCCGACGGTCGGCGTGCCTGGCGGCCTCCAGCACGGCGACTTCATCGATCGTGATGAAGGCGTTCAGGTCGGCGTGCGCACGCGCCCGCTGCAGCAGCCGGCCGGCGAGATCCTCGGAGGAAACGTCGCCGTTCCGGATTGCACGTGCTGCCGCGACGAGGCCGAGGTCGTGCAGCTCAGCGCCGCTGCGTGACAACGTTCGGTGCTTCTCCATCCCTGCCTCTCACCGCGCCGCCGTTTCGAGCAGGTGCTCGACCTTGGCGTCGAGATCCCTGGCGACGACGAGTGCCGCCTGACTGCCGTAGGGAGCGATGAGGCTCGCCATCGAGTCGTAGGAGAGGTGCACCCCGTCGGTGCGCTCGTCGATCAGGATCGTCACTGGCGCGTAGGATGCTGCGTCGGGAGTCGTCCTGGCCATCTCCTTCATGATCAGCGGATTACCGACCATGAGGCGGAGGATCCTCGGGACTCGACCGCCTCCCTCCTTGCGCAGGACCTCGCCGGCGTCGAAGCGGACGAACTCCATCAGGTTCGAGGGTCCGATGGCCGCCCGAACGATCCCTTCCAGCTCCGCAACGCTCGCTGCCGCTTCGAGCGCGTTGTGGAACGCCATCATGTCAGGACGGCCGATGGTCGCCGTGAGGCGCCTGACGGTCTCCTCGAATGGGCTAGACGAGACGACGCTGATTCTCCGGACCTGGACCTCTGTGGTTGTTCTCTCGCTCCTTCCACGTCCGGCCACCGTCGTGAGGAGCTCCTCGGAGCCTTGCTCGGCGGCTCGCCCGGCGTGCGCGGCGCGTTCGTGAACGTGGGCGGTCGGGGTGCGGTCGATCAGGAGACTGAGCAATTCCGGCCGGGCGTAGTTGCCGCGCGAGTCCATCAGCTGCTTGCGCTTGTCGATCAGCGTGAAGTCGAGGTCGGCGATGACCACGCCCTCACCCGAGCGGATGGGTTCGCCCAGCAAGGTCCCGTCGGGAGCCACGATCGCGGTGAAGCAGCCGCCGGAGATCGGCCCGATGCTGCAGCCGGTGTCCTTCATGATCTGTGCTTGCTGATCGGGGTCGAGCCAGGCCGTCGCGGTGACGACGAAGCACCCGGACTCCAATGCATGCTGCCGGACGTTCGTTTCCGTCTGCTGCGCAAACAGCTCTCCGAAGATGGAGCCCGGATACATGGCCGAGTGGATCTTCTCGCCGTCGGCCATCATCGCGTAGCGCGCCAAGGGGTTGTAGTGCTCCCAGCAGGCCAGCTGGCCAATGCGGCCGACCTCGCTGTCGACGACGCGCAGGCCCGAACCGTCTCCCTCGCCCCAGATCATGCGCTCGTGATAGGTGGGCGAGATCTTGCGGCGCCTCTGGACCAAGGTCCCATCGGCATCGAAGAGAAGCTGGGCGTTGTAAAGGGTTCCGCCGTCGCGCTCGTTCACGCCGATGGACACGACGATTCCCGCCTGTCCGGCAGCTTCGCCGATCGCCTCCGTGGCGGGGGACGGCACCGTCACGGCCTGCTCGATCAGCTTCCGTTGCTCGGGTCCGGCGATGTTCTGCAGGGGAGTCTGGACGAAGGAAAAATACGGGTAGTACGGGATCACGGTCTCTGGGAACGTGGCGAACTGCACGCCCTGCTGCCCGAGGTCGTGGATCTTCCGCGCGACCTTCGCGACCGTTGCCTCGCGGCTGTAGAGCACGGGACTCATCTGAACGGCAGCGGCCTTGACGAATCTCATGTGATTCCCTTTCCGGAGCGTCTGGCGCGGTCCGGCCGATGCGTCCAGCAACAGCGTCATCGGGGAGGAACATGAACGACGTCCTCCATGTAGCGGCCGGCGGCGGCGGCGGCCTGCTCCGGACTGCTGCCGCTCTGACGGGCGCTGAGGTAGGGCGCGTACCAATCCCACCAGTGGTGCTCGGCGTGCGTCTTCTCGAAGTCGTCGTGGTGCTCTGCCGTCTCGTGGAGGAGCTCTGCAAGCGTTGCGACGTCTGTCGCTCGTGCTCGCGTCGACGTCCACTCGCGGCCGGGAAGCCGCGTCTGGATCTCCTGGAGCAGCCACTCGTTCCCGTCCGGATCCGCGAACGAGGCAAACGAGTGGTAGGGACGACCTTGCGGGTCGCGCCCGCTGACGCGTGAGCTCTTCACGGAGGTGTTGAAGGGGCCGCCGGCGTAGTGGAAGATCTCGCTCACCTCGACGCCGTGGGTGATCAGGTCCTTGCGGGCGGCCTCGAGGTCGTTCACGACGAGGACCAGGCTGTCCACCGAGCCAGGCTTGGGCGAAGTGACTCCCTTGCCGAAGATGATCGAGGCTTCCGAGTTGTGCGGCGTCAGCTGCACGGCGTGGAAGCCGTCGCTCGCGACGTCGGCGTCGAGCCGCCAGCCGAGATTCTCGTAGAACGTCTTCGCACGGTCGACGTCGGAAACGCCGAGCATCGCGACTTCGAGCCTCATGTCGACTTGGGGTTCGGCCATTGCGTGCTCTCCGTCATGGAACGATGCATCCGCGCTATGTCGGCCGCGCGTGTGGCAGCGACCCGGTCGACGCTTCGGTTCGCGATGAGCGTGACGCGCGCTGCCCGCCCACGCTCGCTGGAGCAGCAAGTGGCATGCCCGCCGGCTGCGACCGGATCGTGAGTCGCGTCGGTCCGTGGCACGACGCGACCTGCGGTGGGCGCCGGTCGAGCGCCCGCCGGTGGGCCCGCAGGCGCACGCCGAGAACTCGGCAATTGCCGATCCTCCGGCACGGCGGCTACTCAATCGGCTCCGAGGCCCTGCTAGGCTCAGGCTGCTACCGCCGCCCTCGCCCGCTCGGGCGTGGCGCGAGCTCCCGCCCGTGTGCGTCCCCTGGGCTCAGCAGGCCCAGCGCGGCTCCCCCTGGGCAGGTCGCGACGCGTGATGAGGAGAGTCGAAGCGTCAGCCACGCCTCGCGGCCTCGATCGTGGCGACGTCAATCTTCTTCATGGGCATCATCGCCTGGAAAGCGCGCCTCGCTTCCTCACCCCCTGCCGCGAGCGCTTCGGTCAGGACCCGCGGCGTGATCTGCCAGGACACGCCCCACTTGTCCTTGCACCACCCGCACGCGCTTTCCTGGCCTCCATTGCCGACGATCGCGTTCCAGTAGCGATCGGTCTCCTCTTGGTCGTCGGTCGCGACCTGGAACGAGAACGCTTCGTTGTGCTTGAACTCGGGTCCACCATTCAGGCCCATACAATGCACCCCAGCTACGGTGAACTCGACCGTCAGCACGTCGCCCTTCTTGCCGCTGGGGTAGTCGCTGGGCGCGCGGAAAATGCGACCCATCGCGCTATCTGGGAAGGTCTGGGTGTAGAAGCGGGCCGCGGCCTCGGCGTCCTTGTCGTACCACAGAACGATCGTGTTCTTGGCCATGTGCTCGTCCTCCGTTCGGGAGCGGTCGGTATTGGGGTGAGGCCATGTCGGCCGATGCCAGGGGGCAGTCGATCCGTGAGGTGCTAGTCGTAGCCGCCGCCCGCTGCACCAGGAACCGTCCAGCGCCCAGCGATGCGACGACCGTCGGAAGGCGATGCCACTGCCGCTGAACGTTCGTCACCGGGCGCCGTCGGGGCTCGCGTCCCCGAGCTATTCGCGTACCAGCGCCCCATTCACCACGAGCGCGACCTCGACGTTTCCGCGGACCGCGGCGGAGTAAGGGCAGGTCTGGTGGGCCCTTCTGACGAGGTCGATGGCCTGCTGCGTATCGGCGATGGACGGCAATGATATGTCGAGCTCGACGCCGAGCTTGAAACGCCCATTCTCGATTGGAATCAACGCCACCGTGGAATCAATGACGGCATCGTCGGCCGTGAGGCTCATGCGCTGCCCGAGGATGCGGAGCACGGTTTCAAAACAAGC
>NZ_JALCYY010000025.1:0-21927 GCF_022690685.1 Anaeromyxobacter terrae | reverse complement strand
GCTCGCCGCTGGTGATGGTCCCTTTCCCGCCTGCGCGACCGCCCGTCACTCGCGCGGTGGTTCTGTATGCTGGCTTCGTCATCGTGCCTGCCTCCCATGACTCTTCGAAAGAGCGTCCTGACCTCGCACCTTCTCGATCCGGCTGCGCGGCGTCAGGGACAAACGCGGATCACGACCTTGCCGAACGCCCTGCCCGCGACGTAGTACGAGAACGCGGCAGGCACCTCCTCGAACGCGAAGACCCGATCGAGGATGGGCCTCGCTCGGTGGACCGCGATGGCGCGGGTCACCGCCACGAGCTGCGCACGGCTGCCGGCCGCGATCGAGCGCAGGGACGCGGCGGCATTGAAGAGGGCAGTGACGTCGACTGGCGGGGCGCCCTGGGCCAGGCTCCCGACCCAGGCGATCTCGCCGCCGACCGCCGTCGCCCGCAAGGATTGTTCCAGGGTGGCCGGACCGCCGACCTCCACGACGTGATCGACACCTCGCCCACCCGTCGCCTCCCGGACCTCGGCTGGCCAGTCCGGCGACGCTCGGTAGTCGATGACGTGGTCGACCCCGAGAGCCTTGAGCTTGGCCGCCTTCTCTTCTGTCGAGGTGGTGGCTATGACGTACGATCCGAACATCTTCGCGAACTGCAGCGCGAACAGCGACACGCCACCCGAGCCCAGCGTGAGCACGCTCTCTCCGGCTCGCAGCGGCCGTCCTCCGGTGAGCGCGTTCCACGCCGTGACGGCCGCGCAGGGCAGCGTCGCGGCCTCCTCGAACGAGAGGTGCTCCGGAATGGGCACGATCGCGTCCTCGCGCAGCGCCTTGAGCTCCGTCATCATCCCGTCCAGCGAGCCACCGAGCTGCGCGGCGTGCTCGAGGGTGAACGGGCCGTCCATCCAGCGCGGGAACATGGAGGCGACGATCCGGTCGCCGACCCTGGCGCGGGTGACGGCTTCGCCGACCGCGACGATCTCTCCGGCCCCGTCCGACGCCACGATCACGTCGGGCTTCACCGGCAGCGGGTAGCGGCCGCCGATCATGATCATCAGCTCCCGGTAGTTCAGCGATGCCGCTCGGACCCGGACGAGGACTTCTTCGGGACGGACCTTCGGCTCGGGGCCGTCCTTCAGAGTGAGCCCCTCGAGTCCCGCACCCAGGTTCGCGTGGTAGCTCCTCATCGGACGCCCTCTCCTTCGGCCATTACGATTCGTCGTGACGACCCCTTCAGCGGCCTTCGGGTCATCCCGGCATCCGGCCTTGCCGTGATCTGCTGGGCCGAGCCGCCGGGGGCTTGATTCGCCGTACGGATTTCTTTGCTGCACGAGGCTGCGATGGATGCCCTGTCGGAAGCGCTGCGCGGAGTGCGGATCACCGGCGCCTTGTTCTTCAACGCGGAGTACGGCGCGCCCTGGGGGTTCGCGTCGCCACCCTCCGCTTCGGTTGCGCCGCTCCTGGCGCCCGGAACGGAGCACCTGGTCTTCTTCCACCTGCTGACGGAAGGACAGGCCACGGCGCGCGTCTCGGGGCACGACGACGTATCGCTCGGGGCCGGCGACATCGTCGTGTTTCCGCATGGAGACGCGCACGGGCTGTGGAACGGACACGTGAAAGAGCTGCACTACGCAACCGAGCTCCTGCCGAAGCTCCTCACCGGCCTGCTCGTCTCGGAGCGCGGCGGCGGCGGCGGCGCAGTGACGAGGTTCGTCTGTGGCTACTTCGGGTGCGAGCGCTACGCCGAGAGGCTGTTCCTGGCTGGCCTGCCCCCGGTGTTCAAGGTGCACATCCGCGGCGACCCCGCGGGCGCTTGGATCGAGAGCTCCATCCGTCACTCCGTGAACGAGATCGAGTCCGGGCGCGCAGGCCGCCTCGCCCTGCTCTCGAAGCTGTCGGAAGCCCTGTTCATGGAGACGCTGTGCCGGTACATGGATGAGCTTCCGGCGGAATGCACCGGGTGGCTCGCCGCGGCGCGCGACGAGGTCGCGGGCAGGGCGCTCGCCAGCATTCATCGCCATCCTGCGCGCCCTTGGACGCTGCCCGAGCTGGCGAAGGAGGCCGGCGCGTCGCGCACCGTGCTGGTGGAGCGGTTCACCCGGCTCCTGGGCGAGCCACCCTTGGCATACCTCGCACGCTGGCGTCTCCAGCTCGCCGCGAGGCTCCTCGAGGCGACGGACCACAAGGTCCTTCAGATCGCGCTGCAGGTCGGGTACGGCTCCGAGCCTGCGTTCAACCGCGCGTTCAGGCGGGCGTTCGGGGTCCCGCCCGCGCAGTATCGCCGGCGGCTCCGCCGGGGTAAGGGCACAGTCTCACCGACGTCTCCACGCCGGTCTGTCGGCACGGTTCGGGCGTCGACAAGGTGGGGCGCCGGCGGCAAGCTACGGCTGTGATCACCCATCCCGAGAAGGTGCTCTTTGCCGACTCCGCCATCACCAAGGGTGAGCTGTGCGCGTACTACGAGGCGGTGGCGCCGTTGATGATCCCGCACATTCGCGGGCGTCCGATCACGATGGAGCGATTCCCCGCCGGCATCGACAAGAAGGGCTTCATCCAGAAGGATGTGTCGAAGGGGTTTCCGAGCTGGCTCGAGCGCGTCGAGGTCGAGAAGCGCAACGACAAGGCGGGTGAGTCCGTGCACTACCCGCTGGTCGGCGACGCGCGATCGCTGGTCTGGCTCGCGAACCAGAACTCGGTCACGCCCCACGTCTGGATCTCGCGGGTACCGAAGCTCCATCAGCCGGACCTGTGCGTGTTCGATCTCGATCCCTCCGCGGAGGATCCGCAGTCGCTGCGCACGGCCGCCCTGGCGGTGCGCGAGCTGCTCGACGAATTCGGGCTGCCGTCGTACGTGAAGACGTCGGGCTCGAAGGGATTCCACATCCTGATTCCGCTCGACGGCGAGGGAGACGCGGAGAGCGTCTGGCGGTTTGCGCACGGCGCAGGCGCGGTGCTGGTCAAGCGCCACCCGCACATCCTGACGCAAGAGTTCATCAAGGCCGACCGTGGCGACCGCATCTTCGTCGACACCGGGCGCAACCTGCCGGGCGCGACGTTCGCCGCGGTCTACGCGGTTCGTGCCAGGCCGGGCGCGCCGATCTCGGCGCCGTGCACGTGGGCCGAGCTCGAGGGAGGCACCGTCGGTCCGCGCACGTTCACGCTGCGCACGATGGCGGCGCGCATCGGTGAAGTGGGCGAGCTCTGGTCCGACATGGACGGTCGGCGGTGCTCGCTGCGCGACGCGACGGCGAAGCTTCAATCGATGTTGACCGACGCGGAACTGAGCGAGGCGCTGGCCGCGTCGACGCGCCGGCCGGTGTCGCGCAAGGCACCGCGCAATCAGACCCGGAAGTCGCCCAGGAACACTCCGTCGAAGACCAAGCGGTGACTTGCACCTGAACGGATGATCAGTTAACGTCCGCCTCATGGGGATGGCGTCGGAGCTCGCGCGCGCGCAGCCGCTCACGGCGCCGCGCATCTGCTGCCTGGATCTCGATACGTTCTTCGTGTCCGTCGAGCGACTGCTCGATCCCACGCTGGAAGGCAAACCGGTGGTCGTCGGGGGAAAGCCGGGGAGCCGCGGCGTGGTCACCGCCGCCAGCTACGAGGTGCGCCGCCTCGGCGTGAAGTCGGGCATGTCGCTGGTCGAGGCCGGAAAGCGCGCGCCGAACGCGATCTACCTGCCCACGCGGCATGAGATCTACGGCACCTACGCCGAGCGCGTGCGCGAGATCGCGCGTCGCTACGCGCCCAAGGTGCTCGTCGCCAGCATCGACGAGATGTATCTCGATCTCTCCGGCTGCGAGCGGCTCTACGCATCCGGCGACGCCGCCAGCGGGAACCGCGGGGAGGACCGCGCTGGCGACGTCGCCATCGAAGGCGCGGTGCTGCAGTTGACCACGGCCATCTTCGACGAGATCGGCTTGCCTTCGAGCGCTGGGGTCGCGACCAGCAAGGCCGTGGCCAAGGTGGCGTCGGCGCTGGCCAAGCCACGCGGTGTGATGCTGGTGCCCGCGGGCGTCGAGCGCGCCGTGCTCGCGCCGCTGCCGGTGCGGTCGTTCCCCGGCATCGGTCCCGTCGCCGAGGCCAAGCTGCACGCCGCCGGCTACCGGACGCTGGGCGCGGTCGCCGAGGCGTCGGAGGCGGATCTGCAGAAGATCTTCGGCGCATGGGCGGCGTCGATCTCGCGCGGCGTGCAGGGCCTGGGCTCGGGCGACCTCGGCCGCGAGCGCCCGGCGTTCGCCGAGCACGATCCCGAGGGCGAGACGGTCGGCAGCATCTCCAACGAGCGGACCTTCCGCGAGGACGTGACCGACCCGGCGTCGATCGAGGCGGTCCTGTGCGGTCTGTGCGAGCGGGTCTGCTGGCGCGCGCGCAAGCGCCACGTCAAGGCGCGAACGGTGACCCTCAAGCTGCGTTACGCCGACTTCCACACGCTCACGCGTTCGCACACCACGATGGCAACCAACTCGGAGCTCGAGCTCTATCCCATCGTCAAGGAGATGTTCGCGGCGGCGCGTACGCGGTCGCTGCCGATCCGCCTGCTCGGCATCCAGCTCTCGAACCTCGGCACGTTCGAGCAGCTCCCGCTCTTCGATCGCAACGACCGGGTCGGCGCGGTCGTCGACAGCATCCGGGAGCGCTTCGGCTTCGCGACGGTCTCGCTGGCGACCGCGCGCGACAGCCCGACGAGGCGCGCGCCTTCCAGGCCGCGAGCACGCGTGCGGCCGCATGGGGGTTGAGACCGCATGCGCGCACCGTCCAATCCTCGGCGGAGATGCCTCTTCGTACGCTCAGTGCGCGGGCTCGGCGCCCCGCCCGAGAGTGCCCGCTCCGCGAAATGAGGAGAGGCGAAGCGTCAGCCACGCCTCGCGGCCTCGATCGTGGCGACGTCAATCTTCTTCATGGGCATCATCGCTTGGAAAGCGCGCCTCGCTTCCTCACCCCCTGCCGCGAGCGCTTCGGTCAAGACCCGCGGCGTGATCTGCCAGGACACGCCCCACCTGTCCTTGCACCAGCCGCACGCGCTCTCCTGGCCACCATTGCCGACGATCGCGTTCCAGTAGCGATCGGTCTCTTCCTGATCGTCGGTCGCGATCTGGAACGAGAACGCTTCGTTGTGCGTGAACTCGGGTCCACCATTCAGGCCCATACAAGGCACGCCAGCTACGGTGAACTCGACCGTCAGCACGTCGCCCTTCTTGCCGCTGGGGTAGTCGCTAGGCGCGCGGAAAATGCGACCCATCGCGCTATTTGGGAAGGTCTGGGTGTAGAAGCGGGCCGCGGCCTCGGCGTCCTCGTCGTACCACAGAACGATCGTGTTCTTGGCCATGTGCTCGTCCTCCGTTCGGGAGCGGTCGGTATTGGGGTGAGGCCATGTCGGCCGATGCCAGGGGGCAGTCGATCCGTGAGGTGCTAGTCGTAGCCGCCGCCCGCTGCACCAGGAATCGTCGAGCGCCCTTCGATGCAACGACCGTCGGGAAGCGCAGAGCACCGCCGGTCGCCGTCCACGGCGAAGCTCGAGTACGTCGCGACTCCGGTCGCGGCATGGTTCACGCCGGAAACGACGACCATGTCGTCGTCGCCGAGAGATCCGATGACGGCGAGCCGGTCGTCATCGAGCCTCGTCTTCGTCCTGGCCGGGCAGGCAGTGGCGCGCGCTCCGCGACGTTCCGAGGCCATCGACGGAACCTCGGCCGCGCGGCGCTGGAGCGGCGCCGGTCAATCGGCCCGCGTACCACATTGCGAGAGACGAGGGCACGGAAGGCCTGGGTGTCGCCGGCCTTGGCCTCGGGAAGACGGGGCGTCGTGCCCTTGGCCGTCCTGCTTCGCTTCGATCAAGACGTCGAGCTGGCAGAGGCCGGCGATGGCGGCGAGGAGCGGCGCGACCTGCCGCTCGTCGTCGGGCATCACCATGGCCGAAGGCAGAGACTCGTGGACTGGCAAAGCCGTCAGAGGGTGCGGCCGGGCTCGCCTGCCAGCTGCCCCTCCATGAGCCGACGGGATCGCAGGGCGCTGGCTCTGACACCTTGCTAGGAAGGCCGCACCGGCGATCAGCACCACCTCCACGATGCGCGTCCTTCCGCCGGCGCAAGGAGACGACCGTCATGGCAGGAAGCGATGCGGTGAACGTGGTGCTCGTACACGGCGGCTTCGTGGACGGCAGCGGCTGGCGGCGTGTCTACCAGCTCTTGAAGCAGGACGGCTACACGGTCAGCGTCGTGCAGAACCCGACGACGACCCTCGCCGACGATGTCGCCGCGACGAAGCTCATCCTCGACGCGCAGGACCGACCCGTCATCCTCGTTGGACACTCCTACGGTGGCGTGGTGATCACCGAGGCAGGAAACCATCCGAAGGTCGTCGGGCTGGTATACGTCGCGGCCTTCGCTCCCAGCGAGGGCGAGTCCGTTGACGCTCTGATTCGGAACCCGCCGCCTGGGGCTCCGGTGCCGCCGATCCTGGCGCCGCGTGACGGTCGTCTCTTCCTCGACAAGGACAAGTTCCACGCCGCCTTCGCAGGCGACCTCGACCAGGAAGAGGCCGCCTTCATGGCAGACTCGCAGGTGCCATGGGGCGTGGACGCTCTGCGTGGGACGATAACCAAGGCGTCCTGGAGGACCAAGCCGAGCTGGTACCTGGTCACCACCGAGGACCGGATGATTCCGCCCCCTGCGCAGCGAATCATGGCCAAGCGTGCCGGAGCGACGACGATCGAGGAGAAGGGGTCCCACGCGATCTACGTGTCGCAACCCAAGGCCGTGGCGGCACTCATCTCCAGGGCCGCCACTGGCGTGAAGGTTTTGGCTGTCGGCTCCGCAGGAGCGGAGGAAGCCGGCATGCCTGGCGGGCACGCGTAGAGCCCGGGATCGTTCGTCGATCCGTGGACGGGCACGTGCCACTCCTTCCTCCCGCGCTCGAGCTCCCAAGCTACCCGAGCGCTTCCAGGATCATTCGTGCGAATGGCAGGTCAGGTCGCGAGCGCAGGTCATCGATGCGGCCCAGGTGGACGATGCGGCCCTCGTCGAGGACCGCGGTGCGATCGCCGAGCGCCTGCGCCTCCCGAGGATCGTGGGTGACGTAGAGCGCGGTGGCCCTGCGTTCGCCGAGGAGCTCGCGGAAGAGGGCGAGCAGCTCCTGCTTGAGGCCGACGTCGAGGTTCGAGAGCGGCTCGTCGAACAGGACGGCACGCGGATCGAGCACGAGCGCCCGGGCGATGGCGACGCGCTGCCGCTCCCCGCCCGACAGCTCGCCGGGGTGGCGACGCTCCTTCCCGGAGAGGCCGACGCGAGCGAGGATCGCGGCGATGCGGTCGTCGCGCTCGGTTCGCGGCACCTTCTTCCCATCGAGCCCGAACGCGAGGTTCCCGTGGACGGTGAGGTGGGGCCAGAGGGCGAGGTCCTGGAAGACCATCGCGACATCCCGCTCCTCTGGCGCGAGGACGATCCGCCCGCGCTCGGTCACGAGCGCATCGCCGAGGCGCACGACGCCGAGGTGCGGCGCGACGAAGCCGGCGACCACCCGGAGCAGCGTGGTCTTACCGGACCCCGAGCTGCCGAGCAGGGAAAGTGTCTCGCTCGCCGGAATCGCCAGGGAGACGTCGTCCAGCACCTTGCGGCCCTGCCGGAGCACGGTGACGCCGTCGAGCTGGATGGAGGTGCTCACGCCTTCCTCCGGAAGAGCAGGGCGGATCCGACGGCGAGGACGGCGGCGGTCATCGCTACCTGGACGCACGACAGCGCCGCCACGACCGACCCCGGCCCGTTGGCCTCGAGCGTGAAGATCCGGACCGTCAGAGGCTCCTGACCCGCGGGATACAGGAGGACTGCCGTCTCCAGGTCCCGGAGGCAGAACACGACGGCGAGCAGCCACGCAGCGAGGAGCCCGCGCGCGTGGATGGGCACGAGGATCCGGCCGAGCCGGCGGAGGAAGCGCGCGCCGCCGATCGCGGCCGCCTCCTCGTAGTGCTCCGAACCCTGCGAGAACGACACCGCCGCGGTCCGCAGGCCCACCGCACCGTACCGTGCGGCGAACGCAAGGGCAACGATCGCGCTCGTGCCGTAGACCCCCTGGAGCGAAGGACGGTTCCAGGTGGCGATGAGGCCCACGCCGAGCACGGACGCCGGCGTCACGAAGGCGAGGACGGCAAGCGCATCGAGTCCCACGCCGCCGCGCCGGCCGCGCGCCGCGGCGTGGCCGATGACGACCGAGAGCGCCAGCACCAACGTGGCGGCCATGAGCGCGTCGAAGAGGCTGTTCCATGCGCTCGCGCCGATCCACTGCGCCAGCTCCGAAAAGCCGTGACCGCGGGCGGCGTCGATCACGAGCGCCGCCAAGGGCGCCACCGGCAAGAGCGCGGCGGCTGCCGTGAAGACGATCGCGACGGGGCGCCAGTGGCCGAGGCGGAGGTCCGGGACCTCGCGGCTGCGAAGACCGAGGACCGCGAACGAACGCCGGCCGGCGGCGCGACGCTCGAACAGGAGCAGCCCGACGGCGACCGCGAAGAGCGGGAGCGCAAGCGCGAACGCCTCACCGGGCGCGTAGTCGACGCCACCGAGCCGCGAGAAGACCATGCCGGGGTAAACGGGCACGCGCAGGAACATCGGGACGCCGAGCTCGGAGAAAGCGAGCGAGAACACGACCAGCGCCGCGAGCGCGGTCGCCGGGCGCACGAGCGGCAACAGGATGCCCGCCGCAGTCCGGCGCGGACCGGCGACCAGCAGCGCCGCCTCCTCGAGCGAAGGATCGATCGCCTGGAGGCCGACCGCGACGAGCGAGGTGACGACCGGCGTGAGCGCCAGCGCGAGGACGGCGACCGCGCCCGGCCACGAGAAGAGGAGCCGGGCGCCGAGAGTCGAGGCGGCGAGACCGCCGCGGCCGAAGACGTGGAACCAGCCCAGCGCGAGGAGGAATGGAGGCACGAAGACCGGAAACGCGTGGAGCCAGAGGGCAACGCGCCGGAGCGGCACGTCGGCGCGGCCGAGGAGGAGACCCAGAGGGAGTCCGATGGCGAGGCATAGGACCGTGACCGCCGTCGCGAACCCGAGCGACGAGACGAACAGCGCCCAGGTCCGCGGTGCCGAGAGCGCGTGCGCCGCGTGACGGAGCGCGTCGCCCTTGCCGAGCTCGCCGCCGAGGAACATGAGCGGCACGAGCGCCACCGCCGCGAGGACGACCCCCGCTGCGAGGAGGAGGAATGGCTCCTCCCGGCGCCTCAGCGCTAGAGCCCAGCCCAGTCCCGCAGCCATGGCTGGAGCCTTTCCATCGTGCCGGCGACCTTCGCGTAGTCGATCTGCATCGTCTTGATCTCGCTCGCCCGCTTCCCGCCCGCGGCAGGCTTCACGTCGGCGCGCAGCGGGATGTGTGCGGCGACATCGACGAGCTTCTGCTCGGCAGGGACGGAGAGGAGGTAATCGACCAGCCGCCGCGCCTCCTCGGTGTGCGGTCCCGCGAGCGACACCACCGCGGTAGGCATCAGCAACGTGCCCATCCCATCCTGGTCGGGGTAGACGACCTCGATCGGCGCGCCGTCGTGGAGGGCTTCGGCGGCGTCGTCCGTGTCGGCGAGGCCGAAGGCCACCTCGCCCGAGGCGACGAGGCGCTTCACCTCGCCGTTCGAGCTCGCGATCCGGCACCCGTTCGCCTTGAGCTGCGTGAGGAAGGACTTCAGCGCGTCATCGCCCCACGCGTCCGCGAGCGCGGCGACGTGCATCGTGGTCGTGCCGAAGAGCGGGTTCGCGATCGCCGTCTGGCCCTTCCACCTCCGGTCCGCGAGGTCACGAACCGAGCGAGGCATCTCCTCAGGCTTCACGCGGGTCTTGTTCACGAGGAGGAGGCGCGCTCTCGCGGCACCGCCGGTCCAGGTCCCGTCGGCGGCCTTGAAGGCGGGTGGAATCGCAGCCGCTTCGGGCGAGAGGTACGCCCGCACGAGCCCGCGCTTCACGAGCAACTGCGGGCGGACGGGGTCGCCCGACCAGAACACGTCCGCCTGCGGGCTCCTCGCCTCGGCGATGATCCGGTTGAGGACGCCCGTGCTCTTCGTCTCCTCGGTGTCGAAGACGGCGCGCACCTTGACGCCGCTCTGGCGCTCGAAGTCGCGCAGGATGGGCTCCGTGAAGACCTGGTCGATCGACAGGTACACGACGACCTCGCGCGAGCGGCTCCGGCAGGCCAGGGCGCCGGAGGCCATCGCGAGGACGAGGAGGAGGACAGTCGGTCGTCGTTGGATCACGGGAACCCCACGCTGAATCCCCACGTCAGCCCGACGCGGAGCTCGGTCGTATCCACGCCTCCGGCGCGCGCTCGGCGTACCGCCGCATCGAACGAGAGCCGGTCGGAAGCACGCCAGATCGCACCGACCAGGCCGGAGACCGTCGTCGGTAGATCGCGCTCGCGCTCCACGAAGACCTCCGCGACGGGGCGAATGGCCCAGGCGTCGTGAGCTTCGAGGATGACCCCGCCGAACACACCGGGGGTGTGCGCCCGGGTCCAGGCAGCGGCTCCGTTCACGTGGAACGTGAGATCCTGCCAGCGCTGCGACACGATGAGCGCTCCTTCCGCGCCTACGCCGGGGTCGCCGTTGACGGTCGGGAGCAGGGCGGAGATCTCCGTGGCGACGCTCGGGCCGGCCTTCTCCTGGAGGCTACCCTCGCGCAGGACCCTCTTCAGCGAGAAGGCGGTATCTTCGACGCGCAGGCGCGGCTCCGGGACGTCGCGTCCGAGCTCCACGAAGTGGCGCCCCTCGAGCACCGCCTCCCAGCGATCCGCGAAGCCCCAGTTGAGGATGAGGCTCGGCGCGACCAGCGTCCTGTCGGCGCCCTGCACCACGTACCCGAGGGGTCCGAGCTCGATCTCCATCTCACCCTTCGCTGCCACCGCGGCGTCCGTCGAGTTGAAGGGCCGATACGCGCTCGCGGTGAGCGGCCACGCCGCCACGAGCGAGAACGAGCAGAGAATGAGAGCGCGCGGAGTCCAGGATGTCGTTCTCACTGACCGTCGTTCCTCAGTGGCTCGCCTTCACCTGGAATGGCAAGGTGAAGCGCGAGATCTCCCGCTGGTCTCCCTTGGACGCCCGGTCGTTGTAGCGGTTGAGATCGTAGATGAGGCTCGCCTCGACGGTGTAGCTGCCGTCGCGGAGCGCGGGTTGCCAGGTCAGGACGCGTTCCTCGCCCGCCCGGATCGGCGCCTCGTGAAGGCCCTGCTCGTCGGCCTGGGTCGCGGCGATGTGGTCGGGACGCTTCTTGTCCTCCTCGAGGAAGGTTCGGTCGTCGGGGCGCGGCCCGTACCAAGGGGCGAACATCCACTCGCGCGTGGCGAGCACCTTCCCCTTGCGATCGACGGCCCGCGTCTGGAGATAGATGGCGCGCCGGTTCGAGCCGGTGGGGACCGAGTGCCCCGCGCCGACGTTGATCAGGTGGAGCTCCACGTTCGCGCCGTCCTTCTGCGGCTGAAGCATGACGAGCGAAAGGGCACTGCCGAGCCGCTGGCCGGAGTGACCGCCGGTCCAGAGGTGGCGCGCGACCGCGCGGAGCGGGACGTCCGCATCCTCGGCGGTCTTTCGCTGCGTGCGTGGCATGTGGCAGTCCTGGCACTGCTGGCGACCGAGGCCCGGCGCGGCGAAGTCGTCACGCCACTCGAGATAGGTCTGGGTCTGCTTGCCCGGGACGCGCTTTCCCAATGAGTGGCAGAACGCGCACATCTCCGAGCTCGACATCCGCTCGTCGGCGACGGTCTCGTGGGGCGCGTCGGCCTTGTGCGGTCCTCGGATCTTCCCTTCGGGCGTCAGATGGCAGGAGGCACAGGTGATGCCCTCGCCCTGAGCCTCAGCGCGGGGGGCCGGCTTCACGACCTCGAGCGCGGTGCGCTCCGGGATCGCGAAAGGCTGCGGGAAGTGGCAGACGTTGCACTTCTTGCCTTCCTCCTCGGCCTCTCGCGCGTGGATGGGCCATGGATCCGTACCGGAGACGGCGTGCGCGCTCGCCGCGACCGAGCTGCCGGCAGGCATCTCGAGGACCTTGTCATCCTTCGATCGCAGCCTGACGCCGGGGTACCGCATGTCGCTCCCGAACCCCTCGGCGTACTCACGATAGATGGCCTGATGGCAGGCGCCGCAGTCGGCGGACGGTGTGGCGGTCCCCTTGGGGAAGTCCTTGGACGGCGTGATGGCAGGGGCCGCGGGTGCGATCGGAGGGGCGGCGGGCGCGGCGGATGCGGGTCCGGTGGGAGCGGGTGCCTGCGCCCTGGCAGCGGAACCCGCCAGGACGAGCGAGACGAGGGCAGCGGTGAGGATCTTCACGAGACGGCTCCTGTCGTTTGGGCTGCGGGACGGAGAATCAGCGGCAGCAAGAGGCGCTATGGAAGCCCGGTCACCGCCAGCGCGTCGAAGGACGTGACCGAGTCGGCCTTCGTCCACACCCCGACCTTCCCGGCCTCCTTGAACGTGTCGTCCGTCGCGTCGATGATCGGCTTCCCTTCCCAGAAGACCTGGAGCCGGTTGCCGCGCGCCTCGACCGCGAGCGTGTGCCAGGCCCCGGACACGACCCGCCCGCTCCAGCCCTTGATCTGCCGGCGCCGGCCGTCGACCACGCGGTACAGGTTCACGTTGTCCTCGAGCGCGTTGGCCCGGGCCAGGTAGTAGTTGTCGGCGTCGCGGTAGCGAATGACGAGCCCGCATGCCTGGTCGACCTTCCCCGAGACCGGCTTGCACCGGACCTCGGCGCGAAGGTCCCTGAGCGCGGGTGCGTCGGCAGCCGCCACCGGGAAGCGGTTGTCGGTGCGGTCCTCATCGACCTGGGCCAGCACGTGATCGCCGGCCGGGGCGGTCGGGTCGAGCTGGATGACCCACTTTCCGGGGCGGCCCTCGCCCGTCCGGCCGAAGGAGAAGCCGGCGGGAGGGGAGCCCACAGCATCTGCCTGGAAGTCCCAGGTCCTCCCCGCGCCCTGCGCGAGCGCCGCTCCTGGGAGCGCGACAAGGGCCAGCGCAAGAACACCGATCGTCCGAAGCATGGGCATCTCCTTTCCTCGGTCGGAGCGATCCGCTCCGCGAGCGAGCGCAGGATGGCGCGACCGCGCTCGTGAAGCTCCTGAAGACTCCCTGACAGCGCTGTCAGGATTCGCCTGCCATGGCGCAGCTATACTTCCGGGCGTGCATCACGAAGATCATTCGAGAATCCTGATCGTCGAGGACGAGTCGAAGGTGGCGCGGGCGCTCGCCGACGGGCTCGGCGCCGAGCGCTTCGAGACCCGCGTCGCGTCGACCGGGGAGGAGGGGTTCTTCCTCGTCTCGAACGAGTCGTTCGATCTCATCCTGCTCGACCTCATGCTCCCGAACCGCGGCGGCCTCGAGATCCTCGCCGCGCTCCGGGCTCGCGGTCTTCAGACCCCGGTGCTCATCCTCACGGCCAAGGACACCATCGAGGACCGGGTCCAGGGCCTCGATGTGGGCGCGGACGACTACCTCGTGAAGCCCTTCGCGTTCCCCGAGCTGCTGGCTCGCGTTCGCGCCCTGCTTCGCCGCGGCAGGCTCGACCCGGCGTCGAAGCTCCGGCACGAAGACCTCGAGCTCGACCCCGTGAAGCGGGCGGTCGTGCGCGATTCACGATCGGTGGACCTCACGGCCAAGGAGTTCGAGATCCTCGAGTACCTCCTTCGCCACCAGGGGCGCGTGGTCTCCCGCGAGATGCTGGCGCGAGACGTCTGGAAGGTGACCGCGCGCGCGACCCCGCTCGACAACGTGATCGACGTGACCATCGCGCGGCTGCGCCGGAAGGTGGACGACCCCTTCCCGAGAAAGCTGGTCCACACCATCCGTGGCGTCGGCTTCGTGCTCGGCCCGGAGCCGCGATGATGCTCCGGCCGCGCAGCGTCCGCGGGCGTCTCGCGCTGTGGCACGCCGGCGTGCTGACGCTCATCGTCTGCGCCTTCTCCGGAGCGGTCTACGCTCTCGTACGAGCCCAGCTCCTCCGCGATCTCGATGCCCGGCTGGCGCGCGACCTGGCGACGATCGAGCGAACCTATCGGGAGGCCGACTACGACCTCGCAGAGGTCGAGACCCGCGCCGGAGTCGAGCTCTTCGAGGTCACCAGCGCCGGACGCGTCCTCTATCGAACGGCTGCCTGGACGAGGATCGGGCTCGACCGGGCGGCGCTGACCGAGGCCGGGCCGGCCACCTGGTCGTCGCCGCATGGGCACTCCTACCGGATGGAGACGAGGTCGTGGCACGAGCTCCGGATCGCGGTCGCCACTGACGAGGCGCTCACTCGCGGCGCGCTGGGCCGGCTCGCGCTCATTCTCGCGCTCGCCATCCCCTGCGCTGCGATCGTCGCGCTGGCAGGCGGGTACCTCCTCGCCGGCCGCGTACTCGCGCCGGTCGGCGCATTGGCCGATCACGCCCGGCGCATCACCGCCGAGGCGCTTGACGCACGGCTTCCCGTCGAGGATCCCCGGGACGAGTTCGGCCAGCTCGCGGGCGTGTTCAACGACACGCTGGCCCGGCTGCAAGACGCGTTCGAGCGCCTCCGCCGCTTCACCGCCGACGCGTCGCACGAGCTGCGGACGCCGCTCACCGCGATGCGGAGCGTGGGGGAGGTGGCGCTGCAGAACGCGCGCGATCCGGCAGCCTATCGCGAGGTCATCGGCAGCATGCTCGAGGAAGTCGAACGGCTGACGAGGCTCGTGGAGGGCCTGCTCCTCCTGACCCGCGCCGACACGGGACGCACCCACGCTGCCCGGGAGGTGGTGGATCTGGGCGCGCTCGCAACGAGCGCCGTGGAGCACCTCCGGGTGCTCGCCGAGGAGAAGGGGCAGGAGCTGACGGCCGCTGCCCATTCTGGGGTTCGGGCGCGGTGCGATCCGGCCTTGGTCCGGCAGGGAGTCGTGAACCTCCTGGACAACGCGATCAAGTACACGCCGCAGAGGGGCTCGATTCGCGTCGTCGTCGAGGTCCTGCCTTCTGGCGAGCCAGCCGTCGAGGTGAGAGACACCGGTCCCGGCATCGCCCCGGCGCACCTGGAGCGGATCTTCGAGCGCTTCTACCGGGTGGATGCCGACCGAGCGAGGCAAGCTGGCGGGATGGGGCTTGGCCTCGCCATCGCGCGGTCGGTCATCGCGGCGAACGGCGGCCGGATAGAGGTCGAGAGCACCGTGGGAAACGGGAGCGTCTTTCGAATGGTGCTGCCCGCCGTGTGACGGCCGGCTGGACGCGTCCCTCACGAGAGCGCTCCTCCGAAGAGGCCTGGAGCGAACGCGCGGAGAAGGCCGAGCGCTCCCCCTGCCAGCACGACGGCGACGACGTTCAGCCGCCACTTCCAGAAGGTGAGCACCGCGAACGCTGCCAGGCCGAGAGCGACCGTGATCCAGTCGATCGAGCCGCCCGGCATGAACGCCACCTTCGCGAGCGGGATCGAGATGGAGAAGATGAGGCCTACGACCCCGGAGGTGACGCCGCGCAGGAACTCCTTCAGGCCGGGGCGCGACGTCAGCCAGTTCATGTGGCGAGCGGCGGGCAACATGAAGAGGAAAGACGGCAGGAAGAGCCAGAACGTCGACGCAGTGGCGCCCAGCCATGGGACGCGCGCCCCGTTCCCAGCGAGGAACCCGACGAAGATGCCGATCGAGATCAGCGGGCCCGGCGTCGTCTCCCCGAGCGCCAGCGCGTCGATCATCTGCCGGTCGCTGATCCACCCGTACGTCGCGACCGCCCCTTCGCGGATGTAGGGCAGCACCGCGTAGGCGCCGCCGAAGGAGAAGAGCCCCACCTTGAAGAAGAACCACGAGATGTCGAAGAGGCGGCTCGCCATCGACTCGGCCGCCTCCGCGCGCGCCGCGACGAGCAAGGAGGCGGCGGCCGTCGCGACTCGCGAGCCCGGCCCCATCCGCCGCCACGCGATGAAGGTGAGGCCGCACCCGAAGAGCACGAGCAGGAACGGTAGCCGCCCGAAGTAGAACGCGACGAACGCCGCGAACGCGAGCATCGCGGGGAAGACGCCCTTCAAGGCGGCGCGCGAGATCCGGACGAGCGCGGCGAGGAGCAGGGCCAGTCCGACCGGACGGAAGCCCCAGAGCACGCCCAGCACCTGGGGCGTCTTTCCATAGTGGACGTAGATCCAGGCGAGCGTGGTGAGCGTGATGTAGCCGGGCAGGATGAAGAGCACGCCCGCGAGGATGCCGGCCCAGTAGCCCGCCTTCTTGTAGCCGACGTAGATGACGAGCTGCAGCGCCTCCGGTCCGGGCAGGAGGTGGCAGAAATTCAGCGCGCGTACGAACTCGTCCTCGCTGATCCACTTCCGACGCTCCACCAGCTGGAGGTGCATGAGGCCGATCTGGCCGACGGGGCCGCCGAACGCGAGCCAGCCGAGCTTGAGGAAGTACCAGAAGATCTCGGACATCGAGACCTGCTGCTGGACTCCCGCGGGCTCCGCCTCCGCGCGGTTTGACAACCCGTCGTCCACGCCGATCTCCCGCCGAGAGCCGAGGGCGGTTCGTGTGATGCTCGACCCGGCTCGCTTCTCGTCACCCAGGCGTCGAAGTTTGGTCCCACGTTTCGTATCGAGTCCCCACCGACGCCGTGGCGTCCGCCAGTCGGCGGCTCACCTCTTCCCAGTCGACGTTCTGCATGAACGCGTCGACGTACCGCGCCGCGGCCGCCCCGTAGTCGAGGTGGTAGGCATGCTCGTACATGTCGAGGACCAGCAGCGGACGGCTCCCGGGCGCCCCGCTCGTGTGATCCCATGCCCAGTAGTTGTGGAGGTCGCCCTCGGGGCCGAGGGCGAGGACGGCCCAGCCCGAGCCGCCGGCGAGCGCATTCGCGGTCCGGCGGAATTCGGCTTCCCACGTGGAGAAGGTGCCGAACGCGCGCGACAGGACGCGGTGGATCGCGTCGTCCGCCTCGCCATCGCCGCCGAGGTTCGCGAAGTAGAGCTCGTGCAGGCCGACCGAGCCGGTCCGGAGCAGCTCCTCGCGCTTGAGATCGCCGTACACGTACGGCGGCAGGACGGGATCGTCGAGCATGGCAGCGAGACGCTGCTCCACGACGTTCAGCGCCTTCACCGCACCGCAGTAGTTGTTCTCCCAGTGAGAGCGGATGAGCCGCTCGGAGAGGCCGCGGAGCTTCGAGGGATCAAAGGGGAGCGGCCGGGGCTCGTGGCGCCCCGCGAACGCAGGCGCGACCCCGGCGGACTTCTTCGTTTCGCTCATGACTCGGCGTTCTCCTTCAGCGCGGGTCGAGCGATCAGTGCCTCGTGGCGCCGTGCACGGCGTACAGGTCGTCGAACAGCGCCGCGCCGCGCGCGAGGCGTTGCTCGTCGTCGGCGTGCGCAGCTGCGATGCCCGCGACGAGCTGGCCGATGCCCGGCGCCTCCTCGCGGCCGTACTTCGCGTCCTTCACGTCGATGTCGTGGACGATCTCGGCGATGGCGCGGAGGGCGGGATCGGTGAGGCCGAACCGCTGCACGAGCACCTCGAACGTGCACAGCTCGCCCTCGTGAGTGAACTCCGATTCGAACATGTCGAAGCGAAGCTCGCCCTCTTCCGGGCGATACCCCTTCGCCGGGACGAACTTGAAGCGTGCCTCCGGATCGATGAACTTCCGGATGAGCCACGCGCTCGCCATCCGGTCCACCTTGATCCCAGTGCGCGTGACCCAGGTGCGACCTTGGTACTGCTCGCGAGCCAGCGACGCCTTCGCCGGCTCCGTCCCCTCGACTGGCCTCATGCGTGCCTCCATTCCGGACAGCAGGCCATCGACGACCTCGCGTCCGGGTGCTCCGAAGAAGTCGATCGTGGCGAGCTCGGTCGCGCGCTGGCGCAGGCGGGCAACCTGCCTTGCGAGATCGGCGCGGCGGTCGTCAGGAACCACGCCTCGGTGCGGGAAAGCTGCGGCGACGGCGCGCGCCTGCCCCGCGAGGTGGCGGAAGTCGGCCTCGCGCTCTGTCTGGAACAGCTCGATGACCTGCATGTCGGAGAGGCCTTCGATGAACCGGGCCTCGACGATCGACGCGTCTCCGCCGCCCTTCACGACCTCGCGGAGGACCCACTGGAAGTCCTCCTGCGTCTCGTCGTCGTAGGGCAGGGCGTAGACCGAGTTCTTGATGGCGACTGCCCCGATGCGGGCCAGATGCCGGCCGATCTTGACCCGTAGATAGGCGGGTGTCGGCGGGATCTGGTGGATCAGCAGCATCCAGCGCGCCTCGGGGCGGGCGGCAGAACTTTCACGTTTCGTTTTGCTCGCGCTCAACTGTGTCTCGGATCTAGCAAGTGAATCATCCAGGTGCGAGACCCTGACGGGTCGATCCGGGCGTGCAGGCCTCCGCGCAACCGCAAGGTGCCGAGACGAGCCGCTGAGCGCGGGCGCGCCGTCAGTGGCCATGGCGGTGGTGCACGTCCGGCAGGTGCGGGTGGTCGTGGAGAGCCGTCGACGGAACCGCTCACCGATCACCACTGCGAGAGCGACGTTGAAGGCGCCCGCCGCGAGGACCTTCGCTCGAGCGACGGCGACCGGGTCGCGGATCGAGAGGCGCTGGCGGTAGCTCGATCTTCGCGACGTCAGAGGGAGCCGCGCGATGCCTCCCCGCCTCCACGTACTCGGGTACACTTCGCGTCCGTGATCGGCACGATCTCCGTGGCAATGCTCCTCGCTGGCGCAGCGGCGCCGGCCGACGGCGTCGAAGCGCTCCGCGTGAGCGCGACCGCCGCGTACCGGGCGAAGCGGTACGCCGAGGCGTGCGAGGAGTTCGCGCAGGCCGCGAAGCTCGCGCCCGGCGACGCGCGGCTCGCCGGGGATCTGGGGCTGTGCTGGCACCGCCTCGGCCGGAAGAAGGAGGCCGTCGCGGAGACCCTCCGCGCCGTCCGGCTCGCGGGGCCCTGGGCCGAGCACGACGACGCGTCGCTCCGGCGGAGCGCCTACTTCAACCTCGGGCTGATGGGCGTCGCGCTGCCGGTGCCCGCCGCTGGCACGTGCGGGCCCATCCCTCCCGCCCCGGGTTGCGACCGACCGCTCCACGCTTGCACCTACGGCTGGAGCCAGATGGGAAGCGGCGGCGGCGAGGTGGGGGACGTGCTCGCGATCGCGCGGTCCGCGGATGTTGCCAGAGTGGAGGAGGACCCGGGCGACGAGGTCTCCTCCGAGGTGCTCATGAAGGTCGTCGAGCCGCTCGAGCGCGATCCCGACGAAGCGGCGTGGCCGGTCGAGCGCGGGATGGTCTATCTCTCGACCGAGATGGAGGTGCTCGTCGCGCATTGCGTCGCGTTGGCGCGGGATGCACCCTGCATCGAGGACCTCTCCGCGCCCTCGGCCCGTGCGATCGCGTGCCTCCGCAAGAAGGGTTGCAGCACGGATCCGCCGAGCTGCCCCGACCCGATGTGGGAGGACTGCTCGATGGAGACCTGCTCCGCGGAGGTGAAGAAGACCGTGAAGAGTGCGGTCGACGAATGCATGCGGCTGGCGGCATCCACATGGCAGGTCCGGTGCGACCTGGTCGCCGCCGACGCGTGCACCGGCGTCGTAGCCACCGCCTGCGTGGAGGTGGGGGCGAAGCCGTCGACGCGCGTCGTCCACGAGGTCCTGCTCGAGCCCGCCTCGGAATGAGCTGCGGTACGGCCGCCGCGACACACGCCGACCGGTGTTCTTGGCGACGACCTCTCCCGGATCGAGCGGCTCGACCGCGCTGTAGCTTACGGCCGCGGGATCGATCATCCGGTGATGATCGCACCCGCTCTTCCCGTGGGTCGTACGTCAGCCGTCGGTGGTCGCCGGGTCGCCCGGGTGCTGGGTGAGCGGGGTGATCTCGGTGGTCATCATTGCGTGCAGAGGAAGTGATTCGACGATCGCCTGCATCTCGGCCCGGTCCTGCGCGCGCCACAAGCCGAGCGCGCGCCCCTGGCCGGGGAGCGCCCAAAGCCGTACGAGGTGTCCTTGCTCGGCCAGTTGGCGGGTGCGTGCTGCCTCGCGCGCCAGGGCTTCAGCGACGGCCTGACTGGACGTGCCTTGCGGGATCGCGCGGCTGAAGGTGGTCAGGAACTCCGCGCCGATTCCCTTCGGGTTCCGGCAGGCGCCAGGGTCGTTCGGGTGGGGCGAGAGCACGGTGACCTCGTCGGTGCGCCACACGCGCAGCGGCATGGATCCCAGGACCTTTTCGAGGCCGCCGTCGTCGTCGGCGACGAACAGCCCGAACGTGCGCCATTCGCCTGGTTGCAGCGGCGGGCGCCACAGCCGCAGCAGGTGCCCCTGCGCCGCGAGCTCGCGCGACCGCGCGGCCTCGCGGCCGCGGACCTCGCTGACCGCCACTGGGGACGTGCCGTCCGGAACGTGAGTGGTCATGGCGACCAGATACTCCGACGATGTCCTTCGCGCGCTCGCGGCGAGGGCGGCGCCCGCGCCGAGGACGAGTGCGTCCTCGACGAGTCCGGTGACCGAGTTGGGCAGCCGTCGGTTGGCGGCGCGCCTGAGCCAGAAGGTCACGAACGCGGATCCGGCGGCGGTCGTTGCCGCGATGGCGACGTGGCCGCGCCTCACGCGGCCGCGCCCGACGGCGCTACCGACGAGGGCGCCCGAGAGCACGCGCCCGAGGAGCGAGGTCGGCGCGATCCGGTCCGGCAATCGAGGCCATTGATCGGCTGCCAGCTCAAAACCGCTAGCGCCCCGAGGAGCCACGGCGCCTCCTTTCTACCGAGCGTGCGCTCGACGCTCGCTCGCGCCGGCTGACCTTTCCGCCTCGACAACGCAAGGCTCACGAACGCCGGGGCGGTGAACGTCCGCACTCCCGCCACTGCCCCCCACGCCGCGGCCGCCAGCGGCCCGTTGTGCCCCATGTCCATACGCCGCCCCCTCTTCCCGGCCGCCGAGTGCCAGCCGTCGACATGCTGCGAAGTGAGCTCCGGACAGCAAGCGGGATGCCCACGCCGAGCATCGCCGGATCTGCCGGACACTCGTCATCGTGTGGCCGGGGGGGACGCGGCTTCGGCGGGCCGACGAAGGGACCTGAACGCCGCGCGGAGCTCCGCGGCGAGGACCTCCGGTTGCTCCCACGCCGCGAAGTGCCCGCCTTTGGGGAGCCGGTTGTAATGAATGAGCTTGGGGTAGGCTCTCTCCGTCCAGCTCCGCGGTGCCGTGTAGATCTCGTCAGGAAAGGCGCTCACGGCGACGGGTATGGCCACGCCTTTCGGGGCGAAGAAGGCGAGCTTGCTCTCCCAATAGAGGCGCGCCGAAGAGACCGCCGTGTTCGTCAGCCAGTAGAGCGTGACGTTGTCGAGGACGTCGTCTCGGGAAAGGCCCTCGGGCTGACCGGCGAAGACGCGTGAGATGAGCGCGTAACTGCGCGCGTCGTGGTCGAGCATCCAGGCCGCGAGGCCGACCGGTGAGTCCTCGATCCCGTACAGTGTCTGGGGGCGGCTCCCCATCTCCTGGGCATAGGCCAGGCCGTGCTTGTAGAAGAAGTCGAGCTGATCGTACGCATACTTCTCGTCGGCCGAAAGGCCGGACGGTGGCGCGCCACCGGACGCGAGCGCCTTGGCGATGTCCTCGGGGATGGTGGCGGGCATGTTGGTGTGAATGCCGGCCAGTTCCGGAGGGGCCTGCAGGGCCATCTGCTCCGTCACTGCATTGCCCCAGTCGCCGCCCTGGGCCACGTATCGCGTGTAGCCGAGGCGCTTCATCAGCACGACCCAGGCGCGTGCGATGCGAACGGGGTCCCAGCCGAGAGTCGTGGGCTTCCCGGAAAAACCATGTCCCGGCAATGACGGGATCACGACGTCGAAGGCGTCCGATGCGCTCCCGCCGTGTGCCGTCGGGTTGATCAGCGGATCGACGATCTTCAACTGCTCGACGATCGAGCCGGGCCATCCGTGCGTGACGATGATCGGCAACGCGCCCGGATGTTTCGAACGGACGTGGATGAAGTGAATGTCCTCCCCATCGATCGTCGTCACGAACTGGGGCAGGGCGTTCAGCCT
>NZ_JALCYY010000024.1:9852-80487 GCF_022690685.1 Anaeromyxobacter terrae | reverse complement strand
CTCGCGGTGCCCATCGCCGCTGCGCTGCCGCCGCTCCCCGGCCGCGCCGCGACCGGCCGCCGGGACGGCGCCGGCCACCGCGCGCGCCCGCGGAGCGGGCGCCGCGGCCGCCTCTGCCTCCGCGAGGACCTGCTCCGCCCCACGGCGCTTCCGTCCCCGCTCGGCGGCCTTCACCTCCTCGACGAGCTTCAGCTCGATGCGGCGCCGGATGGGGCTCGCGGAGACCACGTCCACGGTGACCTCCTCGCCCACCCGGAACGCGCGGCCCGTCGTGCGGTCGACGAGCGCGTGCAGCTCGGTGTCGAGCTCGAGCACGCCGCCGAGGTCCTCGATCTTCACGAGCCCCTCGACGAACCAGCGCTTCAGCTCCACGAACAGCCCGAACTCGACCACCGCCGAGACGACCCCCTCGAACCGCTCCCCGACCTTGTCCTTCATGAAGAGCGCCGCGTAGTAGGCCGCGATGTCGCGCTCGGCCTCCATCGCCGCGCGCTCGCGCTCCGACGAGATCGCGGCGAGCTCCGCGAGCACCGTGGCCGGCGTCTCGCGCACCGGCTGCCCGTGCCGGCGCGCCCACTCCTCCTTGAGGAGGCGGTGCGCGACGAGGTCGGGGTAGCGGCGGATGGGGGAGGTGAAGTGCAGGTAGTGCTCGGCGGCGAGCCCGTAGTGCCCGATGTTCTCGGTCGAGTAGATCGCCTGCATCATGGCGCGCAGGAGGAGCTGGTTCAGGGCGCGCTGCTGCGCGTGGCCCCTGAAGCGCCCGAGGAGCGCGTTCAGCGCGCGCGGCCCGGGCACCTCCGGGACCTCGAAGCCGTGCGACTCGGCGAGGTCGAGGAACGCCTGGAGCTTCTCCTCGTCCGGCACGTCGTGCACGCGGTAGATGGTGGGCAGCTCGCGCGCGCCGAACCAGCGCGCCACCGCCTCGTTCGCCGCGAGCATGAACTCCTCGACGATCCGGTGGGCGCGGTTGCGCGGGCGCTTCTCGATCGCGACCACCTGGCCGTCCTCGCCGAGCACGATCTTCGCCTCGGGGAGATCGAAGTCGAGCGCGCCGCGCCGTCCGCGCATGGCGCTGAGCTTCTCCTGCAGCTCGGCCATGAGCTCGAAGCGCTCCTTGAACCGTTCGCGCTCGGGGACGCGCTCGCCCGCGAGGACGTTCGCCACCTCCGTGTACGTGCAGCGCGCGGCGCTCCGCATCACGCCCTCGTAGACCTCGGCCGAGCGCGTCTCGCCCCGCTCGTCCAGGACGAGATCGGCGACCATGCACAGCCGGTCGACGGCGGGGTTGAGCGAGCAGATGCCGTTCGAGAGCCGCTCGGGCAGCATCGGCAGCACCTGCATCGGGAAGTAGACGCTCGTCCCGCGCCGGGCCGCCTCCGCGTCGAGGGCGGCGCCCGGCCGGACGTAGTGCGCGACGTCGGCGATGGCGACCACGAGCCGGTAGAGCCCCTTCCCCTTCGACCCCTCCAGCCGCTCCACGTGCACCGCGTCGTCGAAGTCGCGGGCGTCCTCGCCGTCGATCGTCACGAGCGGGAGCGCGGTCAGGTCGCGACGGCCCTGGCGGTCTTCCGGCCGGACGTGATCCGGGATCGCCTGCGCCTCCGCGGAGACCGCCTCCGGGAACACGTCCGCGAAGCCCTTCGCGTAGGCGACCTTCAGCACCTCCACCCGCGGCTCGCCGGGCCGGCCGATCGCCTCGGCCACCTTGCCCTGCAGCCGCCCGGTGCCGGGCTCGAGCGCGACCTTCACGACGTCGCCGTCCTGCGCCGCGCTCGTCTCCGGCACGGGCACGACCTCGCCGAGCTCCTCGTCCGCCGGGACGACGAAGCTGCGCGCGCCGCGCGCGTGGTAGGTGCCGATGAGCAGCCTGCGGCGGCGCTCCACGATCTCGACGAGCCGCCCGGCGGTGCGACCGCCGCGCGCCGGCACGATCTCGATCCGGATGAGGTCGCCGTCGAGCGCCTGCGCCGCCTCGCCCGGCGGCAGGAACACGTCGTCGCCCTGGCGATCGAGCCGCGCCACGAACCCGTAGCCGTCCCGGTGCTTCTTGAGGGTGCCGACCACCTCGTTGCCGCGCCCGGGGCGGCGCAGGCCGCGCCGCTCGCGGACGGGGGCGAGCCCGGCCGCCGGCGCGCCCGCGGGCCGCGCGCCCGGGAGCGAGAAGCGCTTGCCGTCCCGGTGGAGGAGCCCCTCGCGCGTCAGATCGCGGAGCGCTCGCTTCACCTCGGTCCGCTCGCCCTGATGGAGGTTCGCCCGCTGCATGAGCTCTCGGACGGAGAGCGCCTTCCCCCCCGCGCGCCGGAGCTCCTCGACGATCGCGGTCCGCCGCCGCTCCTGACCTTCGTGCGCCATGCGTCAGTCTCCGAACAGCTGCCCGAGCCCCCCGCCCTGCTGCTGGGTCGGGAAGAACGGAAAGAGCGCGCCCGCGAGGGAGCGCAGGTTACGGGTCTGCAGCCAGACCTCGCCGGGGCCGGCGAACTCCGCCACGAGCGCCTCGCCCGAGAGCAAGGAGCGCATCCAGCCGCGGCGGCTCGCCTTGCGCACCTCGAACGGCATGCGCGCGTCGAACGCCACGACGTGGCCCGTGTCCACCACATAGCGGGCGCCGGCGGGGATCGCGCGACGCACGATCGCGCCGAACGAGGAGAGGAGGATCGTGCCCTCTCCCGAGGCGCGGATGAAGAAGAGCCCTTCTCCCGCGAAGAGCCCGCGGAACCCGGCGAACTCCGTGTCGAGCCGGACCTCGAGCTCCGAAGCGAGCCACGACGACGACTGCACGAGGAGCGCGCGCCCGCCGAGCTCGACGCCGATGACGTCGCCGGGGACGGCAGGCGCGAGGATGACCTCGCCGGCGCCGTTCGTCGCGGTGAACGTGGAGACGAAGAGCGACTCGCGGGTGACCATCCGCTTCAGCGCGCCGACGACCCCGCCCTGGAGCTGCGCCTGCAGGTCGACGTTGCCGCTCATCGCCACCATCGCGCCCGCCTCCGCGCGGATCGACTGACCGGGGGAGAGCTCGACGCGCGCTGACGCGAAGGCGTTGCCGCCGACGAGCTGGTAGCGCAGGGCGGCGCCGGCGGAGGTGGTGGCGAGCACCGGCGCATCGTGCGCCGCCGCGGCGGGCGCGGGGGCGAGGCGAGCGCCGCAAGCCGAGCAGAAGGCGCCGGCGGCGCCTTCCGCGCCACAGGAGGGACACGTCATGGCGCGGGAGTCTACACGCGCGGCGCCTCGCGCACCGCAGGAAGAAGGGCGCCCGCGGTGTATAAACCCCTCGTGCTCACGCCCGCCGCCGCCCGCGCGCGCATCCTCGCCGCGCTGTCCGACCTCGCGCCGCTCGCCGCCGAACGGGTCCCGCTCGAAGGCGCGCTCGGCCGCGCGCTCGCCGAGGACCTCTCCGCCACGCGGGACGTCCCCGCGTTCGACGCCGCGACCATGGACGGCTACGCGCTCCGCGCCGCCGACGCCCCGCGCGCGGGCGCGAGGCTCCCGATCGCGTTCGAGGTGTACGCCGGCCGGCCCGCGCCTGGGCCGCTGCCGGCGGGGAGCTGCTGCCGGATCTTCACGGGCGCGCCCGTGCCCGAGGGCGCCGACGCGGTCGAGATGCAGGAGGAGGTGCGCCGCGCGGGACGCACCGCGACCTTCCGGCGTCCCGCCGAGCGCGGCCGGTTCGTCCGCCGCGCCGGCTCCGACGTCGCCGCGGGGGCGATCGCGCTCGCCGCCGGGGCCGTCGTCGACGCGGGCGTCGTGGGGCTCGCCGCCGGCCTCGGCCGGAGCGAGCTGGCCGTCCGGCGCCGGCCGCGCGTGGCGATCCTGCCGACGGGTGACGAGATCGTGCCCGCCGGCCGCGTGCCCGGTCCCGGGCAGATCCACGAGTCGAACGGCCCGGCGCTCGCCGCGGCGGTGCGCGAGGCGGGCGGGGATCCGCTGCTGCTCCCGATCGCCGGCGACACGCCCGACGCGCTCGCCCGCGCGCTCCTCGCGGCGCGCGGGCTCGACGCGCTCGTCACGACGGGTGGGGTCTCGGTCGGCACGCGCGACCTCGTCCGCGGCGCGCTCGAGCAGGCGGGAGCCCGGCTCGACTTCTGGAAGGTCGCGATGCGGCCGGGCAAGCCGTTCACGTTCGGGCGCTGGGGCCGCACGGCCGTGTTCGGGCTCCCCGGCAACCCCGCGAGCGCGCTCGTGACCTTCGAGCTGTTCGCCCGGCCCGCGCTCCGCGCCCTCGCCGGCCTCCCCGGCGCCGGCCGGGTCATCGTCACCGCGCGCCTCGCGGCCGCGCAGGAGAAGCCGGCTGAGCTCACGGTGTACCTGCGCGCGCGGGTCCGGCGCGACCGCCGCGGTCTCGTCGTCGAGCCGCTCCGCACCCAGCTCTCCGGCCACCTGACGTCCGTCGCCGGCCACGACGCGCTCGCGGTGCTGCCCGCCGGGCGGTCGCGCCTGGCCCGGGGCGCCGAGGTCCAGGCCGTGCTCCTACAGGCTCCACCCGAGCCATGATGGGGCGTTCACTCTGTGCTAAACAGCGCGCATGAGGCGCCGCCGCTGGGATCGACCCGACGTGCACGACCACGTGCTCGTGCTCGCGCACGAGGACCCCGGCATCCGAGAGACGCTCCGCTCCCACCTCGAGACCCTCCCCGGTCGCCGGACCGGCGAGCTCGGCCGTCATCCGCGGTTCCGCGTCGTCCTCGCGCGGAACGGCGGCGAGGCGGTGCGCCGGGTGACGCGGCAGGTGACGGCGATGGCGGTGGGGCTCGCGATGCCGCGCCGCAACGGCCTCGACGTCCTGAAGGAGGTGCGCACGAGCCGGACGGACCTCGCGATCCTCGCCTTCACGCGGAGCGCGCCCGCCTCGGAGGCCGTGGCCGCGGTGATGGCGGGCGCCGACTTCTTCCACGAGTGCCAGGACGACGGCGACGTGGACGGCTTCGTGCGCTCCCTCGAGCTCGCCATCGACCGCCGCCAGCTCACCCTGCTCATCGATCGCAACGAGGCCGAGGTCGAGGTCGCCCGGGCCAAGCTCGCGCGGCTCTCCGGCGACCTGGCGCGCGCGCTCCCCGGGCTGCGCCCTCCGCAGTCGCGCGACGACGTCATCCCGTTCAAGGACGCGGCGAAGCGCTACCTCGAGGCGGCGTCACGCCTCTTCCCCGGCGACGCGAAGGAGCTCGGGCGCCGGCTCGGCGTCTCGTACTTCGCGCTCCGGCGACTGCTCGCACGGTACGACGTGCCCTTCCCGGCGCGGTCGCGTACACAGGGGACAGATCCTCGCTAGGTCATAGCTGGCCAGCCTGCGCCCGGGGTGGTATTGCTCTCCGTGCGGAAGACGCAAAGTTGCCTTGCGGATTCCGCAAATCACCTCGGGGGGCAGCTCGCAGGAGTCGCAATCGATGCCTGGTCTCGCAGACAAGTTCGCCGTGAACCTCAAGAGCGAGCGGCTCCGCCGCAAGCTCTCCCAGGAGGCCCTCGCCGCCAAGGCGGGCCTCTCGGTCTCGTACATCTCGATGCTCGAGCGCGGGCAGCGCACGCCCCCGCTCGACACGCTGGAGTCGCTCGCGAAGGCGCTCGCCGTATCGCCGACGTCGCTGCTCTCCTGATCCCCCGTCGTCCCGTTCGCGGCCCCGACCGAGCGCCTGACGTGCGCTCGCCGGGGCCGCGGCGCTTCCTGGGCACGGCGATCGCGCCGCGGCGGGCGCGCCGGCCCCGTCCCGACGGCGCGCAGGCGTGCATCCCGCCGGGAGATCGCTTATGTTCCTCGCCTCTTACGAACCCTTTGGGGCAAGGAGACGGAATGGCTCGCATGGTGATGTGCAAGAAGCTCGGCAAGGAGCTGCCGGGGCTCACCTTCAAGCCCTTCCCGAACGAGCTCGGGCAGCGGATCTACGACTCGATCTCGCAGGACGCCTGGAAGCTCTGGCTCGAGCACTTCAAGATGATCATGAACGAGTACCGGCTCTCGCCCGCCGATCCACGGACGAACGAGATCCTGTACCAGCAGGCGGAGCAGTTCTTCTTCAGCGAGGGCGCGCAGCTTCCGCCCGACTACCGCCCGCCCCGCACGAAGGGCTAGCCAGGGCCCTTCGTCGACGTTCCCGAGCCTTCGGGCGGCTCGGCTGACGGGTGCACGGCGTTGCGCTCCCCCGGCGACATCCTCCTCGTCTCGACGTACGAGCTCGGGCACGCGCCGCACGGCGTGGCGTTCCCGAAGGCGTTCCTGGAGCGCGCCGGCTTCGCGCCGGCGGCGCTCGATCTCGCGGTCGAGCCGCTCGATCCCGCGCGCGTGGGGCGCGCGCGGCTCGTGGCGCTCTCGGTCCCGATGCACACCGCGCTCCGGCTCGGCCTCCAGGCCGCCGCGCGGATCCGCGCCCTCGCCCCGGACGCCGTCCTCTGCTTCCACGGCGTCTACGCGCCGCTCAACGCCGACCTGCTCCTCGCCGCGGGCGCCGCGGCGGTGCTCGGCGGCGAGTCCGACGAGGAGCTCGTCCTGCTCGCGCGCGCGCTCGAGGAGGGGGCACCGCTCGACCGGTTCGTCCAGCGCGGCGGCACCGCCGCGCTCCGGCGGCGGCTCGACTATCCCGTCCCGAGCCGCGAGGGGCTCCCGCCGCCCGAGCGCTACGCGAGGCTCGCCGCCTCGGACGGCGCGCTCCGGCTCGCCGGCTACGCGGAGGCGAGCCGCGGCTGCAAGCACCGCTGCCGGCACTGCCCGCTCCCGGCGGTCTACGACGGGCGGTTCTTCGCGGTCCCGCGGGAGACGGTCGTCGAGGACGTCGCTCGCCAGGTCGCACAGGGCGTGCAGCACGTCACCTTCGGCGACCCCGACTTCCTGAACGGGCCCGCGCACGCGCTCCGCGTCGCGCGCGCGGTCCACGCCCGCTTCCCGGCCCTCACCTTCGACTTCACCGCGAAGGTCGAGCACCTCCTCGCCGCCCCGGAGGCGCTCCGCGAGCTCGCCGGGCTCGGCGCGCTCTTCCTGACCTCCGCCGTCGAGTCCTTCTCCGACGAGGTCCTCGCGCGGCTCGCGAAGGGCCACACCCGCGCCGACGCGCTCGCCGCGTTCGATCTCGCCGCCGCGGCCGGCGTCCCGCTGCGCCCCTCGCTCCTCCCGTTCACTCCCTGGGCGACGCTCGACGACTACCTGGAGCTCCTCGAGCTGCTCGAGGCGCGCGGCTGGCTGTCGAACCTCGATCCCGTCCAGCTCTCGATCCGGCTGCTCGTCCCGCCGGGCTCCCTGCTCGAGGGGGATCCCACGATGCCCTTCGACGGGCTCGACGCGGCGGCGCTCACCTGGCGCTGGCGCCACCCCGACCCGCGCATGGACGGGCTGCAGGCGCGGGTCGCGACGGAGGTGGAGGCGGGGGCCGCGTCGGGCGAGCCGCCGCTCGAGACGGTCGCGCGGGTGAAGGCGCTCGCGCTCGCCGCGGCGGGCCTGCCCCACGGCCACGTCCGCGTGCTCGCCCCCGACCAGCGCCGCGTCCCGCGCCTCACCGAGTCCTGGTTCTGTTGAGCAGAGCCGACCGCGGGGCAGTTGGCCCCGCTCGAGTGACCCTGCGCGCTCGCCCGCCCGCCTGGGGCGGAGCCCCTTTCCGGGCTCTCGCGCCTGCGACCCGGCGACGCCCGCGTGACGCGACGCGGCGCGCATGCGGCCCCGTCCGGACCGCGCGCGGCGTCGCCGTTCCCTGCCATACCGTTCACTCCGTGCGCCCGACCGGACGCGCGACGAGTAGCACCGGTCGCCCACTTCTCGCGCGAGGGGCCGACCGGAGGTGCTGGAGTCTCGAGACTCATGGCCGAGCGCAAGGACATCCGCGCGTTGCCCGAGCCGTACCGGCGGCTCCACGACGCGCTCGCCGCACACCTCCCCCGCGAGCGGCTCGTCGCGGATCCTCTCCGCTGCCTCGCCTTCGGCACGGACGCGAGCTTCTACCGGCTCGTCCCGAAGCTCGTCGTGCAGGTCCGCTCGGCCGACGAGGTCGTCCGGCTCCTCTCCGAGGCCGGGGCGCTCGGGCTCGCCGTCACCTTCCGCGCCGCGGGGACCAGCCTCTCGGGCCAGGCGATCTCCGACTCCGTCCTCGCGCTCGTCGCGGGAGGCTTCCGCCGGCTCGCCGTGCTCGACGGGGGCGCGCGCGTCGTCTGCGAGCCGGGCGTCATCGGCGCCGACGTGAACCTCGCGCTGGCGCCGTACGGGCGGAAGCTCGGCCCCGACCCCGCCTCGATCGGCGCCTGCATGGTGGGCGGCATCGCCGCGAACAACTCCTCGGGCATGTGCTGCGGGACGGCCCAGAACACCTACCGCACCGTGGAGAGCATGAAGGTCGTCTTGCCGGACGGGACGGCCGTCGACACCGGCGACGCGGGGTCGCGCGAGCGGCTCGCGCGCGCCCGCCCCGAGCTCGTGCGAGGTCTCGCGGAGATCCGCGACGAGATCCGCGCCGACCCGGCGCTCCGCGCGCGCATCGCCGAGAAGTTCCGGATCAAGAACACCACCGGCTACGCGCTCAACGCGTTCGTGGACTTCGACGATCCGGTCGACATCCTGCTGCACCTCCTCGTCGGCTCGGAGGGGACGCTCGCCTTCATCGCCGAGATCACCTACCGCACCGTCGAGGAGCAGCCGCACAAGGCGAGCGCGCTCGCGTTCTTCCGGGACATCGGCGAGGCCGCCCGCGCCACCCAGCTCCTCGCGGGCGGGCCGGTGTCGGCCGTCGAGCTCATGGACCGCGCGTCCCTGCGCGCCGTCGAGGGGAAGCCGGGGATGCCGCCCGAGCTGCGCGGCCTCGTCGAGGGCGCCGCGGCGCTGCTCATCGAGACGCGCGCCCGCTCCGCGTCCGACCTGGAGGCGCAGGTCGCCGCCTGCCAGCGGCGGATGGCGCCCGTCCCGGCGCTCTTCCCCGTGAGGTTCACGCCGCTGAAGGCGGAGTACGAGCGGCTCTGGGACGTGCGGCGCGGGCTCTTCCCTGCGGTCGGCGCGGCGCGCCGCGTCGGGACCACCGTGGTGATCGAGGACGTGGCGTTCCCGATCGCGCGCATGGCGGAGGGCACGCTCGATCTGCGCCGGCTCCTCGGCGAGCACGGCTACGGGGACGCGATCATCTTCGGGCACGCGCTCGACGGGAACCTGCACTTCGTCTTCACCCCCGACTTCGGCGACGTCGAGGAGGTGACGCGCTACGCGCGCTTCATGGACGACGTCTGCCAGATGGTCGCGCGGAAGTACGACGGCTCGCTCAAGGCGGAGCACGGCACGGGCCGAAACATCGCGCCGTTCGTGGAGCTCGAGTGGGGCGAGAAGGCCTACGGGCTCATGAAGCGCGTGAAGGCGCTCTTCGATCCCCGGGCGCTCCTCAACCCCGGGGTGATCATCAACGGCGACCCGGGCGCCCACCTGAAGGCGCTGAAGCCGCTGCCGCGCGCCCACCCCATCATCGACCGCTGCATCGAGTGCGGGTTCTGCGAGCCGCGCTGCCCGTCGCGCGACGTCACGACGACGCCGCGCCAGCGGATCGTGGTGCAGCGCGAGATCGCGCGGCTGCGCGTCACGGCGGAGGACCCGGAGCGGCTGCGCCGCCTCGAGACCGACTACGACTACCTGGGCGAGGCGACCTGCGCGACGGACGGCCTGTGCGCCACGGCCTGCCCCGTCGCGATCGACACCGGCGAGCACACGAAGTGGCTGCGGGCGCAGCGCCACGCCGAGGACGGCGCCATCGCCGAGTCCGCCGCGGAGCACTTCGCGGTGGTGGGCTCCGTCGCGCGCGCGGCGCTCGGCGTCGCGACGGCGGCGCACGCGGTGCTCGGCACGCAGGCGATGGGCGCGGTCGCGCGCGGGATGCGCGCCGCGACCGGGGGGCGGCTCCCGCTCTGGACCGCCGCGGTGCCGCGCCCGGCCCGGCCGCGCCTCACTGGGACCTCCACCGGCTCCGACCTGCGCGCCGTCTACTTCCCGAGCTGCATCGCGCGGACGATGGGGCCCGCGCGCGGGGACGCCGAGCTCGCGGTCCACGCGGCGATGCTGTCGGTCCTCGCGAAGGCGCGCTGCGACGTGGTGTTCCCGGAGCGGCTCGCCGACCTCTGCTGCGGGATGCCGTTCGAGTCGAAGGGCTACCCGAGGCAGGCCGAGCGGAAGGCCCGCGAGCTCGAGGCGGCGCTCCTCGCGGCGAGCGAGGGCGGGGAGCTCCCGATCGTCTTCGACACGAGCCCGTGCGCGTACCGGATGAAGAAGCTGCTCGCCGGCGCGCTGCCGATCTTCGATCCGGTGGAGTTCATCGACCGCGCCCTGCTGCCGCGGCTCTCGATCGCGCGCACCTCCGGCCCGGTCGCCCTGCACGTTACCTGCAGCGCGATCAAGGCGGGGCTCTCGGACGCGTACCGGCGCGTGGCGGCCGCGTGCGCCGAGCAGGTCGTCGTCCCGACGGGCGTGGGGTGCTGCGGGTTCGCGGGCGACCGCGGTTTCACGCACCCGGAGCTGAACGCGTCCGCGCTCGCGGCGCTGCCCCGCTCGCTGCCGCCCGACTGCCGGTCCGGGTACTCGTCGTCGCGCACCTGCGAGATCGGCCTGTCGCTGCACGCGGGCATCCCTTACCGCTCGCTCGCGGTGCTCGTCGATCGCTGCGCGTCCGCGCTGGCCGCGGTGCGACGCCCGGAGGCGCGGGGCCGCGCCGTGGCCGCCGCCGCGACGGCGAGCGTCGCCCCGGGCGGCACCGTGCCCGCCGGAGCCGCGCCCGCGTCCGTCGCGCCGGAGGCGCCCGCAGCGCCTACGCCGCCCGGCGCGCCGGCGAAGGAGTCGCCGGTATGAGCTCGCCTCCCCCCACGCCGCCCGCCGGCCTCGCGGCGGCCGTCCCGATCGTCCCGGAGCTGCTCGAAGCCCCCGTCTGCACCACCCAGGCAGTCATCGCGCGGGAGTGAACCGCATGTACCACCAGAACTACAATCCGCTGGGGAACGCCTTCCTCTCCACGCTCGTGGCGGCGATCCCGATCCTCACCCTGCTGTACTTCATCGCGCTCCACCCCCACCGCGACGAGCTCGGACGGCGCCACCTCGGCATCTCGGCGCCGTACGCCGCGCTGTACGGCGTCATCGCCGCGTTCCTCGTCTCCTGCATCCCGTTCGGCATGCCGGTCGCGTCGGCGGTCTCCGCGTTCGCGTACGGGTCGCTCTCGGGCTTCCTCGGGATCATCTGGATCGTGCTCGCGGCGATGTTCCTCTACACGATGACGGTGATCACCGGGAAGTTCGAGATCGTGAAGGAGTCGATCATCCACATCTCGTTCGACCGCCGCCTCCAGGTGCTCCTCATCGCCTTCTCGTTCGGCGCGATCATCGAGGGCACCTCTGGCTTCGGCACCCCGGTCGCGATCGCGGGCGCCGTCATGGTCGGCCTCGGCTTCTCGCCGTTCCAGTCCGCGGTGCTGAACCTGCTCGCGAACACCGCCCCCGTGGCGTGGGGCGCGATCGGCACTCCGATCGTGACGCTCGCGGCGGTGAGCGGCCTCGACCAGGTCACGCTCTCCGCGATGGCGGGCCACCAGCTCCCCTTCGCGTCGCTCCTCGTCCCCTTCTGGCTCGTCGTCACCTTCGTCAAGATGGAGGGCGGCACGTGGAAGGAGGCCTTCGAGGTGTGGCCGGCGACGCTCGTCTCGGGCGCCTCGTTCGCGATCATGCAGTACTTCGCCTCCGGCACGAACTCCTTCCACCTCATGACCGACGTCGTCTCGGGCGTCTTCTCGGTCGTGTGCACCGCGCTCTTCCTCCGCTTCGTGTGGCACCCGAAGACGCGGTTCCTGCTGCGCTCCGAGCGCGCCGCGCGTGAGCGCGCGGCGGCGGCCAGCGTCGGGGCGGCGGGCCGCGACTCGACGGATCGCTCGTGGGAGTACCCCTACACGGTCCGCCAGACCGTCTACGCGTGGCTGCCCTGGGCGATCCTCATCGCCGCGTGCGCGCTCTGGGGCATGCCATCGTTCAAGGCGTTCCTCAACAACCTCTTCTCGGACGCGAAGTTCTCGACGACGCTCCTCGGCTCGAAGTTCAGCGGCACGCTGTCGCTCCCGGGCTGGGACATGCCCTCGCTCCACAACCTCGTGCAGCGCATGCCGCCCGTCGCCCTGCCGAACGCGAAGCCCGAGGCGGCGCGGTTCACGATCAACTGGCTCTCCGCCGCCGGGACGGGCGTGTTCGTCGCCGCCCTCCTCTCCGGGCTCGCGCTCCGCATGACCGCCGCCCAGTGGAAGGAGGCGACGAGCCGGACGATCCACCGCATGAAGATCCCGGTCCTCGTCATCGGCCAGGTGCTCGGGCTCGGCTACCTCACGCGCTACTCGGGCACCGACGCCGTCCTCGGGCTCGCCTTCACGAAGGCCGGCTTCATGTACCCGTTCTTCGCCGCCTACCTCGGCTGGCTCGGCGTCTTCCTCACCGGCTCCGACACCGCCTCGAACGCGCTCTTCGGGAGCCTCCAGCGGATCACCGCCCAGCAGCTCAAGCTGAACGAGATCCTCATCGTGGCGACGAACTCGACGGGCGGCGTGATGGGCAAGATGATCGACGCGCAGTCGATCATGGTCGCGTGCGCCGCCTGCTACGAGAGCCCGAAGGAACGGACGCACGCGCTCGGCCCGATCTTCCGCACCGTCTGGTGGCACTCGATCGCGCTCGCCGCCTTCATCGGGATCATCGCCATGCTGCAGGCGTACGTCTTCCCTGGCGTCATCCCCGTGCCGCCGCCGAAGTGAACCCCTGACGCGCGAGGGGCGGCGCCCGCCGCCCCTCCGCCCGAGGCCACGTGAAGGTCGCCCTCTTCATCCCCTGCTACGTCGACCAGCTCTACCCGCAGGTCGGGCTCGCCACCGTGCGCGTGCTCGAGAAGCTCGGGGTGGACGTGGTCTACCCCGAGGACCAGACCTGCTGCGGCCAGCCCATGGCGAACGCCGGGTTCGCCTCCGACGCGGCGCCGCTCGCGCGCCGGTTCCTCGAGGTGTTCGGCGGGTTCGAGCACGTCGTCTGCCCGTCCGGGAGCTGCGCCTCGATGGTGCGGAACCACTACGACGCGCTCATCCCCGGCGCGCCCGGGCTCGAGGCCGTGAAGCGCGCGACCTACGAGCTCTGCGAGTTCATCACCGACGTGCTGAAGATCGGGCGCATCGCGGGCCGCTTCCCGCGCAAGGTCGGGCTGCACCAGAGCTGCCACGGGCTGCGCGAGCTCCGGCTGGGCAGCTCGAGCGAGCGGCTGGAGGCGCCCTACAGCAAGGTCGCGAGCCTCCTCTCCTCGCTCGAGGGCATCGAGCTCGTGCCGCTCGCGCGCGTCGACGAGTGCTGCGGGTTCGGCGGCACCTTCGCGGTCGTCGAGGAGGCGGTCTCCTGCATGATGGGGCGCGACCGGCTCGCCGATCACGTGAAGGCGGGCGCGGAGATCGTCACCGGCACGGACGTGTCCTGCCTGATGCACATGGACGGGCTCGCCCGGCGGGCGAAGGCGCCGCTCGCGTTCCGGCACGTCGCCGAGGTCCTCGCGGAGGCGATGCCATGAGCGACTCGCTCCCGGTGCTCCGCTCCGACGGGCGCGGCCACGCGGACCGCGCGGCCGCGTTCCTGCGGGACGAGCCGCACGCCCACTGGCACGACCAGGCGGTCTGGTTCGTGCGGGCGAAGCGCGATCGCGCCGCCTCGGCCGTGCCGGAGTGGGAGCGGCTCCGCGAGGTGGCCTCGCGGATCAAGGCGCACACCCAGGCGCGGCTCGCCGACTACCTGGAGGAGTTCGAGCGGAAGGCCACGGCGGCGGGCGCGACCGTGCACTGGGCGCGCGACGCCGACGAGCACAACGCGATCGTCCACCGCATCCTCTCCGAGCGCGGGGTGACCCGGCTCGTGAAGTCGAAGTCGATGCTCACCGAGGAGTGCCACCTGAACCCGTACCTCGAGGCGCGCGGGATCGAGGTGACGGACACGGATCTCGGCGAGCGCATCGTGCAGCTCGCGAAGGAGCCGCCGTCGCACATCGTGATGCCGGCGATCCACAAGAAGAAGGAGGAGATCGGCGACCTCTTCCACGAGAAGCTCGGCACGCCCGAGGGGCTCTCCGATCCGACCCGGCTCACCGAGGCCGCGCGCGCGCACCTGCGCGAGCGGTTCATGGCGGCGCAGGCGGGGCTCACCGGCGTGAACTTCGCGGTCGCGGAGACCGGCGGGTTCGTCGTCTGCACGAACGAGGGCAACGCGGACATGGGCACCTCGCTCCCGCCCATCCACGTCGCGTGCATGGGCGTCGAGAAGATCATCCCCCGGCTCGAGGACCTGGCCGTGTTCCTGCGGCTCCTCGCGCGGTCCGCCACCGGCCAGCCGTGCACGAGCTACACGACCCACTTCCTCGGCCCGATGCGCGGCGGCGAGCTGCACATCGTGGTCGTCGACAACGGGCGCAGCGCGCTCCTCGCCAGGGAGCAGTACCGCCGCGCCCTCCACTGCATCCGCTGCGCGGCGTGCATGAACACCTGCCCGGTGTACCGGCGGAGCGGCGGCTACAGCTACACGTACACGATCCCGGGGCCCATCGGGATCGTCCTCGCGACCGCGCGCGGCGTCGACGGCCACGCGTCGCTGCCTTTCGCCTCGAGCCTGTGCGGCTCGTGCGACGACGTCTGCCCGGTGAAGATCCCGCTCCACGAGGAGATCCTGACCGGTCGCCGCGACCTCGCGGAGCGCGGCCTGCAGCCCATGTCGAAGCGCCTGGGCATGCGGCTCGCCGCGCTCGTGCTGCGCGTGAAGCTCCTCTACCTCGCCGCCGGCGCGACGGCGCGCTTCCTCGGGCGTAACCTGCCGCGCGGCGTCCTCTACGCGCGCTGGAACCCGTGGGGGCGCCAGCGCGAGCTGCCGCCCATGCCGAGGGAGACCTTCCGGCAGCTCTACCGGAAGGAGCGGAGGCCGCGTGTCTAGCCGGGACGAGATCCTGCGGCGCCTTCGGGCCGCGGCACCGCCGCCGGAGGCGCTCCCCGAGACGCGCGGTCTCGCCGCGCCCTACGCGGATCGCGTGGCGCAGTTCGAGACCGCGGTCGCTGCCGTGGCCGGGACCGCGGTGCGCGTCGCGGACGGCCCGGCGCTCGCGGACGGGGTGGCGGCGCTCGCGGCGCGGCTCGGCGCGAAGCGGATCGCCTCCGCCGTGCCGGACGCCGGCCCGGGGAACGTGGCGCTCGAGGCGCTCCGCGATCCGCACGAGCTCGAGGGCGTCGACCTCGCCGTGCTGCCGGGCGTCTTCGGCGTGGCCGAGAACGGCGCGGTGTGGGTGGCCGGGGCGTCGCTCCACGACCGCGCCGTGTTCGTCGTCACGCAGCACCTCGCGCTCGTCCTGCCGGCCGGCGAGCTCGTGAACGACATGCACGAGGCCTGCGCGCGGGTGGCGGCGCTGCCGCGCGGCTACGGCCTCTTCATCGCCGGCCCGTCGAAGACCGCCGACATCGAGCAGGCGCTCGTCATCGGCGCGCACGGCGCCCGGTCGTGCGCCGTGTTCCTCGTCGGGTGAGGCCGGCGCCGCCGCTCAGTCGATGAGGCCGCGCGCCCGCGCGAGCCGCCCAAGCCGGTCCTTGAGGCGCTCGAACTTCTTGCGCAGCGTCGCGACCGTCCTCGGATCCGCGGCGCCCGCCTGGATGAGCGACACCTCCTCCCACGGGAGCTGCTGGTCCACCCGGAGCACGAGGAGCGACTGCTCCTCCGGCGAGAGCGCGTCGCGCAGCGCGTCGAGCGACTGGCGCTGCCCCTCGAGGCGCGGCGCCGTCGTGTGGAGCTCGTCGGCGAGGGCGGCGGCCTCGCCGGTCTCGAGCCTCCGGCCGTGCCGGCGGAAGGTGTCGTTCCGGATGCCGAGGGCGGCGCGCCAGGCGACGCGGAACGCCCAGCTGCGCAGGGGGGCCTCCCAGCGGAAGGCGGGGAGCCCGCGCCAGAGGTCCTCCGCGAAGGCGGAGAACGCCTCGGCCGCGTCCGACTCGCTCCGCAGCACCGAGCGCAGGTACCTGAGGACGTGCGGCCCCAGCTCGCGCAGGACCACCGTGGCGGCCCCGCGCTCGTCGCCGGCGGCGAGGAGCGCGCGCGTCCTCTCCTCGAGCGGTCCCCCGGGTTCCACGCGGGGGCGAAGATAAGCCGGCCGTCCGCGGATTCCGACGACCGGCCCCCTCCGAGCCCGCGGGCGGACCGTCGAGCGGTCAGACGGTCGGCAGCGGCGCGCGGATGTCGAGCTCCAGCCGCCGGTGCGCCTCGCGCAGCGCGGTCTCCACCTCCGCCGGCGACTCCGCCTTGGCGAAGAGGAACCCGAGGTACGCCTCGCCCTCCGGCAGCGGCAGCACCTCGCGGCCCACCTCGGCCGTCACCACGAGGTCGACGACGCCCGGCACCGCCCGCGCGGCCTCGACGCCGCGCACTCCGTGGAGGATCCCCCGCCGCGGGATGGGGATCATCATGACCCCCGACGCGCGCTGCTCGCGCCGGAGCGACTCGAGCGGCATCCCCATCGCGTGCGCGACGAGCACCTCCTCGAGCGTGAGCCCCGCGCCGAAGCGGAGCGTGCGCGAGCAGAGCCCGCCGATCGAGCGCGCCGCGATCTCGAGGACCACCGGGCCGGCCGGAGAGAGCCTGAGCTCCGCGTGGACCGGCCCCTCGCGCAGCCCGAGCGCCCTCGCGCCCTCCGCCACCACGCGCTCGACCTCGCGCTGGAGCGCCGCCGGGTGGCGCGAGGGCGTGACGTAGAGCGTCTCCTCGAAGTACGGGCCGTCGAGCGGATCCGGCTTGTCGAAGAGCGCGAGCACCTCCAGCGTGCCGCCGCGCAGGAGCCCCTCGAGCGCGACCTCCGCGCCGGGCACGAACGCCTCGACGAGCACCTCGTGCCCCTCCTCCTCGCCGCGCGGACGCCGCTCCGCCTTCGTCTCCCGCAGGAGCCGCGCGATGCGCCTCCAGGCGGCGACGAACCCCGCCGGATCGTCCGCGCGGATGACGCCGCGGCTCGCCGAGAAGATGAGCGGCTTCAGGACGCACGGATACGGGCTCGCCCGCGCCGCCGCCTCGGCGTCGCCGTCGAGGTCGTGCAGCGCGAAGTCCGGCACGGGCACGCCCGCCGCCCGGAGCGCCGCTCGCATGGCGTGCTTGTTCGCCGCCCGCCTCGCCGCCGCCGGCGGGTTGTGGGGCAGCCCCAGCCGCTCCGCCGCGAGCGCGGCGATGACGGCGGTGGGATCGCTCGCCGGGACGATCCCGCGGATCGGCCGCTGCGCCGCCGCCTCCACGATCTGCTCGGCGGCCCGCTCCGGCCGGCGGTAGTCGAGCGGGAGGAGGTCCGGCCGGGCGCCGAAGGCGACCTCGATCCGGTGGCACAGGTCGCTCCCGACCACGAGCGGCACCCCGAGCCGCCGCGCGGCGGCCTGGAAGTCGTCGAGCCGGTAGCTCGTGGTGGGGACCAGGAGGAGGAGCTCGCCAGCGGGGTTCGTCATCGCGCGGAGTTATGCGACGGAGCGGGGCTCGCGGCAACCGGCCTGGGGGGCGGGGCGAGTCAGTCGGGCTTGGGGGGGCGAAGGTCGAGGTCGGGGTCGAGGTCGGGTTCGAGGTCGGGGTCGAGGTCGGGGTCGGGCGGAGCGAGTGGCTCTGGGATCGCGGCGCGTGAGGTCACCGTGGCGCGCCGCCTGGACGGGACCTCACGTCCTCGGCGGGCCACGATGGACGGGGACAAGGTACGGGGGCCGGTGCCGTCCGCCAGACCCCGCTGGCAACGCGGGGCTGCGGGCGGGGGCTGCGCACGGGCGAGGTCGCCTTGGCCAACCGCGTTGCATTGCGGTCCGCAGGTCGATCGGTACCTACCGCGTCCAGTGGCCCGCCTGCGGGCGCGAGGTCCCGCCACGTGGGGCGGCGCGCTGCGGGCGGTGCGGGTCAGGGCTCGCGCTGGCGCGAGGTCCCGCCACGTAGGGCGGCGCGCTGCGGGCGGGGTAGGGTCAGGGGTCGGAGTTGCGCCCCGGCTATCCAGGCGTTTGCCGCCGTCAGCCGTCGATGCGCTCGGTCCGGAGCGATACGCCGACCTGGAGGTCGTCCAGCTGGAAGGGCGGATTCTCGCCGAGAGTCAGATCGCGAGGCACGCCGCCTCCGGCAGTTCTGATCGTGAGGCGCCACGCCTTCTTCCCCGTGGGCTGGATCTGCAGCATCCACTCGAGCTTTCGGCGGCCATCGGCGCAGATCACTTCCTGAAACGCATTGCCCTCACCTCCGCCGAGCGGAAAAGGCACTTGCATTCGCATGGGCGGGCATCCCGCACGTTCGGCGCCGATGGCGACCACCAGCACCTCGTCTCCGCCGGCCGAATCGGCCGTCGGCTGTCCTGCGGCCCGAGGTCCGGCGGCGCAGGCCATCCATGCAACCGAACTCGGGAGGACCATCCACGCGAGCCTTCGTGTGTTCAAGCGTAGACCTCCTTCTCCTTCTTCTTGGCGAGGTTCGGGCATCATGCCTGCGAGGCGGTCGCATTGTCCACTCGCAGTCCATAGTGCCTGATAGTGCTACGCCCGCGACAGCGGTTCCCGACTGTCTTCGACTCGGGTGTCGTGCCGATGCTCTCGCCCCTACCCCGCCGCCTTCCTCAGCTCCGCCCACACCCGCTCGACGTCCGCGCGGTCGGTGGCGGTCGCTCCGATCGACACGCGGATCATCTGCTTCCCCTTCAGCACACTCGGCGTCACGTACGCGCGGCCGGTCTCGTTCACGCGGCGCGCGATGCCGAGGTTGTGCTCGGCGAGCGCCCGCTCGTCGGCGAGACCGGCGGGCACGTGGCGCAGGCACACGGTCTGGAGCGGCACGGGCGCGAGCCGCTCCCAGCCCGCCGCGGCGTCCACCTGCTCCTTCAGCCACTGCGCGTTCGCGAGATCGCGCCGGATGCGGGCCTGCATCGCCGCGACGCCCTCGTCCACGAGGTGGAACCAGCCCTTGAGCGCGCGGAAGCGCCTTCCGAGCGGGATGCCCCAGTCGCGGAAGTTGTTCACCACCGCGTCGTGCGCCGTCCGGAGATACGAGGGGTTCGTGCTCATGACGCGCACGAGGTGCTGCGGGTCGCGCACGAAGTAGGCGCTGAAGTCGAAGCCGATCCCCATCCACTTGTGCGGGTTGAACACCATCGAGTCCGCCCGCTCCACGCCCGCCCACATCCAGCGGCACTCGGGGAGCACCATGGCCGTGCCCGCCAGCGCGGCGTCCACGTGCAGCCACATCCCGTGGCGCTCCGCGAGGTCGGCCATGCCGGCCACCGGATCGAGCGCGGTCGTGCCCGTCGTGCCGGTCGCGGCCACGAGGGCGCACGGCCGGAGCCCCCTCGCGAGGTCGTCCGCGATGGCGCGCTCGAGGAGGTCGAGGCGGAGCGCGTGCGCGTCGCCGGTCCCGACGAGCCGTAGGTGCGCCTTGCCGAACCCGGCGAGCAGCGCCGCCTTCTCGATCGAGCTGTGCGCCTGCTCGGAGGCGTAGACGACGAGCGGCGCCGCCCCGCCCTGGAGCCCCGGCCCGTTCTGCGAGAAGCCGCTCGCCCGCTCCCGCGCGCAGAGGAGCGCGGTGAACGTCGAGGTGGAGGCGGTGTCCTGCACCACGCCGACGAGCTCGGGCGGGAGCCCGATCATCTGGCGGATCCAGCCCATCACGACCTCCTCCACCTCCGTCGCGGCGGGCGAGGTCTGCCAGCTCATCCCCTGCGCGCCGAGGCCGGCCGCGACGAGGTCGCCGAGGACGGAGGCGAGGCTCGTGTTCGACGGGAAGTAGGCGAAGAAGGCGGGGTGGTTCCAGTGGGTGATGCCCGGGAGGATCGCGTCGTCGAGCGCGGCGATCGCCTCGGGCAGCCGGCCGCCCTCGGCGGGCGGCTCCGCCGGGAAGCGCGCGCGGATGGCGCCGGGCGCGACGGGGCTCATGACGGGCAGCGAGGGGAGCCGATCGCGGTAGTCGGCGACCCAGTCGACGAGCGCGTGGCCGAGCTTGCGGAACTCTTCGGGGGTCATGACCCCCGAGTCTGCCCGATCGCGGCCGCCTCCGCGACGCCGGCGCGCGATCGCGACGCGCAGTTTCCTTGACGAAGGCCGGCGGGCGGGAGCAGGTACGGGGCGCGGAGGGACTCTGCGTGGACGTCCTCGTCATCGGCGGCAATCGGTTCGTCGGCTGGCTCCTCGGCTTCCGTCTCCTCGCCGCGGGCCATCAGGTCACCCTCCTCAATCGCGGCCGGCTGGCGGACCCGTTCGGCGGCCGCGTGGATCGGATCGTCGCCGATCGGACCGCGCGCGATCTCGACCGCCTCCTCCAGGGCCGCAGGTTCGACGCGGTCGTCGATCTCGCGGCGTTCACCGGCGAGGACGGCCGGCGCGCGACGCAGCTGTTCCGCGACTGCGGTCACTACGTCATGGTCTCGACGGGCCAGGTCTACCTCGTGCGCGAGGGCGCGCCGAAGCCGGCGCGCGAGGAGGACTACGACGGGCCGGTGATGGGGCGCCCGCCGGACCCGGCCGACATCGCCGACTGGGACTACGGCGTCGGCAAGCGCGCCTGCGAGGACGCGCTCGCCGCTGCGAGCGGGTTCCCGGCGACGCGCGTGCGCATCCCGATGGTCAACGGCGAGCGCGACTACCACCGCCGGATGGAGTCCTACCTGTGGCGGCTCGTGGACGGCGGCCCCGTCCTCCTGCCGGACGGCGGCGAGCACCGCGTCCGCCACGTCTACGGCGGCGAGGTGGCGCGCTTCCTCGTGGAGATCCTCGGCCGCGCCGAGACCTTCGGGAAGGCCTACAACGTGGCGCAGGAGGAGACGCCCACGCTCGCCGAGCTCGTCGCGCTCCTGCGCCACCACCTCGGCAGCGCCGCGGAGGTCGTCCCGATCTCCTCCGACAAGATCCGGGCCGCCGGCCTCGATCCGCTGCGGGTCTCGCCCTTCAGCGGCCGCTGGATGTCGTTCATCGACCCGAGCCGCGCCCGCAGCGAGCTCGGCTTCCGGCACGAGCCGCTCGAGATCTACCTCGGCAAGATCGTGGCGAGCTTCCTCTCCCATCCGCCGTCGGATCGCCCCGAGGGCTACTCCCGCCGCGACGTCGAGCGGGCGCTCGCCGCACCCGGAGTCGGGCCCACCGCCTGAGGGTGCCCTCGAGACGAACGCCGTGAGCGTCAGCCCGCGTGGCCCGCGGAGCGCGCGTCGCTCTGCGCTCGCGCGAGGGCGCGGTGCCTGAGGAAGCCCAGCCCGCCCGACGCGACCTGCCGCGCGCCGCCGCCGGCGCGCGCGACGGAGCGCGCGAGCCCGGGCCGCTCCGCCGCGACCCGCCGGTAGAGCCGCTCGTGCTCGGCCACCATCCGCGCGACGGACAGCTCCTGCTCCACGAACCGGCGCCCGGCCGCGCCGAGCTCCCGGGCGCGTCCCGGATCCGAGAGCACCTGCAACATCGCCCCCGCGAGCGCCGCGGGCGCACCCACCGGCACCACCAGCCCGCGCTCGCGATGGCGGACGAGCTCCGCGTTCCCGCCGGCGTCGGTGACCACCATCGGCAGCCCCGCCGCCATGCCCTCGATGACGGCGTTCGAGAGCCCCTCCTGCGCGGAGCACAGCACGCCGAGGGCGGCGCGGGCGAGCACCGCCGGGACGTCGGGACGCCGGCCGAGGAAGAACGCGTGGCCGGCGAGCCCGAGCTTGGTCGCGAGCGTCATGAGCCCGTCCACGCGGTCCCCCTCGCCCACGAGGAACGCCGCGAGCTCGGGGCGCTCGCGCCGGGCGATCGCGATCGCCTCGAGGAAGTCCTCCTGCCGCTTCACCTCGTGGCGCATGTTCGCCACGATCACCGCGACCGGGCGGCCGCGCACGTCCGGCAGCGGCAGCGCGAGCCTCGCGGCGCGCGCGGCGTCGAACGCGTCGAGGTCGAGCCCGTTCCGGACGAGCGACACGCGATCGGGCGGCACGCGCTCGTCGCCGATCACGAGGTCGAAGATCGCCCCGCAGTTCACGATGACGGCGTCCGCCGCGTGCGAGAGCCCGGCCAGGACCGCGCGCTGCGCGGGGCTCTGCAGGTGGCCCAGATCGAGCCGGCCGACGACCACGCCCGCGCCGGCGAGCCGCGCCGCGGGCACCGCGACGAACGCCGAGTAGAAGTCGTGCGCGTGGACGAGCTGCACCCCATCGCGCCGGAACGCCCGGGCGAGCTCGCCGATCGCCCGGAGCGCCCCCCGGCTCGCGAGCGAGCCGCCGAGCGGATGCCCCTCCGGCTCGAAGCCGAGCCCCTGCACTCGCGAGAGGAGCGGTCCGCGGAGCTCGAGGGCATGAACCGAGAGGCGATGCCTCTTCATGAGGCCGCGCAACAGCTCGAGCAGCTGCACCTCGCCGCCGCCGATGTCGAAAGAGTTGATGATCTCAGCGATTCGCAACGGCGGTTCCCCCTCGCGGATGAATTCTCGGCACGGCGTCCGCAGCCTGCCCTTCCCGAAGATGGTCCTTCCTTTCGCGGCGTCAGCAGCCGAGCGTTCATGTCGGCAGGGAGACATGCTCCGAGGACAAGTGTACGCACGCCTGGATGGGGCGACCGCTGCGAGCGCGACGGAGGCGCCTCGACCGCCGCGCGTCGCGATGCTGACGAGCCTCTACCCGCCATCCGTCGGCGGGATCCAGAGCCACACCTTCTCCCTCGCGCGCGCGCTCGCCGCGAGGGGCGCCGAGGTGCACGTCGTCACGCGGCGCTCGCCCGGCTATCCGGCGAGTTACGTCGAGGGGAGCGTGCACGTCCACCGCGTCGGAGCTCCGCCGGGGACGCCGGGACCGCTCGCGACCCTGGCGTACGTCGCCGCCGCGGCGCGCTGCGTCGCCTCCCTGCGGCCGCGCGCCGACGTCGTGCACGCGCACCAGCTCCTGTCGCCCTCCTCCGCCGCGCTCCTCGTCTCCGCCCTCGCCGGCACGCCCATCCTCCTGAACCCCCACGCGTGCGGGGCGATCGGCGACGTGGGCGTCCTCTCAGCGACCGCCCTCGGCCGGCTGCGGCTCCGCGCGACCGTCGCGCGCGCCGACGCCTTCGTCGCGATCAGCGGCCCGATCCGCGAGGAGCTCCGCGCGGCCGGCGTGCCGGAGGAGCGGATCCTCTCCGTCCCGAACGGCGTGGACCTCGAGCGCTTCCGGCCCGCGTCGGCGGACGAGCGCGCTGCGCTGCGCCGCGCGCTCGGGCTCCCCGGCGGACCGCTGGTGGTGTACGCGGGCCGGCTCTCCCCGGAGAAGGGCGTGGACGTGCTCGCCCGGGCCTGGCCGCGGGTCGTCGCGCGGCTGCCGGAGGCGCGGCTCTGGATGCTCGGCGACGGCGCCGAGCGCGCGCGGATCGAGGCGCTCGCGCTGCGCGAGGGGGTCCTGCACGCGCTCGCCCTCCCCGGCGCGGTCGCCGACGTCGCGCCGTTCGTGCGCGCGGCCGACGCGGCGGTGCTGCCCTCGCGCACCGAGGGGATGCCGGTCGCGCTCCTCGAGGCGATGGCGTGCGCGGTTCCCGTGGTGGCGACGGCGGTGGGTGGGTCCGCGGAGGTGCTGCGCGACGGGGTGACCGGCCGGCTCGTGCCGCCGGAGCGGCCCGAGGCGCTCGCGGACGCGCTCGTGGAGGCCCTCCGCGACCCGGCGGCCCAGGGCCGCGCGCGCGCCGCCCGCGAGGAGGTCGCCGCCCGCTACGGGCTCGACCACGTCGCCGAGGTCTTCCTGGAGGTCTACTCGCGGCTCCGCCGGAAGGACCCGGCGGCCATCGAGGGATGAGAGAGCGGATGCACCACACCGAGCCGAAGTCGCAGCGCCCCGGGCGCGTCGCATACTTGATGTCCTGGTTCCCGGCGCCGACCGAGACCTTCATCCTGCACGAGATGCTCGAGCTCCGGCGCCAGGGCCTCGAGATCGACGTCTACCCGCTCCTCGGCGCCGCGCCAGGGCCGCGGCACCCCGGCGCCGATGAGATGCTCGCGCGCACGCGGTACCAGCGCGCCTTCTCCCGGGAGGTGGCGGCGGCGCAGCTCCACTGGCTCCGGCGCAAGCCCCGCGCGTACCTGCGCGCCTGGGCGCGCGCGCTGCGCGGCAACCTGCGCTCGCCGGGCTTCCTCGCCCGCGCCCTCGTCGTCGTGCCCCGCGCGGCGTTCATCGCGCGAGAGGTCGAGGCCGGCGGCCACGCGCACGTGCACGCCCACTGGGCCACGCACCCCGCGCTCGCGGCGCTCGTCGTGAAGGAGCTCACCGGGACGGGCTTCAGCTTCACCGCCCACGCGCACGACCTGTACCTCGACCGCGCGATGCTGGAGGAGAAGATCCAGGAGGCGCGCTTCGTCGTCACGATCTCCGAGTACAACCGCGCCCTCCTCCGCGAGCTCTACGGCGAGGAGGCGGCGCGCAAGACGTCCGTCGTGCGCTGCGGCGTCGATCCCGCCCGCTTCCAGCCGCGCCCGCAGCCCGCCCGGCAGGGGCCGGCCGTCATCGCCTGCGTCGCGGGCCTGCGCGACTACAAGGGCCACCGGCACCTCGTGGACGCGTGCGCGCTCCTCCGCGAGCGCCGCGTCTCCTTCCGCTGCGTCCTCGTCGGCGACGGCCCCGAGCGCGCCGCCCTCGAGAAGCAGATCGCGGCGCTGAAGCTCGGCGAGGTGGAGCTCCTCGGCGGGCAGCCGCAGGACCGGGTGCGCGAGTTCCTCGCCTCGGCGGACGTGCTCGTGCACCCGAGCGTCGTCACCGCGGCCGGGATGATGGACGGGATCCCGGTGGCGCTCATGGAGGCGATGGCCACCGGCTGCCCGGTGGTCTCGACGCGGGTCTCGGGCATCCCCGAGCTCGTCCGCGACGGGAAGACCGGCCTCGTGGTCGAGCCGGGCGACGCCGCGGCGCTCGCGGACGCGATCCAGCGGCTCGTCGAGGACCCCGCCCTCGGGCGCAGGCTGGGGCTCGCCGGGCGCCGCGCGGTGCTGCGCGAGTTCACGCTCGAGCGGAACGGTGAGCGGCTCCTCGGGCTCTTCGCGCCGTTCGTCGGGGGGGGCGCTGGGCGGCGAGCGTCCAGGGGCGGCCGCCGTCGCGCGGAGCCGGTACCGCCGATCCCGCTCTCCCGCCCCGCCGCCCCGCTGGACGCGGGCCCGCGCACCGTCACTCCCGGCGCGTAGCCGGCCGCACGCGTCGCGACGCGCCAATAGACCCCCACGGGCCGTCAAGACGTCCTGACGGCCCGTCTCGAGGTTCGGCCCACGGCCCAGAACGGGGCATTCCGCAACGAGGCAACCCGGCGGAGGATGGCGGGCCCTGGGAGAGGCCACCATGTCCGAACGCCGCACGCCTTCGCCGCAGACGCTCATCTTCGAGAAGGGTTACGAGCCGCAGCGCTCCGAGGGGGCTGCCGTCCCGCCGCTCTTCCGGACCTCGACCTTCATCTTCAAGAAGGCGGTCGACGGCAAGCGGGCCTTCGAGCTCGCCTACGGGCTGCGCCAGCGCGAGCAGGGAGAGAGCCCGGCGCTCATCTACACGCGGGTCAACAACCCGAACAGCGAGATCCTCGAGGACCGCGTCACCGCCTGGGACGGGGCCGAGGCGGCCGCGCTGTTCTCCTCGGGGATGGGCGCCATCTCCTCCACCTGCCTCACGCTGCTCCGCCCCGGCGACACCCTCCTCTTCTCGGACCCGATCTACGGCGGCACGGAGTACCTCTTCCGCAAGCTGCTCCCCGAGTTCGGCATCCGGACCGTGCCGTTCCCGGCCGGCGCCACCGAGGCCGAGCTGGCGGCGCTGGCGGAGGCCCACCCCGGCACGCGGGTCATCTACCTCGAGTCGCCGGCCAACCCGACCATGGAGCTCTGCGACGTGCCGGCCGCGCGGCGGGTGGCCGACCGGCGCTCCAGGGCGGGGCGGCCCGTGACGGTGCTCATCGACAACACCTTCCTCGGCCCCATCTTCTCGCGGCCGCTCGCCCTCGGCGCCGACGTGGTGCTCTACTCCGCCACCAAGTTCTTCGGCGGCCACTCGGATCTCGTCGCCGGGCTAGCGATGGGGAAGGCCTCGTTCATCAACGCCGTACGCGCCACGCGGACCATCATGGGCTCGATGTCCGATCCGGACACCGCCTGGCTCATCACCCGCTCGCTCGGCACGCTCCAGCTGCGGATGGAGCAGCAGCAGGCCAACACCGCGCGGCTGGTGGAGCTCCTGCGGAACCACGCCCGGGTGAAGCGCGTCTACTACCCGGGGCTCGCCGAGATGGGCGCGCGCCAGGTGGCCCTCTGGAAGGAGCAGTGCAGCGGCGCCGGCAGCGTGGTCAGCTTCGACGTCCACGGCGGCGAGGCGGAGGCCTACCGGGTCCTCGACGCGGTCCGGCACATGCGGCTCGCGGTGAGCCTCGGCGGGATCGAGACGCTCATCGAGCATCCCTGGTCGATGACGCACGCCGACATGACGCCGGAGCAGAAGCTCCACGCCGGCTTCGGCCCCGCCATGATCCGGCTCTCGGTCGGGCTGGAGGATCCGGCCGACCTCGTGGACGACCTGGCGCGCGCGCTCGACGCGGCGTGAGCCCGTCCCACGTTCCCTGGAGGAGCGCCGATGGCGGACGTCGAAGCGAACCGGAGCACCTGGCGGCGGTACGACTGGACCGGAGACGGCGGCGAGGAGTGGTCCTCGGCGTGGGGCGGGTCACGCATGCTGTGGCGCGTCACGCTGTTCCCGCGCCTCGCGCCCTTCCTGCCGGCTGCTCGGATCCTGGAGATCGCCCCCGGAGGCGGAAGGGTCACGGCGTTCCTCGTCGACGAGTGCGAGCACCTCGACCTCGTGGACATCTCCGAGACGGCGCTCGACTCCTGTCGGTCGCGCTTCGGCGACCGCAGTCACGTCCGTTATCACCTCGGCGACGGCGCATCGCTGGACTTCATCGAGGACGGGTCCATCGACCTCGCGATCTCGTGGGACTCGCTCGTGCACGCGGACGCCCCGGCGGTGGAGGGCTACGTACGCGCGCTCGGCAAGAAGCTGAAGCCGGGCGGCACCGCGATCCTCCATCACTCGAACCTGGCCGCCTGCCGGCTGCCGGACGGCCGCTACGGCGCGGACATGGATCGACCGGAGAACGGGTGGCGCTCGCCGACCGTCAGCGCCGAGCTCGCTCGCCGCTTCTGCGCGGACCACGGCGTCCTGTGCCTCGGCCAGGAGATCTTCCCGTGGTCGCGACCACCGGTGCTGTCCGACTGCCTCACCGTGCTCTCGCGCCCGACGAAGCGCACCCGGGCAGCCGAGCCGGTCATCGCGCAGACGGACATGCCAGGAGAGATGGCGACGGCCTCGCGGCTCGCGAGGATCTACCGGCGGATCGAGTAGCGCGAGCCCGGCGCTCATTGCGCCGCGAGGTAACCCGCCGGCCGCATCCGCCTCGAAAGGCGACGGGCCGTCAGGATGTCCTGACGGCCCGTCTCACTTCAGGGAGTTGGTGGACCCGACCGGGATCGAACCGGTGACCTTCTGAATGCCATTCAGACGCGCTCCCAGCTGCGCCACGGGCCCGTATTCTATTTTCCTCGCGGGAACTCCTTCTCGAGCTCCGCGATCTCCTTCTCCTGCCCCGCGAGCTTCTCCTCGAGGAGTCGCACCGCGTCCAGGAACACCGTGAGCTCGCCGGGCGCCTCCACCCGGCCCATCCGGACGAGCGCCGCGAAGCGCTCGCCGAGCTCCCGAGAGGCCTGGTCCAGCGCTCGTCGGGTTGCGGAGCGATCCAGCTTCCGCTTCCCGATCTGCGAGCGGAGTACGACCCGATCCCGCAGCGTCTCGAAGAACCTGACCGGCTGCACCTCTCGACCCCCTCGGCCCTGGTGACCGCGAGGGAGCGCAGTCATTAGCGCGACGGCGCTGGCTGCGTCAAGGACGTCTTCACGCGCGCCGCTCGGAGCGCGCCGGAGGAGGCCCGGGCGCCGGATTCACTCCCGTGCCGCGGCGGCATCACCTCTCCTCGCGGGCGTCCGAGGTCGCCTCCCGGGGCGCGTGGATCCCGGGCGATCCGCGGTCCCGCACGAGCGCCGCCCCGCCTCCCCGTGGCACCCCCGTTGCTACCCTGGGATGCGAGGTTCCCATGCGCTCGCTCATCGCACTGCTCGTCGCCGGGCTGCTCTATGCACCCTCCGCTCCGAGAGCAGACGACCCGGCGCCCCCTCGCGCGCGTCCTGCTCCGAGCCGCGCCGCCCCCGCGCGCAGCGCCGGCCAGCCGCGTGCCGCGGCCCCGCGAGCCGCCCAGCCTCGCGTCGGGCCCTCGGGCGCGCCCGTCCGGGTGACGCCGTCCCCGTATTACGGCACCCGCCCCGCGCCCCCCCGCGCCAGCGCCGCGGTCAAGCCCGCTCCGCCGCGCGTCGGCACCGTGCCCCCGCCCTACCGCCCGATGCCGGGGCCGTACTCCCCTCGCTACCCATACCGACCGTACTACCCGGTCTATCCGTACTACCCGTACTACCCCTACCCCGCCTTCGCCGTGGGCATCGCGCCGTTCTGGTGGGGGCTCGGCTGGGGGTGGGGCTACTACCCGGCGTACCGGCCCTACGTGCCGTATCCGCCCGAGGTGTACGTGGCGCCGCCCGACGCGAGCCCGGACCGCACGACGACGCTCCTGTCGCTCCAGGCGGCCGGCCACACGGCGGGCGGCGCCGGGATGCTCGATATCGTCATCGAGGGGCGGCACCTCGGGTTCCAGGCCAGCATCGGCGCGGTGGGCCGCAACCGCATCCACGGCGTGGCGACGAACGACTCGGTCACGCTGGGATGGGGCACGATACACGCGACGTGGTCGTTCCTGTCCGCGCCCTCGTACCGCCTGCGGCTCGAGGTTGGCGCGTCGATGCTGTCGATGCCCGACTCGGGCGGGCTCGTCGGCGAGCCGTACGCGGGGACGATCGCGTTCGGGCCGAACGTGGGCGTGTCCGGTCATGTCGGCCTCATCGGGCCGTTCGGCGTCGAGGGCCACGCGCGCCTGACGCCGACCCCGGTGCCGGTCGCCGACACCCGGCTCGCGGCCGCGTTCCGCGGGGGCCCGCTCGCGCTCACGCTCGGCTGGCGGGCGATCGACGTCTCGGGCGATCGGAAGGACGGCCCCCAGCTCCACTTCTCGGGGCCGGAGCTCGGGCTGGCGCTGCGGTTCTGATCCGACCGCCGGCGGCGCCCCGGCGGGCTCCCTTCGCCCGCCTGCTCGCGTCCGCGGGGCCCGGAGAGCGCGACGGCGGGCACGGCCCGAAGGCCGCCCCGCCGCTCGTGAAGCGAGCGCCGTCGCGCGGCGCGGCTGCCTACTTCTTCGTCTGGGCCTGGGCGGCCTTCTGACGGCGCTTGCGGGCCTTCCACTTCCGGCGCCGCTCGCTCTTCATCCGCATGTGCTTGCTCTTCGAGTTGGCCATGGGGCCTCCGTGGGTCGGGTCGTGTCGACCGATGGGAAAGGGGTCCGTCCCGGCGACCGTGTATCGCACGCCGGGGCCGTGCGCGCCAGAGGCCGCGTCAGCGGTCAGGGGCCTCGCTGCCGTCCGGGCGAGGGGCATCCTCCCCCGCTGCCGCGCTCTCCGCCTTCGCCTCCTGCGAGTCGCTGCGCCCGTCCGTCCGCTCGATCCGCGTCGCCGGCGGCGCGCCAGGAGGCCGCGTCGGACGCGGCATCCCCTCGGCGCCCCGCGCCGCGGTCGGCCTCGCGACGGCGGCCGGGATCCGCGGCGCCGTGACCGGCTCGCCCGGCGGTCGCCGGAGGGTCGCGGCGGTCTCGGCCCCCTCGCGCGAGAGCCAGTGCTGCACGAGCTCCTTCACGTCGGCGAGCGGCAGCGCCCGGCAGACGTGGCCGTTCGCGCCGTCCATCTCGCGCGCCGTGCACAGGGAGTTGAGGATGGCCTCCTCGGTCGCCTCGATCACCGCCTCGTAGAGCGGGTCGAGCCGCTGGTCGAGGAGGATCTTCACCCGGTAGACCATCTTGCGCGACTCGCGCGGCACCTTGTTCGCGGTCGAGAACGCGAGGACGATCTCGCCCGAGCCGTGCATCGCGGTCGACCCGACGCGGCCGATGCCCAGCGCGGCCCGCTTCGCGAGCCGGTTCAGCTGGTGGGTGATGAGGGGCGCGTCGGTCGCGATGACCGTGATGATGGAGCCGTAGTTCTGGCTGCGGCGCGGCGCCGAGCGGTAGCGCGCCTCCAGCACCTCGCCCACCGGGAGCCCGCCCACCCGGAGCTGCCGCATCACGCCGAAGTTCGACATGACCAGCACGCCCACGGTGTAGCCGCCGAGCACCTCCGGGAGCTTGCGGCTCGAGGTGCCGATCCCCGCCTTGAAGTCGCAGGTGATCATCCCCGTGCCGCCGCCGACGCTCCCCTCCGCGACGGGTCCGTCGCTCGCGGTGCGGAGCGCCTCCGTGACGTGCTCCTCGTGCACGTGCCGGCCGGCGATGTCGTTCAGCCAGGAGTCGTCGCACTCTCCGACGAGCGGGATGATGACGTCGTGCTCGTGGCCGATGCCCGGGAACCGGTCGATCATCCACTTCACGGCGGCGTCCGAGACCGCGCCGACCGAGAGCGTGTTGGTGAGGAAGATCGGCGTCTCGATGAGGCCCCACTCGAGGAGCTGGGTCATCCCCGAGACCTCGCCCGCGCCGTTCAGGATGAAGCCGCCGCCGACGACGCGCTCCTCGAACACGTTCGCCGGGTTCGGGAGGATCGCGGTGACGCCGGTGCGCACCGGCCCCTTCCCCACCTTGAGCGGCCCCGCCGGCCCGCGGATGATCGTCGCGTGGCCGACCTTCACGCCGGCGACGTCGGTGATCGCGTTCCAGCGCCCGGGCTTGTAGCGCCCGAGCGGGATCCCCAGCTCACGCGCACGGCGGCGCGGCTCGTTCGTGGCGCGGTCCTCGGGCATTACCCGGGATTATACGGGCGGCGCGCCCTCGCCGGACGTCCCGGAAGGCTTCTCCGTGCCGTTCGGTCCGTTCGGCCCGTGGGCCGGGCCCGCGAGCGCCGGCGCGTTCGCCCCCCGCTCCGCCGCGGTCCGCTCCGCGAGCGCCTCGCGCTCGGCCGCCGCCTGCGCGCGCCGGGCGCGCTCCCGCTCCCGCTCGCGCTCCTGGTAGCGCCGGATCGCGAACGCGAGGATCTCGCCGATGAGCCCGCGGTAGTCGATCCCCGCGGCCTGGGAGATGAGCACGAGGTCCGACCACCCCGGCGCGAGGCCCGGCAGCGGGTTGCACTCGATGAAGTAGATCCGGCCCTCCGCGTCCATGCGGAAGTCGACGCGGGCGATGTCGCGGCAGCCGAGCGCGGTGAAGCACTCGCGCGCCGCCTTCTCGAGCCGCTCGAGCTCGCGCGGCGTGAGCTTGGCGGGGACCTCGTAGCGGATCTGCTCGTTCCAGTCCTGCTTCATCTCGAACGAGTAGATCGGCGTGGGATCGCTCGCGTCGAGGAAGACGATCTCCATCGGCGGCAGCACGCGCGGGCGGCGCTCCCCGAGGAGACCCACGGTGAACTCGCGCCCGGCGATGTACGCCTCGACGAGCGCCGGCTGGCGGTACTTCGCGATGAGCTCGCGCGCGACCTCGCGCAGCTCGACCTCGTCGCGGACGATGGACTTCTTGGTGACGCCCTTCGAGGTCCCCTCCGCCACCGGCTTCACGAGCAGCGGGAACGTGAGCTCGCGGGGGAGCCGCTCCTTGCCGGTGTGCATCACCACGTAGTCGGGCGTGAGCACGCCGTGCGTCCGGACCATGCGCTTCGCGAGCGCCTTGTCCAGGGAGACGGAGAGCGCGGCGGGATCGGACCCGGTGTACGGGATGTCGAGGAGCTCGAGCAGCGCCGGGACGGCCGACTCGCGGTTCCGGCCGCGGAAACCCTCGGCGATGTTGAACACCACGTCCACCGGGGTCGCCGCGAGGACGAAGGGCAGCTCGGTCGTCGCCTCGAGATCCACGACCTCGTGGCCGTGGCTCGCGATGGCCTCGCGGATCGCCTGGAGGGTCTTCGGCGAGTCGTACTCGGCCTCCTCGTCCCCCTCGCCCGACGGGTCCGGCGTGAGCCGCTTCACGTTGAAGGTGAAGCCGACCTTGAGCCGCTCGGTGCGCCTGGGCCGGCCGCGCCGCCCGCGCGGCTCGGCGATGTTGAAGCGGCGCGTCGCGCTCTGGATCACGGCGCCGAGCACGGCGTCGTCGTGGAGCCCCTCGAGCGCGGCGGAGGCGTAGATCCCGGCGCCGGGCTCGAGCGAGGGCAGCGCGTTGATCTCGAGGAAGTAGATCGACCCGTCGTCGCCGAGGCGCAGGTCGATCCGGCCCAGGTCGCGGATGCCGAGCTGGCGGTAGACCGTCTCGCAGAGCTGCTGGATCCGCTCGGCCTGGCTCCGCTTCACCTTGGCCGGCGCGCGGACGGAGACGTACCGGTCGAGCCTGGTCTTGAGCTCGTAGTCGTAGATGGCGTACCGGCGGGTGGCGGAGGCCGCCTCGTCGATGACGTACTCCACCGGCTGCAGGATCCCGTGGCGCTCGGGCGCGGCCGCCTCGAGGTACGGCACCGTCACGTCGCGCCCGACGATGAACTCCTCCACGAGGAGCCCCGCCGGATAGCGCCGGAGCGACTCGCGCACCACCTCGTGGAGCCGCAGCGCGTCCTCGACCACCGAGTCCTGCGTGATGCCCTTCGAGCTGCCCTCGAAGTTGGGCTTCACGATGACGGGGTAGCGCAGCGCGTTGGGCTGGAGCTGGCGCGCGTCCTCGAGGTACTGCCAGCGCGGCGTCGTGACGCCGTGCTGGGCGAGCACGAGCTTCGTGAGCTGCTTGTCGAGCGTGAGCGCGAGCGCGTAGGCGTCGGAGCCGGTGTACGGCATGCCGAGCTCGTCGAAGAGCGCCGGGAAGAACGCCTCGCGGAACCGGCCGCGCCGCCCCTCGGCGGTGTTGAAGATGAGGTCCGGCCCGAACGCCTCGAGGCGCGCGACGGTGCGGGAGGCCGGCCCGGAGACCTCGAGCCGCTCGACGCGGTGGCCGAGCCGCTCGATGGCGGCGGCGAGCGCGTCGACGGTCTCGCGGGTGTCGAACTCGGCCTCCTCCTCGGAGTCGGAGAGGCGGAGGTTGTGCGTGAGCGCGATGCGCATCGGAGGCCGGCTCCTAGGTTGATCTGGGCTAGGCCGCGGACCGCGCCGCGCCACCGCGGGTGGCGCTCGCGGAGGGGCCCGGCGGCGCGGGCGTCGCGCCGAGGTCGGGCGCGACCGCCTCGCCCTTCGCGAGCACCTTCCCGTCGACCACCTGCGTGTCGGCGAAGATGTCGCCGATCCGGACGCCGAGCCGGTCCGTGTAGATCATGTACGCCTCGAAGGCGACGATCGGCACGCCCGCGACGAAGAGCACCGGCCAGAGCAAGGGCACGGCGTAGAAGATGGCGACGAGCGCGAACGGCGCGTTGCGCAGCATCGACTCGCGGTAGCCGGCCGGCGCGCGGCGCGGCACGACGACCGTGCGCACGCCGAAGATCTTCTTGCCGATGGACTGCCCGGAGAGCAGCCCGTCGGCGACGAGCAGGTAGAGCGCCGCGAGGAGCGGCCCCACCTGCGGCGAGGTCTGGGCGAGGACGAGCGCGAGGGTGAAGTCGGCGAGCCGCGCGAGCGCGCGGAGCGACAGGTCCGCCTTGGGGTACGGGCTGCCCTCTCGTCGCGCGTCGCGCATCTCGCTAGGCGCTCCCTCGCACGAAGAGCAGGTAGGCCATCGCCGGCCGGTGCGAGCCCTCGCGCATGACGAAGTGCATCGACTCGAAGGAAAAGCCCTCCGCGGTCCAGCGGTTCAGCGCGCCCTCCAGGCTCTCCTCGCCGACGGGCGCGACCTCGACGACCTTGTACGAGGCCGCCCCGCCAGGCTCGTCGGGCCGGGAAGCCCGGCCGGTCACCGGCGTTTCCCCGTGAGGAGGCCGGCCGCCTCCTTCGCGTAGTAGGTGAGGATGAGGTCGGCGCCGGCCCGGCGGCAGCAGAGCAAGGTCTCGAGGACGACGCGCGCCTCGTCGATCCAGCCGCGCTCGGCGGCGGCCTTGATCATCGCGTACTCGCCGGAGACGTGGTACGCGGCGACCGGCAGCTCGAAGCGATCGCGGATGAGCCGGACGATGTCGAGGTACGGCACCGCGGGCTTCACCATCACCATGTCGGCGCCCTCGGCGACGTCGAGCGCGACCTCGCGCAGCGCCTCGCGCCAGTTGCCGGGGTCCATCTGGTAGCCCTTGCGGTCCTTGGGGATCCCCGGGCCCTCGCGCGGCGCGCTCTCGGCGGCGTCGCGGAACGGGCCGTAGAACGCGCCGGCGAACTTCGCCGCGTAGGAGAGCACCGGCACGTCGCCGTAGCCCTCTGCGTCGAGCGCCGCCCGGATCGCGGCGACGCGGCCGTCCATCATGTCCGACGGGGCGACGATGTCCGCGCCGGCCCTCGCGTGCGCGACCGCCTCCTTGGCGAGCAGCGGCAGCGTCGCGTCGTTGTCGACCGAGAGGTCCTGCCCGGGCCCGCCTGCCTTCGGCGCCTTGAGGATGCCGCAGTGGCCGTGATCCGTGTACTCGCACATGCACACGTCGGTCATCACGACGAGCCCGGGGACCTGCGCCTTGAGCGCGCGGATCGCCTGCGGGACGACGCCGTTCTCGTCGTAGGCGCCGCTGCCGATCTCGTCCTTGTGCTCGGGGATGCCGAACAGGATGACGGACCGGACCCCCGCCTCGTACCCGGCCTGCGCCTCGGCGACGAGCTCGTCGACCGAGAGCTGGAAGACGCCCGGCATCGACTTCACCGGGTTCCGCACGCGCTTGCCAGGGAGCACGAACAGCGGCCAGACGAGGTCGTCGGGCGCGAGGTGCGTCTCGCGGACGAGGCTGCGCAGCGCCTCGTTGCGGCGCATGCGGCGGGGGCGGTCCTGGGGGAAGGGCATGGCGCGTTTTCTATCGCAGACGGCGGGTTTGGACAAAGAAGGGCGGCCTCGCCGGCTAGGGCCGCTCCCGGGGGTTCACCTGGCGCATCACGAGGCCGCTCTGGAGGCGCGGGTAGAAGAGCGTGCTCTTCTGCGGCATCGTCTCGCCCGCGTCGCCGATCGCCTCCACCTGCCACATCGGCGTGGGGTTCAGGAGGAACCCGAGCTGATGCTCGCCGGAGAGGACCCGGTTCACCGCCTCCCCGGCGTCGCGGACGTAGGTGAGGTTCTCCTGGTTCTCCTGCGCGCGCGGCGAGAGGCCGAGCAGGTGCTGGAAGACGATGGAGTGGAGCACCGTGACGTCGAGCGCCCGCAGCATCTGGTTCGTGGGGAGCTCGGCGTCCGAGAGGTCCACGTCGTCGCGCAGCGTGACGACGCGCGCCTTCTGGTCCTCCGCGGAGAGGAGGATGAAGGTGCTCGCCTTGCCGCCGTGCTCGGCGAGCTTGGAGATGGCCCAGGCGCGCCCCGCCGGGCGGCGGATGTCCTCGGGGAGCGTCTCCACCGTGAAGTAGCGCTCGAGCCGCTCGACGAACCGCGAGAGGGAGAGGTCCTTCACGCCGAACAGGAGCCGGTGCGTCGGGAACAGGAACAGGCCCGGGTCGTTCATCGGGCACAGGAACATGAGGATGTAGTGGTGCCCGCCGTACGATGGGAGCCCGGGGTTCGCCTCCTCGAGCTGGCGCCGGTACACGAGCGCCGTCTCGTAGCGGTGGTGCCCGTCGGCGATGAAGACGCGCTGCCGCGCCACGAGATCGGTGAGCGCCGACACGAGCGCGGGGTCCTCGGTCCGCCACATGCGGTGGTGCACGCCGTCGTCGGAGTCGGTGTCCGCCACCGGCTCCGCCGCGGTCGCCGCGTCGAGCGTGCGGGCGGTGACCTGCGCCTCGTCCCGGTACAGGCCGAAGATGGGCGAGAGGTTCGCGCCCACGTGCTTCAGGATCTCGAGCCGGTCCGCCTTCGGCGCCACGAGGGTCTTCTCGTGGGGAACGATGACGCCCTCGCGGAACTCGTGCAGCCGCACCGCGGCCATGAAGCCGCGCCGCTTCAGGCGCCTCCCGTCGGGCGACCAGAAGCTCTGCTCGAGCGGGTACAGCGCCGGGGTGGGATCGCGGCGCAGCACGCCCTCCGCGAGCCAGCGGCGGAAGTACTCCGCGGCGCGCGTGTAGCGGTTCTGCGCGGGCCCGTCGCCCGGACGCTCCTCGCCGAGCGTGATGTGGATGACGTTCTCGGGGCTGCGCCGGAGCAGCTCGTCGCGCTGCTCCTGGGAGATGAGGTCGTAGGGCGGCGCGATGAGCTGGCCGAGCGCCCGTCCCCGCGAGGCGGCGTACCGGATTCCGTTGAACGGGGCGATCTCCGCCATGGGGGTGGGACGCTAGATCAGCGCCCCGCGGGGTGCAAGGCGCCCGAGGTGACCGCGCGCGCCTCTTTTCACCTCCGCGTCACCGCGCCACGCACGCGCGACGCACCGCCTCGAGCGGGATGGCGCCCTCGCGCAGGAGCCGCACACCCTCCCCGGCCACCTCGACGATGGTGCTCGGCAGCCCGCCCGGCGTGCGTCCGCCGTCGAGGACGTGGTCGATCCGCGCGACGAGGTCCGGCGACAGCTCGCTGGCGGCGGTCGGCGGCGGCTCGCCGGAGAGGTTCGCCGAGGTCGAGACGATCGCGCCGCCCGCCTGCCGGGCGAGCGACCGCGCGATCTCGCCCCCGGGGACCCGGATGGCGACGGTCCCGGAGCCGGCCGTGATGGCGGCGTCGAGATCCGGGGCCGCGGGGAGCACGAGCGTGAGCGGCCCCGGCCAGAACCGGGCGGCGAGCCTCGCCGCGAGCCCATCCAGCCGGGCGACCGTGTTCACCTGCGCGACGTCGGCCGCGAGGAGCGGCAGGGGCTTGCCCTCCGGGCGGAGCTTCGCGCGGGCGAGCCGGTCGAGGGCCTCCGCATCGCGGGCGAGCGCGCCCAGGCCGTAGAAGGTCTCGGTGGGATAGGCGACGAGGCCGCCGCGCCGGAGCACCTCCGCGGCGGCGGCGACGCGCGCGTCGAGATCGGGGGGGAGCGGCGCCACGCCGGGAGGATAGCCGCGACGCGAGGCCGCGTCAGCGCGCCCCGCGCCGGAGCAGCACGGCCGGGATCGTCTGCGCGACGATCCGCAGATCCCGCCACAGCGACCACCCGTCGATGTAGGCGAGGTCGAGCTCCATCCAGCGATCGAACTCGAGATCGGAGCGGCCCGAGATCTGCCAGGTGCAGGTGATGCCGGGCTTCATCGAGAGGCGCCTGCGCTGCCAGCGCTCGTAGCGGCGCACCTCCTCCGGCAAGGGCGGGCGCGGCCCGACGACGCTCATCTCGCCGCGGAGCACGTTCCAGAGCTGCGGGAGCTCGTCGAGCGAGGTCCGGCGGATGAAGCGGCCCACCGCCGTCACGCGCGGGTCCTCGCGCATCTTGAAGACCGGCCCGTCCGCCTCGTTGTGCTCGCGCAGGGCGTGGAGCTCGTCCTCGGCGCCGAGCCGCATCGAGCGGAGCTTGTAGAGCGTGAACTCGCGGCCGTTGAGGCCCACGCGCCGCTGCCGGAACAGCACCGGGCCGGGGGAGTCGAGCCGCACCGCGAGCGCGACGATCGCCAGGATGGGGGAGAGGACGAGGAGGCCGAGGAAGCTGAGGACGATGTCGAAGGCGCGCTTCGCGAGCAGCGGGAACAGGTCCTGCGGGCCCGAAGCGAGGGAGAGGAGCGGGATCCCCTCCAGCTCCTCGACCTCGAGGTGAGCGTTCCTGCCGGGCAGGAGATCCACGGCGAGCTTCACCGGGACTCCCTGCTCGTCGCAGACCGCGACAGCGCGCTCGAGATCCTTCATCCGCTCGGTCGCGGCGGCGATGACGACCAGGTCGATGACGTGGCGCTCGAGCACGCTGGCGAGCTCGTCGACGGACCCGAGGACGTTTCCCGGGAGCTTCCGTCCCGGGCTCGGTCCGTCGAGCACGAACCCCGCGAACTCGTAGCCCCAGTGCGCGCGGGAGAGCAGCGCCGTGCGAAGGTCGAGCGACAGCTCGTCGGTCCCGACGACGGCGAACGTCCGCGTGTTGTAGCCGCGCCGCCGCACTGCGTGAGCGACGAACCGGACGACGACCCGGCTGCTGCAGAGCAGCGCCCAGGAGATGGCGAGGTGGGTGCCGACGAGGAGCCGCGAGACGTCGTGCTGGTGCAGGAGGAAGCCCGACGCGGCGACGAGCAGCGCCTGCATGCCGACGGCGCGGGACATCCGGAGGAGCTCGCTCGAGATCGAGCGCGTCCGGTAGACGTCGTAGACGCGGGAGAGGGACGCAGCCCCGATCCAGACCAGCAGCGCCAGGACCACGAACGGCCAGTAACGGGCCATCGGGTACAGGCCCGGCAGCGTGGGCCCGGCGAGCCCCTTGCGCACCGCGTACGCGATCGGGAATGCGACCGCGAGCAGCGAGAGGTCCATCACCCGGAGCCCTGCCGCCACCGCACGTGCCTGTCTTTTCAGCATCTTTCGCCCCCCCGGCGAGGCGCCACTCTACACCAGCCCCATACTCGGTGAGAGAACAAGACCCCGGCCGCGGGGAGGCGCGGCGTCTTGACCCTCTGGTGGGGCGGTGTTACTCGCACGCGGACTTGCCCCTCCCCCTTCCACTACCCGATACGTGGGCCGTCGTCGTCAACTGGAACGGCGCCCACCTCCTCGGGGCCTGCCTCGATGCGCTCGCGCGGCAGTCGCATCCCGTGACGGTCGTGGTGGTCGACAACGGGTCCACGGACGACAGCGAGAAGGTAGTCACCCGACGGCCGGGCGTGCACTGGTGCGCCGTGGGCGAGAACCTCGGGTTCGCGAGAGGCTCGAACGTCGGGATCCGCCGGGCGCTCGACGCCGGCGCCCGCTTCGTCGCGCTCGTGAACACGGACGTGGTGGTCGAGCCGGACTGGATCGAGCGCCTCGTCGCCGGCGCGGAGGCGCACCCGGAGGCCGGCATCTTCGGCGGCCTGCTCCTGTTCGCGGACGATCCCGGTCGCGTGAACTCGACGGGCCTCGTGATGGACGCGGTCGGCCGCGTGCGGGATCGGGACTTCGGCGTGGAGCTTGCGCGGCTCGCGCGCGAGGACGGGCCGACGCTCGGCGTGACCGGAGGGGCCGTGCTCCTCCGCGCGGACACGCTCCGGCGGGTGGGCCTGCTCGATCCAGCGTACTTCGCGTACTACGAGGACGCGGACCTCTGCGCCCGTGCGCGGCGCGCTGGGATCGGTTGCCGGTACGTGGCCGCGGCGCGCGCGAGGCACGGCTTCGGGAGCACCATCGGGGCGGGGTCACCGAGGCAGCGCTACCTGCTCGCGCGGAATCACCTGCGGTTCGTGGCGACGCACTTGCCTCTGTGGAAAGCGGTGCCGGTGGTGGCCGCGCTCGTGCTCCTTCGACTCGGAGTGATGGCCCCGCGGGAGCTCGTCCTCGGGCGCACCGCGCTCGCGAGATCGCACGTCCGGGGGGCGCTCGATGGGGCCTCGCTGTCCGCCCGGCCGCTCCTCGAGCGGCTGGCGGCGCTCTGGCCGCGAGCGAGCCCCAGGGACTGAGCGAAGGGGCCGTTCAGGCGCTCCGCGGGTGGGGAGCCGCGTCCGGCCGGAAGCCTTGCAGCTCACGGTACCGCCGGATGGCCTCCTCCGCTGGCCCGTCGAACACGAGCTTCCCGTGGTGCATCACCAGCACCCGGTCGCACAGCGCGGCGACCTGCTCCATCGCGTGCGAGACGAAGAAGATGGTCGTCCCGCCCGCGCGGATGTCGCGAATCCGATCCATGCACTTCGCCTGGAAGCGCTCGTCGCCCACGGCGAGGACCTCGTCGACGATGAGGATCTCGGGCTCGACGTCCGCGGCGATCGCGAACCCGAGCCGGGCGTACATGCCGGAGCTGTAGTTCTTGACGGGCACGTCGATGAACTCGCCGAGCTCGGAGAAGTCGACGATGCGGTCGAGCTTCGACGCCATCTCCCGCCGGCTGTAGCCCATCAGCGCGCCGTTCAGGAACACGTTGTCCCGGCCGGTGAGCTCCGGATCGAAGCCCGCCGCGAGCTCGATCATCGGGGAGATGCGGCCCTCGATGCGGACGCTGCCCTCGGTCGGCTTGAGCACGCCCGCGGCCGTCTTGAGGAGCGTGCTCTTGCCCGAGCCGTTGTGGCCGATCATCCCGATCGAGTCGCCCGGCCGACACTCGAAGCTCACGCCCCTCGCCGCCCAGAACACCTCGGCGTCCCGCAGGTGCCGGAATCGCCCGAGCACCGCCTCCTTGAGCGTCGTGACCTTCTCCCGGTGCATCCGGAAGCACACGCCCACGTTCTGGAACGAGATCGCGCCGGCCATGGCTAGAAGTAGTGGATGTGCTCGTCCTCGAGCCGCTGGAACACCGCGAACCCGAGCACGAGGGTGGCCGCTGCTGAGATGGTCGCGAGCGCCGCGGTCCTGAGGTCGGGCGGCCGTCCCTCGTACACGACCATCTGGAACCAGCGGATGATCGGGGTGGCGGGGTTCAGCGAGAGGACGCTCCGCAGGAGCGGACTGCCGAGCTTCTCGAGGAACTCGTGCGGATAGATGATCGGGGTCACGTAGAACCAGATCTGGAACAGGATGTCGATGAGGTGCCGCACGTCCCGGAAGAAGACCGTCAGCGAGCTGAACAGCAGCGAGAGCCCTGCCGCGAAGCAGGTGGCGACCACGACCGCCGGGACGAGGAGGAGCCACGCGGACCCCGGAGGCCGGCCGAGCGCCGCGGCGATCACCGCGAGGGGCACGAGCGACACCGCGAGATCCACGAGCTTCGAGCCGACGATCGAGAGCGGGTAGACCGCCTGCGGGACCGCGATCTTCCGGATGAGGCCCTGGTTGTTGAGGAGCGAGAGCGCGGACGAGGTCGCGGAGACCGAGATGAGCGTCCAGGGGAGCAGGCCCGCGAGCAGGAACACGGGGAACTGCGGCACGCCGATGCGCATGATGCGCGAGAACACGAGCGTGTAGACGAGCATCTGGAGCAGCGGGTTCAGCAGCGTCCAGAGCATCCCGAGGATGCTGCGCTTGTAGCGGACCTTCAGATCCCGCGCGACGAGCAGGAACATCAGCTCCCGGAAGCGGAGCAGCGCTGCGATGCCCTTCACGGCCGCGGTCATCTCTCCGTCCTGATGTGCCACTTCACGGGGACACCGTCCAGCGCTGCATGGATGGCGCGCGCCATCGAGCCCGCCAGCACGATTCGCCCCACCACCAGGCCGCCGCGCAGCGCCTGCCAGCCGCGCCGCGCCCTCGAGCCGATGGAACGGCGCCGGTCAGGAGATGGTTCATGAGGCAGGTTTCGAAGGACAGCAGAGGACTCGGCCGTCCTTGCGCGCCCAGGCATGGACCTCGTTCGTTCCCCCGGACGAGGAACCCGATGCGAGACGGTTCGCCCGTCCAGAACGATGCCCATCCAGTCGCACCCACCCCCCCGAAAGGCTTCGTTACTAGCCCGGTGTTCCGCGCGCTGTCAACGCAGCACCCTCGCGCGACCGGCGGCACCGGCGCACGCGCAGCTCGGAGGCAATCGCAGGCGATTGCACGTCTGCACATAATGAGAGCTTCCGTGGTACATGACCACCCGCACCTTCAGTCCCAATCCGTCCGAGAGAGACCACCCGCGTGAGCACCGGATCCACGACCATATTGGCGCTGCCTCGCGGGCAAGAGACGCTCGACTTCACGGGCGAGCGGTTCACGCCGGAGCAATCTGGCCCCATAGCGCACGAGCATCTCCATCGTTACCTGTTCGCGCTCCAGTTCTGCGAGGGGAAGCGAGTGCTCGACGTCGCCTCGGGCGAGGGCTACGGCACGTACCTCCTCTCGCGAGCGGCGAGCTCGGCCGAGGGGCTGGACGTGTCGGAGGCTGCGGTCGCTCACGCGGCCGCGCGCTACCGCGCGGAAAATCTCGGGTATCGCGTCGCCGACTGCGCTGCCCTTCCGGTGCCCGACGCCTCGATCGACGTGGTGGTCAGCTTCGAGACGCTGGAGCACGTCGCCGAGCAGGACCGGTTCCTGTCCGAGGTTCGGCGGGTGCTCGGGCCGTCCGGGGTGCTCGTGCTGTCGTCACCCGACCGGACGACGTACTCGCCGCCTGGCAAGCCTCCGAACCCGTTCCATGTTCGGGAGCTCACCGCCGCGGAGTTCGAGGACCTCGTCTCGCGCTACTTCGCTCACGCGGTGTACGGAGGTCAGAGAGCCACGGCCGGGTCGTTGATGCTCCCCGCCCACGGCAGCGCCCACCCCCTGGAGTGCTTCTCCGGTTCGGACCTCGCCCGACTGGAGCGCGGCGAGACCCTCGCAAGCCCCGTCTACGTCGTGGCAGTCGCTTCCCAGTCTCCGCTGCCGGCGGTGCGCTGGAGCATCCTCGACGATCCCGGATACGTGCCGCAGCTCCTCGGAACCATCGATGCGCTCCGGCAGGACAACGCCGCCCGCGTCGCACAGCGGAGCCAGCAGGTCGCCGACCACCTCCAGACGGTCCGGGATCTCTCGGCCGAGCTGGGTCGCCTCGCCGCGCTCGAGCAGGACGGGCGCAAGGAGGTCGACCGACTCCGGGCTGACAACGAGCTCCTCCGTGTTCAGCTCGAGGGCCTCGTCCGATCACGCTCCTGGACCCTGACCCGGCCTCTGCGCGACCTCGCCGCCGTGGCGCGCGGTGCGCGCAGCGCCCCGTCGCTCCGTCACGTCATCTGGAATGCCGGGAGAGCCATCGTGGGAGCGCTGCCGCCGGCTCCACGCGAGCGCATCCGCGCCCTGAAGCGACGGGCGATGAAGCGGCTCACGGGGGGGGAGGCGCCGGGGCTCGATCGCCCCGCACTCGACGAGCCGCGCGTTTCGACTGCGCTGAAGCGCGCGCTGTCCCTGCTCTCCGAAGGTCGCGGTCCGGGCGAGCGGTACACGCACGCGCTCGTGGTGCCTCACCTCAAGAGCGGCGGGGCGGACCTGACCGCGATGAACTACCTCCGGGTGCTCTGCGAGAAGCGGGGCCCCTCGAGTTGCCTGCTCATCCTCGCCGACTCTCCCGACCTCACCGTGCCGAGCTGGATCCCCGCCGGGGTCCGCACTCTCCGCGTCGACGATCTCATCGATGCTCCGGACGCGCGCGAGCGCGTCGATGTGCTCAACGGGATCATCCGGATGGTGGGCGCCCGCGTGGTGCACAACGTGAACTCCGTCGCGGGCTGGAATCTCTTCATCCACCGCGGGGAGGAGCTCGCGGTGCACGCACGCCTGTTCGGAAGCATCTTCGCGTTTCAGTTCGGCGCGAAGGGCGAGCACATCGGTTACGCCGCGGAGTACTTCGAGCGATCGAAGCGCCACCTGACGGGGCTCATCACCGACAACCGCCGGTTCGCGCGCGACGTCGTGTCGACCTACCGGCTCGACGGGTCCTGGAGCCGCAAGATCCACGTCGTCTACAACCCGTCGCGGGCGATCGGTCGAGGCGGCGGGGTCATCGCCTCCCAGCCCGCCACGCCACGCGAGCCGCTCAGGGTGCTGTGGGCTGGCCGGCTCGACGCGGAGAAGCTCCCGGAGGTGCTCCAGTCCGTGTCGGAGCGCGCCGGGTTCGCCACCTTCGACGTGTTCGGCTCGACCATCGTCGACGGCGCGACGCCACGGCTCGCGCCGCACGAGCGCCTGAGGCTACGGGGGCCCTTCAGCGAGCTCGCGACGTTGTTCGCCGACGGCGGCTACGACGCCTTCGTGTTCACCTCGAAATGGGAAGGCATGCCGAACATCCTCCTCGAGGTCGGCGCTCACGGGATCCCGGTGGTCGCGCCCGACGTCGGGGGAGTCCCGGAGCTGGTCGGCGACGACACCGGCTATCTCGTGCGCGGCGCCCGTAACGTCGAGGGGTACGTCGAAGCGCTCGAGTCGATCCGGCGGGACCCCGCAGAGGCCGCTCGACGCGCCCGCAACCTCCTCGCGCTGGTGAACGAGCGGCACTCCTGGGCGACGTTCGCCGAGACGCTCGAGGGCATTCCCGACTATGCGTGACCCGCGGCCCAAGGTCAGCGTCGTCATCCCCTGCTTCAATCGTGGGCCTTACCTCGACGATGCCGTGTCGTCCTGCGTGGAGGCGTACGCGGGCCCGCTCGAGGTCGTCGTCGTGGACGACGGCAGCACCGATCCCCGTACGGAGGGGTACCTCCGCGCGCTGCGTTCGCTGCCGTGCGAGCTGAAGATCGTTCGCCAGGAGAACTCGGGGCCGGCGCGCGCCCGCAACGTCGGGCTGAGCCACTGCACCGGCGAGTTCATCCAGTACCTGGACTCGGACGATCTGCTCCTGAGGAACAAGATCGAGCACCAGCTGCGCCACCTCGAGGTGTCGCCCGACGTCGACGTCTCGGTCTGCGACTACTGGCTGTGCGATGACGACCGCATCGCGTTCGATCCGTCCTCGCGGAGCATCTCGCCGTTCGCGCTCACGCTCGGCGACTTCCTGTTCCGATGGGAGCGGGGCTTCACCATCCCGATCCACGCGGCGCTGTTCCGGAGGAGCGCGCTCGGGGCCGCGCCGCAGTGGCCGGAGATCGTCCGCGGAAAAGAGGACTGGCTGTTCTGGGTGCGCCTGAAGCTGCGCGGGGTCCAGCTCGCGTTCTTGCCGCTGCGCCTCTGCGTCTACCGGCTCCACCCGAACAACATGACGCGTGAGTGGCTCGCGATGGGGCTCGACTTCCTGCGCGCCGCGCGGGAGATCGACGGCTGGACGGCCGGCCAGCAGCCGGAGTTCATGCGCGAGAGCATGCGGTGGTTCGTCGAGTTCTACGCGGACGGCGCACACCGGCTCCCGCGGATGGCGCCGGCCGCGGACCCCGCCCCGGCCGCGGAGCGCCCCGTGATCCAGGCCGCCGCGATTCCAGGATCCCCTCGCGCGGATACGGATGATGCGGTCCGCTCGGCGGCGGCGTCCGTCTCCGTCGTCGTGCCCGTGTTCAACCACGCGAGCTATCTGCGCCGCTGCGTGCTGTCGGCGCATCGTCAGACGCTCGCGCCCCGGGAGATCATCTGCGTCGACGACGGGTCCACCGACCCCGCCGTCCGGCCCACGCTCGAGGCGCTCGCCGCGGAGATCCCCGAGCTGCGGCTGCACTGGTCGGATCGGAACCAAGGCATCTCTGCGATCCAGAACCTCGGGGTCGCGCTCGCGACGGGCGAGTTCGTCGCGTTCCTCGACTGTGACGACTTCCTCGCCCCGAGCGCCATCGAGGAGGTCTCGCGCGCGATCGCACGGCACTCCGACGTCGACTACTTCTTCACCGATCGCTTCGAGGTGGACCCGGAAGATCGGCTCGTGAGACGCGCGGTGTACGGCGGATACCCGCAGCACCACTCCCTGGATCGAAGGTCGCACCACGAGAACCTGCTCGACGCGATGATCGCGTCGCACCTCAAGGTGATCCGACGAGGGAAGATCGCCGAGGTCGGCGGCTTCGACGCGCGCACCTCAGGCGTCCAGGACTGGGACCTCGCGCTCAAGATCTCGGAGGTCGGGAAGCTCCACTACATCCCCGAGCCCGTGTACTTTCACCGCGTCCACGCAGGGTCCGTCACGCTCGGACGCCGCGTCATGATGTTCCGGCTCACGAACGAGGTCCGCAGGCGCCATCAGGCGTTGCGAGCCGGGAAGGCGCCTGGCTTCGACCCGCGCTGCGCGGGCATCCCGTCGCTGCGCAGGCTCGTCGAGACGCGTGCCCAGCTCGCGCAGTCGCGCGAGTGGAACGCCGGTGAGCAGCTGTGGACGGATCCCGGCGCCGGGCTGGCGATCTCGTCGGGCCCTCGCCCTGCGCGCGAAGCTTATCGGGTGTGGACGTCCTGGCCGGCGTCCGTCTTCCTGCTCTCCCCTGGCGCACCCATCGAGACGCTCGCGTTCCTGCGCGAGTTCAACAGCTACTTCGACCTCGTGGTGTGCGCCGACGAGGGTCAATGGGGCGCGCTCCACCGCTACATGTGGGATCCGCGCGCGCTGCAGCTCGGAGACGAGCTGGCCACGTCCCTGGCGGAGGACGCCGGCGCGCCCCCGCGCCGCGCGTCCGGCTAGCCGGGCGCGCTCCATCGCCGCGCACGAACGGCGCGCGCCGCGATCTCCCGGTCGAGGTTCGGGGGCAGGTGCGGATCCCCCGCGAGCGCGAGGGCCCCCCAGCGGCGGCGGACCCGGAGGTACTCGCCGCGCGGATGCTCGGCGCTGCGGCTGGCCGACTCGTGATGGACCAGCCGCGCGTGCGGCGTCCAGACCGTCCTGTGCCCACGCTCGCGGGCACGCAGGCAGAGATCGACGTCGTTGAAGGCTATCCGGAGCTCGGGATCGAACCCGCCGAGCGAGTCGAACAGCTCGCGCGAGATCATGAGGCAAGCCCCGGTGACGGCGCTGCACTCGCGCGCGACCGAGAGCACGCCGCAGGGCCCCGGTTCGCTCGCGAGCGCGCCGCGAAAGGGATGCCCCGCGAAGCCCTCCATCCCGAGGGCGATCCCGGCGTGCTGAACGGTGCCGTCGGGGTAGAGCAGCTTGGCGCCCACCGCGCCCACGCCAGGCCGCTGCGCATGCTCGAGGAGCGCCTCGATCCAGCCCGGCTCGGTCGCCTCGATGTCGTTGTTGAGGAAGAGGAGGTACTCGCCCCTGGCCTCGCGCGCGGCGTCGTTGTTGAGCGCCGCCCAGTCGAACGGTCCGGGCCGGCGGATCACGCGGTGCGGCGGCCCGATGTCCTCGAGGAAGCGGAGTGTCTCCGGGTCGGTGCTCCCGTTGTCGACCACCAGGAGCTCGAGGTTTCGCCAGCCGCTCCGCTCGAGCACGCTCGCGACGGCGACGCGGAGCAGCTCCACCCGATCGCGCGTCGGGATGACGACCGAGACGAGCGGCTCGCCCCGGACGCGATAACGCACGCGGAATCGCCCCCCGCCGAGCGCGTCGACGGCGCCTTCCTCCCCCGTGCGGGAAAGGGCGTGCGTGATCGCCCTCGCGCTCGCGCCCTCGTCGATCCCGAGATCGTCCGGGACGTGATGCAGCACGCGAGCGAGGTGCGCGATCCGGCGCGCTCGCTCCGTCAGCCGCAGCGCCACGTCGTGCGGCTCTCCCCCGTCGATCCCGCCCGCACGCGCCGCGAGCCCAGTCCTGAAGCCGAGGAGCCGGCCCGTGTAAGGCGTCGAGCGCAGGAGGTCCATCGAGAACTCGGGCTTGAACGACGGCGCGAACCGCCGCCCGCTCGCATCGATTCGGTCCTCGTCGCCGTACACCAGCTCCACGAGGGCGTCGTCGCGCATCGCCGACACCAGGGATTCCAGCGCGTCGGGCGCCAGCACGATCCCCGGGGACGCCAACACGGCGACGTCACCCGCGGCCGCGAGCGCCGCGTCCAGCGCCACCCCGGGCTCGACGACGGTCACCCGCGGGTCCACGTCCGCGAGAGCCGCCGTGGCGTCCCCGAGGCGACCCGGCGGCGATGGCAGCGCGACCCAGGCGGTCCACGGGACCTGCTCCTGCGCGCGGAGCGATCCGAGCGTTCGCTCGAGCTGCTCCGCTCCGAGACCGTCCACGCACTGCAGGAGCACGGGCACGGAGCCGCCCTGCCAGCGCTCCCGACGGCGCGAGGCCGTGCGCCGAGGCTCGTGGATCGCCCGCCAGAGCGCGTACGCCTCCTCCTCGCTCCGCGGCCGCGCGCGACCGGAGAGCGCGCGACGTGCAGCGCCGAGGATTCCGCGCTTGCGCACTGCCCACTCGAGCCGGTCCCATGCGCGGAGCACGCGATCGAGCGAGGCGGTCACGTCCGGAATCACTGGCGGAAGATCGCATGGAGCCAGCCCCCGCGAAAGGGGCTGCAGCGGCGGCACCCCGTGGTAGTTTTCGCCGGCAGCCGGAAGCCCATGCGCATCGGCATCGACGCCACCCTCATCCGACCGGACCGCATGACGGGCATCGAGCGGTACGCCCTCTCGCTCGTCCGCGCGCTCGCCGCGCTGGCGCCCGACGAGCTCGTGCTGTTCGTCCGGCCCGACGCGCCAGACGCGGTGGCGTCGCTGCCGGTGGAGCAGCACGAGGCGCCGCTCCGGTACCGGCTGCCGGTGGACCAGGCCTGGCTCCCGATCTCCGCGGCCTACGCCCGGGTCGATCTCCTGCACTCCCTCGCGTTCCCGACCCCGCCGCTCTGGCGCGGTCGCTCGGCGATGACCGTCCACGACGCCACCCCGTGGCTGCACCCCGAGACCTCGAGCGTCGGGATGCGCTGGTACTACCGGCCGCTCTTCCCGCAGGCGCTCGCGCGCGCGGCGGCGGTGTTCACGGTGTCGAACGCGGCCAAGGCGGACCTCGTCTCCGCGGCGGGCGTGCCCGCAGAGCGGATCCACGTCACGCCGAACGGCGTCGATCCCCAGTTCTTCGAGGCGCGCGCGCCCGAGGGTCCGCGCGCGCCCTACGTCCTCGCCGTCGGCACCCTCGAGCCGCGCAAGAACCTCCCCGTGCTGCTCGACGCGTTCCGGCTCCTCCGCAAGGAGGGCCGTGACCTGCAGCTCGTGATCGTCGGGCGCTCGGGCTGGGCCCAGTCGCTGCCGCTGGGCGAGCTCGCGCCGCACGTGCGGCTCACCGGCTCCGTCCCCGAGGCCGAGCTGCCCGCCCTGTACGCCGGCGCCGCGTGCTTCGTCATGCCGTCGCTCTACGAGGGCTTCGGCCTGCCGCTCGCCGAGGCCATGGCGGCCGGAGTCCCGGCCGTGGCGAGCGACATCCCCGCCCTCCACGAGGTCGGAGGCGAGGCGGTCCGCTACGCGAACCCGCTCGAGCCCGCGAGCTTCGCCGCCGCCGTCGGGGCCGCGCTCGACGACGCGGAGGGCTCGCGCCTGCGCGCAGCGGCCGGCCGCGGGCGCGCGCGGCGGTTTCGCTGGGACGCCTGCGCCGAGGCCACCCTCGAGGTGTACCGCAGGATCGCGACGGGGCGCTGACCCGGGCGAAGCGAAGCGACGAGTCTCACCCCGGCCTCGGCCGCGCGATGACGACCCCCGCTCCGAGGAGCAGGCCGAGGGCGTAGACCGGCTCGGTCGCCCAGAAGAGATCGTGGACGAGCGCGTTCACGAACAGCGCGGCGAGCGCGGCGAGCACCCCCAGCGACGCCGCACGACCGAGCGCGTCTCCCGTCCTGCGGAAGCCCAGGAACGCGCGAGCGAGCAGGATCCACCACGCGACGAACGCGAAGGCGAGCAACGGCCCGCCCTCCGCCCACGCGGTGAAGAACGTGTCGTGGCACCAGGCGCGCATTTTCCACGCCGGCGCGAACCGCTCGTAGTAGGCGTAGCTCCTATCCGGCAGCGCGCCGAAGCCGACGCCCGTGAGCGGATGATCGCGGACGACGGCGCCGCACACGCGCCAGATCGTCGCGCGATCCTGGTTCACGTTCGCCTCGAACGCGCTCGCGAGGCGGTTGCGGAGCACGGGGCTCGCGAGCGCGGCCACGATCGAGCACGCGACCGCGATCGGCACCGCCACCCGCGCGAGCCGGCGGCCCGCGAGGAGCGCCAGGGTGAGCGCGCCGACCGCCAGGCCCGCCCAGGCGGAGCGCGACGTCGTCAGCACCACCGCGGCGGCCGCGGCGACGCCGGCGGCACCCAGGAAGACCCGGGTCCGGAGCCGCAGCGGCGCGAACAGCGCGAGCGCCAGGGACAGCGCGGCGACCGGGGTCATCGCGTGCGCGAACCGCGGGTACCAGCTGAAGAACCCGATCGCCGCGAAGTGCGTCGGGTCGCCGGGCGCCGGTGCCCGGCGGGGCACGTCGCGCAGCCCGAGGGCGTGGAGCGGATCGAAGCCGGTCCGGACCTGCGCCCACGCGACGAGGGCCGGCACGATCGCGGCCGCGGACCAGAGGAGCACGAGCGCGAGCGCCCGCCGGCGCGGCGCGGCGGCGTCGTCGCCGTCGAGGGTGGCCTCGAGCGAGAACGCGACCACGAGCGGCGCGACGAGCCCGCGCCAGAACAGGGCCGCGTTGACGCTCGCGGGCGGCAGGCCCACGCCCCACGCCAGCGCGATCGAGGCGACGGCCGCGCCCACGACGAGCGCCACGGGCGCGTTCACGGGCGTCCGGACCCACACCCGCCGCCCGGCGAGGCGGAGCGCCACCAGCGCCGCGAGCGCGACGCCGAGCCCGATCTGCATCCCCGCGATCGAGATGGGCAGGCTCGCCGCATAGACCGCGAGCCCGACCCAGCCGACCCGCACCGAGAGCTCTCGGACGAGCGCCCGCCCGGACTGTCTACCGCCCTCCACCACGCCGACGTCTGCCTCCATCTCGATGAGCTTACCTCGGCCCCGAGCGCGGGCCTCGCGTTATCGACTCCGCCGCACCGCCACCGCGCCCACCACGAGGAACACGACGTTCGGCGCCCAGGCCGCGAGCCACGGCGCGACGTGGCCGGAGAGCCCCATCGCCCACGTGACGCCCTGCGCTCCCCAGAACAGGAGCGACACGCCGACGGACTCGACGAGCGCCGCCGCGATGTGGCCCTTGCGGTTGCGGCGCAGCGCGAGCGCGAGCGCGAGCATCGCGCCGGGCGCCCCGGCGAACGGGTAGGCCAGGCGGTTGTAGCGCTCGAGCTGGAACTCGGCGACCGGCAGCCCGAGCCGGCGCCGGATGGCGATCTGCGAGAGCAGCGTCTTCCAGCGCATCTGCGTGGGACGCCCCGGGACCACCGCGAACGCGTCGGGCGGCTCGGGGAACTCGTAGCGGCGCGAGGCGGCCCGCTCGAGCCGGACGTTTCCGTCCGGCAGGAACGTCCGGTCCTCGACGTCCTCGAGCAGCCAGCCGCCGCCGTCCGGCCGCATCTTGTCGGCGTCGACGCGGCGGACGAGCCGGAACGCGTCCGAGACCTCCAGCACCGTCACCCGCGCGAACCCGCCGTCCGGCAAGGTGCCCCGCAGGTGGTACACCCGCCGCCCATCCTTGCCGCGGAACCAGCGCTTCGGCTCGCGCGCCGCCTCGAAGCGGCGCCGGTCGCCGCCGCGCCCGAAGCGGAGCGCCTGGATCTCCTCGGCGCGCTCGGCGGCCTCGACGCCCCACAGGTCGTGCACGACGAGGAGCGCGCCGCCGGAGAGGATCGTCACCGCGATGACGGGCACGGCGAGCCGCCAGGGCCCGAGCCCCACCGCGCGCATCGCCGTGTACTCGCGGGTCCGCCGGAACGTCGAGACCGAGATGGCGGCGCCCAGGATCATGGCCGCGGGCGCGACCTGCCGCACGACCACCGCGGCCTTGTACACGTAGAGCTCGAGCACCGCCGGGACCCAGCCCGGCCCGGTGAACGCGGCGGCGTTGTCGACGAAGTCGACCGCGAGGAAGATCGCGACGACGCCGGCGAGCGCGCCCAGGAACGCGGCGAGCGTCCGGCGCGCGACGTAGCGGAACAGGATCACCGCACCGCCCCCGTGCCGCGGTGGACCTGGATCGCGATGAGCGCGAGCGCGAGGGCGGACAGGACGAGGGTCGGGAGCTCGAGCGCGAGCGCGGGCGGGAGCGCGCCGCGCTGGGCCATGACCTCGCCGGCGCGGAGGAGCAGGTAGTGCCCGACCACGACGAGGAAGGTCGCCCCGACCCCGAAGGCGCGGCCGGCCCGGCGCGAGGCGCCGAGCGGGACGGCGAGCAGCGCGAACGGGATCACCGCCAGCGCCGAGGCGATGCGCCGGTGCAGCGTCCCCTCCGCGCGGCGCGCGCTGATGACGTCGCCCTTGGCGCGCGCCTCGGCCGCGCGGGCGCGCAGCTCGGCCACGCCCTCGCGGCCGGTGCGGGACACCGCGTTGCGATCCGAGAGCGCCGTCCCGAGGCCCAGGACGACCCCGGCCCGCCGGAACGTGGCGAGCACGTACTCGTCCGAGTCCACCTGCTCGCGGTGGACCTCGCCGTCGTCGAGGACGAGCCGCATCTCCTCCCCGGCGCCGAGCGGCTCGAGCCGGCCGCCGCGCGCGAGCGCCAGCACCGGCGCGGAGGGATCGGAGCGGTCGCTGATGAGGACGTTCTCCCAGAGGCCGCCGTGGACGCGCTCCGCGTAGAGCGTGTACCCCGGGATCTGATCGTAGAACGTGCCCGGCCGGACGTCGTTCATGACGTTGTGCTTCACGATCTCGTTGAGGCGCACGCGCGCCGCGTCGAGGCTCGCCGGCACCGCCTCGAGCGACAGCCAGAGCCCGACCCCCGCGACGGCGACGCCGAGCGCGAGGGGGACGGGCACGAGGAAGGCCGGCGAGAACCCCGCCGCGCCGAGCGCCACCACCTCGCGGTCCTCGGCGAGCCGCCCCACCCCGAGCACCGCGCCGAGCAGGAACGCGATCGGCAGCACGTAGCCGAGGAAGTACGGCAGCAGGTAGACGATCACCGCGCCCACGTCGACGAGCGATACGCCCGAGCCGAAGAGCACGTCGGCCTGCGCGAGGAGCTGCGTCGCGAGCAGGACCTGCGTGAGGAACAGGAGCCCCGCCGCGAACGGGAGCAGGATCTCCTTCGCGAGATACCTGTGGAGGAGCCGCAAGCGGCTAGCCCTTCGGCGCCGCCAGCTTCGCCTGGAGGGCGGCGTCCTTCGCCTCGACCTCGTCGGCCATCTTGCGGCGCTGCGCCCGGACGCGCTCGGCGACCTCCGGGTCCGTGCGGGCGACGATGCGCGCCGCGAGGAGCCCCGCGTTCCGCGCGCCCGCCTTGCCGATGGCGAGCGTGCCGACGGGCACGCCCGCCGGCATCTGCGCGGTCGAGAGCAGCGCGTCGAGCCCCTTCAGATCGCTCGCCGCGAGCGGCACGCCGAGGACCGGCAGCTCGGTCTCGGCGGCGCACACGCCGGCGAGGTGCGCGGCGGAGCCGGCGCCGCAGACGAGGACCTGGACGCCGCGGCCGGCGGCCTCGCGCGCGAGCTTGCCCGTGCGCTCCGGGGTGCGGTGGGCGGAGGAGACGTGGACCTCCGCCGGGATGCCCAGCTCGTCGAGCGCCCTCTTCGCCTCCGACATGACCTCCCAGTCGGAGTCGGATCCCATGAGGATGAGTACCTTCGGGTCCATCACGCCCTCTTGCCGATGTCCCTGCGCAGCTGCATGCCGCGGAAGCGGATCCTGGCCGCCGCGTCATAAGCGCGACGCGCGGCGTCGTCGAGGCCATCACCCAGGGCGCAGACCGTGAGCACGCGGCCGCCGGCGGTGACGATCCGTCCGTCCCGGGCTCGCGCCGTCCCGGCGTGGAACACCTGCACGCCCTCCTCGAACGGTCCGGCGAGGCCGTCGATGGGATCGCCCGCGGTGGGCTTCGCCGGGTAGTGCTCCGCGGCGAGCACCACTCCCACGGCCGCGCGGCGGTCGAACTCGAGCGTCACGTCCGACAGATCCCCCTCCGCGGCGCCGAGGAGCGCGGGGACGACGTCGCTCGTCATGCGGAGCAGGATGGGCTGCGTCTCGGGATCGCCGAGGCGCGCGTTGAACTCGAGGACGCGGGGGCCGTCCGGCGTGAGCATGAGGCCGGCGTAGAGCGCGCCGCGGAACGGGCGGCCGCGCCGGGCGAGCTCGCGGACGGCGGGCAGGAGCACGTCCCGCTCCACCATCTCCGCGACCTCGGGCGTCACCGTCGGCGTCGGCGAGAAGGCGCCCATGCCGCCGGTGTTCGGCCCGCGGTCGCCGTCGAAGATGCGCTTGTGGTCCTGCGCCGCGGCGAGCATGCGCACCCGCTCGCCGTCCGTGAACGCGATGCAGCTCGCCTCGGGCCCCTCGAGCCGGTCCTCGACCACCACGCGCGCGCCGGCGCCGCCGTGGACCTTCTGGACCAGCATCGCGCGGAGGGCCTCCTCCGCCTCCGGGAGCTCGTCGCAGACGACCACGCCCTTGCCGGCGGCGAGCCCGTCCGCCTTCACGACCACGCGCCCGGCGCGCGCGCGGGCGAACGCGAGCGCAGGCTCGAGCGCGGTGAACGTGCCGTGGCCGGCGGTCGGGATCCCGGCCGCCTCCATGATCTCCTTCGCGAACGCCTTCGAGCCCTCGATCTCCGCGGCGGCCGCGCTCGGGCCGAACACCGGGATGCCCTCGCGGGCGATCCGATCGGCGAGCCCCGCGACGAGCGGGGCCTCGGGGCCGATCACGACGAGGTCGATCTGGTTCTCGCGGGACCAGTGCGCCAGGCCCTCGACGTCGGTCGCCTCGAGCGCGACGAGCGTCGCGACCTCCGCGATGCCGGGGTTGCCGGGGGCGGCGAACAGCTCGCGGACGAGGCGGCTCCGCGAGATCTTCCAGGCGAGGGCGTGCTCGCGCCCGCCCGATCCGACGACGAGTACGCGCATGGAGACCCGGGCTTATATCACGTCCCGTCGCGCTACGGCGGGGTCGACGGGCCCTCGGCCGGGCCCGGATCGGCGCCTGCTCCGAGGCGCCGCTGGCCGGGGCGACGCCCGGGTCGTCCGCCAGGATCCCCGCGAGGAGCGTCCGGGCGTTCGCGACGTCGCCCCGCCTCGCCAGGAGGCGTGCGAGCGCGAGGCGCGGGGTGGGGGCGGTCCGCCCCGTCGACCTTTCAGTGCCGGAAGTGCCGCATCCCCGTGGCGACCATCGCCACGTTGGCGGCGTTCGCCGCCTCGATCACCTCGGCGTCGCGGACCGAGCCGCCCGGCTGGATGATCGCCGTCGCGCCGGCCTTGATGATCTCCTCGACCCCGTCCTTGAACGGGAAGAAGGCGTCCGAGCCGACCGCCGAGCCGGCGAGGTCGAGCTGCGCCTTCATGCGAGCGGTCTTCACCGACTCGACCCGGCTCGTCTGGCCGCCGCCGATGCCGACCGTCCGCTGCTCCCGCGCGAACACGATCGCGTTCGACTTCACGTGCTTCACGACCTTCCACGCGAAGAGCAGATCCTGCCACTCGGCGTCGGTCGGAGCGCGCTTCGTCATCACCTTGCAGTCCTCGCGGCGGATCGCCCCGAGGTCGCGGTCCATCACGAGCAGGCCGCCCGGGATCGAGCGGAGCTCGCGGAGCTCCTCGGGGCGGCGAGTCCAGCTCGCGCGCGGCGCGGCGAGGCGCGGCGCCTCGAGCAGCCGCAGGTTCTTCTTCGCCGCGAGCGCGGCGCGCGCGGCGGCGTCGTAGCCGGGCGCGATGACGCACTCGAGGAAGAGGTCCGTGAGCTCCTTCGCGGCCGCCGCGTCCACCGGGCGGTTCAGCGCCACGATGCCGCCGAACGCGGAGACGGGATCGCAGGCCCGCGCGCGGGCGAACGCCTCGGCGGGCGTCGCCCCGAGCGACACGCCGCACGGCGTGTTGTGCTTGATGACGACGCAGGCGACCCCGTCATGCTCCTTGACCGCGGCGAGCGCGGCCTCGAGGTCGAGCAGGTTGTTGTAGCTGAGCTCCTTGCCCTGCAGCACCTTCGCGAACGCGACCGTCGGCTCGTCCGGCTCGCGGCCGGCGCGGTAGAACGCGCCCGCCTGGTGCGGGTTCTCGCCGTAGCGGAGGTCCTGCGCCTTCGTGTAGACGGCCGCGAGCGTCGCCGGGAAGTGCGCGGGCGGCGCCTCCACGCTCTCACGCGCGGTGAGGTACTCGGAGATCGCGGCGTCGTACGCGGCGGTGTGCGCGAAGGCCTTCTTCATGAGCTCGAAGCGCGTCTGCCCGGAGAGCTCGCGCGACGCCTCGAGCTCGGCCGCGACGCGCTCGTAGTCCGCGGGGTCCACGACGACGCCCACGTGCGCGGCGTTCTTCGCCGCGCTCCGCACCATCGTCGGCCCGCCGATGTCGATCTCCTCGACGCACTCCCAGAACGGCTTCCCCGCCGCGACCGCCTCGCGGAACGGATAGAGGTTCACGACGACGAGGTCGATGGGCGGGATGTCCCGCGCCTTCACGTCCGCCTCGTCCGAGGCGAGCCCGCGGCGGTAGAGGATCCCGCCGTGCACGCGCGGGTGGAGCGTCTTCACGCGGCCGCCCAGGATCTCAGGCGCCTGCGTGTAGTCGCCCACCGGGACGACGGGGATGCCCGCGTCGGCGAGGGCGCGCTGCGTGCCGCCGGTGGAGAGGATCTCGACCCCGAGCGCGGCGAGCCGCTTCGCGAACGGGACGAGGCCCGTCTTGTCGGAGACGGAGACGAGAGCGCGGCGGACCATTGTGTGCACCTCCGGGAAGGGGTGCCCTTGTAGCCCGCGCCGCACGAGGTTTCAACGGGTGAGCGGCGGGGCCGCGCGCCGCACCCCATGCCGCCGGCCAACCCCGCCGCCGCTCCGCCTGCCGTCCGACCTGCGAATCAATCCAGGAGGTCGTCTGCCTTGGCGGAGTTGGGCGAGCGCGGCTCGTCCTCCGCGATGGTCCGCAGCTTGGCGAGGCCGCGCGTCTCGACCTGGCGGATGCGCTCGCGGGTCAGGTTCATGATCGACCCGACCTCCTCGAGCGTGATCCCGCCGCGGTCCGCGACGTCGAGCGCGCACGTCTCGTCGAGCTCCCAGACCTCGCGATCCGGGAAGTTCAGCTTGATCGAGCCGGTGGCGGGGTTCACGTCGAGGTAGAGGTGGTGCTTGCAGGCGATGAACATGCACGGGCGCGGGCCGTTCGCGCACTCCGCCCGGGAGCGCGGCCGGCTGGCCTCGATCTCCCGCACCGTCGCCTCGAGCTCCTGATCGACGATCCCGAACGCCCGCTGACGCCGGAGCTCGCGCGCGATCTCCTTGCGCGACATCGTCTTCGACCGCCGCCTGCCGCGCTTGCCGTCGATGTCGCCGTCGAGGTCGAGGTCGCCGTCCTCCGGCGCGCCGGCCACCGGGCCGACCAGCAGCTCCTCCCCGTCCTCGCGCGCCTCGTCTACGGCCTGGTCCTGCGGCTCGCTCCGCTTCGCCTCGCTCATCCCCTGCCCTCCCTCTCCACCGTCCACCGCGGCCTGAGCGCCGCACCGTCCACCAGGCGCCGGGCCGGCGCCCACGATCGTCACGCCCCGGCGGCCTCCGCCGGGACGGTCGCGACCGCGCCTCCCACCTTCTCGAGCCTCTCCAGCGCGCTGCGCGCCTCGCGCTCGGCGCGGGAGAGCTCCTCCTCGAACTGCTTGCGGCGCGGGTGCGCCCGCGCCTTCTGCGACAGCTGCGCCACGAGCTCGGTGAGCCCCTTCTCGACGTCCTCGAGCTGGTTACGCACCGTGACGAAGCTGCCGCGGATGTCCTCGACCGTGTAGCCCTCCGCCATCATCCGCTTGATGAGCGCGATCCGGCGCACGACCGAGACCGGGTAGAGCCCGGTCGAGCCGGTGTGCTTGCCCTTCCGGCCGACGCGCCGGCTCCGGGGCAGGAGCCCCACCTGCACGTACTTCCGGAACGTCGACGCCGAGAGCCGGGCGCCCTTCGACTCGAACAGGCGCACCACCTCACCGCTGGTGATTCCACCCGCTCGCTCGCGCTCGACGCGGGCGATCTCATCGTTCCGGAGGTACTCGGCGGCATTCATGGGATCGAAAATCTTCTTTTGGAAACTTGATTTGGAAGGTACTCCACTGAGTGGCAGAGGGTCAACCGGGACCGGCCGCCCCTGAGGGAGGGCGTCTTGTCGCAGGCGGCAGGTGGCTCGGAGCGACCGCGCGTCACTGCGGTCGGGAGGCCGGGACGATCCACGCGGGGTGAGGGGTCACGGCGAAGCGGTGCCGCCGTCGGATGCGGTCGCGGTCGCGGTCGAGGTCGAGGTCGCGGTCGAGGTCGAGGTCGAGGTCGAGGTCGAGGTCGAGGTCGAGGTCGAGGTCGAGGTCGACGTCGAGGTCGAGGTCCAGGTCGAGGTCGAGCTCGCGGGCGGCGTTCGCGGTCGTCGCCGCGCTCGCGCCGCCGCTCTGCTCAGCGCGCGCCAGGCCGCGCGAGCACGACCGTACGGCGACCGGGCGTGATCGTGACCACTCGCACGTCCGCGCCCTTGGGATGGTCCACGCGGACCCGGTACCGGCCCGCCGGCAGGCGAACGTCGAGCGGCGTCTCGCCGAGGCGCACGCCGTTCACGTGGACCGTCCCCCAGGGCACCGCGTTCACGCCCAGCAGCCCCTGCCCCGACGACGTCGCGGGGACGGCGAGGCCGTTGAGGCTCGGCGCGATCCGAAGCGCGTCGAGGTCCGGGAGCGGCGAGAGCGGGGGCCCGCGCAGCGCGGCCGGCTCCGCCGCGGGAGCCGTGCCGGACGAGGACGGCTCCACTGCCTCGCCACGTGACGCTGCTCCGGCCGGGAGCGGTCCATCGGCGCGGGTGGCCGCCGGAGGCTCGGAGTCCGACGATCGGACCTGCACCGTGGCCGCTCGAGACGTTTCGGTGGGCACCGCCTCGGGCGAGGCGGCCGGAGGGGTGGCGCGAGACCGGATCTCCTCGGAAGCGGGCGCCACCGTCTGCCGCGTCTGCGGTGTACCCCCGCCCCACCCCGCCCTCGTCCGCAGCGCGACGCCGCCCGCGCCGAGCACGAGGACGACGGCGAGCAGGACGAGCGCGACGATCGCGCGCCGGGTCCTGCGCGGGCCAGCCGCCGGCGGCGTCGCCGTCCGGGTGGCGGACTCCTCCCGCACGGCCGCGTCCTCGCGGGCGCTCGCCTCGACCTCCGCCTCCAGCGCCGCGACCGGCGGAGCGGACACGCGGGTCGCCCCTCCCACCGGCTCCGCCGCGACGGGCACCGGCCTCACCCGCGTACGCTCGGGCGCGGGGGCGGGCCGGGGCCCCTCCGGCCAGAGGCCGTGCATGAAGGCGCGCAGATCCACGTCCGCGGGCGAGCGCGTGATCCGGAGCAGCATCCCGGCGAGCGCGTGCGCGAGGTCTTCCGCGGACGGCGTCCGGCGGGCGACGTCCCGCTCGAGCGCGCCCAGGACCACGGCGTCGAGCTCCGGCGGCACCTCCTCGTTCCACGCCGACGGCGGGGAGACCACCGCGTCGCCGAGCACCGCGCCGAGCGTCGCCGCGTCCGAGTCGCGCGCGAAGAGCCGCCGCCCCGCACAGAGCTCCCACAGCACGACGCCGAGCGCGAACACGTCGGCCCGCGCGTCCACGCGCTCGCCGCGCGCCTGCTCCGGCGCCATGTACGCGAGCTTGCCCTTGAGCGTGCCCGGGGCGGTGAGCCCCGCCTGGCCCATCGCGCGCGCGATGCCGAAGTCCGCGAGCTTCACCTCGCCCTCGAACGAGACGAGGACGTTGTGCGGGGAGACGTCGCGGTGGACGAGGCCGAGCGGGCGGCCGCCGTCGCCGAGCCGGTGAGCGTAGGCGAGCGCCTTCGCGACCTCCGCGGCGACGTGGACCGCGCGCGGGAGGCCGAGCCGGACGCCGCGCTCGCGCGCCCGCTCGACCACGCGGCCGAGGTGGTGACCGCGCACGAGCTCCATCGCGATGTAGTACCGACCGTCGATCTGGTCGAACTCGAACACCTGGACGACGTTCGCGTGCCCGAGGCGCGAGGCGAGCCGCGCCTCCTCGATGAACATGCGGACGAAGTCGCCCTCCGCCTCGTGCTCACCGCGCACGAGCTTCAGGGCGACCTCCTTCACGACGCCGGCCGCGAGGGTGACCTCCGCGCGCCACACGTCCGCCATTCCGCCGGAGGCGAGCGGCTCGACGAGCCTGTACTTGCCGAACGCGCGCACGCGCGCCGGATTCTACGGCGCCCGGAGTGTGACGAAAAGGAAAGGGCGCGACCGGTCGGACCGGCCGCGCCCTCTCGAGCGTACGCGTGACGATGGGTGCTACTTGCCCCGCCGGCGCCGCCGCCGCGCCCAGGCCACGAGCGACGGCAGCGAGAGGAGCGCGCCCGCGCCGAACCCGCCCGAGGAGCCGCAGCCGCCCTTCACGAGCGGGAACTGCGGCATGCCGGGCACGCCCGCCACCGAGGCGAGCTGCTTGCCCTGCACCGAGAGGATCTGCGCCGCGAGCGCCTCGCGCGCCGCCATGAGCCGCTGCGGATCCACCTCGGTCTGCCCGGCGGAGGGGAAGAGGTCGCGCGCGATCTGCCGCGCGGCGTCGCCCCGGCCCGAGTCGGCGAGGAGCTTCAGGTACTCGTAGTCCTCCATGCCCTCGCGGATCATCTTGAGCCGGATCGAGGCCACCGGGATCTGCGTCGATCCGCCGATGCGATCGGGCCGGCCGGGGTAGAAGAGCGTCCCGTCGCCGTTTCCGGAGAAGTCCCACTGGTTCGACCACGCGTCGTGCGTGAACGCGAACGCGGTCTCCCAGTACAGCTCGCCGGTCGCGCCCTCGAGGAACGAGATCCACTCCATGGCGCGGTTCCGCACGGCCGAGGCGTCGATCATGTAGCTCGGCCAGCCGGTGGTGTACTGGTCCCACTCCGACGGGCTGCCCATGTTCACGGTCCCGCCGCAGCCGTGGCTCATGCAGCTCTGGTAGAGCCAGAGCTCCTTCGCCTTCGACTGCGAGAGGAAGCCGTCGTACTTCGAGCGGTTGTCGCCGGGGTGCTCGCCCGTCGGCTTGTCGTCCATCCAGTTGATGACCGGGACCATGATGTCGATGTCGCTCGACACGCCGTGCGCGTCGGCGTCCCAGATCTGCGTCGTCACGAGGGTCTTGAACTCGGGGTCCGCGTCGTGAGCGGCCTTCGCGCGGGTGGGGAGCTCCTCCCAGCTGCAGGTGAGGGGCGGCTCGTCGCAGGTGTAGTCGAAGAGACGATCCATCCAGCCCTTCGCGCGGAAGTGGTCCGCCCAGCGGCGGTGCTCGTCGACCGACGTCTGGTTCCCGACGTACTTCACGGTGGTGAGCCTCGCGCCGGGCAGCCGCGTCTGCGCCGTGCCGTCGACGAGCGCCGCGTAGTACTGGTCGAAGTGATCGAAGTCGCCGTTGTGGCCGTCGTCGGCGACGCCGGAGAGGGAGATGCGGTGGTCGAGGCCGAGGGCGGCGTAGCGCGCGCGGATGGCGGCGTCGTCCTCGGGCGAGACGCCGTGGCCGCCGGGGATGAGCCCGTACGACAGGCCGAAGTGCGTCTTGAGCGACGCGGTCGACGGCAGCTCGAAGTCCCACGCCGTGAGCATCACCGGGATCTGCGCCTCGCCGGCGTCGGAGGTCACCGTCACCTTGCCGAAGTAGCTTCCCGGCTGCGAGCCCGGCGGAACGCGGACCTCGACCCATATCGCCCGGCTCTCGCCCGCGGCGACGTCGAAGGGGAACGCGTTGCGCTGCTCGCCCACCACGTCGTCGACGTCGGGCACGAGCGCGTCCGGCCAGCGGCCGGTGGCGCCGTCGAGCGCCGACGGCGTCTGAACGTCGATCGTATCCTCGCGGTAGAGCTTCACGTCGTCGATCTTCCCCGGCCCGTCGAGGCTCGTGGCGCGCGCGGACACGCCGTGCGCCGGGCCCGTCACCACCACCTGGAACGCCTCGAACTCGTTGCGGGCCGCCGCGATGCGCGCCTCCGTGCTGGGGCGCGGCTGTGCGTCGGGCCGGATCTTCTCCGTCGCAGGGGCCACCCAGACGTCCGCCGCGAAGGCGAACACCGGGGCGATCGAGAGGGCGGCGGCGAAGAGGGCTCGGCGGGAAATCATCGGGTGGGGCTCCTTCCCGTTCGGGTTTGCGAACGAGGAACGGAGGCCCAAGCGAGCGAATTTCTCGCCCCCCGGTGAGCAGAGGTGCCGAGGAGAGGGTGGACCTCGGACGCGCACCCACGCCATCCGACGCCTGGCGCCAGAGTGAGCGAAGACGTACAGCGAGCTCGCCTGCTCGCGATCGGGGCTGGGGTTGCTGAAGGATCCGCGCTGGCTCGGCGCCCCGGCGCGGGCGAGGGCTGGGCCCTGCTCGCACGGACGTCGTCCGGGCGGCACCCAGGTCGTGACGAATTTGGGGCTCAGGCGGGGCGCGGCGCGCCGCGCGAGGCGATCACGCGCGCAGCACGTGCCCCGAAACGCCTCGCGCCGCGCGGCGTGTGCCGCGCGGCGCGAAGATGGACGGAAGGGACCGCCCGATCAGGTTCTGCCGCTACCTCGGCTACTCACCGCCGTGATTCGCGGCGGGAACCGCCGGCAGCGGCGGAGGCCGGGCGGATGGCCGCGCGCGCGCCGGGGGCAGCGGAGGAGGCCGCTGCGCGGCGGGCGCCGGCCGTGCCGCCGGGGCGGCAGCCGGCGCGCGCTCCAGGAGCTCGACCCGGGCGCGAACGCGATCGAGCCGCTCGAGGGACGCCGCGAGCGCCTCATCGAGCCACTCGTCGACCGCCCGCCGCTCGTCGGCCGCGATGATCCGGCCGGCCGCGCGGAGCGTGTCCCAGACGGCGCGGTGCAGGAGCTTGAACTCCCGCGCGACGCGCGCCCCCTGGGCGCCCGAGCGGACGAGCACCGCGCAGCGCTGCAGACCGTCCTCGACGGAGCGTGCGCGGGACGGCGGAGCGTCGCCGCGGAGGGCGAGCGCCATCTCCCGCAGGAGCGGCCCCACCGCGAACCCGATCGCCGGCTCCCCGCCGAGCTCGTGCTCGACCGTTCCCCGCCACGCCGACGCGATCTCGCTCCGCTGTTCCTCGATCAGAAGACCCACGGCCACCGCTCTCACGCCCCGCCTCCCCGTCGCCTTCGAGACCCCGGGCACCGGCATCCGGACCCACCGAACGAGATAGCAACGGTCTTGCCAGCGCGCGCCTCCCCCCCGGCGACGCACCGGTCGCGAGCTCTCCGAGCGCAAGGAGAAAGCGATTTCCCAACAGGTGAAACGGGCGGGGCAACGGCGGTATCCCGGCGCGCTTCGCTCCCGCGCGGCTCCGCGCTTCGCGGGGCTCCGGACCTGTTCCACGCCAGACGATCGCACGTGGGGTGGGGAGAGGGCCGGTGGCTCGCCCGTCCGGTCGCCCGTCGGCCGTGGGCTCGCCCGAGACGATCCGGGGCCGCGCCGCCGGAGCCCCCGTGCTAAGTCACGACCGATGCTCGCCGCCGTCCTCGCCGTCACGCTCGCGGTCGCAGCCGCGCCCGCCGCCTCGAACCCGCCCGCGCAGACGATCGCCGACGAGCGGCTGGCCACCCTCGGCGCCATGCAGGCCGAGCTCTCCCGCTCGATGGAGCGGCTGCGGATCGAGGGCTACGACGCGCCGTACTTCATCGCGTACCAGGTGAGCGACGTGACGCGCCACCAGATCGGTGCGCGCTTCGGAGCGCTCTTCGAGGACGACGCGCGGCGCGATCGCAACCTGTTCGTCGACCTCCGCGTGGGCTCGTACGAGCTCGACTCGTCCGCGCCGGAGGAGGGGCCGTTCCTCGTCGTGGGCGAGGGGCCGAGCTGGTACGCGCCGAAGGAGGCGCCGCTCGAGGGCGACACCACGGCGCTCCGGAACGCGCTCTGGCTCGCGACCGACGAGAAGCTCAAGGAGGCGCTGTCGTCGTACTTCAAGAAGCGCTCCCGCCAGGTGTACCGGCAGGACGAGCCCGACCGTCCGTCGAGCTTCACCCGCGAGGCGCCGTCGCGCCACGTCGACGCCCCCCTGCCGTTCCCCCTCGATCGCGATCGCTGGAAGTCGCTCGCCCGCGAGGCCACCGCGCGGTTCCGGGCGCACCCCGCGATCTTCGACGCCTCCCTCAAGATCTCCGCCGAGAAGCAGGTCCGCTGGTTCGCGTCGAGCGAGGGGTCCGCGCTCGTCACGGAGCGGACGCTCTACGGGGTCCACCTGCAGGCCGTGACCCGCGCGCCGGACGGCCAGCTCCTCGAGGACGGGCGCGACTTCTACGCGCGCACGGAGGGCGCGCTCCCGTCGGCGACCGAGGTCCTGGAGGCCGTCGACGCGGTCGCCGCGGAGCTCGAGGCGCTGCGCAAGGCGCCGGCCATCGATCCCTACACCGGGCCCGCGATCCTCGAGCCCGAGGCGGCGGGCGTGCTCTTCCACGAGGCGGTCGGCCACAGGCTGGAGGGCGAGCGCGTCGACGACGACAAGGAAGGCCAGACGTTCAAGGGACAGGTGGGGCAGCAGATCCTGCCCGCGTTCCTGTCGATCGTGGACGACCCGACGCTCCCGAGCGTTGCCGGCACGGCGCTCAACGGCAGCTACGCGTTCGACGATCAGGGCGTCGCGGCCCAGCGCACCGTGCTCGTCAAGGACGGCCGGCTCGCGACGTACCTGCTCTCGCGCAAGCCGGTGCGCCCCTTCGAGCGCTCGAACGGCCATGGCCGCAGCCAGGGCGGCCGGAGCCCCACCGCGCGGATGGCGAACCTCGTCGTCGAGTCCAGGCGGGCGGTGTCCCGCGACGAGCTCAAGCACCTCCTCATGAAGGAGGCCCGCCGCCAGGGGAAGCCCTACGGGCTCGTCATCCGGGACGTCACCGGCGGCGACACGAACACCATGTCGTACGGCTATCAGGCATTCAAGGGGACCCCGCGGCTCGTCTATCGGGTGGACGCGAGGACCGGCAAGGAGGAGCTCGTGCGCGGAGTGGAGCTCGTGGGAACGCCGCTCACCAGCGTGAACAAGGTGATGGCGACGTCACGCGACGTGAAAGTCTTCAACGGCTACTGCGGCGCGGAGAGCGGCTACGTGCCGGTCTCGACCGTGGCCCCGGCCGCGCTCGTCGGCGAGATCGAGCTGCAGCGCGTGGCGCGCGCCAACGAGCGGAGCCCGATCCTGCCGGCGCCGTGGTCCGAGGCGCCCTCGGCCGCGCCCCCGCGCGCTCCGGGGGTCGCGCCGTGAGCCTTCCCCTCCCCGTCCCCGCGCTGGACGCGGTCCTCGTCCAGCCGCGCCGCGTCGCCCTCGACGCCTTCCTCCGCGCGGGCTGGGCACCCTACGCCACGCCCATCGGGCTCGACGCCGAGCGGCGCCGGCTCCTCAACATCGATCTCTCCGAACCCGACGTCTGCTACCGGAAGGACGGCGACCTCGCCGCGGTCGCCCACCTCGAGGTGGATCGCGAGGGGCTCGTGACGCTCGTCGAGGTGGTCGGCGCCGAGCCGGCGGACCCGGTGCGCGTGTCCCTCGCGCTGCTCGGCGCGAACGCGGGCGCGCCGCGCACCGGCGGCGGCGGCGAGGCGCGCGAGTGGGTGTGGGGCCCGGAGTCCGGCGCGGCCCTCGAGGTGGGTGGGGAGCCGGTGCGGCTCTGGCTCTGCGCGGAGCGCGCCTACGGCGACAGGCTGTGGCTGGTCGCGAGCGTCGTGCGCCGAGCGTGAAGCGCTGATCAGCGCTCGAAGCCGCGCCACGCGACGTAGCGCCGGAACTCGGCCTCGAACGCCGCGGGCTCGATGCCGATGGCGGCGCGGAAGGCCGACGGGAACGAGAGCCCTGCTCCCATCCCGTCGAGCACGGCGCGCACGCGCGCGTCGCCGTAGCGCGAGGCGAGGAACGCGAACGCGTGGTGCGCGGCGCCGTAGACCAGCTCGGCCTGGCCGAGGTAGAGCGCCTCGGACTCCGAGAGCGGATCGGCGCCGCCGGCCCCTGCCGCCGGGGACGCCGCCGCGCCGTCGTAGAAGCGCGCGAGCGCCGCGAGATCCCCGTGGCGCTCCTCCTGCCCCGCCGCGACGCTCGCGAGCCCCTCGGTGAACCAGCGCGGGATGCCTCTGTAGAGCCAGGTCTGCGCGTCGCCCGCGCGCTGCCACATCGCGCAGTGGGCGAGCTCGTGCGCGAGGAGCTCCGCGACGCGGCCCCGGCGCGCGCCGACGAGCCGGCCGAGGAGACCCCCGTCGCGCCAGGTCCGCGGGGACTGCAGCTCGATCGTCGCGTAGCGCGCCCACGCCCTGAGCCACGGGTACCCCGGACGCGCCGCGGCGTGCTCGAGCGCGGCGTGGCTCGGGTGGAGGGTGATGGTGACCGGGACCGCGAGCGGCCCGAAGCGCTGCGCTCTCGGCGCGGCGAGGGCGAGCGCGGCCGCGACGCTCCGGGCCTCGCCCTCGTCCTCCGGCCCGTACACGAGCCGGAAGCGCGCCCCGCCGGCGGCGACGTCCAGGGAGCGCGGCCCGCCGACTCCGTCGCCCGGCGCGCGCGGGGCGCACGCGGCGAGGAGCGCGAGCGCGGCGGCGAGCGCGACGCGGGGCACGCCCTCCTGTACCGTTCAGCGCGCGGCCGGCGCAAGCGCCCCGGCGAGCCCGAGGAGGAGGGGCGCGAGGCCGGTGAGGTCCTGCACGGCGTCGAGCGCTGGCGCGGCGCGGCCGAACCCGAGCACCGGGACGGGTGCGCGGGTGTGGTTGCGGATGGAGAGGTCCTCCACGTTGCCGTGATCGCTCGCGACGACGAGCGCGTCGTCGGGCCCGAGCGCCTCGACGAGCGCACGGAGGAACGCGTCGACCCGCTGCAGGGCGTCGAGCGCATCCGGCATGGACTGCGCGTGGCCGGCCTCGTCGGTCTCGAAGAACTCGACGAGCGCGAGATCCGCGTCCGCCGCCTGCGCAGAGAGGATCGCCGCGGCCTCCTCGGGCGCGCGCTCGGGCAGATCGACGCCGTGGGCCCGCGCTCGGCGTCCCGTCAGATCGTGCGTGAGCGCCCGGCCCGCTCTCGCGTCGGCCCAGGTCCGGAAGCGGAAGCCTCCGGCCGCGTAGGCGATCGTCGTCGCGGCGGCGCGCGGGCGGCGGCGCCCGAGCGCGAGCTCCGGCTCGCCGTCCGCCTCGAGGCCGAGCGCGCGGAGGTAGGCGATGGGGTACGCGTTCGCGAACACGGCGGTGCGCCCGGCGGCGGCGAGCGCGCGGAACAGCGAGCGCGCGCGGAGGAGCTCGCGGAGCGGCGCGTTCGGGAACCCGAGCACGTGCCGGCCCAGGTGCGCTGGCGCGTTCTCTCCGGTGAGGATCGTCGTCTGGCCGGTCGCCGACTGCGGGCGGCCGGGGACGCCGAGGCAGGCGTCGGCGAGGACGGCCCGCCCGCCGGCCGGTAGCGGCGCGCCGGTTCCATCGGCGAAGCGCGACAGGAGCAGGTCGGCGCGGGCGAGCGGATTCCGGTCCGGATCCGGGAGCCCGGCGCCGACGCCGTCGACGAACACGAAGAGGACCGCCACGCCCTGCGTCATAACCCGGCGGCGGCCCGCGGGCGCGACCGTGGGGGCGCGCCCAGGCCGCCGGCGCGCACCGGGCGAGACGCCGACCGGACTCGGCGCTATTCTCCGCGCGCCGAGCCCGACCCCCATGCCCCGTCTCCCGACCTTCGATCCCGACTGCACCATCTTCCTCGACGGCGAGGCCGTCCCCGCGCGGCGGGGCGAGCCCGTCGCCGCCGCGCTCCTCGCCCACGGGCGCCCGCTCGTGTCGCGCAGCGCCAAGTACCACCGCCCGCGCGGCGCGTTCTGCCTCACCGGCTCGTGCGGCTCCTGCCTCGTGCGCGCCGGAGGGCTCCCGAACCAGCGCGCCTGCCGGACACCGTGCCAGGACGGGCTCGCGGTGGAGACCCAGAACGCGCTGCCGACGGCCCAGCACGACCTGCTCGGCGCGATCGACCTCGTCTACCCGCGCGGCCTCGACCACCACCACCTCATGACCTGGAACGGGCTGGCGAACCACGCCGCGGTCGCGTTCTCGCGCCGACTCGCCGGTCTGGGCACGCTGCCCGACGTGGGTGCGCTCCCGGCCGAGGGCTCCGCGCCGGCCACCGAGGAGCGCTTCGACGCGCTCGTCGTGGGGGCCGGCCCCGCGGGGCTCGCCGCCGCCGAGGCCCTCGCGGAGGCCGGCCGCCGGGTCCTCGTCGCCGATGCAGAGCCCGCCGCCGGCGGGCGGCTCCGCTGCCGCCTCGGCCTCCCGGGCGAGCCGGACCTCGCCTGGGCGGCGCGCGCCGTCGCGAAGGTGACGGCGGCCGGAGGCGAGGTCGCCCTGCGCACCGCGGTCCTCGGGTTGTGGCGCGACGGCGGCAGCCCCCTCGCCGCGCTCGACGCCGATGGACCGCCGCGCCGGCTCCGCCTGGTGCGGCCCGAGCGCATCGTCGTCGCGGCCGGCGGTCACCCGCAGCCGCCGGCCATCGCCGACGGCGATCGGCCCGGCGTGTACGGGGGACGCGGCCTCGCCGTGGCCCTCGCGGAGCACGGGGTCGTTCCGGGACGGCGCGCGGTCGTGCTCGGCGAGGGCGCCGAGCCGGAGGCGCTCGCGGCCCGGCTCGCCGCGGCCGGGGTGGAGGTCCGCCAGCTGCCGCGCGCCGAGGGCGCGAGGGTCCTCGGCCGCGCCCGCGTGCGGGCGCTCGAGGTCGCGGGCGAGCGGATCCCGTGCGACGTCGTGGCCATCGCGACCCCGCCCGCGCCGGCGACGGAGCTCGCGCGCGAGCTCGGCGCGGAGATCCTGCTCGACGCGACCGCGGGCGTGTTCGCCCTGCGCGTCGCCGCGGACGGGCGCACCGGCGTCGACGGGCTCTTCGCGGCGGGGGAGGTGACCGGGGTGATGGACGGTGCGCGCGCGGCCGACTCGGGCCGGCGCGCGGGGGAGGCGGCGCGATGACGAAGACCTTCGTCTGCACCTGCGAGGACGTCCTCCTCGACGAGGTCCGGCGCGCATTCGAGGCCGGCAACCGCGACCTCGAGTCGGTGAAGCGTTACACGGGGCTCGGCACCGGCCCCTGCCAGGGGAAGAGCTGCGTCGCGCTCGTCGCCCGCGAGCTGCTCCGGCTCGGCGCGACGCCGGCCGAGGTGCTGCCCTTCACGGTCAGGCCGCCCTACCGGCCGGTGCCGCTCGGCGCGCTCGCGGCGATCGAGCCGGACGACCTCCCCGTCGACGACGGCGTGCCCGTCCATCCGGCCGCGGCGCGCACGCCCGCCGCCGAGCTCGCGCCGCTCCCCGCCCGCGCCGACGTCGTCATCGTCGGCGGGGGCATCATGGGCCTCGCCCTCGCCTACGAGCTCACCCGGCGCGGCACGAAGGACGTGCTCGTGCTGGAGCGCGCCTACCTGAACGCGGGCGCCTCGGGCCGGAACGGCGGCGGGGTCCGCGCGCAGTGGACGACGCCGACGATGATCCGGCTCGCCCGGCGCTCGCTCGAGCTCTGCGATCGCTTCGCCGTCGACATGGGCGTGAACGTCTGGTTCCGGCGCGGCGGATATCTCTTCCTCGCCCCTACCCGCGAGCAGGTGGAGCGCATCGAGCGGAACGCCGAGCTCCACCGCCAGGAGGGGCTGCGCACCCGCGTCATCGATCGGGCGCAGGCGCTCGAGGTGGTGCCGGAGCTCGATCCGTCGCGCTTCCTCGCCGCCTCCTACAATCCGGACGACGGGGTGGTCTTTCCCTGGCCGTTCCTGTGGGGCTACGCCGGCCAGGCCGAGGCGGCCGGCGCGCGCATAGCGACCTTCACGAAGGTCACCGGCTTCGAGACGGCCGACAAACGCGTCACCGCGGTCGTGACCGACCGCGGCCGCGTGGCTTGCGACCTCGTCGTGGTCGCCGCGGGCGCCTGGTCGAAGGAGGTCGCCGCGCTCGCAGGCGTGGCGCTCCCGAACCGGCCCACCCGCCACGAGATCCTGGTCACCGAGCCGATGAAGCCGTGGCTCGACCCGCTCGTGTCGGTCCTCGGGAACGGGCTCTACTTCTCGCAGTCCCAGCGCGGGGAGCTCGTGGGCGGCATGGGCGATCCGCTCGAGCCGGAGGGCGTCGTGCAGGGGTCGACGCTCCGGTTCCTCGCGCGGTTCGCGCGCGCCGCCGTCGACTGCATCCCGGTGCTCGCCGGGACGCGGGTCCTCCGACAGTGGGCGGGCTGCTACGACGTCACGCCCGACAACAACCCGGTGCTCGGCCCGGCCGGGTTCGAGAACTTCCACCAGCTCTCCGGCTTCGTCGGGCACGGCTTCATGATGGCCCCTGCCGTCGCGGAGCTGTACGCGGACTGGCTCACCGGGCGGGGCAAGCACGAGATCTTCGAGCAGTTCACGCTCGACCGGTTCTCGCGCGGCCCGGTGGCGAAGGAGGACTTCATCATCGGGTAGCGCTAAGCTCTGCCGATGGCACTCGGCAAGAAGATCGCGTTCCTCGGCACCGGCAACATGGCGGAGGCCTTCGTGAAGGGGCTCCTCCGCGCGGGAACGGCGACCGCCGCCGAGATCCTCTGCGCCGAGCCCCGTCCGGAGCGGCGCGACGAGGTGGCCCAGCGCTACGGCGTCACGGCCGTCTCCTCGAACCTCGAGGCGGCCGAGCAGGCGGACATCATCGTCCTCTCCGTCAAGCCGCAGACGATGGAGAGCCTGCTCGACGAGATCGCGCCGGCGGTGGATCACCGCAAGCTCGTCATCTCGATCGCGGCGGGCGTCTCGATCGCGGCGATCGGCCGCAAGCTGGGCGCCGGCGTCCGCATCGTCCGGACGATGCCCAACACGCCGGCCCTCGTGGGCGCCGGCGCGACCGCCCTCGCGCGCGGGGCGCACGCCACCGACGCGGACCTCGAGCAGGCCCGGGCGCTCTTCCAGGCGGTCGGCACGACGGTCGTCGTCGAGGAGCAGCACCTCGACGCCGTCACCGGCCTCTCCGGCTCGGGACCGGCGTTCCTCTTCCTCGTCATCGAGGCGCTCGCCGACGGCGGCGTGAAGGTCGGACTCGCCCGGCCGGTGGCGATGGCGCTCGCCGCCCAGACCGTGCTCGGCTCGGCGAAGCTCGTGCTCGAGACGGGAGAGCACCCCGGCCGGCTCAAGGACCAGGTGACGAGCCCGGGCGGCACGGCGATCGCCGGCGTGCACGCCCTCGAGCAGGGCGGCCTGCGCGCCGCGCTCATCGCGGCGGTCGAGGCCGCCACCCGCCGCTCGCGCGAGCTGGGCGAGCGCGCCGTGCGCGGGGACTAAACGACCGAGCATGATTCGGAAACAGTCGACGAGCGAAGCGAGCCCGCCGGGGCGGGCCCCCCCCCCCCCCGGCGCCGCCCCCGGGGGGGGCCCGGGCCCCCCGCGCCCGGGGG
>NZ_JALCYY010000024.1:0-9842 GCF_022690685.1 Anaeromyxobacter terrae | reverse complement strand
GCCGGGGCGACACCGCGATCGCGGCGAAGCCGCCCGCGGTGGCGCACGGGACCCGGCGAGCAGGGGTGGGGCCCCGACGAGCTCTGCTCGGCGGGGCGGGGGCGCAGCCCCCGTCAGAACAGTTTAGGGGATTCGCGCAGGCACAGTGGCGCGGATCTCGGTCCCGTCCGCGCCGCCCACGATCCGCAGCGTGCCGCCGAGCTGGCGGATCCGCTCGCGCATCCCCCCCACGCCCACCCCGACGAGCGACCCGGGACCGAGCTGGATGCCCCGCCCCTGGTCGCGGATCACGAGCACCACCTCGCCCTCCCCCTGCGAGAGGGACACCTGCGCGGAAGGGCTGCCGGAGTGGCGCTGGACGTTCGCCAGCGACTCCTGGACCACCCGGAACAGCGCGAGCTCCGTCTCCGGGGCGAGCCGCTCGACTCCCTCGGACCGGAACACCACGTCGATCCCGCTGCGCGCCGCGAAGCCGCGGATGAACCAGTCGAGCGCCGGGACGAGCCCGGTCACGTCCAGCATCGGCGGGTGCAGCACGTGCGACACCGTGCGCAGGTCCTGCAGCACCGTCCGGCAGAGCGCCTCGCACTCCTCCAGCGAGCGGAGGACCTCCGGGTCCTGGACGCGTCCCCGCGCCCGGGCGACCTCGAGCGACATCGCGAACACCTGCTGGGCGACGCCGTCGTGCAGCTCGCGCGCGATGCGCCGCCGCTCGCTGTCCTGCACGTGCAGGATCTGGCCGGTGAGCGCGTGGAGCCGCTCCTCGGCCTGCTTGAGCTCCGTGACCTCCTCGTGCGCGAACACGAGCCGGGTGGCGGCGCCCTGGCCGAACCGCGTGATCCGGAGCTGGAACCAGTGCGGCCGCTGCGCGCCGTGGCAGGGGTACTCGAGGCGGAAGTCGTCGCCGCGCGCCGCCGCGAGCGCGCGGATGGCGGCGTTCACGGCGGCGGCCTCCGCGCAGCCGTTCGCGGCCGCCGCGGCGCACTCGGCGGAGTAGCTCGCGCCGAGCGCGTGGCGCGGCATCGCGAGCCCGTTCTCTTCCGCGAAGCGCCGCCAGGCGGCGTTCACCGCGAGGAGGGTCCCTCCCGCGTCGGTGATCGCGACGTGCGCCGAGAGCGCGTCGATCGTCGACTGGAGGAGATCCCGCGACGCGAGCGCGCCGACCTCGCTCGCGCGCATCTCCTCCGCGTCGCGGGCCCGCGCGATCGCCCCGCCGACCACGTCCCCGACGATGAGCGCGTGCGCGAGGGCGGGCACAGGCCACGCGTGCGGCCGCCCGCACGAGAAGGCGAGCCAGCCGAGGGCGCGATCGCCGGCGCGGAGCGGGATGGCCGCGAGCGCCTCCGCGCCGAGCGCCCGCAGGTGAAGGCGATCCGCCTCCGCGGCCGGGGGGAGCTCGTCGAGCGAGCGCAGCGCGTACGGGCGGTGCTCGCGGAGGTGCCGCTCGAGGATCGGCCCGAGCCAGGGCTTCTCTTCTCGCGCGCCGTGGTCCGGGAGCCCGGCGCCGGCGGGCCAGGACGCGAGCCGGCGGGTCCCGGCGCCCTCCTCCAGGAGCCACGCTGACGCGCGGTCCGCCTCGAGCACCCCCGCGGTGAGCCGCAGCGCAAGGACGACGCCCTCCATGACGCGCTCGGACGGCAGATCCATGAAGCCCGAGGAGACCTCGAGCGCGAGGGCCTGCAGCCGGACCTGCTCGTCGCGCTCCCGCTCCGCCCGGAGCCGCAGGAGCGCGGCCGCGAGGAGCGTCGTGAGTCGGCGGGCATCCTCGATGACCGCCTGCCCCCAGGGGCGCGTCCGCGAGAGGGTCACGAACCCGGCCCAGCCGAGGATCGGGTGCCCGGCGCACACGAGCGGCACGAAGAGCGCCGCGCGGATGCCGCTCTCCCGCGCGATCCGGCGCTCCGCGACGGCCGACGCGGGCAGATCGTCCGGGGACGACAGCGCGACGACCCTGCCCGCCTGGATCTCGGCGCGGATCCACGGTGCGTCGAGCCGCTCGCCCGCCGGCGGGATGCCGGGGGCCGCCCAGGCCCGCTCGAGCGCCAGGCTCTGCTCGTGGCCCAGGAGGAAGACCGCCCCGCGCTCCGCGCCCACGTGCAGGACCGCCTGCCGGAGGACGGCGTCCACCGCCCCGTCGAGCTCGGCGGCGCTCACCGCGAGGAGCTGCTCCGCCGCCGCGGCGATCGGGTCGACCTGGCGCACGGCGCCCGTCGACGGCAGGTCGGTGTCGGAGCGCATCGAGATCTTCTACGCAGGGTCCGGGCGCAGCGCGCGCCCCGTCCGGAGCCGTCCGCGCGCGCCCGCTGCCCGCCTCCGGCGGTGCCGGTGCCTCCTCGGCGGCACGGCGCGGGCGTCCGGCCGCCGCCGCCCGCTCCTTCGCGACCCGGAGACGAGAGCCTGTCCGCGGGCGTCGCGGTCCGTCACGGCGCGACGATGCCGTTGCGGATCGCGTAGTGAACGAGGTCCACGATCGAGCCCGCACCGAGCTTCCGCATCACGTTCGCCCGGTGCGTCTCGACCGTCTTGGCGCTGATGGAGAGCCGCTCGCCGACCTCGCGGTTCGACTCGCCCTGCGCGAGCAGCCGCAGCACCTCGCGCTCGCGCTGGGTGAGGGAGGTCATGCGACCTCCGCGGGACACCGCGGCGTTCCGGATGCCGTCCGCGGCCGGAGCACCCGCCGGGCGCTCCGCCGCGCGCGAGGTGAAGTACGGGGTGTGGTGCGACAGGGCGTCGATGGCGTCCACGAGGTGCCTGGCGGCGTCCTCCTTGAGGACGTACGCGCGGGCGCCGGCGCTGACCGCCTGATCGAGGAGCTGATCCGAGTCGTGCACGGTGAGGAGGACGACCTCGGTGTCGGGCACCGACGAGCGGATCTCGCGCGTCGCCTCGAGCCCGTTCATGTCGGGCATGGCGACGTCGAGCACGACGACGTCCGGGCGAAGCTCCTGCGCGAGACGTACGGCGTCGCGCCCGTTCGAGGCTTCGCCGCAGACGGTCCAGCCCGGGTGCGACTCGACGAGCGCACGAACGCCGCGCCGCACCACCTCGTGATCATCCGCGACGATCGCTCTCATCGGGGACCTCCATGACGGCGACTTCTCCCGACGTCCGGCACTCTCTGTAATGTCGGAAGGATGCCCCCACCACTCCCGCGACGACGTGACGCGTCGTCGCGTGACGCTCGTGCGAGCGAGGCCTCCCTCCCCGCGGCGCGCCGGGAACGACGCGGCGAGCAGCGCGGCCGGACGGACCCGATCGGCGCGAGCGCGCGTCGCCCGCCGGCTTCACCTCACTCGGTCGTCTCGCAGCTCGCCCAGCCGCAGTGACCGCAGGTCATGCAGCCGCCGGTGCGCGTCAGGGCGGACGCGCACTGCGGGCACTCCTCGCCGTTCCGCGTGGCCCCGCTCGTGAGCACCTGCCGCTCGCGCGAGCCGTCGCGGTACACGGTGATCCCCTTGCAGCCCAGCTCGAACGCGAGCGCGTACGAGCGGGCCACGTCGCCGACGACGGCGTCGCGGGGCAGGTTGATCGTCTTCGACACGCCGTTGTCGGTGCGGCGCTGGAAGGCCGCCTGCATCCGGACGTGCACCTCGGGCGGGACGTCGTGGGCGGTGGCGAAGAGCCGCGCGACCGCGTCCGGCACGCCCGCGATGCCGCGCGCGCGCCCCGCCGCGCGCACCGTGGAGATCGCGGCGTCGGCGCCCGCCTCGTGGAGGGCCCGCGCGACGAGCGGATGCTCCTCTCGGAGCTCGGAGTCGTCGAGCGCCCGCCGGACGTAGGCGAGCGCGAACAGAGGCTCGATGCCGGAGGAGCAGCCCGCGATGAGCGCGAGCGTGCCGGTCGGCGCGATGGTCGTGACGGTCGCGTTCCGGCGTGGCGGCCGGCCGTCGTGCGCGAGCGCGCTCGAGGGGTACCCGGGGAACGCGCCCCGCTCGCGCGCGAGCGCCTCGCTCGCGGCGTGCGCCTCGCGCTGCACGAAGCCCATGACCTCGTCGGCGAGCGCGAGCGCCTCGGGCGCGTCGTAGGGCGTCCCGAGCCGGACGAGCAGGTCCGCCCAGCCCATCACGCCGAGCCCGACCTTCCGGTTGCGGTGCGAGATCTCCGCGATCTGCGGCAGGGGCCAGACGTTGACGTCGAGCACGTCGTCGAGGAAGCGCACGCCGTCGCGCACGCACGCGCCGAGCGCGTCCCAGTCCACCCGTCCCCCCCGCTCGAAGCGGCCGAGGTTCACGGAGCCGAGCGTGCACGCCTCGAACGGCAGGAGCGGCTGCTCGCCGCACGGGTTCACCGCCTCGAAGTGCCCGAGGTCAGGGGTCGGGTTCGCCGCCTCGACGCGGTCGAGGAAGACGAGCCCGGGCTCGCCGGACTCCCAGGCGGCCTCCGCGATCCGGTCGAGCAGCGCGCGCGCGTCGATCGTCCGCACCACCGCGCCGCTCCTCGGATGGCGGAGCTTCCACGGCTCGCCGCGCGACGCGGCGTGGAACAGCGCGTCCGGCACGGCGACCGAGAGGTTGAAGTTCTCCAGGCCGTGGCCGCGCTTCGCGTCCACGAACTCGACGACGTCCGGGTGGGAGGCCGAGAGGACCGCCATGTTCGCCCCGCGCCGCACGCCGCCCTGCTTGATGATCTCGGTCGCGGCGTCGTAGACGCGCATGAACGACACGGGGCCGCTCGCGACGCCGTGCGTGGTCTTCACCACGTCGCCGCGCGGCCGGAGGCGCGAGAACGCGAAGCCGGTGCCACCGCCGGACTGGTGGATGAGCGCCGCCCACTTGAGCGCGTCGAAGATCGCGGCGAGGTCGTCCTCCACCGGCAGGACGAAGCACGCGGCGAGCTGGCCGTGCGACCGGCCCGCGTTCATGAGGGTGGGCGAGTTGGGCAGGAACTCGAGCGCCGCCATGCGGGCCTCGAACCGCTCGGCGGCTCGATCGCGCTCCGCCGGTGGCTCCGCCGCCGCGACCGCCCGGGCGACGCGCCGGAACATCGCGTCGGGCGTCTCCACCACGGCGCCGTGCTCGTCGCGGAGGAGGTAGCGGCGCTCGAGGACGTGGAGAGCGTTGTCGGAGAGCCGCGCCATGGGTTGGAGCGTAACGGGGAGCGCTCGCCGGCGCCCGCGCCACGGAGCGCCCGCCGGCGCGCCCGGTGCGTCGGCGGGCGAAGGTTATGCGCGCGCGCCCTTGCCCCGCAGAGGGCCCACCCTCAGCTTTGGCCCATCCTCAGGAGGACAGGGAGTCGCACATGCCGGACCGGGACAAGGGACAGCGCCGCGCGAGCGGCAACATGACGGTGCGCGAGGCGGGCCGCCTCGGCGGAGAGGCGCGCAAGGAGCAGCTCGGCTCGAAGGGCTACTCGGAGCTGGGCCACAAGGGCGGACAGCGCGTCCGCGAGCTCATCGAGGAAGGGAAGAACGCCGAGCGGAAGTAGGACCCGGGTGCGAGCGCGCGGAGTCGTCCAGCCGCAGCCTGACCCGATCGGCCTCGGGCCATCCTGAGCGCCGGCAGAGCCTCGCTTGTGTGCCGGCCGGGGCTCTGCGAAGAATGGTTCATGCGACGCGCTCACCTCCTCATCCCCGCCCTCCTCGCGCTCGCGGCCTGTGCGCCGCACGCAGCCATCACCGATGCGGAGCGAACCCGCGTCCACCAGGAGCTCGACGGCCAGCAGCGCTACCTGCGCGTCGCTGCCTACGTCGCACCGTTCTGGGGCGACCGCTCCAAGATGCTGCTCACCGATCAGGCACCGGCCGAGCTCGACGTGATCGAGACGACCGGCGGGACGGCCATCGCCCCGCCCACGCCCGAGCGGATCCTGCCGCCCGGAACGGCGGTCCGCCTGCGCGAGGTGGAGTTCCCCACCGGATGGCTCATCGCGCGCCGCGTGGTGATGACGCCGCGCTACAGCCCGTGGGTCTACGTCGAGACCGCAGGCGAGACGCGGCCGCTCGTCGTCGTCCTCCCGCAGACCGCCGCGAACTACGCCGACGTGCGCGCCGAGGTCGAGCAGATCCTCTCCGTCGACGACCCCTCCTCGTTCTTCCGGAACCTCCCCCAGGACCAGCGCGCCGCGATCCTCAAGAAGGAGCCGATCGAGGGAATGAGCCCGCGCGCGCTCGAGATGGCGTGGGGCCTCCCGGAGAAGAAGCGCATCGACCGCCCCGCCGGGACCGAGGAGTGGTCGTGGGCGGGCGGCAAGCGTCGCGCGTTCCTGCAGGATGACCGGCTGGTGCGCTGGGAACGGTAGCCTACGGCGCACGATCCCGGCCTGCGCCGGGCGGACTCGTCGCTCCGCTGCTCGGCGTACGGAAGCAGTACGCCTGCGCTGCTCCGCTCCTCTTGCGCCCGGCTCGGCTCGGGCTTGTGCGCCTGCGGGTGGCTTCTACTGGCCCCTCCACGAGCGCACGATCCCGGCCTGCGCCGGGGCGGACTCGTCGCTCCGCTGCTCGGCATACCCCCGGTCCGTTCATCCCGAGCGTAGGTCCCGCGCAGCGGGACCGCGGGACTGCTCTGCGCTGCTCCGCTCCTCTTGCGCCCGGCTCGGCTCGAGCTCGCTCGTGCACCTGCGGGTGGCTCTACCGGCGGCCGCCACGGTCGCGACGGCCGCCACCGCCACGGCCCCCGCCGCCTTCGCGGTGCCCACCGTGGACGTGACCGCCGCCGCGGTGGCCGTGACCGCCTCGGTCGTCGCGCCGCTCGCGCCGGTCGCCCGCGGACGATGACGCGGGCTGCGGCGTCACGCCCATCGCGACGCAGAAGACGGTCCCGGCCTTGAGCTGCGCCACGAGGTCGGCCTCGCTCGCCACCGGATCGCGGAACAGCGTCGCCGCCTTGCCGATCTCCTCCAGCGAGCCGTGCGCGCCGGACGCCCCGGTGCACGGCAGGCTCATGTGGTCCGCCGCCTCGACCGCGAGGTCGTTCGCGGCGGCCGGCACGCGCGCGTTCAGCCCCTCGATCGCGGCGAGCCCCTCGAGCGTGAAGATGAAGTCCCCGCTCGGCCGGTCGATCGTCTTGTCGTAGGGATGCGCCGCCACGGCGACGCCGCCGAGCGCGCGCACCTTCGCGAGCACGTCGCGCACCGGCCACGGCGTCGCGGACCCGAACGCCTGCGGCGGGGCCGGGACCCTGGACGGGTCGGGGAAGAAGCAGAGGTAGTGGCCGTGATCGGTCGAGACCTCGACGCCCACGAGCGCGAGCAGCCCCTCGTCGCGGCCCGCGGCCCGGATCTCCTCGAGGCCGTCGAGCGTGTTCAGGTCCGTGAACGCCACGCCGTCGAGCCCGGCCTGCTTCGCGCGGCGGAGCGCGTCGCGCGGCGCGAGCGTGCCGCCGCGGGAGTGGTGGCTGTGGACGTGAAGATCGATGAGCATGGCGCCCCCGGCCTCTGCTGGGCCGTCGCGTGCTTAGCACGGGGCGCGGGAGCTTGAGAAGGATCAGGCGAGCGCGATGGCCTGCTCGTGGCGGTGCTCGCGGCGGTCCTCGGCGGCGCGGATGAGATAGCCCATCAACATGAGGCTCGAGGTGTTCTCGAGGACCTTCTCGGGATCGCGGGAGATGAGGCTCGCGCTGTAGGAGAGGAAGAACTGGGCGAGGTCCTCCCCCGCCTCGCGCACGATGAGTGCGTTCAGCTCCGAGGGATCCATCGTCCGGATCCGGTTGATGAACTCGACCGCGAAGCCCTTCTTCGGCCGCATGACTCCTCCGCTCGGCTGAACCTAGGGACGCGGAAACCGCCGGGCAAAAGCCGCGGCGGGGTCGCGGACCCCAAAAACCGTGAGGAGACATCGAGTGTTATCGGCGCCGCAGGTTTGACAGTGCAAAATGCGTCGGCAATACTTTTTCGGGTCGGTCGCGCCGCGAAGGGGCGAGGCGGGTCAGAGAACGGGAGAGCGCGATGCAGGAGTTCACCGGGGTGAAGGTCTTCTCCGCGACCAAGGCGAAGGAGCGCGAGGAGCTCGGCGAGACCGTCACGCGCTGGCTGCGCTCGAACGCCGACCTCGAGGTCGTCGACCGCGTCGTCACCCAGTCGAGCGACGACGAGTTCCACTGCCTTTCGATCATCCTCTTCTTCCGGCAGAAGACGGCCTAGCGCTCGTCGCGTCCGTCCCCGCCGCCCGGCCCGAGCTCGCGCGGGGGCGCCTTCCCGGCCTTCTCCCCGCCCGCGGCCACCCCGTCGCCGGTCACCGCGCCCTTCAGGCTGCGCAGCGCCTTGCCGAGCCCCTCCCCGAGCGCCGGGAGGCGGCTCGCGCCGAAGAACAGCAGCACGATGAAGAGGACGACGAGAAGCTCTCCCATGCCCATCCGGACCTCATTTCCCGGGGGCTGCGCCCCCGCCCCGCCGAGCGGAGCTCCGCGCGCTCGGGCGCGCGTCCGATCGACGCCCCACCCCGTCAGCCGGGTCGCGTGCGCCACCGCGGGCGGGCTTCGCCGCTATCGCGGTGTCGCCCCGGCGGGCTCGCTTTGCTCGCCGCGGGGGTCGAACCGGGTCCATACACCCGGTCAGGGGAGCCGCGCCACCCCCTCCACCGCACCCCGGCGGTCGTTCCGTGGTAGGGAGCGCGCATGAAGCTCAAGCAGAAGCCGGAGGACTTCCAGGTCTCGGAGTCGTGGCGCTTCGACGAGGACCCGCAGGGCGCCCACTTCGTGTACCTCATGGACAAGCAGAAGCTCTCCACGTTCGACGCGGTCGAGCGGATCTGCAGGCAGTTCAAGATCCCGCGCGCGGCGGTGAGCTTCTGCGGCCTCAAGGACAAGCAGGGGCGCACGACGCAGCTCATCGCGATCCACCGGCGCGACATCGAGCTGCAGGATCCCGATCTCCGCCTGAAGCCGCTCGGCCGGAGCCGTCAGCCGCTCTCGGCGGCGAACACGACGTCGAACCGCTTCGCGGTGACCGTCCGCGATCTCTCCGAGGACGACGTCGCCCGCCTCACGGCGTCCATCGCGGAGGTCCGCCGCCTCGGCGTCGTGAACTACTTCGACTCGCAGCGGTTCGGTGCGCTGAAGCACGGCCAGGGCTTCATCGTGAAGGACCTCATGCGCGGCGAGTTCGAGGTCGCGCTCCGGAACGTCCTCGCGCGCCCGAGCGAGCTCGACGCGTCCGACGACGCGCGGGTGAAGGCGTTCTGGAAGGAGTACTGGGGCGAGTGGGATCGCAGGAACCCCTACCCCGGCGCCGAGCGGTACGAGGCGGTCGTGCGGTGGCTGCGCAAGAACCCCGGCGACTACCGGGGCGCGCTCCTGCGGACCGAGCCGCGCTGGCGCGCGCTCCAGGTGTTCGCCTACCAGAGCTGGCTCTGGAACGAGGGCGTGAAGCAGTACCTGAAGGACGTCGTCGGGATGCCGCACCTCGTGTCCATCCGCTACCAGGCGGGCTCGCTCCTGTTCCCGCGCGAGCTCGACGCGTCGCAGGCGCGCCTGCTCCACGAGCGAACCTTCCCTCTCCTCGCCCCCGGGACGAAGTTCTCCGATCCGGCCCTCGAGAAGGCCGCGCTGTCGGTGCTCCGCCGCGAGGGGCAGACGCCCTCGGACCTCGCCGTGCCCGGCACGCCCGAGATCCACTTCGACCCGGAGGAGCGCCCGATCCTGGTGTTCCCCGGCCGGCTCGCCATCGGCGAGGCGAGGCGGGACGAGCTGAACCGAGGTCGCCTGAGGGTGAACGTGGCGTTCACGTTGCCGCCCGGCGCGTACGCGACGCTCGTCGTGAAGCGGCTCTTCCACTGGACCCTCGCGCCGAAGCGCGAGACCGAGGCGCGCCTCGCGCGCGCCGAGGCGGAGAGGGCCGCCGCCGCGCCGTCCTCCGCCGCCGCTGCCCCCGGTCGCCGCGCCGCCCCAGCGCGCGCCGGCGCCCCTGCC
>NZ_JALCYY010000023.1:60226-81919 GCF_022690685.1 Anaeromyxobacter terrae | reverse complement strand
CCCGCCGCGCCGCCGGCGCCCACCGCCGCGCCCGCGCCGGCGCCCGGCGCCCGAGACCTCGCCCTCCCCGGCGAGCGGCACCTCCGCAACGTCCGCCAGCTCACGTTCGGCGGCGAGAACGCCGAGGCCTACTTCAGCTTCGACGGGCGGGAGCTCGTGTTCCAGGCGACGCCGGAGGGCGCCGGCTGCGATCGGCTCTACGTCATGCGCGCCGACGGCTCGGGGCGGCACCAGGTCTCGTCCGGGAAGGGGCGCGTCACCTGCGGCTACTTCTTCCCCACGGGCGAGCGGCTCCTCTACTCCTCGACCCACGCGTCCGGCGCGGAGTGCCCGCCGAAGCCCGATCTCTCGCAGGGCTACGTCTGGGCCCTCTTCGACTACCAGCTCTACACGGCGCGGCCCGACGGCTCGGACCTCGCCCCCCTCGCGCCCGCGCCGGGCGCCTACAGCGCGGAGGCGACGATCTCCCGGGACGGCTGGATCGTCTTCACCTCGACGCGCGACGGCGACCTCGAGCTCTACAAGATGCGGCTCGACGGCTCCGGGCTCGTGCGGCTCACGCACACCCCCGGCTACGACGGCGGCGCGTTCTTCTCGGCCGACGGCGCGCGCATCGTGTTCCGCGCGAGCCGGCCCGCGAGCGAGGCGGAGCTCGCCGAGTACCGGCGCCTCCTCGCGCAGAAGCTCGTCCGGCCGGGGAAGCTCGAGATCTACGTCATGAACGCGGACGGGTCCGGCGTGCGGCAGGTGACCCGCCTCGGCGCGGCGAGCTTCGCTCCCTTCTTCCACCCAGACGGCCGGCGCATCGTCTTCGCCTCGAACGTCGGCGATCCGAAGGGCCGCAACTTCGACCTCTACCTCGTGAACGACGACGGCAGCGGCCTCGAGCGGATCACCACGAACGACACCTTCGACGGGTTCCCCATGTTCTCGCCGGACGGGAGGACGCTCGTCTTCGCCTCGAACCGCAACGCGCGGCGACCCGGGGAGACGAACGTGTTCGTGGCGGACTGGGTGGAATAGCGGCCCACCCAGCCCGCTGTCCCCTCAACGACGCTGCGGCGGCTTCGGGTCCACGGGCGCCGCACGCGAGCGGCTCCCTCCCGCCAGGCTCGGGGCCGGCACGCCCCAGCGGCGCCGCGCGAGCTCGAGCCAGGCGCGCGTCGCGGGCGGCAGGTGCCGGTCCTTGCGCCAGATGAGCGCCACGTCCCACGGGATCCGCGTATCGCTGAGCCGCACGGAGCAGACCTGCCGGGGATCGAGCTGCTGGCAGAGGGTGTTCGGGAGCAGCGCGACGCCGATGTTCGCGGCGACGGTGGCGACGATGAAGTCCCAGTGGGAGCTCTCGCTCACGACGGTCGGCTTGAACCCGGCCCGGCGGCACGCCTCGATGATGTGCCCGTGGAGCGCGAACTCGGGCCGGTACAGCACGAACGGCGTCCCCGCCAGCTCGCGGAGCTCGAGCGAGCGGCGCCGCGCGAGCGGGTGGCTCGTGTGGAGGACGGCCCGGAGCTCGTCCTTCACGAAGGGCATCGTGGCGAACGCCTCCTCGTCCGTGGGCAGCACCACCGCGCCGACGTCGAGCTCGCGGTTCATCACGAGCGCCTCGAGGTGGTGCGAGCCTTCCTCGCGCAGCTCGAGCACGATGCCCGGGTAGGCCTGGTGGTACTCCGCGAGCAGCGGCGCGAAGAAGGTGACCCCGGTGATCGGCGGCATGCCGATGCGCAGCCGTCCGCGGCGGAGCGCGGAGAGTTCGGCGACCTCCTCCTCGATGACGCGCAGCGAGTCGAGCACCCCCTCCGCCCGCTCCAGCACGATCTGGCCGGCGTCCGTGAGCGTCACGCGCCTGCGCTCGCGGACGAGCAGCGGCGTGCCGAGCTCCTCCTCCAGCGCCTTCACCATCTTGCTGATCGCGGGCTGGGTGACGTGCAGCGACTGGCTCGCCCGCGTGAAGCCGCCCTGCCGTGCCACCTCGACGAAGTACCGCAGCGCCTGTACGTCCACGCGCACCTCCATGCCGGTTCGTTATGGCCAGCATAGCAAGAATGCATTTCCCTCATACATGGCCTCCGGGCTAGGTTGCGCCCGGGCTCACGGGACGGACCTCCGGAGCCACACGGGAGACGACGAAAGATGACGATCGAAGACCTGCTGCGCGGCGAGGAGGGGGCCATCCTGGACGAGGCCACCCGCGCCGTCGCAGACCTCGAGCACTATCGCCGCGACGGCGCGCAAGCGACGCGCGGACGGCTCGAGCTGCTCCACCGCCACCTGGTCGACGCGGTGCTCTCGCGCGACCTCAACGTCCTGCGCGCGCACGTCACGCGCATGGCGCACGAGCGGTTCGCGGGCGGCTTCGACGTCACCGAGGTGCAGGCCGCGTTCTCGGCGCTCGAGGATGCGATCTGGAGCAAGGCGCTGTCCCGGCTCCCCCCCGACGAACGCGCCTGGGGGCTCAGCCTGGTCGGCACCGTGCTCGCGCAGGGCAGGAGCACGCTCGCGCGCACCTTCGAGTCGCTCGCGCCTCGCGCCCCGGAGCCGTGCGTGGATCTCGCGCCGCTCTTCCTGGGCGCGGACGCGGTGCGGACCTCGCGCTCCGTCGAGGAGCTCGTCTTCCCGGTGTAGCCGGCTCCTGGCGCCCGCCGCGATCGCCGCCCGCGGGGCAGCGGGCGGCGGGCGTCAGGGGAGGTTCTCCTGCAGGAAGCGGATCGCGTTCTCGCCCATGACGGCGCGGATCGCGCCCTCCGTCAGCCCCTCGTCGAGGAGGGCCTGCGTGAGCACCTCGAGGCCCGCCGCGTCGAACGGCACCGTCGTGGCGCCGTCGAAGTCCGAGCCGAGCGCCACGTGCGAGGGACCCGCGACGGCGACCGCGTGGCGGATCGCCCGGGCGACGCCCCGCGGGCCGCGGTCGCACACCGCGCCCTCCCAGTAGCCGACCCCCACGAGCGCGCCGTTCCGCGCCAGGCGCCGCAGCTGGCTGTCCGTGAGGTTGCGCGGTCCGGGACAGACCGCGGCCACGCCGGTGTGCGACACGATCACCGGCCGGCGCGCCAGGGCGAGCGCGTCGTCGAAGGCGCGCGACGAGGCGTGCGCGAGGTCCACGATCATGCGCCGCTCCTCCATGCGCCGGAGCGCCGCGCGCCCGAGCGGGCTGAGCCCGCCCTTCGCCGCGCCGTGCGCCGAGCCCGCCGCCTCGTTGTCCGAGAAGTGCGCGAGCCCGGCCGAGCGGAAGCCGGCGGCGAAGAGCGTGTCGACCGCCTCCACCCTCCCCTCCAGCGCCTGGAGCCCCTCGGTGGCGAGCACCGCCACCACCGCGCGGCGGCCCGGCGGCTCCGCCGCCCGCGCCTCCAGCGCCGCAGCGAGCTCGGCCCGCGAGGTGGCGAGGACGAGCCTGCCGCCCGAGGCCGCGACGGCGCGGCGGAGCTTCTCGCCCTCGTGGAGCGCCCGCTCGAGGCGGCTCCCCCAGGTGCGCGACGGCCAGCGCGAGGCCACGGCGAGGGCGGTGACGAGGTCGCCGGCCCGGGCCGTCCCTTCGTAGTTGTAGCCCCGCGGCACCTCCGTGACCGAGGAGAACATCTGCACCGCGACGTTGCCCTCGGCGAGCCGCGGCACGTCGCTGTGACCGTCCGTCGAGCGCTCCAGCGGGTCGCGGTCCCAGAGCAGGAGGTCGTCGTGCAGGTCGGCGATCCGCAGCGACGCGTGGAGCCGGTGGGCGCGGTCCGACGCGGGAGCGGCCGGCCACCGCGGCGCGACGCGGTTCATGCGCGCGGCGACGAGCGGGGGGACGGCCAGGAAGAAGAAGAGGCCCGCCGCCGCGAGGACGAGCGTGGCCGCGATCACGGCGCGTCGAGGCACGGGGCCATCCTACGCCCTCGGGGGGATCGCGGTCCCGCCTCCACGCGCGGCGCGGCCTTCGTGGACCGGCGCGGTCGGGTGACCCTCGCGGCCCCGGTTGCCGGGTATGTACGCCGCGTGGCAGCGTCGCACCCCGGTCCAGGTCAGCCTCCGCTCGGCGACCGAGGACCTCCGCTTCTGCCGCCGCGCCCACGGTCAGTCTCCGCCGCGACGATCAAGGGTCCCCCACAACCGAACCCTGGCTCGCCGCCCGCGCTCGCAGCGCGGCGCGCGACGGAGATTTCCCATGAGCAGCGAGATGTACGAACGGATGCGCCTCGACCCGAAGTTCCACCTCCTGGTCGCCCGCCGCGGCCGCTTCGCCTGGGCCCTCGCCCTCACCGTGCTCGCGGTGTTCTACGGCTTCGTGATGCTGGTGGCGTTCGAGCCCACCGCGCTCGGCGTCCCGGTCGCAGAGGGCTCCGCCCTCACGGTGGGCGTGGCGCTCGGCCTCTTCATGTTCGTGTTCTTCTGGGGGCTCACGGCCCTCTACGTCCGCCGCGCGAACGGCGAGTTCGACGCGCTGACGGCGGACATCGTGAAGAACGCCCGCGACGCCGGGCCTCCCGCGGCGCACGCGCAGACGGTCGCGCGCAGGGTGCTCGGCGTCCTCCTCCTGCTGGCCGCGCCCGCGCTCGCCCTCGCCGGTCCCGCGGTGGACGGCGTCGCCGAGAAGCAGCCGCTCAACGTGCACGCCATCGTGATGTTCCTCGTGTTCGTGGCGATGACGATGGGCATCACCTGGTGGGCGTCGAACCGGACCCGCTCCGCCGCCGACTTCTACACGGCGGGCGGCGGCATCACCGGCTTCCAGAACGGCCTCGCCATCGCCGGCGACTACATGTCCGCGGCCACGCTGCTCGGCCTCACCGCGATGACGTACACCCAGGGCTTCGACGGCTACATGTACATGATCGCCTTCTTCGTCGGCTGGCCGGTCATCCTGTTCCTCATGGCCGAGCGCCTGCGGAACCTGGGCCGCTTCACCTTCGCGGACATCACCTCCTACCGGCTCGACCAGGGGAAGGTCCGCACCATGGCGGCGGTCTCGTCGCTCATCGTCGTCTGCTTCTACCTCATCGCCCAGATGGTCGGCGCCGGGCAGCTCATCAAGCTGCTCTTCGGGCTCGACTACGCCGTCGCGGTGATCGCCGTCGGCACGCTCATGATGGTGTACGTGATCTTCGGCGGGATGATCGCGACGACCTGGGTGCAGATCATCAAGGCCGGCATGCTGCTCGCGGGCGGGACGCTCGTGATGGTCCTCGCCATGAGCCGCTTCGGCTTCTCGTACGCGACGCTCGTGGAGCGCGCGACCGCCGTCCACAAGCTCGGGCCGAAGCTCTTCGCGCCGGGCCCGCTGCTCGCCGACCCGGTGAACGCCATCTCGCTCGGCATGGGGCTCATGTTCGGGACCGCCGGCCTGCCCCACATCCTGATGCGCTTCTTCACGGTCACGAGCGCGAAGGAGGCCCGCAAGTCCGTGCTCTACGCCTCGGGGTTCGTCGGCTACTTCTTCAACGTCATCTTCCTCATGGGCCTGTGCGCGATCCTCATCGTCGGCCAGGATCCCGCGTTCTTCCAGGACGGGAAGCTCGTCGGCGGCGGGAACATGGTGGCGATGCACCTCGCCAAGGCCGTGGGCGGGACCTACCTGCTCGGCTTCCTCGCGGCGGTAGCCTTCGCGACGATCCTGGCGGTCGTCTCGGGCCTCGCGCTGGCGGGCGCCTCCGCGATCTCGCACGACCTCTATGCCCGCGTGATCAAGAAGGGTCAGGCGTCCGAGGCGGCCGAGATGCGCGTGTCCAAGCTCGCGACCGTCGGGCTCGGGATCGTCGCCATCGGCCTCGGCATCCTGTTCGAGAAGCAGAACGTCGCGTTCATGGTCGGCCTCGCGTTCGGGATCGCCGCCGCGGCGAACTTCCCGGTGCTCATCCTGTCGATGTACTGGAAGGGCCTCACGACCCGGGGCGCCCTGGCAGGCGGCTACGGCGGCCTCGTGTCGGCGGTGCTGTTCGTCCTCCTCTCGAAGTCCGTGTGGGTGAGCGTCCTCGGCCACGCGACGGCGATCTTCCCGTACGACCAGCCGGCGCTGTTCGCGATGCCCATCGCCTTCCTCACGACGTTCCTCGTGTCGCGGCTCGACACCTCGGCGCGCGCGCGGAGCGAGGCGGAGGCGTTCGAGGATCAGTACGTGCGCGCCCAGACCGGCTTCGGCGCCGCCACCGCGAGCAAGCACTAGACGAGCGAAGCGAGGCCGCCGGGGCGCCACCGCGATGGCGGCGAAGCCGCCCGCGGCGGCGCACGGGACCCGGCGAGCCGGGGTGGGGCCCCGACGAGCTTCGCTCGGCGGGGCGGGGGCGCAGCCCCCGTCAGAACATGCCTGAACGACAGCGCGATGCGCGAAACCGAAGGTGATCGCGAATCGCGAACTGTCGTTCAGGCTCGGCGAAGCCCTGGCGGACCCCGCGCCGCTCGCGACGTCGGATCCCGCGCGCCGCGCGTCCGCGGTAGAGTCCCCGCCATGGAAGATCCCAAGGCGATCGGGATGGTGCTCGCGACACTCGTGGACGCGGCCGGCAAGCCCGTCCGCGGCGGCGCCGCGCGGGGGCAGCTCTACGCGAGCCGGGACGAGCTCCTCGTCGTCCACGCCGGGGCGAGGGCCGAGCTCCTGCAGCGCCTCTCCACCGCGCTGCTCCTCGGGTCGATCGCCGCGGTCCTCGTGAACGTGTTCACCTGGCGGAGCGGGGCGGTGCTGTGGGGCGCGGTCGCGGCGCAGGCGTTGTACTGGCTCACCCTCCCCGCGCGCCGTCGGGCGCTCGACCCCGAGCCGCTCGACGCGGCCGGCCTCGCCGCGGCGCGGAGCGCCGGCCGGGTCGCGATCCGGGTCCCGGCGAGCGAGGTCGTCCGGACGACGGCCCCCGAGCCACCGCGCAGCGGGTTCCGGAAGCCCGCCCGCTTCGAGCTCACCAGCGGCGCCCTCGAGGTCTACCTGTCGCCCGCGCAGCACGCGGAGGTGGTGGCGGCGATCGGGATGCGCGAGGCCGGCGCCGGCCCGGCGGACCGCTCGCCCTGAGCCTCAGCGGCCGAAGAAGCCCTTCAGCCGCTTCTTCGCCTCCTCCTCGACGCGCTTCTTCTGGCGCTCCGCCTCGTCGCGGGCCTTCGCCTCGGCCTCGGCCTTCTTCTTCGCGGCGACCTCGCCGACGTTCGCACCCTGCGCGCCGACCGCGCGCCCGAGGGCGCCCGCCGCGGCCTGCTCGGCGATGGCCTTCACCGCCGCGTCGAGCGAGAGGCCCTCGAGCCGCGGCTTCCAGGCCGGGCCCGCGAGCCGGAACGCCACGGGGATGGGCGCGCTCGGCTTCGCGCGCCCACCCGTCAGCTTCGCCACGAGCTCGGGCGCGAGCGCGAAGGTCGCCGGCATCTCCAGCGTCCCGTCGAGCTTCACGCCGCCCTCCAGCGAGAGCGCGCCCTCCCCGGTCTCGGCGCGGAGCGGCTTCGAGAGCGCGGCCAGGCCGTTCGCGATCTTGATCCCGAACGGCAGCTCCTTCCCGAGCGAGGTCGCGCCGCGCTCCGGCAGCCTCGACGCGGCGAACGGCAGCTTCGCCGCGAGCGGCGACGCGATCGACGCGACGAGGTCCTTCCCGTAGAACGCGCCGCCCTTCAGGACCCCGTCCACGCCGCCCGTCACGGACTCCGTGAGGAGCCCGAGCTTCCAGCCCTTCCCGCCGAGCTTCAGCGCCGCGTCGAGCGTCCCGCCCAGCACCTTGTGGTCGCCGAGGAGCTTCAGGACCTCCTCCCCCGCGACGCCCTTCAGATCGAGGGCGACCTCGAACGGCGCGTCGGGGCGCGCGACCGCGAGGTGCGTGCCGGCGGCCGAGACCGTCCCGCCGAACGCCTCGAGCCGCGCCTGCTCGAGCGTCACCTCGTCACCCTGCACGCGGACGCGCAGCGCGACGTTCCGCGCGTCGACCTTCTTCATGCGCAGGAGGCCCAGGCGCAGGTCCGCGACGCCCGAGAGCCCGGCGAACGCCGCGGGGTCGAGGGGCTTCGTCGGAGCGGGCTTCTTCCCCTTCTCCGCCTCCGGCGTCGGGAGGAGCAGCTCGTCGAGGTCCAGGCGATCGCCGCGAAGCTCCGCCTCGAAGCGCGTCGTCGCCTTCGCGCCCTTGCCCGCGAGGTCCACCTTCGCCTTGCCGTCGAGCCGCGAGCGCAGGAGCGTGAGCTCGAGCGTGTCGAGCCGCACCTCCTGGCCCTCGCCCGCCTGGCGGTACGCGCCGGCCGCGCGCGCCGAGAGCGGATCGCCCGGCTTCTTCGCCAGCGTGCCGCCCGGACGGAGATCCGCGCCCGCGAGATCGAGCGCCGCGTCGAAGCGGACCCGCCCGCCCGACTGCGCGGCGTCAGCCCGCAGGACGAGCGTCATCGGCGCGCCGGCGGCCTTCGCGAGCTGCTCGGGCACGACGAGCCGCACCGGCGTGAGGTCGATCCGCACCTCCGCCGTCTGGGAAGCCTCGCCGCCCGCGCCGCGGACGACGAGCCCCACCGGGCCAGCCACGACCACGCCGCCCATCTGCTTGCGGAGCGGCGGGTAGTAGGCCGCGAGCGCCTGCGGATCGAGGCCGTGCCCGACGATCTCGAGCCCCTCGAACCTCGGCGCGTCGCCCTTGAGGCCGCTCGCGCGACCCTTGCCGACGAGCGACGCGGGGCCGGCGGTGAAGACGAGCTTCCCGATGCGCAGATCGCCGGCCTTCGCGTCCGCCTCGACGTCCGCGTCGAGGCCGACGTCGAGGGCCTTCCCGCCCTCCTGCCCCGCGAAGACGAGCTGCGTCGCGCGGAACCCGCCCTGCACGCGGAGCGGCCCCGCGCCGCCGGGGACGGCCGCGCCGAGCTTCGCGGAGAGATCGGCCTGGAAGCGGCCGCCGCGGAAGCCCGCCGCGGGGGGCACGAACGGCGCGAGGGGGTCGAGGACGATCGGCTCCACCTTCAGCACGATCTCCTCCGGCACCGGCTGGAGCGAGGCGGGCAGCGGCGCAGCCTTCACGCGGAGCTCCAGGTTCTGCTTCGCGGCGAGCACCGCGGCGCGCACGACGACCTCGAGCGGCTTGCCGGTCTCGAGGTCCTTCACCTCGACGTCGAGGTCGTCGACGGCGAGCTCCTTCGCGTTCGGGACCGACCGATCGAGGAAGGCGATGCGCGCGTTCTCGACGGCCGCGCGGTCGACGCGAAGCAGGCGGAGGGCCGGCCCCTGCGAGGGGGCGGGGGCCTCCGGCTCGGCCGGCTTCGCGCCCTCCGCCCGCGCGAGCCGGTCCGCGACGCGCTGCGCGTTGGTCGTTCCGTCGGGCAGCTTCACCACGTTCACGCGCAGGCCCTCCACCACCGCCTCGCGGACGTGGACCTCCTTCCCCATCGTCACGATGGCGCGGAGGAGGTCCGCCTTCACCTCCACCCGCCGGACCTCGGCGAGCGGCAGGGGCTCCCCCTCGCCCGCCCCGACGGCCACGTCGGTGACGCGCACGCCGAGGCCCCCCCACAGCCGCGTCGCGACCCCGCCGATCTCGACGGGCCGGCCGAGCTGCTGGGAGAGGACCGCCGCCTGCTTGCGCGCCTGCGAGAGCAGGATCCGATCGAGCGCGAAGAGCAGCCCGACGACGACCACGACGAGGACGAGGACGACGCCGCCGACGATCTTCGGCCAGCGCCTGCGCTTCCTGATCTCGGACATGCGCGGAGGCTACGGCAGGAGCGGGCCGGTGTCAGCGACTCCGGTGCGGCGCGCCCGCGACGCCCGAGGGAGGGCCCCGGCGGCGACATCGTTGAAATCCTCCGTCGTCCGGGATACATACGACCCACGAGCGCCGACCGGACGTCAGATCCCGGGACGCAGCGCATCCACACCACATCGCGAGCCGTATCGCGCCCCCGCGCAGACGCGAAGAGCGTCGCCGGCGCCCCCAAGGCCAGGAGCCCATGTTGGACAGACCGCAGCATCACGAGAACCGAGCCGGCGCGCGAGGCAACAAGCGCCGCCGCCAGCGCCCCGTCCGCGGGCCGGGGGGCCGTCGCCCGGAGCGCATCCTCCTCACCGAGGAGGGCGTGCCCGCCGCGACGCCAGACGCTCCACCGGTGTCGCCCGTCGTGTTCGTCTCCGACGACACTCGCGCGCGCTATCCCTGGATCCCGGGGCGCGTCATCGCGGGGAGCGTCTGGCGCGGGCCCGACCACCTCCGCGTCCGCGTCGACGAGAGCGGCAACGCGGCGCCGTGGAAGACGCCGCGGCGCGCGGGCTGATCCTGCGCCCCCACATCGCGGGGACTGATCGCGGCGCCGGCCTGGAGCCGAACGCCCCCGCTTCACCGGGAGGCCCCCGATGAGGCACACTCCCCCCATGCTCGAGACCGCCATTGCGCTGGCCGCCCTGTTCCTCGTGATGGTGGGTGGCCGCGCGCTGCTGCGCCGGACCTCGGCGACGCCCCGCGAGCGCGCCGCGACCGGCGAGGGCGTCGTCGTGCTGCGCCCGCTGCGCCGCAACGGCGTGATGCTCGGGATCGGTGCGCTCCTGCCCGCGGTCGTGTTCGCGGGACTGGAAGCGCGCGCGTGGATCGGTGAGCAGGCGGGGGTCCCCGGCCTCGTCCTCGGGGCCGCGGCCACGCTCGCGATGCTCGCCGTCGCCGCGCACCAGTTCGCGTCGGCGTTCCGCCAGCGCATCGTCGTGCACGACACGTTCATCGAGCGCGTCGGGGTGATCACGCACCGCAACGTGAGCTGGACCACCGTCTCGCGGGTCTCCTACAACCCGCTCCAGCGCTGGTTCTGCCTGACCCTCTCCGACGGCTCGCACCTGTGGCTCTCCGAGACCCTGCGGGGCGCCGGCGAGTTCGCCGAGATCGCCCTTCGCAGGCTCCCGGAAGGGGCGCTGAGCGCCGACCCCGTGGCGCGTGAGGTGCTCGAGGACCTCGCCGCCGCGTCCGAGGAGGCCCGCACGGCCGAGGCGGACCGGCAGGCCTGAGGGTCGTGGCCGCTTGCGTCGATCTCCCCCGCTCGTGCTCTCTTCACGACCTCCGAGGCGCCGTCAGCGTTTCACCGCCACGACGAAGTAGCCGGAGGTCCGCCGCTCGCGGTCGTCGAGCCGGTCGAACGGCGCGCGGAGCCTCCCCGCCGGCAGCCCGCCCTCCTCCTCGAGCAGGAGCTCGAGGCGCACCTCGAAGAACCTGCGGATCGCCCGGGCGTGCGCGCTGTAGGGCAGCCGGTTGATGAGGTAGGCGCGGCGCCCGCGGATGAGCCGCCAGGTGAGGCGCGACACGCCCCAGTGCCCGTTCCACTCCGGGAAGAGCTCGTGCGAGCGCAGGTCGATCTGATGGCTCACGAACCCACCGGGCCTGAGCCAGCGCGACATCGCGGAGTACGCGGCCTCGATCCCGTCCACGTGCTCCATGACGGAGTGGGAGTAGAGCCAGTCCACCGTCTCCGGCTCGATCGCCGCGGCACTCGCCCACGGACAGTGATACTCGATCCGGATGGGCTCGCTGGCGCCCCCCTCGAGCGCGGCCCGGATGCGATCGAGGCGCGCGGGCGCGAGGCTCCTCGCGAGCGACTCGTCACGGAGGATCCGGCTGGGGAACGACCGGGCGTCCAGCAGGTGATCGTAGCGGGGCCAGCCCCACGGCGGGTTCGGCCGGCGCTCGGAGAAGTAGCCGGCGAGCTCGTCGAGGATGCGCCGGTTGTGGGCCGCGAGCGAGTACGGCACCACGTCGAGCCCCGCGTAGCGGTCCGCTCCGGCGAGGAGCGCGGCCAGGCCGATGCCGATGGAGTCGCCCGGCCCGATCTCCGCGACGGACGCGGGGACGCCCGCCATGCCCGCCTGCACGGAGAGCGTGAGGTGCTTGAGGAACACCTCGTAGCAGTACGGCGCGCCGTCGGTCCCGCCGGTCGCGCCCCAGCTGCGGCGCGCTCCCGGGAGGCAGGTCTGGAGCCCCCTCGCCACCTGCGCGCCGGCGGGCGGCAGGAGTCGCTTCAGCGCGCCCGGGCGCGGGGACATGCCCGCCTCCTTCCCTCAGCGGCAAAGCGGCCGCGCTTTTTCGCTGGGAGCGAAGCCTAGCCCTTCGCGGGCCTGCCTGCCGCTCCTCGCCGGGGAGGCTCGGACGAGGGACCCGAGACGTACGTCCCCCCCGGGACCGCGACCGCGGGCCCGGCGTCCCTCTCTCCCGCCTGCGGCCCTGAGCGCCGACCACCCCGGCGCACCCGCACCCCGACCATCTTTCACTGTGCGCAAACGATCGGCTTGTCGCCTCGACGCGGCAACCAATACGATGCGTGCGTCCCTCCGGAGGTTCTCGAATGGTGCACGCGCTCTCCCGTCGTGGTGCCGCGGTGCTCGCCGCGTCTCTGCTGCTCCTCGCGGCCGGCTGCAGCGGAGGTGGCGGCTCGTCGAGCGGGCGCTGCGAGGGAGCGACGTGGCTGGGAGACGATCCCGGCGCCGACCGGGACGGCGACGGGCTCTCGAACGCCGCCGAGTGCGCCGCCGGGCTCGATCCCGCGCGCGCCGACACCGACGGCGACGGCGTCGGCGACGGCGCCGAGGTCGCCGCGGGCACGAACCCCGCCGACGCGGACACGGACGACGACGGCCTCTCCGACGGCGCGGAGGCGAACCACGGCACGAACCCGGTGAGCGCCGACACCGACGGTGACGGTCTCTCCGACGGCGCGGAGGTGACCGCCGGCCTCGATGCGACGAACCCCGACACGGACGGCGACGGCATCCACGACGGCGACGAGGCGGCGTACGGGACGGATCCCAAGCGGGCGGACTCGGACGGAGACGGCCTGCGCGACGGGGACGAGCTCGCCCTCGGCTACGATCCCACGAACCCCGCCGACCCGCCCGCGGGAGGCGTGTGCGGCGTGCTCGCCGCCTGCGCGCGCGACGCGCTCACCCCCGTGCTGTGGGCGGACCGGCCGGCGGGCGACCTCCGGCTCGCGCTGCCGGCGAGCGCCGCGATCGGCGAGGTGGCGTTCACGGGCGCGCCTGCCGGGCGGCGCGCGGCGGTCGCCTTCGATCTGCGGGGAGCCGCGGTCGCCGGGTTCGTCCTGTCGATGGACGAGCCGGTCGCGGGCGGCACCCCCGCCGCGCAGCTCGATGCGCTCGCGGGCCGGCTCGCGGCGGCGACGGGCGCCGCGTGGACCGGGACCGAGCTCGTCGCGGGCCGCGCGCTCCAGAGCTGGGACGGGTTCCCGGCGATCGTGTCCGCGCGCGTGAACCTCACCGGCGCCAGCGACCTCCCCGCCGTGCGGCTCGCGGCGCTCGCGGCCATGACCGGCCTGCCCGCGACCGCCCTCTCCGGCCTCCCGACCGGCGCGGCGTTCGGCGCGGGCACGGACTTCGTGCTGGGGCTCGAGGTGCTCTCCCGCAAGAACGCGCAGGGCGACGCGAGGCGCGTCGTCGTCGTCGCGGCGATCGCGCCGAAGGCCGAGCTCGACGACCGTGCGCGGCCGGCGCGGCTCGCCGTCACGGACCTCGCGGGCGGCACCGCGCTCGGGCAGTCCGGCGACGGCGAGGGCACCGAGTGCGAGCACCTCGACGTGGCGAGCGAGCCGAAGGCCGACTTCGTCTGGATGAGCGACATCTCCGCGTCGACCGACGACGAGCGCGGCCCGATCGCGGCCAACGCGAGCGCGGTGTTCACGCGGCTCTCCCAGCTCGGGATCGACTTCCGCATGGGCGTCGTGAAGCACACCTCCAACTCGGTGACGAACAGGACGCCCGCGGGCCAGCTGCTCGGGGCGGGCTTCACGCGCGACCAGGCCACCTTCGCCGGGTTCTGGTCCGACACCGCGAGCACCGACGGCCAGGAGTTCGGCCTCACCGCCGTGGACGACGTGATCGGCCTCGCCGGCACCGCCGTCCCGCGCACGGCGGCCGAGGACGCGCGCCACGTCCGGCAGGGCGTGAAGCTCGTCGTCGTCTACGTCTCCGACGAGCACGCGCAGGAGGTGGAGAACGCCTGCCCCGAGATCGCGGACCGGAACAAGACGCTCGCGTCCGGGACGGAGGCCTCCCGGGCGGCGTGCGTCGCGCAGACGGTGCAGCCGTTCGTCGACCACCTGAAGACCCAGGAGGCGATCGCCTTCGGGATCATCGCGCCGCCCCCGGGCGGCTGCGCGACGAGCTACGAGGTGGGCTGGGGCTACGCCGAGGCGGTGCAGGCGACGGGCGGCTCCTACGGCTCGGTCTGCGCGTCGGATCCGGGGCAGACGCTCGACGACATCGTGAACGCGGTCGCCGGCGCGTCGTCGAGCATGAAGCTCGCAGGGGCGCCCATCGCGCTCACGCTCAAGGTCGTCGTCACCCCCGCCGGCGCGGTGTGCGACCCGAGCGACCCGGCCGCCGGCCGCCGGGAGCTCGCCCGCAGCCAGCTGGACGGGTTCGACTACGACCCGGTGAGCAACACGCTCTTCTTCGTCGGCGCGAGCCGGCCGCAGGTCGGCGACACGGTGACCGTGAGCTACCGGGAGTGGGTGGACGTGACCGTGAACCCGGACCCCGACGCGACCGACTGCTGCGGCGGGTGCGGCAGCCGGATGTGGTGCAACCCGGCGACCTGCACCTGCACGTCGGCGGGGTGAGTCGCGGCGCCCCGCGGGTCACCAGCGCCCCGCCGGTGCGCCGGCCCGTCCGTTTGCGCACCAACGGACGGGCGAGGCGCATCTCGCCCTCGCCCACAAGTCCCGCCGTGCGGGGATTCCGCTCGCCCGCCGTATGGTGCTCTTCTCCCGCCGGCGGGGCGGGGCACGGGAGCGGGCGCGAATGGAACCGGAGATCCGGGCGGCGTTGCTGAAGCTGTACCTCGAGCGGCTGCGCACCTTCGGCGACGAGGACGCCGCGTCGATCCGCCGCGACGTGCGCCCCGAGACCGTCCGCCGCGTCGAGGCGGCTCCCGCGGCGGGCTGGCTGCCCATCGCGCTCGAGATCGAGATCCTGCACGCCGTTCAGCGGTGCCGGGGAGACGACGGCGTGCGCGAGCTCGGGCGGGTGCTCGGGCGCGCCGCGACCGACACCGCCGTGTTCCAGCCGCTGGTGACCGCCACGCTCGCGATGCTGGGTCGCCTGCCCGAGGTGCTGGGCTGGATCGCGGCGAAGGGCTGGAACATCGCGACGCGCAACGCGGGGCACGCGACCTCCCTCCGGCGCGGGCCGCGGCTCGTCCACGTCGTCCTCGAGGACCTCCCGCCCATCTCGCGCGACCGCGCTCACCTCCTGCGATCGTGTGGCGGGATCGAGGGGCTCTACGCGTGGGCAGGGCGCGCCGCGCGGGTGGACCTCGTGTGGGAGCCCGGCTCGGACCGGGCCGTCTTCGTGAGCTCCTGGAGCTGAGCGCCGCCCCTCCCGGCACGCCCTCCGGAGACGCCGCGCCCGGCGCTAACGCACGACAGCCCAGACGGGCTTGCCGAACGCGTCGATGCGCCAGCGCAGCATGAGCTGCGCGTGCCCCCAGCCCTCGGGCCCGCGCGACAGCCCCGTGTCGAGGACCGCGGGGGTGAAGTCGAGGCGGATCCCGGTGACGGCGAGGAAGTGCGCCACGCTCGCGAGCGGCTCGATGTGCGCGCGGGCGAGGAGGTGCGCGGCGAGCTCGGTGCGCCTGCCGCGCGAGGACAGGCGGGGCTCGTACCCCGGCACCGACACGCGGGGCTGGCACACGTCGCCCACGCACGCGGGCGGCAAGGCGCCGTCCGCCGGCGCCGGGTTCGCGGACGTCCCTGCGGTGAGCTGCACCGCCGTGGACGGGGCGACGACCCTCCGCTCGACCGGGCGGAGCGCGACGCTGCTCGCGCTCGAGGCGCTGCCGGCCAGGACGGCTACGAGGGGTATCCACACGAGGGCCATCACTTCACCCCTAGGGACCCCACCGCCCGCCTTCAACGGCCCGTCCGTGCCGGCTGGACGGCTGTCGTTCAAGCGCGCACGACCGGTCCGATCTCGACCTGCAGCCCCGCCGCCTCCAGCCGGTCGAGGAGCGGGAGACCGAGGGCGGTCGCCGGGGTGAGCACACCCCCTGCCGGCGCGCGGGGGAGCGCGTCGCGCTGCGTGGCGAGGGCGAGCGCCGCCTGGCAGAGGGTCATGACGGTGACCTGCCCGCCGGGATTCCCTCGCGCGCGCAGCGTCGCGAGCACCTGCCGTCCGGAGGCCGCCTCGCCGACCAGCCGCAGCCGCATGGCCCCCTGCTCGCGCGCGGCCGCCGGCGGGCCCTCCCCCGGCGCGGGCCCGAAGCGGCGCAGGAGCGCGCGCATCCGCTCCACCGCGAGGGCGCGCTCGAAGAGGCGCAGCCCGAGCCGCGCCGCCTCTGCGGCGAGGCGGGACCGGTACTCGGTCGCCTCCTCGTAGGTGAACTCCGGGCCGTAGCCGCGCCCGATCGCGTCGAGGAGCGCGTTGCTGCGCCGCACGACGCGGGTGTTGATCCGCGCCATCGGGAACGGCCCGAGCCAGACCCGCCGGACCGGGTCGCGGCGAACGGCGTCGAGGTCCGCGCTGCGCGCCCGCTCGGCATCGCCCCGATGCTCGGGCGGGTTGAGGAGCAGCACGTCGCGGCCGACGGCGAGCTCCCCGGTCTCGGCGGAGTGGAGCACCGTCGCGAGCGTCCCGCCGCCGTAGCCGCCGCGGAGCGCGAAGCTCGCGCTCACGCGGCGCGTGTCCTGCCCCCAGCGCTCCCGGATGAAGGACGCGACGAGCAGCGCGCCGAGATCGGAAGGGACCGAGTCGAACCCGCAGAACGGCACGATGCGCGTGCCCGCGAGGGCGGCGGCGGCGTGGTGCCGGTCGACGAGCCCGCGCACCCACGCCGTCTCGCCGGTGATGTCCACGTAATCGACGCCGTGCCGGACGCACGCGTCGACCACCGGCCCGCCGTGATGGGCGAACGGGCCGACGGTCGTGGCGAGCACGCGCGTACCGGCGACCATCGCCTCGATCGAGGCGGGCTCCGCGCTGTCCGCGACCACGACCCCGCTCGCGTGCGCCTCGGCCTCCACGAGCTCGAGCCGGGCACCGCTGCGGCCGGCGACGGCCCAGCGGAGCCCGGGCGGCGCGTGCTCCGACAGGTAGCGCGCCGCCTGCCGGCCGGTGTAGCCGGTCGCGCCGAAGAGCGTCACGTCGTACGGCTTGCCGCCCACCTCGAAGCCCCCGCCCAGCGTCCTCGACCGCACTCCTCGCACCGGCGCCGCCGCGGCGCACTCGCCTGGGCGGGGTCACCCCGCCGAGGGCGCGCGACCTCGCGCACGACGCCGGTGTGCCCCTCCGGCGCGTCCGGCTCCGGGCGCCCCTCGCGCTACGAGCGCCTGGAGAGCGACCGCGGCTGCGCGCCGTTCGCCGAGCCCGAGCGCCACGCGACCCAGCCGGCGCCGTCCTCGAGCGCCGGCCGGCTCGCGGCGGGAGGCGGCTGCGGCTGCGGCTGTGCCTGGGGCGGCGGAGGCGGGGGCCTGGGCTTCGCGCTCGCGGCGCGCTCGAGCCCCTCTCGCACCTGGAAGAACCCGACGATCTGCTGGAGCGACTCGGCCTGAGAGGCCATCTCCTCGGCCGTGGAGGAGAGCTCCTCCGCGGCGGCGGCGTTCCGCTGCGTCGTCTGGTCCACGATCGCCATCGCGCGAGAGACCTGCTCGACCCCCGCCGCCTGCTGCTGGGAGGCCGCGGCCACCTCCTGCACGAGCTCGGCGGTGCTCCGGATGCCCGGGACGAGCTCGCGGATCAGGGACGCCGAGCGCTCCGCGACCGCCACGCTCGAGCCGGCGAGCGACCCGATCTCCTTCGCTGCCTTCTGCGCGCGCTCCGCGAGCTTGCGCACCTCCGCGGCGACGACCGCGAATCCGCGGCCGTGCTCGCCGGCGCGGGCCGCCTCGATCGCCGCGTTCAGCGCGAGCAGGTTCGTCTGGTAGGCGATCTCCTCGACGACGGAGATGCGCTCGGTGATCGCCTTCATCGCCTCGACCGTCTCGGCGACCGCGCGCCCGCCCTCCTCCGCGCGCGCCGCCCCCGCGTTCGCGGCGGCCGCGGTCTCCCGCGCGCCCTCCGCGTTCCGGGAGATCGAGGCGTTCATCTCCTCGAGCGAGGCGGTCGTCTCCTCCACGCTCGCCGCCTGCTCGCCGGTGCCCTGCGACAGGATCTGCGAGGTCTCGGACACCTGCTGCGAGGCGCCCCCGAGCGCGTCCGAGCCCGCGCGCACCTCGGCGATGACGAGCGCGAGCTTGTCCGCCATCGCGGCCATCGCCGCCTGGAGCCGGCCGAGCTCGTCCCGGCGGGTGACGGCCACCTCCTCGCGCAGGTCGCCGCGGGCGACCCGCTCCATGACCCGGATCGCGCCGGCGAGCGGCCCGGTGATGCTGCGCACCACGATCGCGGCCCCGAAGACGAGGACGAGGACGATCGCGAGCGCCGCGCCGGCGATCCGCCGCGCCTCGTGCGCGGCCGCCGCCTCGAGATCGTCGAGGTAGACGCCCGAGCCGACGACCCACCCCCACGGCTCGAACAGCTTGACGTAGGAGAGCTTGCGGACGGGGTCCCGCGATCCCGGCTTGGGCCAGAGGTACGCGACGACGCCGCCGCCGTGGCGCCTCGCGGTGTCCACGAACTCGACGAAGAGCCGCTTGCCCGTGGGGTCGACCTCGTTCGCGAGATCCTTGCCGTCGAGCTCCGGCCGCATCGGGTGGACGACCATGCGCGGCGCGAGGTCGTTCACCCAGAAGTACTCGCTGCCCTCGTAGCGCAGCGCGCGGAGGGTGCGGATCGCGGCCGCCTGCGCCTCGGCCACCGGGACGCGTCCCTCCTCCGCGAGCCGGGCCTGCTCGCGCAGCACCCCGTGCACCGTCTCGACGGCGGCACGGACCTTCGCCTCGCGCTCCTCGAGCATGCGCGACTCGACGACGCGCACCGCCTGCCACACGAGCGCGGCGAGGGCCACGGCGCTCGCGCCCACGACGATGCGGAGCTTCGTGGCGATGGTGAGGCTTCCCAGCGGACGGTTCATCGGCGCTCCGGTCGAGGGTGCAGGACCTGCGCTTGGAAGTCCCGTACCGTCCCGCGGCGCCGCAGTCCCGGCACGTCGACCGGTGAAGTCGCGCCCGTCGTTCCGGGGGGTTCGGTGAATTCCGCCGTTGCGCGCAGCCCATGCACCGGCGCGCAGCGAGCGAGAGTGTCGTGGGCCCCGGGTCCAGTCCGCCCGGGGCACCTCGCCTCAGGCGACGACCGGGGCGCGCGGCGCACACACGCGCGCACGGGCGCCAGGCCGGACGCGTGAACGTCGACCGTCAGTGAAGTCAGGCCGCTGCGCGCGGCGCCCTGGTAGACCCGAGCCTAGCCGTTTCCTCTGACACGACCCCGCCGCCTGCCGCCGATCGATCCCATGGCCAGTCGGGTCGGTCGGCGCGATTTCTTTGACATCCCACCCGAGCGCCCTTGCGCGTCGAGGAGGTCCCCCTAGCTTGATCCACGAGTGGCAGCGGCAGCGGCGGCGGTGGTGGGCGGTGACCGGAGAGCGTCAATGGGTGTGCTGGAGAGGATCCGGATGATGACCGCGGAGCAGCGCGACGCGCTCCGCGCGATGGACGCGGAGGAGCGGCTCGCCGTCGAGATCGAGGATCTCGAGGTCGACCACCTCGCCGCGGAGGAGGCCTACCTGCGCCGGCGGGACCGGCTCCTGGGCCGCGAGGTCCCTGACGTGTACGCCGACGTCGAGAGCGCCCGCGCGATGCTGGACCGGGTCCGCGCCGAGCGGCAGCGGCGCTTCGAGCGGCGGCGGATGGCGGTCCTCGCCGGGCACGGCGTCGCCCGCGGCGTCCCCCCCTCGCAGCTCGACCTGCTCCCGGGCGAGTGACCCCGACCGGTCCGGCCCCGCGGCGCGCGGCCTACCCGGCCTTGAGCCGCTCGCGCAGCGCGGGCACCGCCTGGAACAGGTCGGCGACGAGCCCGTAGTCGGCGATCTGGAAGATGGGCGCGTCCGCGTCCTTGTTGATCGCGACGATCACCTTCGCGCCCTTCATGCCCGCGACGTGCTGGATGGCGCCCGAGATCCCCGCGGCGACGTAGAGGTCCGGGGCGACGACCTTGCCGGTCTGCCCCACCTGCCAGTCGTTCGGAACCCAGCCCGCGTCCACCGCCGCGCGCGAGGCGCCCACCGCCGCGCCGAGGTCGTCGGCGAGGGCGGAGAGCGGGCCGAAGTCGCCCTTGGTGCCGCGGCCGCCCGCGACGACGACGCGCGCGTCGGTCAGCTCGGGCCGCTCGCTCTTCACCTCCTGCAGCTCGACGAAGCGCGTCCCGAGCGACGCCGCGTCCACCGCGACCGCCATGGGGGTGACCGACCCGCCCGGCGCCCGCGCCGCCGGCGCGAACTCCGTCGGACGCACGCTGAACGCCTTCACCGCCGTCCGGAGCTCCACCTCGGCGATGACGTTCCCGGCCCACATCGGCCGGCGAAGCAGGATCTCGCCGCCGTCGCCGGCGATGGCGAGGACCTCGGTGGCCACCGCCGCGCCGAGCGCGACCGCCGCCCGGGGGAGGAGGTCCTTCCCGTACGAGGTCGCGGCCGTGACGACCCAGCTCGCGCCGGCCGCCCGCGCCGCCTCGGCGACCACCGGCGCGTGCGCCTCGGCGAGCGGGTGCGCGAGCACGGGGGCGTCGGCGAGGCGGACGGGGACGCCGTGCGCGGCGAGCTCCTCCGCGGCCGCGCCGGCGCCGCTGCCGAGGACGAGCGCGCTCACCCCGCCGCCGGTGCGGCGCGCGACCTCCCGGGCGGCGGTGAGCGCGGAGAGGGTGGCCTTCCTGAGGGTGCCGCGGGACTGCTCGGCGATGACGAGGACGTTCGACATGGCGCGCTCGAAGGGCCCTAGAGGACCTTCGCCTCCGCGTGAAGACGGGTCCACAGCTCGGCGACGTCGGCGACCTTGACGCCGGCCTGCCGGCGCGGCGGGTCGAGGAGCCGCCGCACCACCACGCTCGGCGCGAGCTCCACGCCGAGCGAGGCGGCGGGGATCTCGCGGACCTCCTTCTTCTTCGCCTTCATGATCCCGGGGAGCGACGCGAAGCGCGGCTTGTTGAGCCTGAGGTCCACCGTCACGACCGCCGGCAGCGCGACCTCGAGCGTCTCGACGCCGCCGTCCACCTCGCGCACGACGAGGGCGCGCTTCCCGTCCGCGGCGACGGCGACCCCGGGCTGCTTCTTCTGCTCGGCCTCGCTCTCGAGGCTCTCCTTCTTGGAGGCGAACGTCGCCTGCGGCCAGCCGAGGCGCGCGGCGAGCATCTGGCCGGCCTGGTTCTGGTCGTCGTCGATCGCCTGCTTCCCGAGCATGACGAGGTCGGGCCGCTCCGCCGCCACGAGCGCCTGGAGGAGCGCCGAGACGATCCCCGGATCGAGCGCGCCGTCGTGGCGGACGAGGAGGCCGCGGTCGGCCCCCATCGCCAGCGCGGCGCGGAGCTCGGTCATGGCCGCGGCGCCGCCGAGGCTCGCCACGACGACCTCGCCGCCGTGCTTCTCCTTGAGCCGCAGGGCCTCCTCGACGGCGATCTCGTCGAAGGGGTTCATCTTGTAGTTCACGCCGTCGGTGACGATGCCGCTCCCGTCGGGCTTCGCCTTGATCCTCGACTCGGGGTCCTCGACGCGCTTCACGGTGACGAGCAGCTTGAGGGGCATCTCGCAGTCTCCTCTGCGGTGGACGGCGGCTCGGCCAAGCCGCCGATCATGATTCGCGAACAGGCGAGCGAAGCGAGCCCGCCGGGGCGGCCCCCCCCAAGGCGCCGCGCCCCCCCCCCGGGGCCCCCCGCCCCCC
>NZ_JALCYY010000023.1:0-60216 GCF_022690685.1 Anaeromyxobacter terrae | reverse complement strand
CCCGCCTCTTCCTCCCCGCGCCCCCGCGCCCCCCCCCCCCCCCCCGCCGGGGCGCCACCGCGATCGCGGCGACGCCGCCCGCGGTGGCGCACGGGCCCCGGCGAGCCGGGGCGGGGGCGCAGCCCCCTGAGACCATGCCTCACAGCGGATAGCGCTCGCCCTCGAGCGCGGCGGCGGCGAGGCGCCGCTTCGCGGCGAGCAGGCCCGAGGCGTCGTACTTGGTGAACCGGCGGATGCCGCCTAGCAGCACGGTGAGCGTGTCCCCCTCCGCGACGTAGAACGCGGCCCGGCGGGCGGCGGCGGCGAGCTTCTCGACGGCGGAGAAGGTGTGCACCTTCACCGCGGCCGCCACGTCCGCGCGCCGCGACTCCGGGAGGCGCGGCGAGATCTTCTCCGCCCTGAGGAGCGCGCTCTCGATCGCGAAGACCTGGATCGCCACGTCCGCGAGCGCGAGCAGCACCTCCTGCTCGTCCTTGAGCGCGTCCATGTACCGCTGGACCGCGGCGCCGGCCACGACGAGGAAGGTCTTCTTGAGACCGCCGAGCACCGCCCGCTCCGCCGCGAAGGGCTGGGAGGGGTCGAGCTCGTCGAGGGAGGGCGTCATGAGCGCCTCCATCGCCTTCATCGCCTCGCGCTGCAGGGGCAGCTCGCCCTTCATGGCGCGGCGCAGGATCGTGCCCGGCACGAGGAGCCGGTTGATCTCGTTCGTGCCCTCGAAGATCCGGTTGATGCGCTCGTCCCGGTAGTACTTCTCGGCGGGGTACTCCTGGATGAAGCCGTAGCCGCCGTGGATCTGGACCACCTCGTCGACCACGTCGGCGAGCACCTCGCTGCAGAACACCTTCGCGATCGCGCACTCGATCGCGTACTCCTCGATGCCCTGCTGGTAGGCCTCGTAGTAGCCGGCGGCGTCCTTCGGGATCGTGGCGAGTCGGTCGTCGATGAGCCCCGCGAGCCGGTAGACGAGCGACTCCGCGGCGAAGAGGCCGGCGGTGAGGTCGGCGACCTTCTCCTGGATCGCGCCGAAGCGGGCGATGGGCACGCCGAACTGCTTGCGCGCGTTCGCGTACGCGACGCCGGTCTTGAACGCCAGCTTCGCCGCGCCGGTCACCGCCGCGCCGAGCTTGAAGCGGCCGACGTTGAGCACGTTGAACGCGATCTTGTGCCCCTTGCCGATCTCGCCGAGCACGTTCTCGACCGGCACCTTCGCGCCCTCGAAGACGACCGGCGTCGTCGAGGAGCCCTTGATGCCGAGCTTCTTCTCCTCCGGGCCGACCGTGAGGCCCGGCGTCGTCCGCTCCACGAGGAAGGCGGTGAAGTGCTTCTTGTCGACGCGCGCGAAGACCGTGAACAGGTCGGCGAAGCTGCCGTTCGTGATGAACTGCTTCGTGCCGTCGAGGAGGTAGTGCTTGCCGTCGGGCGTGAGCGTCGCGGTGGTCTTGCCGCCGAGCGCGTCGCTCCCCGCCTCCGGCTCGGTGAGGCAGTACGCGGCGCTCCACTCGCCCGTGACGAGCTTGCCGAGGTACCGATCCTTCTGCGCCTCGGTCCCGTAGTACACGAGGGGCAGCGTGCCGATGCCGCTGTGCGCCGCGTAGGACACGGAGAACGCGCCGGCCGCGCCCATCCGCTCCGCGGCGAGCATGCTCGTCGCCTTGTCGAGCGCGAGCCCGCCGTAGGCCTCCGGCGCGTCGATCATGAGCAGGCCCGCCTCGCCCGCCTTGCGCATGAGCGCGGCCGCGAGCCCCGGCTCCTGGTGCTCGAGCCGGTCGAGCACGGGCGTCACCTCCTCCTGGACGAACTGGTCCGCGGTGTGCGCGATCTGCCGCTGCTCCTCGCTGAAGTCCTCGGGCGTGAAGACGTCGTCCTTCGTCGCCTCGGTGATGAGGTACTCCGCGCCCTTGAAGAGTCTCGCCATGATCGTCCTCCGCTGTCCCTAAGAGAGCCGTCGCGCGCTAGGCGCGCTCGAAGACCGCCGCCGCGCCCATCCCGCCCCCGATGCACATCGACACGATCCCGTAGCGCTCGCCGCTCCGCGCGAGCCCGTGCAGCAGCGTCGCGGTGAGCTTCGCGCCGGTGCAGCCGAGCGGGTGGCCGAGCGCGATGGCCCCGCCGGTCGGGTTCACGCGCGCCGGGTCGAGGCCGAGGGCGCGCACGCAGGTGAGCGCCTGCGCCGCGAACGCCTCGTTGAGCTCCACCTGCCCGACGTCCTCCTTGCGCACGCCCGCCCGCGCGAGCGCGGCCGGGATCGCCTCGATCGGGCCGACGCCCATGACCTCCGGCGGCACGCCCTTCACCGCGTACGAGACGAACCGGCCGAGCGGCGCGAGCTTCGTCCGCGCGAGGAACGCCTCCGACACCACGAGCACCGCGGCCGCGCCATCGGTCATCTGCGAGGAGTTCCCGGCCGTGACGGTGCCGTCGACCTTGAACGCGGGCCTGAGCCGCGCGAGCCCCTCGCGCGTCGTATCGGCCCGGACGCCGTCGTCCGCGTCCACCCGCTCCTGCCGCCGCTCGAGCTTCCCGCCGAGGAGCGCCACGCGCTCGACGTCCACCGGCGCGAGCTCGCCCGCGAACAGGCCCTTCGCCTGCGCGGACGCCGCGCGGGCGTGGCTCTCCGCCGCGAAGGCGTCCTGGTCCTCGCGCGTGACGCGGTAGCGCGAGGCGACGAGCTCGGCGGTGACCCCCATCGCCGCGTAGGACTCGGGCCAGGCGCCGACGAGCCCAGGGTTCGCGCTGAACTTCGCGCCGCCCATCGGGACGAGGCTCATGCTCTCGGCGCCGCCCGCGACGATGGCGTCGGCCTGGCCGGCGAGGATCCGCTCGGCGGCGGTCGCGATCGCCTGGAGGCCGGACGCGCAGAAGCGATTCACGGTCTGGCCGGGCACCTCCACCGGCAGGCCCGCGCGCAGCGCCGCGACGCGGCCGAGGTTCATGCCCTGCTCGCCCTCGGGGAAGGCGCAGCCCATGATGACGTCCTCGATGGCGCGCGGCTCGACCCGCGCACGCTCGAGGAGCGCGCGGATCGCCGTCGCGGCGAGGTCGTCCGGGCGGACGTCCCTGAGCTTTCCCTTCTTGGCCTTGCAGCCGGGCGTGCGGACCGCGGCGAGGACGTAGGCTCCACTCATGGTGATCACCCGTGTGTGCTAGTTGCGGAGCGGCTTGCCCTTCTTGAGCATGTGCTGGATCCGCTCGAGCGTCTTCTTCTCCCCGCAGAGGCGCAGGAACGCCTCCCGCTCGAGGTCGAGCAGCCACTGCTCGGTGATGGCGGTGCCGGCGGGGACGTCGCCGCCCGTGATGACCCCGGCGACGGTCCTCCCGAGCTTCTCCTCGTACTCGGTGATGAAGCCGCCCATCCGCATGTTCCAGAGCTGGGAGGCGAGGCTCGCCGCGACGCTCCGGCCCGGCGCCCTGAGGTCCGTCGCCGGCTCCCCCGGGCGGTGGTTCGCGGCGAGCGCGAGGACGCGCGCCTTCGCGTCGTGCACGAGCCGGTCCGGCGAGAGCGTGACGCCGTCGCCCGGCCGGAGGAGCCCCATCCCGCGGAGCTCGTCGGCGGAGGCGCTCACCTTCGCGGTCGCGATCGTCGTGAAGTGCTTGAACAGGAACGGCGAGACGTCGGTCTCGTACTGCTCGGCGAGCCGGACGGCCCGGAGCGCGAGCTCCTTCGTGCCGCCGCCGGCGGGCAGGAGCCCCACGCCGAGCTCCACGAGCCCCATGTACGTCTCGGCGAGCGGGTTCATCGCGGTGGCGTGCAGGCAGACCTCGCAGCCGCCGCCGAGGGCGAGCCCGTGCGGCGCGGCCACCACCGGCACCCGCGCGTACTTCACCGCCATCATGGCCTTCTGGAACGCCCGCACGGTGAGCGCGATCTCGTCGTACGCGCCCTCCGCGATGGCCATCGCGACGAGCATCAGGTTCGCGCCGGCCGAGAACGCCGGGCCCTGGTTCGCGATGACGAGCCCCCGGCCCTCGGTCTCCGCACGACGCAGCGCCTTGTGGACCATGGCGAGCACGTCGTTGCCGATGGCGTTCATCTTGGTGTGGAACTCGAGGCAGAAGACGCCGTCGCCGAGGTCCAGGACCGAGGCGCCCGCGTTCCGCTCCACGACCGCGCCCGCCTTCTCGAGGACGGTGAGGTCGAGGTGATCCGGCGGCCGCGGCACGTCCAGCCAGCCGCCGCCGTGGGCGAGATCCACGAAGCGGCGCTTCCCGCCCTCCTCGGAGTAGAACGACGGCACGCCGTAGAGCGCGGCGGGGACCTTCACGCCGTCCGCCTCGGCGCGGCGCACCAGCTCGGCGACGCCGATGGCGTCCATCATCTCGAACGGCCCGAGCTCCCAGCCGAAGCCCCAGCGCATCGCGGCGTCGACGTTCACGACGTCGTCGGCGATCTCCGGGATCCGGTTGAACGCGTAGAGGAGCGTGTCCCGCAGGTTCCGCCACGCGAACGTCGCGGCCGGATCGCTCCCGGCGAGCACGGCGCGGAGCCGCTTCCCCGGATCGTCGATCCCCTTCGCCGCCTCGACGGAGGCGAACCGCGGCCTCCGCGCGGGGAGGTACTCACCCGAGCGGTGATCGAAGAAGAGGACCTGGCTCCCCTCCTCCCCCTTCGTCTTCCTGAAGAAGCCGCCCTGCGTCTTGTTGCCGAGGAGGCCCCGCTGGATCATCCCCCCGACGAACCCGGGCAGGAGGAACGCCGCCCGCTGCTCGTCTCCGGGCAGGAGCTCGTACGAGTTCCGCGCGACGTGCGCGAGGGTGTCGAGGCCGACGAGATCGGCGGTGCGGAACGCCGCGCTCTTGGGGCGCGCCGTGGCGGGGCCGGCGACCGCGTCGACCTCCTCCACGGTGAGGCCGAGCTCGACCATGTGGTGGACGGCGTTGCAGAGGGAGAACACGCCGATCCGGTTCGCGACGAAGTTCGGCGTGTCCTTGGCGGTGACGATCCCCTTCCCGAGCCGCACGCGGATGAGCTCCGCCATCCGCGCCGCCACCGCGGGATCGGTGAAGCGCGAGGAGACGATCTCGACGAGCCGCATGTAGCGCGGCGGGTTGAAGAAGTGGGTGACGAGGAGCCGCGGCCGGAGCGGCTCGGGGAGCGCCTCGGCGAGCGCGTTCACCGAGAGGCCGCTCGTGTTCGTCGAGAGCACCACGTCGGGCCGGAGGTGCGGCGCGAGGCGCGCGAGCAGCGCCCGCTTCACCTCCAGGTTCTCGAGGACGACCTCGACCACCCAGTCGCACTCGCGGAGGCGCGGGAGGTCGTCCTCGAGGTTGCCCACCTCGATGCGCGCCGCGTACGCGGGGAGGTAGAGCGGCGCCGGCTTGAGCCTCTCGAGCCCCGCCCGCGCGGCGGTGGCGAGCCGGTCGCGCACGGCGCGATCGGCGAGGCCGAGCCCCGCCGCGCGCTCCTCGGCGGTCGCCTCCTTCGGCACGATGTCCAGCAGGAGCACGCGAAGCCCGGCGTTCGCGAGCTGGGCTGCGATGGTCGCGCCCATCACCCCCGACCCGAGCACCGCCACCCTCTCGATCCGTTCGTCCACCGCTCGGCCTCCGGTCTTCGCGTGCGCGTCCACGCATCGCGCTACACCATCGGTTCACTCGGCCGCGCCCGGGGCGGGAGCGGCTCGGACGGCGAGCGGTCTCCATTGCATCGAGCGCACCGAGCGCGGCGAGCGGGCGCACCCGAGCACAACCCGCCGGGTTCGCAGGCGTTCGAGCCACGGCGCCGACCAGCAGCCCCCGGACGGGGCGGCCACTCGGTGCACCGCTTCCGGAACAGGTATGCTCCGCGAACGGAACACTGGGCCGCAGCCCGGGCCGGTGCCGTCGCGAACCAAGAAGGAGGAGCCCGATGGCCGCCGACGCGGACCGCCGCCCCATCGTCTGGGCGTTCAGCACGAGCCGCCTGCGCCACGTCTTCGAGAGCGTCGCCCCGCTCCTCGCGAACGTCGCGGAGGTCCGCGTCTTCGACAAGGGCTTCGAGGAGGCGCTGCAGGCCGCGCGGTCGCTCGTCGAGGCGGGCGAGGAGGTCGACGCGTTCGTCGCCGCCGGCGCGAACGGCGCGTACCTGCGCGACCACGCCGACGTGCCGGTGGTCGTGGTGATGGCGTCCACCGTCGACGCGCTGCAGGCGCTGGTGCAGGCGCGCAAGCTCTCGAACCGGATCGGCGTCGTGAACTTCCGGCGCGTCGTCGCCGGGATCGAGCAGAGCGCCGGCCTCATGAGCGACCTCGTCATCGAGCAGCGGCCCTACGTCACGCCGGAGGACGTGAAGGCGCACGTGGCCGACCTCGCCGCGCGAGGGTTCGGGGTCATCGTCGGCCCCGGGCCCGTGTGCGACTTCGCCGAGCGCCAGGGTCTGCCGGCGGTGCTGCTCTACGGGCAGGACTCGCTCTCGGAGGCGATCCGTCACGCGGCGGAGGTCGCCCGCATCGCCCGCGCGGCCGAGGCGAAGCGCCTCGAGGTCGAGCGCGTCCTCCGCCACCTCGACGTGGGCGTGCTGGCGGTGGACGGCGACGAGCGGATCCAGTCGATCAACCCCGCCCTGCAGCGGGTCCTCGGGGTGACGAGCGCGGAGGTGAACGGCCGCCGCCTGTCGAGCGTCGCGCCGGAGCTGTCGCTCGCGCGCGTGCTCGAGACCGGCGCCCCGGAGCTCGACGTCGTCCAGCGGCTCGGCGGCCGCACGCTGGTGGTGAGCCGTGTGCCCCTGCGCGAGGCCGGCGTGCAGCGCGGCGCGGTCCTCACCTGCCAGGACTCCGCCGCCATCCAGCGGCTCGAGCGCGGCCTGCGCTCCGAGCACCGCCCGCCCCGCTTCGTGGCCCGGTTCGACCTCGCCGGCCTCGTCGGCACCTCGCCCGCCATCGCCCGCGTGCGCGCGCTCGCGGAGCGCTACGCGCGCACCGACGCGACCGTGCTCATCACCGGCGAGAGCGGCACGGGCAAGGAGATGGTCGCGCAGGGCATCCACCGCGCGAGCCGGCGGCGCGACCGCCCGTTCGTGGCGGTGAACTGCGCGGCGTTCCCGGAGACGCTGCTCGAGGCGGAGCTCTTCGGGCACGAGGAGGGTGCCTTCACCGGCGCGCGCCGCGGCGGCCGCCCCGGCCTCTTCGAGGCGGCGCACACGGGATCGATCTTCCTCGACGAGATCGGCGACGTGCCGACCACGCTGCAGACCCGGCTCCTGCGCGTCCTCCAGGAGCGGCAGGTGCTCCGCCTCGGCTCGAACGACCCGACCCCCGTGGACGTCCGGGTGATCGCGGCGACGCACCGGGATCTGCGCGCCGCGGTCGCGCGCGGGGACTTCCGCGAGGACCTGTACTACCGACTCGCCATCCTCCCCCTGCACATCCCGCCGCTGCGCGAGCGCGGCGACGACGTGCAGGCGATCGCCTCCGACCTCCTGAAGCGCGCGCTCCTCCGGCACGGCGAGCCCGACGCGCACCGCCACGCGCTGGCGCTCGTCCTGCCGCGCCTCGCGGGCTACGCCTGGCCGGGAAACGTGCGCGAGCTCGAGAACGTCCTCGAGCGCGTCGCCGCCCTGTTCGTCGATCGCGGCCCGCGGGCGCGGATCCCCGAGGAGGAGCTGCGCGCCGCGATGCCGGAGGTCTTCGAGCGCCCCGCCCCCGCCCCCGTGGTCGCCCGGGCGGACCTGCGCGCCACGCGCGAGACGCAGGAGCGCGCGCACGTGGAGCGCGTCCTCGCCGAGTGCGGCGGGAACCAGACCGAGGCCGCCCGCAGGCTCGGGATCGGTCGGACGACGCTCTACCGGAAGCTGGGCCGGGCGCGCTGAACGACAGTGCGCGATTCGCGATCACCTTCGGTGTCGCGCATCGCGCTGTCGTTTGGCCGTGTTCTGACGGGGCTGCGCCCTCACCATCATCACATCCTGGGGATGCGACGGTGCTCGCGGTTGCCGTTCGACGAGCGGCCCAGCGCGCAGGCCGGTGGGGCATCGACGGGGTGAGCCCGTGCGGCCCGGGAACGCGCCCTTCGGAGTCGTACGGGCGGCAAGCGCGCGGCGAGCGTTGACCGCGGGGACCCGGGCCGAGGGGTCGGATGCCGGATGCCTGCGGAGGCGCGGCGGCGCGACGTTCGGCCCGACCGCAGCTGGAGAGCCGTCTCTCCGGCGTGTCCGCGCGAGCGCCGTCCGTGCGCAGCGTCACTCGTCCTTCGTTGGCGCGCGCAGGCTCACGGCGCCCACATCCCCAGCTGCATGGCGGGACGCAGGGGCGCTCCCCCAGCGCGCTCCAGCGGCGTCGGTCCGGCGCCCGCGTGGCGGCGGAAGCGCGCCATGTGCTCGCGTCCGAAGATCCTCTCGGCGTGAAGCAAATTGTGAGCTCGGCAGGCGAGCCGGAGATTGTCGATCGTCGAGGGTCCCCCGAGCGCGGCGGGTTGGATGTGGTCGAGCTCGAGCTTCCAGCGGCTGCTGCAGCGGCACCCGTCCGGACCGACCCAGGCGCAGCGCCCGCCGTCGCGCCTCCACACCGCGCGGCGCACTATCGCCGGGATCGTGGAAGTCGCCGCCGGGGACGCCGCCGCCATCGGCTCAGGGCGCTTCGTCTTTCGCTCCGGTACGACCGCGCCCTTGCGCTTGCCGTGCTTGTCGATGGCGCAGCGGATCGCCTCGTGGAGCACCGCCGCCAGGTCACCGTCCGGGATCTTGTGCGAGAGAAGACACCGGAGCGTCTCGAGGTCCTCCTTGCAGGCGCGGTCGAGGGTGACGCGGAGCGACCAGTGGCTCTCGGTGACCGCCACGGTCTCCGACCGGCGCTTCGTCCTCTCGGTCGCGACCTCGCGGGTGGCCGGCGACGTCGAGCGCGCGTCGGGCATCGGCGCCGCGGACGCGGGTGCTCCCCCCGACGACTCGGCGCGCTCCCCGCCAGTGTCCTGCGCCGTGAGCGGCAGCGCCGCGCTCGCCTTGGCGGGCTCGCGCTCCGGGAGCTTGCGGATCCCTGCGCGTGGCGCGGTGCGCGCATGGATGGAGGCGACGAGGTGCTCGACCTCGGCGCGGGTCCGGTACGCGGCGCGGGCGAGGAGGTCGTCCACGTTCTCCTCGGTGAGCACCGGACCGAGGAGCCCCACGGTGGAGAGGCAGACGCGCCCATCGCGCAGCGGCGCCTCGAGGCTCGGGAACCGGCGCAGCACGCGCATGGCCTGGATGCGGCGGCCGGCGGCCCCCTCCCGGAGGTGGAGGACCTTCAGGCAAAAAGCCCAGAGCGAGGCGTGCCCCGCCTCGACGTAGGCGCGCCGGCGGTCGAACTCGTCGAGGTGAAGGAGGAAGTCCACCTGGACGTTTCGTTCCTCTCCGGCGAGCTCGCGCAGGCGAACGGCGAGGACGTTCGAGTCGAGGGAAGCGGGGGCGAGCGAAGACATGGAGTGCACCTCCAGATGCACCCTTCGTAACACGCGTTTTCGGGAGCTCCGGAGGCGCTCCAGGCTCGCGCGAGCGCGGCTTTTCTCGGTGTGCCCTCGGCAACCCCCTGCCGCGGTCGAACGCGCGCGCCCAGCCCAGCTGCGTGCGCGTGAGCGGCCCTGGCGCGCCGCCTCGAACCCCGGATCGGAGCTCCGGCGGGGAGCAGTCAAGGGCGATTCTTCACGCACCGCAACTGGGACAGATTGTTCACATCGTCAGGAAGCCCGTACGACGACCGGCGCTACCTCTGGCGACAGCTGTTACGTTCAGTGAATATGCGAAAGCTCGTGCGCCGCTTCCGGGCTCGCCTCCGCGCGTGGGCGCGAGCGCCCACGGCAAGACGCTCTCGGTAGAGAGACGCTCGCTTGCACCCGCCACTCCGGCTGGGCCGCTCGGAACCGTGCCCGGACAGCGCGATTCCTCCTCGTCGATGCCCGAGCCCGATGTGCGCATCCATACGCCGGCCCATCGGCGTACGGCCCTCCGGGCGCGTCCCTGAGATGTGACGAATCCTGGGCTGCGCCCCCGCCCCGGCGGGCTCGCTTCGCTCGTCGACTGTTCCCGAATATTGATCGGTCGTTAGCTACCGGACGGCCTTCAGCGCCGTCTTGAGATCGCTGACACCCAGGAAGACGGTCGTCTTCCGCGCGGGCGCCGTCCCGACGAACACGTGGGTGATGTCCACTCCGGCCTTGCCGATCGCGGTCGCCGCGCGGCCGAGCGCGCCGGGCTTGTCGGGCAGCTCGAGCTCGAGGACCTCCTGCTCCTCGGTCGCCCAGCCGCGCTTCGCGAGCACGCGCTTCGCCGCGGCCGCCTTGTCCACCACCATCCGCACGACGCCCTCGTTCCCCTCGACCCAGGCGTTCACGGCGCGCAGGTTCACCTGCTTCTCGCCCAGCGCGGCGGCGATCTCTCCCAGCATGCCCGGCCGGCTGGGCACGCGGATCTTCAGCTCCTTCGCTCGAGGCATCGTCTTCCTCCCGGTCCGCCATCGCAGCGCGCCGCGCACGCCACGGCAAGCTCACGCAGAGGGCGCGCTTCTCCGGCGCACCGCTCTCGCCCCGCCGGCCAGCCCGGGTTCGGGCGATCGCCCTAGGCCGCGCGGCGCGCCAGTCGCTCCCGTCACTCGCCCGCCGGACACGTACCGGGGGTCGCACCCGTCGCGGGTCCTCCATGCTGGCGACAGGCGCACGCCCGCACCCCTGCCTACCTTCCGAGCCATCCAGCCTTCGCCGGCCGTGCGCCGGCTCCATTGGGGGAAGCATGCAGTCGAGATCGCTCGCCGGTCTGATGCTCGCCGCGCTCCTCGCGGCCTGCTCCAGCTCGAGCCCGAGGAAGGACCCTCCGAAGTCCTGCAGCGAGACCTGCGCCGCGCCGAACGTCTGCGTGCGGGAGGTTTGCGGCCCTCCGTCCTGCACGGACGGCGTGCGCGACGGCGGCGAGTCGGACGTGGACTGCGGCGGGAGCTGCGCGCCGTGCACGAGCGGCGGCGCCTGTACCGTCCCGGCGGACTGCGACTCCAGCGTGTGCTCGTCCGGCGCGTGCGCCGCCGCGAGCTGCGCCGACGGCGTCCGGAACGGCGCCGAGACGGACGTCGACTGCGGCGGGAGCTGCGCGCCGTGCCCCGCCGGCGGCGACTGCAGCGGCGGCGGCGACTGCGCCTCCGGCGTGTGCGACTCCGGCGCCTGCGCCGCGCCGACCTGCTCGGACAGCGTCCAGAACGGCGACGAGACGGACGTCGACTGCGGCGGCTCCTGTGGGCCGTGCGCCAACGGCGGCGGTTGCCTGACGGGGAGCGACTGCGCGTCCGGCGCGTGCGCCTCGGGCACCTGCACCGCACCGGGCTGCGCCGACGGCGTCGCGAACGGCGACGAGAGCGACGTGGACTGCGGCGGGAGCTGCCCGGCCTGCGGCACCGGCCAGGGCTGCGGCGCCGGCACGGACTGCGGCTCGGGCGTGTGCAGCGCCGGCGCGTGCGCCGCCCCGACGTGCTCGGACGGCGTGACGAACGGCGGCGAGTCCGACGTGGACTGCGGCGGCGCGTGCGCGCCCTGCCAGGACGGCGCAGGCTGCAACGGCGCGGGCGACTGCGCCTCCGGCGTGTGCGCCTCCGGCGCGTGCGCAGCGCCGAGCTGCGGCGATCAGGTGAAGAACGGGGACGAGACCGGCACGGACTGCGGCGGGCCGACCTGCGCGCCGTGCGCGAACGGCGGCGGGTGCAGCAGCGGGACCGACTGCGCCTCGGGGACCTGCGCCGGCGGGACCTGCGCGGATGCGAGCTGCGCCGACGCGCAGAAGAACGGGGACGAGACCGGCACGGACTGCGGCGGGAGCTGCCCGCCGTGCGGCGCGAACCAGGGCTGCGGCGTCGCCGCCGACTGCGCCTCGCAGGTCTGCACGGGCGGCGTGTGCCAGCCGCCGTCCTGCACGGACCTCCTGAAGAACGGCGACGAGAGCGACGTGGACTGCGGGGGCAGCGTGTGCCCCGGCTGCGTCGACGGGTTCTCCTGCTCGGGTCCCGCGGACTGCGCGTCCGGCAAGTGCATCGCCGGGGTCTGCTATCCGCAGTTCTGTGCGAACGGGCGCCTCGACGGTGACGAGACCGACCTCGACTGCGGCGGGTCGTGTGCCCCGTGCGGCGACGGCGGCGCCTGCATCACCCCCGAGGACTGCGCCTCCGGCGTCTGCAACGGCAACGTCTGCCAGGCGCCGACCTGCGCCGACGGCGTGAAGAATGGCGCCGAGACCGACGTGGACTGCGGCGGCCCGACCTGCAACGCCTGCACGACGGGCTACCAGTGCACCACCGGCACGGACTGCACCTCCGGGATCTGCACGGACGGAACCTGCCAGGCGCCGACCTGCGCCGACCAGGTGAAGAACGGGTTCGAGACCGGCGTCGACTGCGGCGGCTCCTGTGTCGGGTGCGTGGACGGCGGTCCCTGCAACACCGGCCCGGACTGCGCGTCGGGCGTGTGCAGCGGGAACGTCTGCCAGGCTCCCACCTGCACGGACGGCGTGAAGAACGGGACGGAGACCGGCAAGGACTGCGGCGGCGGCACCTGCGCCGCCTGCCCGAACCGCGAAGGCTGCGCGACCGGCGCCGACTGCACCTCCGGCGTGTGCGCGAGCGGCGTCTGCGTCGCCGCGACCTGCACGAACGGCCAGCCGGATCCGGGCGAGACCGGCCTCGACTGCGGCGGGCCGGACTGCGCGCCGTGCGGCGATGGCGGCGGCTGCGGGACCGGGAGCGACTGCGCCTCGCGCGTCTGCACGGGCGGCGTCTGCGTGCCCGCGACGTGCAGCGACGGCACGAAGAACGGTGACGAGAGCGACGTGGACTGCGGCGGCGCCTGCGCGGACTGCGGCGCGAACCAGGCCTGCAGGGCCGCGTCGGACTGCGCCTCGGGCGTCTGCGTGAGCGGCGTGTGCCGCGCGGCGACCTGCACCGACGCGGTCGAGAACGGGAGCGAGAGCGACGTCGACTGCGGCGGGACCTGCCCGCAGTGCCCGCTCGGTCGGACCTGCACGAGCCCCGCCGACTGCAACGCGGGCGCCTGCGTCGACGGCAAGTGCGGGGCGTCGAGCTGCGTCGCGCTGAAGCGCACCGGGCTCAAGTTCCCCACCGGCACGTACTCCGTCGCGCCGAACGGGACCTCCGCCCTCACCGCTTACTGCGACATGCGCACGCTCGGCGGCGGCTGGACGCTCGTCCTCCGCGCCACGCGCGGCGCGGAGTACCCGGCGGGCCTCGCCTACTCGCAGTCCTACTCGGACTGGCTCACGTCCGGCGTGGGGAGCCCGGTGGTCGCGCCGAGGGTGCTCTCGAGCCAGTACGTGTTCCCGCTCGAGCAGCTGCGCCGCCTCACCCTGCTCCGGAACGCCTACCTGCGCTTCTCGGCGGACGGCGTCACGCAGGTCGCGCGGCTCCGCAAGGTGAAGCTCTCCTCCGCCTACGCCATCGCCGGCCAGAACTCGCTCTTGGTCGCCGAGGAGCTGTGCGGTCCGCAGTCCACCACGCGCTGCTTCCTGCGCGACCGCGGGATGCCGTTCGTGGCGCCGGGCGGCCCGGCCGGCCCCGCCGACGCGTGCGTCGTCGCGAACGGCGGCGTCGGGTTCTGGTACGACCCGAGCGGCTGCTACTCGCACGACCCGTTCCACGTCGAGGACGAGAAGGCTTTCTCGGGGACGACCACCGCCCCGACGACGCAGCACTGGACCTGGTGGGTGCGCTGACGGCGAGGAGCGTCCGGAGCGGCGCGCTGCTGCTCCGGACGCTCCGGCCGCGCGCGGTGGCGGGCGCGCCCCTCACGCACGGTGAGCGGGCGCGCCGACCACCTCGCGGAACGCCGCGGGCATGGTCACCACCCGGCGCGCCTTGTAGTCGAAGAAGACGATCCCGGTCTTCACGCGCGCGATCTCCTGGCCGGTGGCGGCGTCCGAGAGGCGGTAGAGGAGATCGCAGCCGCGCGTCCGCACGTCGTCCGCGGCGATCTCGACCGCGAGCGTCATCCCGTACCGGCCCTCGGCGCGGTAGACGAGCGCCGCGTCGACCATGATGATCCCGGCGCCGGCCACGTCGAGCTCCCCGAAGCCGTGCGCCGCGAGGAACCGGACGCGCGCCTCGTGGACGATCGAGAGCACGGCGTCGTTGCCGAGGTGACCGCCGTAGTTCACGTCCCCGATGCGGACGGGGATCTCGGTGCGGAAGAGGAACGTCTCCGGGAGCGCGATCTCGACGCGGGCCATGCCCACCCGTACCGCGAAGCGCCCGCCCGGGCCAGGGCCGAGCGCCTCCGTTCACGTCCCGCAGAGCACCCGCACCTTCCGCACCGCGACGTCCACCTCCTCGCGCGTCCGCGCCCGCAGCAGCTCCTCCTTCGCGGCCGAGCAGCGCCCCGCGTCCTCCTGCGCGCGCTGCGCGAGCGCCGCGTCGTCCGGCTCCGGCGGGGCCGGCTCGCAGAGCGCCCCCGAGACCCGGCGGAGGTTCGTGAACCGGCCGGTCTCGACCTGGACGCAGTCGCCGGGCCTGAGATCGGCCTGCTCCGTCACGACCTGCACCGCCCGGCCGTCGAGCAGGGTCACCGTGTGAATCCACGACGGCAGCGCGCTCTCGGAGGCGGCGGTGACGGCGCCGCCGATGAACGCGCCGGCGATCATCCCGGCGAGCTTCTCGGCGGGGTGGTGCCCGCTCGCGACGAGGCCGATGAGGCCGCCGACCATCGCGCCGGCGGGCGCGTTCGACGGGCGGGCGACCCGCTCCACCGCCGTGATCGTCCCGTGCTCGACGGCGATCGCGGTGTACGGCTCGGGCGGCGGCCCGGGCGGCGTGGTCGCGCAGGCGAGGAGCGCGAGGGCGGAGAGCAGCGGGACGGCGAGGGTGGAGCGTGGCCGAGGCGTCATGGTGCCTCCCTCCCACGAGCGGGATCGTACGCCTCCGGGCGGCGCGGCCGGCGCGCCTCCGGGGTTCGGGGAAACGGGGGCGCGCACACGGCCTCACCGGTGCGGCGCGCCCGCCGGGTCGGGCATGCCCGGCACGCCCACCGCGCCGTCCGCGTCCCCGCCCACCGGGCGCACCCAGCGCACGGGCGTGCCTTCCACCACCAGGCAGCGCTCGTTGTAGACGAGCGTGAACAGGCCGCGCGTCCGCACCGAGACCTCGGCGAGCGCGTCGGCGCCGGGCGCGGCTGCGATCGCCCGCAGGTAGGCGTCCTCGAGATCCGGCATCGGGGAGAGCGGGACGAAGAGCAGGTACTTGCGGCACGACTCCCCGCGGACCGTCCTCGGCGCGTCGTGCGTGCGCGCCGCGGCGACGAAGGCGGTCGCCGGGTGCGTGGAGACGATCGAGAAGTGGCCCATCCGCTGCGCGCAGCCCGCCGCGGTGCACAGCAGGACCACGGAGACCCATCGCATCGCGCGCCTCCGATCCCACGCCCCTCGGGCCCGGGATCCGGGGCCGACGGTAGCGCCGCGCGAGCGCCCGGGGCCGCGCCGAGGTGTGGCTCGCCCGCGCGCGTGTGACCGGAAGCCCTCCCCGCCCGCTGCGCGTGCGCCTGCTCGCCTGCTCGCCGGCGCCGCCCGCCGCCGCGTTGTCCTGGCCCCCGCTCCCCGGGTAGGCTGCCGCGCGCATGATCCCGATCAGGTGCTCGCTCCTCGCAGCCGGCGCGCTCGCCGTCGCCGCGCCCGCGTTCGCCCAGTCGTACCTCATGAAGCCCGGCGCGGAGGCGGCGCCGGGAGGAGAGGCGGCTCCGGGCGCCGGAGCGAAGTCGACGGCGGGCTGCCACTGCTTCCGCGATCGCACCTTCGAGCTCGAGCGCCCCGCCGCGGCCGATCCCTACATCCTCGCGACCACGCGCAGCTCGCTCCTCTCCGCGGCGTTCGGGCCCGGCAAGGCGAGCCTCGTCCAGGCGGTGATGACCGGGACCGCGCCCGAGGACCTGTGGGTCGCCCACTTCGCGGCGGCGCGCTCCGGCGGCGATGCGGGCGCGCTGCTCGCCGCGAAGGGCGCAAAGGGCGCCTGGAAGCCGGCGCTCGCGGGCGCAAAGGGGCTCGACGGCCCGTTCGCGGCCGCGCTCGCGCGCGGCGCGCCGGATCAGGAGCTCGCCGGGATCGCCGTGGACGACGTCCTCGTCCGCCGGACCGGCGCGAGCGCGGACGCCGTGCGCGCGGTGCGCCAGGCGGGCGCGTCCACCGAGGAGACGATCCTCGCCACCGTGCTCTCGAGGAAGCTCGGCTCCCCGGCCGTGCCGCTCCTCCAGAAGGTGCGCAGCGGCAAGGCCACCTGGGGCCGCGTGCTGAACGACGCGGGCCTCGTGCCGAAGCAGATGGACGGGATCGTGCGCGCGATCGTGCGGTGAGCGAGCCCGGCGCCAGCCTCGGGCCGCGCCGGCTGCGACCGCCGATCCTCCTTCTTTCACCCGACGCGCCCGTCCCGCAGCGCGCGCGCCCGCTCGACGGCGCGGCGGAGCGGCTCGGGGAAGCGCGTACCGCGCGTCGCGGCGAGCACGACCTCGACCGCGACCACCGCCGTCGTTCGCCACGCGGCGTGCGCCACGATGGGTCGGACGCCCGCGCGGGTCCGCAGCCAGTACGCGACCTCCTCGCCGCCGCGGGTGAGCGGAGCGCGCGCGCCGGCGCGCTCCTGCGGAGGCGATCCCGAGGCGACGAGCGGGCGGGCCGTGACGCCGATGGAGGGTACGTCGAGCGCTGCGCCGAGCATGAGGGCGAGGCCCGCGCCGCGGGGGTGGTCACGCCCGGCCGCGTGGACCATCAGGATCTCGGGACGCGCGGGCAGCCCCACCACGGCCGCGGCGAGGAGCGGCCCCTCGCGCAGCGCCAGCATCCCGCTCTCGAACCCGGCGCCGAGCGGGCCGCTCGCGTCCCCGTACGCGAGCACGCGCGGCGCGCCGGAGCCCACCTCCACGAGCGCAGCGGCGGCGAACCCGTCCTCGCCCTCGCCTCCCGGCCTCCCTCGCCCCGCGACGAGGGCGCAGCCCGCGACGCGGAGCGGCCCGCCCTCCCAGCGCCACGGCGCGGGGATCGCGAGCGCGAGCGTCGCCTGTGCCGCCTCGAGCTCCGCCCGCGTGCGCGGCCAGGCCGGCGGCACGGCGGCGCTCAATGCTTCTTCTTCTGGTACGTCCCCATGAGCCGCGCCTCCTCGAGGACGTGCCCCTTCATCGCCGCCTCGAGCTTCGCCTTCGTCGGGTGACCGAGGTCCGGGAGCGCCGTGTCGAGCGCGTACAGCTTGAAGAAGTAGCGGTGCCGGCCGATGGGGGGACACGGGCCGCCGTAGCCGGTCCGCTTCCAGTCGTTCGTCCCCTCGCGGGCGCCCGCCGGAAGCGCCTTCGCCTGGGCGGCCTCCGGCAGGCTCTTCGCGTCGGCGGGGAGGCCGTAGAGCACCCAGTGCACGTACGTCATCTTCGGCGCCTTCGGATCAGGCGCGTCCGGATCGTCCACGATGAGCGCGAGGCTCCTCGCGCCGGACGGCACGCCCGTCCACGCGAGCGCGGGCGAGGTGTCCTTCCCCTCGCACGTGTGGACCTGCGGGATCTCGCCTCCGTCCTCGAACGCGGTGGAGCGGATCGACATCGCCATGGCGCCTCCCCTCTCTCCCGCCGCGGCGGTCGCCACCGCCGCCGCGGCCACGAGCCCCCATCGGCGCGCCCACGCGCCGGGCGTCACAGGTTGACCGACTTCATCCCCGCCTCCGGGTAGCGTGTCCCGGCGGCCGCGCCCTTCGGCGCGATCTGATCGATCCGGGCGAGCTCCTCGGGCGTGAGCCGGATGGACGCGGCAGCGACGTTCTCCTCGAGGTACTTGCGCCGCTTCGTGCCCGGGATCGGCACGATGTCCTCACCGCGCGCGAGGACCCAGGCGAGCGCGAGCTGCGAGGGCGTCACGCCGCGAGCCTCGGCGAGCGCGCGCAGGTGCTCCACGAGCTCGAGGTTCTTCGCGAAGTTCGCGCCCTGGAAGCGCGGCGCGTTCCGCCGGTAGTCGCCCTCCGGGAGGTCCTCCGGCGAGCGGATCTGGCCCGAGAGGAAGCCGCGGCCGAGCGGGCTGTACGCCACGAAGCCGATCCCGAGCGCGCGCACCGTCGGGAGGATCTCGTCCTCCGGATCCCGGCTCCAGAGCGAGTACTCGGACTGGAGCGCGCTGATCGGGTGGACGGCGTGCGCCCGCCGGATCGTCGCCGGCGCGGCCTCGGACAGGCCGAGGTAGCGCACCTTGCCGGCGCGGACGAGCTCCGCCATCGCACCCACGGTGTCCTCGATGGGCACCGTCGGGTCGACGCGGTGCTGGTAGTAGAGATCGATGACGTCGACCTTCAGGCGTCGCAGCGACGCGTCGCAGGCGCTGCGCACGTACTCGGGCCTGCCGTTCACGCCGACCCAGGTGCCGTCCGCGCGCCGCTCGTTCCCGAACTTCGTCGCGAGCACCACGCGATCGCGGCGGTCGCGGATCGCCCGCCCGACGAGCTCCTCGTTCTTGAAGGGGCCGTACATGTCGGCGGTGTCGAGCAGGTCGACCCCGAGCTCGAGCGCCCGGTGGATCGTGGCGATCGACTCGGCCTCGTCGCCCGGCCCGTAGAACTCGCTCATCCCCATGCAGCCGAGGCCCAGCGCCGACACCGAGAGCCCCTGCTTCCCCAGCCTGCGCTTCTGCATCTCCCGCACCTCCGACGTGGAGTGGTGCTCCCGGCGCCCGCCGCGCGCAACCTCCGTCGTGTCGCAGCTCCGCCGCCAGGACCGTGCGGGCGGCGCCCCGATTCCTTATCACTCCGCCGAACGGACTCCCGGAGGCAGGATGGAGATCGACCCCATCGCGGTGATCGGCGCGCTCGTGCTCACGCTCCTCGGCGTGCTCCTGACCGGCCCCGGGCTGTGGAGCGAGAGGTGGGGCTGGGGGTTGCTCCAGCGCCGCAAGGACGAGCGCGAGAAGCCCACCGAGTGAGCGGCCGGACGCCGCCAGCGCGGGACGTCAGCGGACCGCGCGCGTCGCCTGGTAGCGCCGGTTGAAGCGGATCGACGACCAGAGCGAGACCCCGATGAACGCCGCCCCCACGAGGCCGGTGAACGCCTCCGGCACGTGCGTGGCGGTCCCGACGAACATGAGCAGCGCGAGGGCGCCGATGGCGTAGAACGCGCCGTGCTCGAGGTAGCGGTACGACGCGAGCGTGCCGTGCTCCACGAGCATGACCGTCAGGCTCCGGACGAACATGGCGCCGATGCCGAGGCCGATCGCGATGACGAAGAGGTTGTTCGTCAGCGCGAACGCGCCGATGACGCCGTCGAAGCTGAAGCTCGCGTCGAGCACCTCGAGGTAGAGGAAGCTCGCGGCGCTCGCCCGGTGCACGTCCCGCATCGCCTCCTCGCCCACCTCCATCGCCGAGCCGATCCCGTCCACCGCGATGAAGGTGACGATCCCGAAGATCCCGGCGACGAGGAACGCCTCGTGCTCGCCCGCCGGCACGAGCCGCGAGAACCCGTAGATCATGAGCAGCATGAGGCCGAGCGCGGCGGCGTCGACCTTGCCGAGCTGGGCGAGCCGGATCTCGAGGCCGCGCAGCCAGTGGATCTCCTTCTCCTCGTCGAAGAAGTACTTGAGGCAGACCATGCCGAGGAACGCGCCGCCGAACGCGCCGAGCACGGTGTGCGCGCTCGTCAGGATGCGGGCGTACTGCGCGGGGTCGAGCGCCGCGAGGCGCAGGGCCTCGTACGGCCCGACGCGCGCGACGATGCTCACCACGAGGAGCGGGAACACGAGCCGCATCCCGAACACCGCGATGGCGATGCCCCAGGTCAGGAACCGGTGGCGCCAGACCGGGGTCATGTCCCGGAGCACCGTCGCGTTCACCACGGCGTTGTCGAACGAGAGCGACGTCTCGAGCACGCCGAGGACCGCCACGATGAAGACGGTGCCGAGCACGCCGGCGAGCGTCCCGTGGTAGTAGGCGCCGAGCCCCGCGCCCGCGACCAGCGAGACGGCGGTGAAGACGAGCGAGCCTGAGAAGAAGCGGAGGGTCTCGGAGCGGGAGTTGGCCATCGCGGGAGGGCCGCGCGGGACCGCCGGCGCAGGCGGGCGCATCATGCCGGGCGGCGGCCCGCCTGGCAACGGACGGGCGGCGCAGTGCCGCGGTCACAGCCCGCGGATGGGCTGCCCGAACGTGAACTCGACGAGGTGACCATCGGGATCGCGGACCATCGTGACGTACCCGATGTCCCCGCCGCCGTCGAACGGCGGCTCGGCGAGGATGCCGAGCCGCGCGCCCTCGGCCGCGATCCTGTCCACCTCGGCCCGCGCGTCGCACTGGAAGCCGAGGTGGTCGAGCCGGAAGTCGACGCGCGTGAGGTAGAGCACGAGCACGAACTCGGGCGGCCCGTCGGAGCGCGCGGCGGGCGCGAGCCAGACGGTGTGCCCGCCGGGCCGGCCGTCCCGGACCACGTCCAGCCCGCAGAACAGGCGGTAGAAGGCGATCGAGCGCTCGAGGTCCGCGACCTTGACGACGACGTGGGTCCAGCGGGCGGGCATCACCGCAGTATCTCCGCCCCGCCGCGAAAGTCACCCCGCTCGCGCACCGCCCCGCTCCGCGCCGGGAGCGCGGATCCCGGGAGCCGCCCGCTCCCCGCCCCCCAGCGGCGGGCCGCGCCGGGTTATGGTCCGCGCACATGGCCGACGTTCCCACGCGCTCGCCCCTCGCGCCGCGCCGCACCGTCCACGCCGGCGACGGGGTCGCCTGGCTCGAGTCGGCCTCGCTTCCGGCGGACCACGCCATCGTCACCTCCCTGCCGGACGCCTCGGAGCTGCCCGCGCTCGGCCCCGAGGGCTGGCGGAGCTGGTTCGTCGAGGCCGCGGAGCGCGCCTGCCGCGCGGTCGCAGACGAGGCGGTCGCGATCTTCTACCAGACCGACGTGAAGCGGGACGGCCGCTGGGTGGACAAGGCGTTCCTCGTGCAGCTCGCCGCCGAGCGGGCCGGGAGCGGGCTCCTCTGGCACAAGATCGTGTGCCGCGTCGCGCCGGGGACGACCACGTTCGGCCGCCCCGCCTACGCGCACCTCCTCTGCGTGAGCCGCGGGCTCCGGCTCCTGCCGGGCCAGTCGTCTCCGGACGTCCTGCCCGTGCCGGGCGCGATGACCTGGCCACGGGCGATGCCGCTCGAGGCGTGCGCGGCGGCCGCGCGCTTCCTGCTAGCGCACACCCGCTGCCGGGCGGTGGTGGATCCGTTCTGCGGCCTCGGGTCGATGCTCGCGGTGGCGAACGCGCACGGCCTCGACGCGATCGGGGTCGAGCTCTCGCGGCAGCGCGCGGAGCGGGCGCGGGCGCTCGCCCTGCCCGCCGCGTGACCTCGTCGCCGCCTCGCCAGGGAGAGACGACGAGCCGTGGCCGTCGACGGCCAGGACATCGTCGAACGACCGCGATCGCCGCAGCCTATCGCGCGCGCCGGCGGCGCCGCGGCCCCGCCGCCACGAGCGCCAGCTTCTCGGTGCGCGTGAGCCGCTTCAGGGCCGCCTCGCGCCGGAGCGCCGCCGAGCGATCCCCGGCCCGCTCCGAGTACACGAGCACCACCGGCAGGCGCGCGCGCGTGTAGCGGGCGCCCTCTCCCGCCGCGTGCCGCGCGACCCGGCGCTCGACGTCGTTCGTCGCGCCCGTGTAGAGCGAGCCGTCGCCGCAGCGGAGGACGTAGACGTGCCAGGCGGGGGCGCGGGCCATCGACGAAGCCCGTAGCACGAGCCTGAGCCCGCGTCAGCCGCCCGGGGTGCCCGCGCCCGCCACCGAGGCGGGGCGGGGCCACGCGGCGAGCACCTCGCGGATCCGGGGCAGCGCCGCGCGGGCCGCCTCCATGCCCGCCCTGATCGCCGCGTCCTTGCGGTCGAAGTCGATGAAGCCCACGTCTTCCACGGCGGGCTCGATCGTCACGTCGGCGATCCCCCGGAGCTCCTTGGCCTCGGCGCGCGACACGAGGTTCACGACCCGGAAGATCACCTCGACGAAGTTCCTCGGGGTCGCCTTCGGCTCGAGCGCGGCGAGGTCCACCGCGATGACCACGTCCGCGCCCAGCTGCCGCGCGACGTCCACGGGCAGGTTCCGGACGACGCCGCCGTCCACCAGCACGCGCCCGCCGAGCCGGACGGGCTCGAGCACGCCCGGGATCGCGCACGACGCACGCACCGCCCGCGCCACGTCCCCCTCGTGGAGCACCACCCGATCGCCGGTGTCGAGATCGGTCGCGACCGCCGCGACCGGGACGCGCAGGGCCTCGAACGTCCGCGCGTGGACGTGGTCGCGCACGAACCGCTCGAGCCGGTCCCCCGTCGCGAGCCCCTGGCCGAACAGCGCCGGCGCGAGGGAGAAGTCGAAGAAGTCGTCGCGGTCGAGGCTGCGCGCCATCCGCTCGAGGGCGTAGCTGTTGGGCTGAGCTGCGTAGATGGCGCCCACGAGGCTCCCGACGCTGGTCCCGACGATGAGCTCGATGGGCACCCGGGCGTCCTCGAGCACCCGGATCACGCCCACGTGGGCGAAGCCGCGGGCGCCCCCGCCACCGAGGACGAGCGCCACCTGGGGAGGCTGGTCGTCGAACGGCGCCGGCGGCACGTCGGGCAGCGGCGGCGCCACGGTGCGGCAGGCGGCGAGCGCCAGGATCGCGGCGAGCGCGCGGGGCGCGAGCCGCGGAGCGGAGAGGGGACGGCGGCGCGCCACGCTCGACCGGGCGCTCACCGCCCGAGCTCCTTCAATACGGGCGGATCGACCTCGTCCTCCGCGAGCACCCGGTGGCAGAGATCGCAGTCCTGGGAGATCGTCCGGCCGTCTTCGGCCGCGTGCGCCTCGTCGTGGCAGCGGAAGCAGCCCGGGGCCTCCTCGTGCCCGACGAACGACGGGTACGTCCCCCATCCGATGCGCATGCTCGGCCAGACGTTCGTGGCGTACACGTCGCCGAGCGCGCCCGCGGCCGCGTCGATCGCGTCGCTCCGGGAGCGGGCGACGTCCGGGTGCTCCCGGGCGTAGAAGGCGCGCAACCCGTCCCGGATCGCGGCGCGCGCGGCCTCGTGGGACGGGTGCTCCTGGCGCACGAGCCGCACCCCCTCGCGCCGGACGAACGGCAGCGTGCGATCGATCCGTCCCGCGACGATCGCGGCGTCCACCTCGCGCTCCGGCGTGCCGAACACGTGCGTCGGCCGGTTGTGACAGTCGACGCAGTCCATCGTCCGCCACTCCCCGCCGGCGCCCTCCACCGGCTCGGGCGCGCGGAAGGTGCGGCGCGTGCCATCGGCGAGCGCGAGCTCCACCGCCCCGATCTTGCTCCGGGAAGGATCGGCCTGGTAGCGCACCTGGACGCCGGGCCGCACGTGCCAGTGGACGCCGCCGCCGCCCTCCTCCCCGCCGCCCACGTGCACGACGAGCACCGTCCGCCGCGGCGTGCTCGCCGCGTCGTCCGCGTGCGAGGTGCGCACGCGCAGCCGGTCGCCGAAGAACCGGGTCGGCCAGTGGCAGCGCTCGCAGGTGTCCCGCGCCGGGCGCAGGTCGTGGACCGGCACCGGGATCGGGCGCTCGTAGAGATCGAAGGTCACGGACACGAGCTGCCACGCGCCGGACAGCTTCGACTTCACGAACCAGGGCGCGCCCGGCCCGATGTGGCACTCCACGCACGCGACGCGCGCGTGGTTCGAGCGCTGGTACGCTGTGAACTCCGGGTCCATCACGCTGTGGCACGACCCGCAGAACGCCGGCGAGTCCATCACCTCGACCGCCCCGAACGTCGCGAGCGCGACGATGACCACGTTCACCATCGTCAGCGCGGCGATGAAGAGGACGCGCCGGCGGGTGGCCGGGCGGTTGAGATCGACCACCGGCAGCGCCGGCTCCTCGCCGCCTCCGGCGCGGCGGCGCCGCTCGAGCCAGTCGCCGAGGGGGATGAGGAGGAGCCCGACGACGAAGACCCCCGGCAGGATGACGAACGCCAGGATCCCGAGGTAGGGGCCGCCGTGGAACCCGACCAGCCCGAGCGCGAGCAGGGTCACGACGAGGACTCCCGCGACGGTGGCGGCGATCGCGCCCGCGAGCCCGAGCGGACTGCGCGTGAGATCCGCGAACAGGCGCCTCATCTCCCCTCCCCGGCGGCGTGCCCGACGACGCCGGCGCCATCATGCGTCCGCGGTCGCCCGCGCTGGCCACGCGATGGCGGCTCCGGTGGGGAGGACCCGGCGGGTGCGACGGGATGGCAGCCTGCCGCGGGCGGCCAGCTTGCACCGCAGCAGGGACTACGGCGCCCTCAGGCGGACGTGCGGAGGACGGGCGCCTCCGCGACCTCGAGGGCGAGCTCGAACCAGAACCGGCTCCCGACGCCCAGCTCGCTCTGGACGCGCAGCTCGCCGCCCATGAGCACCACGAGCTGGCGGCTGATCGCGAGCCCGAGGCCGACGCCGGCCCGGGCGGTGCGCGCGGAGACCCCCTGGCGGAACGGCTGGAACACGCCCTCGAGCTCCTCGGCGGCGATCCCGGCGCCGGTGTCGATCACCGCGAAGGAGACGGCGGAGCGCGCCGCGCGGACCTCGAGCACGACCTCGCCCCGCGACGTGAACTTGACCGCGTTCCCGAGCAGGTTGAGCAGCACCTGGCGGAGCCGCACCTCGTCCGCGAGGACGTAGGTCGGCAGCCCTGCGCCGACGTCCACCCTGAGGTCGAGCCCCTTCTCGTCCGCCTCCAGCCGGACGAGCTCCCCGGTCGTGCTGGCGAGCTCGTGGAGGTGCGTCGTCGCGAGCCGCAGCTCCAGGCGCCCCGCCTCGATGCGCGACAGCTCCAGCAGATCCTGCACGAGGTCCAGGACGTGCGCGCCGCTCCGCCGGATGACGGCGGCGTGGCCGAGCGCCCGCGGCCCGGCGCCCGCGTCGCGCTCGAGCAGCCACGCCCGGCCGAGGATGGCGTTGAGCGGCGTGCGGACGTCGTGGCTCATCCGGGCGAGGAAATCCGACTTGGCCTGGTTCGCGGCGTCGGCGGCGCGGCGCGCCTGCTCGGCCACCTCGTGCGCCTCGCGGAGCTTCGCCTCGCCCTCCCGGAGCGCCGCCACCTGGCGGTCGAGCTCCGCCGTGCGCTCCGCGACCGTCTCCTCGAGCGCGTCCCGCGCCTCGCGCAGCCGCGCCTCGCCGCGCCGCCGGTCCTCGTCGAAGACGGAGAGCGCGAGGAGCGGCAGGGCCGTCGCCACGAGGAAGAGCTGGAGCGCGAGGACGTTGTGCGCCGGGGAAGCCCCCGTGAACGGCCCGAGCCCGTGGCGCGTCGCGAAGAGCGCGAGCAGCGCGACGGAGGACACCGCCGTGCTCGCCCCGATCGTTCCGAAGCGGATCGCGGCCCAGAGGAGCAGCGGGAGCGGCAGGTAGAGCGCGCCGGGCCACGCGCTCTCGCCGGCATGGTGCCCGAACGCGACGCCGACTGCGATAGCGAGCCCGGCGCCGAGGGCGATCGCCTCGGCGACGCGGCGCGGACGGAGGGGGGCTCGCCACGGGCGCCTCGCGAGCCAGAGCAGGATCGTGGGGGTGAGCGTGAGATGGGCGAGCGCGTCGCCGACGAACCACCGGCCCCAGGCCGCGCCGTACGGAGTCCCGGCGACCACGGCGGCCGCCGCCCCGAGGAGCGCCGCGACCGCCGGCGCGAGGAGCACCGCGAAGAGCGCGAAGCGCGCCGCGACACCGACCGTGACCGTGGGCGCGCAGCCGTCGGCGCTGCGCAGCAGCCGCGCGGCGACGAGCACCTCGAGTGCGTTCGCCGTCGCGAACCCGGCCGCCGTCAGGGCAGGGAACCCCATGACGAGATCCGAGGCGAGCTCCGCCGCGGAGAGCGCGGCGACGAGCGCCGCCCAGCGCCGCCTGGGAGAGCGGAGCAGCGCCGCGAGCGCGATCGAGTTGGGTGCCCAGAAGGCCGCGATCGACTCGGGCCCGACGTTGAAGGCGGAGCCGAGCCGCGCGGCGAGGAAGTAGCCGGCGAACAGGGCGAGCGGATCGACGACGGCACGAACGGACGGCAGGGAGGTTCGGGGCATGCTCGCTTCGGCTCGAGACGAGGCGGCTCGTGCCGCGGAGTCCGAGCCTAACGGCGGGAGCGCAGCGCCGCGAGCCGTCACTCCTCCCGTACTCACGGTACGGTCGATTCCGGAGCCCGTCGCGCCGCCTGCCGGGCGGACGGGCGCCGGTTCGCGAGCGCGTGCGTGGGCGCGTGCCGTCGTCCAGAAGCATCCAGCGCCGGGAGCCTCGCGGAGGGAAGCGCGGGCGGTCCGGCTCGGGTCCGGACCGCCCGCTCGCCTCTTCGACGGTTCGCCCGTCAGCGCACGAGCCGCAGCGCCGCTGCCGGCTCCACGATCCCGAGCAGGAAGAGGACCCAGAGCGCCACCCAGCCGACGAGCAGCACCACCCCCGCGACGGCGTCGGGGGTCACGGCGGCGGCCGCACGCCGCGCCGCGAGCGTCGCGCCGCGCGTGGTACGGTCGAAAGCGCGCCGCGCGCGGTGACGAGGTGGCTCCGGGGTCCGGGTGTGCCGCCCCGGGGTCCACGGGACGGGGCCCCACGAGGGCGGTGAAAAGCGGGTTCCGGCAGGCGACGTCATCGTGCACTCCTTTTCGGGGACCGCGCGCGCTGCGCGGGACGAACGAGAGAGGTCTAGCGATGGCGAGGGCACCGCTGAACGCGCAGCCGAGCACTGCCCCCGCGCACGAACGCGCGGGCCGGCTCGACTGGGGCAATCTGCGGTTCTTCCTCGAGCTCTCCCGCTGCGGCAGCCTCTCGCGCGCCGCCCAGCGCCTCGCGGTGGACCGGAACACGGTGGCGCGCCGGGTCGCGGCGCTCGAGGAGGAGCTAAAGCTCCCGCTCTTCGAGCGAGGTCCGCAGGGCTGGACGCGCACGGCCGCGGGGGACGAGCTCGCCGCCCTCGCCTCCCGGATCGAGGAGGACGTGCTCGCGCTCGCCCGGCACGTGGACGCGCGCGACCGCACCATCGCCGGGACCGTGCGCCTCACGACCGCGACGCACCTCTCCGCGCACCTGCTCGTCCCGGCGCTCCCCTCCCTGCGCGAGCGGCACCCCGCGCTCCTCCTCGAGATCGCCGCCGATCAGCGCACCTTCGACCTGGGCCGCCGCGAGGCGGACCTCGCGCTGCGGATGGGCCGGCCGCGCGAGGCGGGGCTCGTCACGCGCAAGCTGTCCGACGTCGCGTACGGCCTGTACGCCGCGCGCGGCTCACCGCCCGCCCGGCGCGGCGCCGTCGATCTCGCGGGCGATCCGTTCCTCGGCCTCGACGACTCGCTCGCGAGCGCCCCGCAGGAGCGCTGGCTCGCGCGCGTCGCGCCCGATCGCCACGTCGTCTTCAGGTGCAACAGCACCGCCTCGCTCCACGGGGCGGCGCGGATCGGGATCGGCGTCGCGGTCCTGCCCTGCTTCGTGGCCGAGGGAGACGACGCCCTCGTCCGGCTCGACGCGCCGGAGCCGCCGCACCACGAGCTGTGGCTGCTCGTGCACGGCGATCTCCGCCGCACGCCGCGCGTGCGCGCCGTCATCGAGTGGGTCGACGCCCTCGTCCTCGCCGCGCGCCCCGCGCTGTGCGGCGGCTGACCGCACCCGTCAGAGCGGGAACGCGAGCCGCACGCCGATCATCGCCGTGGGGTCGAGGTAGCCGACCTCGAGCCCGAACGACACCGAGCGCCCGACGAGCCCGAAGCCCACCGCGGCGTGGAGCTTCAGGGCGTCGTCGTCGTCGAACACGATCCACGGCCCGGCGAGCCCCTCGACGTACAGCCGGTCCACGCGCACGCGCAGCTTCACGTCGACCGGGACGCCGACGCGCGACGGCTCGGAGAGGAGCATCGCCCCGAAGCGCGCGCCGACGGAGATGTGCCGGGCGAGCGGCGTCGCGACGCCGAGCGTGAGCTGGAACTCACCGATCTGCGGGTCGAGCAGGTAGTCCGCCCCGAGCCCGAGGGCGACGGACGCCTCCGCTGGGCGCGCCCAGGCGAGGGCGGCGGCGGCGGCGAGCGAGGCGACGAGGGCGCGGCGGGCGGGCATGGCGAGGCTCCTGCGGTTCGTGGCCGCAGTGCGGCCGATCGCTCGCCATCCTACCCAGCGGCCGCCCGCAGCAAAGGCACCGCAGTCGGTGTTTTCCCGCGAATGTGCGGCCGGGCGTGCGACGAACCATCCGGGTCGCAGTTGCACCAACCCCGTGCTACTACCGTTTCCGCCCCCAACCCGGAGCCCAGAATGTCCCTGTCTCGCCGTCTCGCCGTCGCAGCCGTGCTCTCCACCCTCGCCGCCCCGGCGTTCGCCGCGGCCCCGGCCCCGGCCGCGAAGCCCCCGGCCCCGGCCCCGGCCGCGAAGCCCCCGGCCCCGGCCGCGAAGCCCCCGGACGCCGCGAAGCCGGCCGCTGCCAAGCCGGCCGCCGTCGAGCTGAAGCCGAGCGCCGCCGAGCTCGCCCGTGTCCTCATGCCGAAGAAGACGTGGGACGCGGGGCTCGGTGCGCTCGCCAAGAACGTCCAGAGCCAGATGCAGGCGCACCCGGGCGCCAAGCTCGAGTACCCGCGCGACTTCGACAAGCAGGTCCGGAACGAGCTCGAGGCCGCGCTCCCCTACGAGGCGCTGCTCGACGTGCACGCGAAGGAGCTCTCCGCCAGCTACACCGAGCCGGAGCTGAAGGATCTCCTCGCCTTCTACAAGACGCCGACCGGCCAGAAGTCGCTCGAGGTGATGCCCGCCGTCTCGCAGAAGATCGCCCTGCAGACGCAGCAGCGGGTCGAGAGCAAGATGCCCGCGATCATGGAGAAGCTCGCCGGCAAGGTGAAGATGCCCGCAGGCGGGAAGGCGGCGCCGAGCCCGCACGGCGCCATGCCCCCGGGCCACGGCGCGATGGGAGGGACGCCTACCGCCCCGCAGGGCGCGACGCCTGCGGCGCCCGCGGCCAAGCCGGCGAAGTGAGCCCGCCGCGGCACCGCCGCGGCGCGATCCGTCACGGCGGGCTCCTCGCGCGAGGACGCGAGAGCCCGCCGGCAACAGCGCGATGAGGAGCGTGTCATGACCGCCCCCGCGCCCAGCACCGGCCTGCCCGGCCTCGACGCCGTGGTCGGCGGGCTGCGCCCGGGCGACAACGTCGTCTGGCAGGTCGAGACGCTCGACGACTACCCGCCGCTCGCGGCCCCGTTCGTCCGTGCGGCGCGCGCCGCGGGCCGGCGGGTCGTCTACCACCGCTTCGCGCGCCACCCCGCCCTCGCCGGCGCGGCCGACGGGGTGGAGATCCACGCGCTCGATCCGTCCATCGGCTTCGAGAGCTTCACCGCCGGCATCCACGAGGCGATCGAGCGCGCAGGACGCGGCGCGTACCACGTCTTCGACTGCCTCTCCGAGCTCGCGGCCGGCTGGTGCAGCGACCTCATGCTCGGGAACTTCTTCACGGTCACCTGCCCGTACCTCTACGAGCTCGACACCGTCGCCTACTTCGCGGTCCTGCGCGACGGCCACTCGCTCGAGGCGGTGCAGGCGATCCGGGCCACGACGCAGCTCCTCGTCGACGTCTTCCGCCAGGCGCGGACGCGCTACGTCCACCCGCTCAAGGTGGACGGGCGCCACTCGCCCACGATGTACCTGCCGCACGTCTGGGAGGACGGCGCGTTCCGCCCGCTCACCGAGAGCGCGGTGCTCGCGGAGGCGCTCGCCGGCGCGTCGGAGGGGCGGCTCGACCCGGCCGCTCGCCTCGACGTCTGGGACCGGCGCTTCCTCGAGGCGCGCGAGCTCCAGGAGGCGGTGCGGAGCGGGGCGCGGCCCTGGCAGGACGAGCAGGCTGCGTTCCGCGCCCTCGTGCGGATGATGCTCACGCACGACGCCCGCCTGGCCGAGCTGGCCGACCGGTACCTCGACCTCAACGCGCTGCTCGCGATCCGCCGCCGCATGATCGGGACGGGGCTCGTCGGCGGCAAGGCCTCGGGCATGCTGCTCGCGCGGGCGGTGCTGGAGAGCACCGACCCGGCGTGGCGGCACCGCTTCGAGCCGCACGACTCCTGGTTCATCGGCTCGGACGTGTTCTACACGTACCTCGTCCGGAACGGCGCGTGGCGGGCGCGGCGCGACCAGCGGAGCCGCGCCTCGCTGCTCGCGGGCGCGGCCGAGGCGCGCGCACGGCTGCTCGCGGGGACGTTCCCCGCCGCCGTCGTGCAGCAGTGCGTCTCGATGCTCGACTACTACGGGCAGTCGCCCATCATCGTCCGATCGAGCAGCCTCCTCGAGGACGGCTTCGGGAACGCCTTCACCGGCAAGTACGAGAGCGTGTTCTGCCCGAACCAGGGCGCGCCGGAGGAGCGGCTCGAGGCGCTCCTCGCCGCCGTCCGGTCCGTCTACGCGAGCGCGATGAGCGACGCGGCGCTCCACTACCGCGACGATCGGGGGCTCCTCGATCGCGACGAGCAGATGGCGATCCTCGTGCAGCGGGTGTCCGGCGCGGTCCACGGCCGCTTCTTCTATCCGCAGGCGGCCGGGGTGGCGCTCTCGTACAACCCGTACGTCTGGAACCACGCGATCGACCCGGAGGCCGGGGTGATGCGGCTCGTCTTCGGCATGGGGACGCGCGCCGTGGACCGCTCCGACGACGACTATACGCGCATCGTGGCGCTGAACGCGCCGCAGCTCCGCCCGGAGACGAGCCTCGACGAGGCGACCGAGTACGCGCAGCGCCGGGTCGACCTCCTCGACCTCGAGGCGAACCGCTTCACGTCCGCGCCCATCGACGAGGTCGTCGCGGAGAGCCCGCTCCTGCCGATCGACCTGTTCGCCACCCGCCGCCGCGGGCCCGGCGGCGGCTTCGTCCTCACGTTCGAGAAGCTCCTCTGGGCGACCCCGCTCGTCGACGAGCTGCGCACGCTCCTCGCGGCCCTCCGCGAGGCGTACCGCTACCCCGTCGACGTCGAGTTCACCGCGAACTTCCTCGCCAGCGGCGACTTCCGGCTGAACCTGGTCCAGTGCCGGCCGCTCCAGGTGAAGGAGGGCGGGATCGTCCCGCCCCCGCCCGAGAGGCTCGCGGACGACGCCATCGTCGCGGCGAGCCGCGGACCGGTGGTCGGCCAGAGCACGAGCGCGCGGGTGGATCGGATCGTCTTCGTCGATCCCGACGCGTACACGACGCTCCCGACGCAGGACCGCTACGAGGTCGCGCGGGTCGTCGGCCGCGTGACGCGCGCAGGCGACGCGGCGCGGCGCGTCCTCCTCCTCGGCCCCGGCCGCTGGGGGACGACGACGCCCTCGCTGGGCGTACCGGTCTCGTTCGCGGAGATCCGCCGGGTCGCCGCGCTCGGCGAGATCATGCGGCTCGGGGACGTGATCCCCGACGTCTCCCTCGGCTCGCACTTCTTCAACGATCTCGTGGAGTCGGGGATGCTGTACGTCGCACTCTATCCCACCCACCCCGGCCACGCGCTCGACGAGGCGCGGCTGCGGGCGGCGCCCAACCGGCTCGCGGAGCTCTCGCCCGACGACGCGCGCCTCGCGCACGTCGTGCGGGTCGTCGATTTCCCGCTGCCGGGCGACCCGCGCGCGCTCTGGCTGCACGCGGACTGCGTCCGACAGGAGGTGATGTGCTACCTCCGCGCCCAGGAATGACGCCGCGTCGTGGGACGCGCACGCTGCGTGCGCCGGCTTCTACGAGCGGGTCGAGATCCACTACACTCCGCGCAACCATCGCCCGCCCGCGCGCGCCGCGCGGCGACGCTGGCGCGAGGTCGCGTGAGCGAGCAGTCGACAGCCTCCGAGCGGCACGCGCGCCGTCCCCTGCTGGATCGCAGGCGGGTCCTCGCAGCGCTGTTCCCGGAGGTCCTGCTCGACGGCACCCCGTGGCGCGCGCAGTGGCGCGGGCACGAGGACCGGCTCATCGTCCTCTACGCGCGCGTCGCGCTCGTGAGCTCCATCGTCGGCCAGGTCCTGCACCACTTCCTCGTCGACCTCCCGCTCGAGCTCACGCCCGCGTCGCGCTGGGCCACGTACCGCTTCGGCAGCTCGGTGTTCTACGCGCTGCTCCTCGCCGCGACGTTCCTGCCGAGGCTCCAGCGCGGCCTGTGGGCGCGCGCGCCGCTCTTCCTGCTCACGCTCGTCGTCAGCTGCCTGCAGGCCTTGACGGTGGTGTGGCTCCCCAGCGTCTCGTACCTGTACGCGTTCGTCTTCGGCGTGGTGGGCGTGCTGCTCCTCCGCCAGTCGGCGCCGACGGCGGTGGCCACCCTGTTGGCGGTCTTCACCTGCGAGTGGGCGTTCGCGTGGCGCCACACCGATATCCACCCGGCGCGGCTCTTCAGCGTCCTCACGATGGCGATCGGCCTGGTGCTGCTGTTCCGGGCGCGCATGGCGACCGACGTGCGCGCCTTCCTCACGTCGCGGCGCGAGCGGCAGGCTCAGCAGCAGCTCCTCGCCACCCAGGTCGAGCTCGACCGCGTGAAGACCAACTTCTTCACGAACGTCTCGCACGACCTGCGCACGCCGCTCACCCTCATCATCGCGCCGCTCGAGGCGATGATGTCCGAGGCGGGCGGCGTCTCCGCGGAGGTGCGGGCCGATCTCGAGCTCATGCTGCGCAACGCGCAGCGGCTGCTGCGGCAGATCAACACGCTCCTCGACCTCTCCCGCCTCGACGCGAAGCACGAGTTCCTGCGGCTCGAGGACGTGGACGTGGTCGAGCTCCTCGGCTCGCTCGTCGAGAGCGGACGGCCGCTCGCGGCGCAGCGGCACGTCTCGCTCGCGCTCGCCGTGGACGGGCCGGTGCCGCCGCTCCCGGTGGACCGCGACAAGCTCGAGAAGGTCGTCCTGAACCTCCTCTCGAACGCGATCCGGTTCACCGACGGGACGGACGCTCGCCCCGGCGCGGTGACGGTGCGCTGCGGCGTCCGGGGCGATCGCTTCTTCTGCTCCGTCGAGGACACCGGCATCGGGATCCCCGACGACCAGATCGAGCGGGTGTTCGACCGGTTCCACCAGGTGGAGGGCCCGGCGGCGCGCGGCCGCGGCGGGACCGGCATCGGCCTCGCGCTGGTGCGCCAGCTCGCCGAGTTCCACATGGGCTCCGTCGCGGTGCGCAGCCGCGTCGGAGAGGGTTCGTGCTTCACGCTCGAGCTGCCGACGGACCGCGCCGCCTATCCCCCCGAGCGGATCGACCGGCGCCAGGAGCACCAGCCCGTGCCGGTGGACCGCAGGCGCCCCGCGCAGCCCGCCGCCGTCGCGCTGCACCTCGAGGGCGCCCGGCCGCCCCCGCGCCCCATCCGGCTCACCCCCTCCCCCGCCACCCGGGCGTCGAGCGGCACGAGGCCGCTCATCCTCGTGGTGGACGACAACCGCGAGCTGCTCGACTTCGTCGCGCGGCAGCTCGCCGACGAGTTCCGGGTTCGCGTCGCCGAGCGCGCGGCGGAGGCGCTCCGCATGGCGGCCGTCGAGCCGCCGGCGCTGGTGCTGAGCGACGTGATGATGCCGGGCGGCTCCGGCACGGACCTCCTGCGCGAGCTGCGCCGCGACGCGCGCCTCCGCCACGTGCCGGTCATCCTAGTGACCGCCAAGGCCGACCTGGAGAGCAAGATCGAGAACCTGCGCGAGGGGGCGGACGACTACCTCGCGAAGCCCTTCAGCGTCGCCGAGCTGCGCGCGCGCATTCGCTCGCTGCTCGAGAAGCGCAAGCTCGCCGTCGAGCTCGCAGAGAAGAACGAGTACCTCGCGAAGCTCAACTTCGACCTCGTCCTCTCGAAGCGCCAGGTGTTCCTCGAGACGATGGAGGCGTTCGCGCTCGCGGTGGAGGCGAAGGACCCGTACACCCACGGCCACTCGCGCCGCGTGTCGCTGCTCGCCGAGCGCGTCGCGCGCGAGCTCGGGCTCTCCGAGGCGGAGTGCGAGACGATCCGCATCGCGGGGATCCTCCACGACCTCGGGAAGATCGGCACCCCCGAGGCGGTGCTCGTGAAGCCGGGAAAGGTCACGCCCGAGGAGTACGCGATCTTCAAGCGCCACTCGCAGATGGGGTGGCGCATCGTCTCCGCCGTGAAGGAGCTCGACGGCGTGGCGCGCGCGATCCTCCACCACCACGAGCGCTTCGACGGCGCGGGCTACCCGGACGGCCTCGCCGGGATGGAGATCCCGCCCCTCTCGCGCGTGCTCGCCGTGTGCGACACCTACGACGCGATGACGAGCGACCGCCCGTACCGCGCCGGGATCGAGCACCGCCTGGCCGTCGAGGAGATCCTGCGCTGCAGCGGCTCGCAGCTCGATCCCGAGTGCGTGCAGGCCTTCCTGCGCCTGTACGAGGACGCCGCCCCCCAGTTCCCCGACTTCCCCTCCGGCCTGCACGAGCTCGCGAACCCGGACCTCCTGGGCGGCGGAGCCAGCTGACGGCGCGGTCCGCCGCCGCGGTCAGCCCCGGCGGCCGAGGAGGGCGGAGAGTCGCGGCACGAACATGCCGACCCGCTCGGCGTACTCGCGGTGCGCTCCGGCGAGCGGGCTCGCGGCGAAGCCCCGCTCCTCGCGCGCGGCGGCCTGCCAGTACGTGTAGAAGCCCACGCCGAAGAGCGGCAGGAGCCAGGCGGTCCCGGCCGCGACGAGGCCGCCCGCGAACGCGAGCAGGTAGCTCGCGTAGAACGGGTGCCGCACGAGGAGGTAGGGGCCGCGCGTCTGGAGGTGCTCCGGGACGTGCGCCGCGAAGGCGAGGAGCAGCGGCCGCTCCCGGTTGACCCGCGCCGCCCACAGGAAGAGCCCGAGCGACAGGGCGAAGAGGACGAGCGCGGCGGCGAGCCGCGCTGGAGGGACCGGGGTCAGCGCGATCACGGCGGACTCGACCGCGAGGACGAGGCCGGACACGAGGGAGGCGCGGTAGCGGTGCGGTCCCTCCGGCCGGCGGAACACGCGGCGCACGCCGCCGAGGAACACCGCGGCGAGCGCGCCGAGCGCGGCGAGCGCGACGAGGCGCAGATCGCCGCTCATCGGCGCCACCCCCGCGCTCCCTTGCGCTTGAGGTGGAGTGCCAGCGCGGCGCGCGCCGCCGGGCCGAACAGCCGCCAGACCGCGACGCGCGCGTCGAGCAGCCTGCTCCCGGGCGCGACCCCGCAGAGGCGCGCGAACGACCAGAGCTCCCAGCCGCCCATGAGGTTCCAGATCACCGGGTTCACGTGCTTGCCCGACACCACCCGCGCGACCTCCGCCATCATGAGGTGGTGCTCGAGCTTCATCGTGGGGTGGACGTAGGAGGCGCCGAGCTTGCGGAACCCCACGCGCCCGTACGGCTTGACGAGCTCGTCGGTGCAGCTCATGACGGCGTAGCGCCGCCCCGACTGCATCGTGGTGAGCGCGCAGTGCTTCACGAGCGTGTAGAAGAGGTCGCTGCCGCGGAAGTCGGGGTGGGTGCAGAACTTCGAGAGCTCCACGATCTCGTCGCGCGGGGGCGCGCCGGAGGGCAGCGTCAGGTAGTCCTCGTGCTTGAGCGGCGAGTCCGGGGTGGGCGGGAAGAGCAGCCGGACGCAGGCGACGATGCGGCCGCGGTACTTCGCGACGAGGATGCGCGAGCGCGCGTCGAGCGCGTCGGCCATGTCCTCGTCGCGCGCCCCTGACCCCACCTTGCCCGCGCGCAGGTACGCGATGCGCCGGAGCGCCAGCACCTCGCGGTACTCCTCCTCGGTCCGGACGGCACCGAAGTCGAGCGCGCGGCTGGACGAGCGGACGTGGAAGCCGGTCTCGCGGAGCTCCTGCACGCTCGTCCCGGGCCCGAACTGGAGGAGGTACTGCCCGACGAGCTCGCGAGTGCGGGGATCCGGGACCGACCACGTCACGCCGAGCGCGAGGCAGCGCTTCGCGCCGTGCTGCGCGATCCGCACGCGCACGACGCGGAAGGCGATCTCCGCCTGGCCCATGGTCGGGAAGGTGCAGGTCCCGGTGAACTCGACGCCCGGGATGAGGAACTTGTTCCGCAGGCTCGTGACGAGCTGCATCCCGGTCCGCGAGATGTCGGCGATGCGGAAGTGGATCTGGTCGTCGTAGCGGACCGCGTTCGGCGTCACGCCCGTCGGGAGCCAGTCGCGCTCGCACGCGAATCGCGAGGACGACCGCTTCTCGCCGGGCGCGCCCTCCTCGTCCGCGGGGCCAGCCTCCGACCAGCGCAGCGCGACGATCTCGCGCCCGCGATCGATCCGGACCGCCGCGACGCGCAGCCCGGTGAAGGAGCTGACGCTCCCCCCCACGCGCAGCGTGAGATCGAGGGCGTCGCCGGGCGAGACCGCGGCGAGCGCGGGGGAGCGCACGAGCTCGACGCCGAGGGGCGACATGCGCCAGACCTGCCCGGATGCGCCGGGCCCCGGGGCGCCCGCGACGCGAACCTGCGCGAAGACCGGATCTCCCGGGCGCACGTCGCCGGGCAACACCGCGCCGTGGACCGGATCGCGCGGGCCGAGCGCGTGGACGCGCGCAAGCGACGCCTCGGGGTCCGCCGCGTCGAACCTGCGCGGAAGCGGGGTGGCGTCTTCGGCCGGGCGGGCGCTCGCGTCCGCGGACCAGGTGGGAATTCGCATCGGTGCTCGCCTCCTGCTGCGGGGCCCGCCCTCCCGCGACCGCGGGACATACCAAGGCAGGAGCCAAATCCCCCCTGGGTACACATTCACGTACCGTATCGGGTACAGGCGCACCGTGACGCAGATCAAGTCTTCGCGGTCCCGATGGGCGCCGATTTCGCTCGAAATCATCGGCCTTTCCGCGGGTTGCGTGAGCGGCGTCGCGTCTTTTGAGGGCGTCGAAAGGCCTCCCCCACTAGGCCCAACTCGTCCCACGACGCCGACGGCCGCGCATGTTCTCCTCCGCGCGGCTCTTTGCCGCCCCATCCACGCCCCCACACCGGAGGCCACCGTGAAGATCCTCGTCGCAGACGCCTTCCCGACCGAACGCCTCTCCGACTTCCAGGCGCTCGGGCTCGAGGTCGATCACCGCCCGGACGTCGCCGTGAAGGACCTCGCCGCCGCCGCGCGCGACGCCTCCGTCCTCGTCGTCCGCTCGAAGCAGGTGCAGGGCGACGTGTTCGACTCCGCCTCCGGCCTCTCGCTCGTGGTGCGCGCCGGCGCCGGCGTGAACACGATCGACGTGGCCGCCGCCTCCAGGCGCGGCGTGTACGTCGCGAACTGTCCGGGCCAGAACTCGATCGCCGTCGCGGAGCTCGCCATCGGGCTCGTCGTCGCGCTCGATCGCCGCATCCCGGACAACGTGGCGCTCCTGCGCGCCGGCAAGTGGGACAAGAAGACCTTCTCGGAGGCGCAGGGGCTCTTCGGGCGCACGCTCGGGGTGGCCGGCCTCGGCTCCATCGGCCGCGAGGTCGTGACGCGCGCGCAGGCGCTCGGGATGCGGGTGGTCGCGTGGTCGCGCTCGCTCGACGATCGCAAGGCGAAGGAGCTCGGCGTGGAGCGCGCACCCGACCTCGCCGCGCTCGCGCGCGAGGCGGACTACCTGTCCCTGCACCTCGCGCTCTCGAAGGAGACGCGGGGGGTCGTGTCGCGCGAGGTGCTGGAGGCGATGAAGCCCGGCGCGGCGCTCGTGAACACGGCGCGCGCGGAGATCGTGGACCAGGCGTCGCTCCTCGAGCTCGCGCGCGCGGGGCGGATCCGGGTCGGCACCGACGTGTTCGCGGGCGAGCCGGAGAAGGGCAAGGCCGACTTCGACAGCGAGCTCGCGAAGCTCCCGAACGTCTACGGAACGCACCACATCGGCGCGTCCACCGCGCAGGCGCAGGACGCGATCGCGCGCGAGGCGGTGCGGATCGTCGAGGCGTTCGTGAAGAGCGGCGAGGTGCCGAACTGCGTGAACGTCGCGCGGAAGACGCCCGCCCGCGCGCGGCTCGTCGTGCGTCACCTCGACAAGGTCGGCGTCCTCGCCAACGTGCTCGGCGCGATCCGCGAGGCAGGCATCAACGTCGAGGAGGTGCAGAACACCATCTTCGAGGAGCACCAGGCCGCGTCCTGCAGCATCGACCTCGACGAGCGCCCGCCCGCGGCGCTCCTCGAGCAGCTCCGCTCGCGCATCCCGGACGTGCTGTTCGTGGGATCGTTCGAGCTCTGAGGGCGCTCCGGCCCGGTGGCCGGCGCCGCGCTCACGGCCGCGCCGGAGGCGTCCCCGGGGGCACGCTCCCCTTGGCGTTCCCGCCCGAGGGCGGCGCGCCAGCCCCAGGTGCCGGTGCCCCACCCGCGCCCGGAGCCGCGCCGGGCGCAGGCGTGGCCTGCGTGCCCCCCGGGTGCTGCTGCGCCGCCGCGAGCGACGGCGCCACCTTCTCGACGATGCGGGGGACGCGCTCCTGCAGCAGCGCCTGGATCTGCTGGTCGACGGTGCGCGCGAGCTCCGGCAGCTCGCGCAAGAGCTTCTGGCCAGGCCCGCTCCGGTAGAAGCCGACGATGCTGCGGAGCTCCTCCGGGGTGAAGCGCTGCGAGAGCGCCTTCGCCTGGAGCTCCACGCCCTGCGCCCAGCGGAGCGCATCGGCGAGCTCGGTGCGAACCTTCGCCGCGAGCCCCTGCGGCGGCGTGCCGCCCTGCTGGGCGAGCCCGGCCTCGATCTGGCGCGTGAGGCTCTGGGTGAACGCGTCGATCATCTGGTTCCACGCCCGCTCGGAGACGAGCGTCCTCGCGAGCTCCTCCGCGGGCGCGCTCGCGCCCTTCGTCGCCTTCGCGTCCTCCCGGACACGGGCGTCCTTGCCCTGACCGTCGGCGGCGGGGGCGAGCGTCGCGGCGGCTACGGCCAGGGCGGCGGCGAAGCGGCGCATCGGCTCCTCCCTCCTCGCGGCGTCCTCGCCGCGGCGCATCTAGCCTACGCACGACCGCGCCCACCCGCCCCCGCGGCCCGCTTGCCCGCCGCGCGGCGCGCCGCTAGAACGCCTGGTCACCTCGAGTCGACGGAGCCTCCGATGAAGCACCTGCGCCTCGCCCTCCTCGCCCTCCTCGTCACAGGCTGCGCCTCCCGCGGTGGCGGGAAGCCCACCGTCGGCCCCGCTCCCGAAGGTCCTCCCCGCGAGAAGCTCAACCGCGCGTCGCTCGAGCTCGCCTATCCGTTCTTCTGGAGCCAGGACTCGAACCGGAACGGCGCGCTCGACCCCGACGAGCTCGCGCTCGTGTGGGGCCTCGATGCGCGCCCCCGCGAGCACTGGGTGAAGGACGGCCGCTTCACGCCCGAGTTCCTCGAGGCCTGGGCGCGGGTGCGCGCTCGCGCGGCGTCCCCTGCCGCCCAGGAGGACGCGCGCCACGCCGCGCTCGAGAAGGAGCTCGCGCAGAGCTACTTCACCGTCCTCGAGAGCGACTTCGCGTCCGCCGCCGCGGAGGAGCGCGACCTCGTCCGGCATGTGCTCGAGGCGGCGCGGCTCGTTGAGCGGCTCCACGCGCGGCAGCTCGGGACGCTCGACCTCGCGGCGCGGATCCCGGCGGACGACGGCCTCTCGCGCCTCGTCTTCTTCCTCAACCAGGGTCCCTGGTGCAGCGGGCCGACCACGGAGAAGGACCCGGCCTGCACCGCCATCTCCCCCACGCCGCCCCGCCTGTCGGGCCTCTACCCGGCGGAGCTGCAGGCGAACGGCACCGGGTTCTGCGACGCGCTCGAGAAGGCGCCGCGCGGCGAGGAGCTCACGAGGCCCTTCTCCGTCGTCGGGCGCGACGCGTCCGGCGCCCTCGTCCCGGTGCCGTACCACGTCGCCTTCCGGGACGACATGGAGGCCATCGCCCGCGAGCTCGAGGCGGCGGGCGCCGCGATCCAGAGCCCCGGCGAGGCGGCGCTGAGGGGGTACCTCGCCGCCGCGGCGCGCGCGTTCCGCACCGACGACTGGACCTCCGCCGACGAGGCCTGGTCGCGCATGAGCGCCGAGAACTCGCGCTTCTACCTGCGCGTCGCGCCGGACGAGGTGTACTTCGAGCCGTGCAGCCTCAAGGCCGGGTTCCAGCTGAGCTTCGCCCGCATCGATCGCGCCTCGCTGGAGTGGCAGCGCCGGCTCGATCCGGTGAAGAGCGACATGGAGAAGGCGCTCGCCGGGCTCGCCGGGCCTCCGTACGTCGCGCGCGCGGTGTCTTTCCACCTGCCGGACTTCATCCAGATCGTCGTGAACGCGGGCGACGCCCGCTCGGCGCGCGGCGCCACCGTCGGCCAGTCGCTCCCGAACTGGGGGCCGGTCGCGAACGAGGGGCGCGGCCGGACCGTGGCGATGACGAGCTTCTACACCGACCCCGAGAGCAAGGACGTGCAGCGGCGCCGGGCGGAGTCGATCCTCTGCCCGGCGACCCTGGCGCGCTACTCCGACGACGCCGACGCGACGGTGATGGGCACGGTGCTGCACGAGGCCGCGCACAACCTCGGGCCCGCGCACGAGTACGCCGTCGGCGGCCGCACCGACGACCAGATCTTCGGCGGCCCGATGGCGAGCACGCTCGAGGAGCTGAAGGCGCAGACGAGCGCGCTGTTCCTCACCGACTGGCTCGCCGCGCGCGGGATCCTCGCCCGCGACCTCGCCGAGCGTGCGCACGTCCGCGACGTGGTCTGGACCTTCGGCCACATCAGCCGCGGGATGTACGACGCGGAGGGCAAGGTGAAGCCCTACAGCGCCCTGGCCGCCATCCAGGTCGGCTTCCTCCTGAAGGAGGGCGGGCTCGTGTGGCGCCCCGAGGCGAATGCCGCGAACGGGCGCGACCACGGGTGCCTCGAGGTGGACTTCGCCGCCTTCCCGGCGGCGGTCACGAAGCTCGAGCAGGTGGCGCTCGGAGTGAAGGCGCGCGGCGACGCCGCCGCCGCGCGAGCGCTCGAGGCCGAGTACGTGCGCGGAGAGGGGCCCTCCGCCTCCGTCCTGCGCGCCGTCACCGAGCGCTGGCTGCGCTTCCCGGGCGCGACCTTCCTGTACTCGGTCCGTTACTGAGCCGAGCCGCGCCCGCCCGCCCGGCGGGCCGACGCCCGCTCGCGCGCGGCGAATGCGGAGCGTTGACGCGCACGCCGCCGCGGCCGAACGTGGCCGGGCATGGGAGCGGGGGACTCGTCCGCTGGGCGCGAGGACCGGGGCGGTGCGCCGCGCCCGGCGCTCGCCCTCCACGACGCCGTCGCGCTCGTCCTCGGGATCGTCATCGGCGCCGGGATCTTCCGCGCGCCGTCGTCGGTCGCGGCGAGCGCGCCGGACGTCCCGGCGATCCTCGCGGCATGGCTCGCGGGCGGCGCGGTCTCGCTGGCCGGGGCGATGTGCTACGCGGAGCTCGCCGCCGCCTATCCGGACCCGGGCGGCGACTACCACTTCCTCTCCCGCGCACTGGGGCGGCCGACGGCGTTCCTGTTCGCGTGGGCGCGGCTCACGGTGATCCCCACCGGCTCGGTCGCGCTCCTCGGCTTCGTGTTCGGCGACTACGCCGGCGATCTGCTCGGCGCGCCCGGCGCGAGCGGGCCGCTCGCCGCGGCGATGGTGGTGGCCCTCACGCTCGTGAACGTCGCAGGGCTCCGCGTCGCCCGCGGCGTGCAGAACGTCCTCACGGTCGCGCTCGTGCTCGGGCTCGTCGCGGTGATCCTCACCGGGCTCGCGCTGCCGGCGGTGCCTCCGCCGGCGGCCCCCGTCCCGGCGCGGCCCGCGTTCGGCCTCGCGATGGTCTTCGTCCTCCTCGCCTACGGCGGCTGGAACGAGGCGGCCTACGTCTCGGCCGAGCTGCGCGGCGGGCGGCGCGCCATCGCGACCGCGCTCGTCGCCTCCCTCCTGCTCGTGACGCTCCTCTACGTCCTCGCGAACGTCGCCTACCTGCGCGGCCTCGGCCTCGACGGCGTGCGCGCCTCGAGCGCGGTCGCCGCGGACCTCCTCGGACGTGCCTTCGGGCCCGCCGGAGCGACCGCGATCGGCGCGATCGTCATCGCCGCGGTGGTGACCTCCGCGAACGCGACGCTGCTCATGGGCTCGCGGATGGTCTGGGCGTTCGGGCGCGACTACCCCCGCTTCGCGACGCTCGGGAGGTGGAGCGCGCGCGCCGCGTCCCCGGTGAACGCCGTCCTCCTGCAGGGCGCCATCGCCCTCGCGCTCGTCGGGCTGGGGGTGCTGTCCCGCCGTGGGTTCGAGTCGATGGTCGCCTACACGGCGCCGGTGTTCTGGCTCTTCTTCCTGCTCACCGGCCTCTCGCTCTTCGTGCTGCGCCGCCGCGATCCCGGGGCGCCGCGCCCGTTCAAGGTCCCGCTCTACCCCGCGACGCCGCTCGTCTTCTGCGCGGCGTGCGCGTTCCTCTTGTGGTCGAGCCTCGTCTACGCGGGCCCCGGCGCCATCGCCGGCGTGGCCGTGCTCGCGACGGGGCTCGCGCCCATGTGGCTCTCGCTGCGCAGGGCGCCGGCGCGCCCACCTGCCGCAGCGTGAAGGAGGCGAGATGATGTCCCCGCTCACGCTCCCGTTCCCCGCGCGGCTCGCCGCGCTCCTCGCCGCGCTCGCCGCGCCAGCCGCGCTCGCGCAGCAGGCCTCCCCCGCTCCTCCGGCCGCCGGGGCAGCCGCCGCGCACAAGCCCGCGCGGGAGCCCGACGTCATCTACGTCCCGACCCCGGAGCGAGTGGTCGCGGCGATGCTCGACCTCGCCCACGTGGGCAAGGGCGACGTGGTGTACGACCTCGGCTGCGGCGACGGCCGCATCGTCGTGGCCGCCGCGAAGCGGGGCGCGCGGAAGGCCGTCGGCGTGGACATCGATCCGGAGCGCGTCGCCGAGGCGCGGGCGAACGTGCGGGCGGCGGGCGTCGGCGACCGGGTGCAGATCCGCGAGGGCGATCTCTTCGAGATGGACCTGTCCGACGCGACGGTGGTGACGCTCTACCTCCTCCCCGACCTCAACCTGAAGCTCAAGCCGAAGCTCCTCGCTCTCCGGCCCGGCACGCGGATCGTGTCGCACGCGTTCGACATGGGCGAGTGGAAGCCGGCCCAGGTCCGCCAGGTCGACGGGAAGACCGTTTACTTCTGGACCGTGCCGCCGCGGGCGAAGGCGCAGGCTCGCACGGGAAGGTAGCGTCGGCGCCGCACCCCCGCGTTCGCGTGTACCCCGCCGCCGTTCCCGGCTAGAACTCGGTGCGCGGCGCCGCCGCCGCCGCCTGCCCGGCAGGCGGGCGGCGCCGGGCGCGCGAGGAGGCCGAGGTGGACGTACGGAGCGGGCTGGGTCGTGTCGCGGTGCTGGACGGGAGCGAGGCGGCGCGCCGTGTCGTGCGCGCGGTGCGGGACCTCGGGCGCGAGGGCGCCGCCGACGCGGCGGTGCTGCTGTACGCCCGGGAGCACCGCCGCTCGCCGGCGGTGCGCGAGGCGGACGAGGCCCGCGAGGTGGACGCCGACCTCGAGGAGGTGCTCCGGCAGGCCCGCGCCGACGCGGCCTGGCTCGGCCCCGCGTCGATCGCGGAGCGCGCCACGTTCGCCGAGGCGTGCGCGCGCGCGGGCGTGGCGTACGTCGGCCCGCCGCCCGACGCGCTGCGCTGGCTCGCTGCGCCGGGCGCGCTCGGAGCGCTCGCGGCGCGGCTCGGGGTCCTCCCCGGGCAGGCGGTCGGGCTCGCGCGGCGGCTCGAGGTGATCGTCGCGCGCGACCGCGCCGGTGGGACGCGGGCGCTCGGGATCGGCGACGCGTCGCTCCGCACCGGCGGCACGGCGTCGCTCGTGGAGTCGCCTCCCGCCGGCCTCGCGGCCGACGTCGCGGAGCGCGCGCTCGCCCTGGCGGAGCGCGCCGCCGTCGAGGCGGGCTGGGTGGGAGTATGCGCGGTGGAGCTCGCAGCGGACGCCGCCGGCCGCATGGCGTTCTCCGGGATCGACGCGCGCGCCGACTCGGCGCCCGCCGTCGAGGAGGCCTCGGGGATCGATCTCGTCCGGCTCGCGCTGCGCCTCGCGGCGGGCGCGGAGCTCGACGATGCGCCGGCCGGGGCGCGCCACGGCCACGCGCTCGCCGCCCGGATCGTCGCGGCCGGCGCGCCCGCCGGGCGGGTCGAGGTGCTGCGGCTCGCGTCGGGGCCGGGGGTGCGCGCGGAGCCCGCGCTCGACGAGGGCGACGAGGCGCCCGCCGGGGCGGTGATCGCGACGGTGATCGCCCGCGGTGACGATCGCGCGGAGGCGCTGGACCGGCTCGAGCAGGCGCTCGCGGAGAGCGACGTCCTCCTCCGTGGCGCCGCCCCGTCGACCGCCTGGCTCCGGGCGCTCTGCGCGCGCCCGGAGGTCCGCACCGGCCGCGCCGGCGCCGGGCTCCTCGACGCGCTCGCCGCGTCCGGCGAGCCCGCCCTTCCCCAGCGCCCCGAGGTCGCCGTGGTCGCCGCCGCGATCGAGGCGTACGACGCCGAGCTCGATCTCGAGCGCGCGCGCTTCGTCGCCGAGGCGCGCCGCGGTCGCCCGCGTGTGGGCCCGTCCTCGGGCCGCAGCGTGGAGCTGCGCCACGCGGGTCGCCGCCATCGGCTCGACGTCCGGCAGATCGGCCCCGGCGCCTACCGTGTCGCCCCCGCGGGCGGCGCGCCGCTCGAGGTCGATGTCGAGCGGCTCGGCGCTCACGAGCGCCGGCTCGCCTGGAGCGGCGGCCGCGCGCGGCTGCTCGTGGCGGTCGACGGGCTGCGCCAGCTCGTGCAGGTGGACGGGGTGCCGCACGTGGTCCGGCGCGATCCTGCCGGCGTCGTCGCGTCGCCCATGCCCGCCGTGGTGGTGGCGATCCCCGTCGCACCCGGGCAGCGCGTCGCCGCAGGCGAGCCCGTGGCGCGCATCGAGTCGATGAAGGTCGAGATGGCCGTGCCCGCGCCGTACGCGGGGACGGTCCGCGAGGTGCTCGCCGTCGCGAACGCCCAGGTCGACCCCGGCGCCCCGCTCGTCCGGATCGATCCCGAGGGCGAGGCCCCCCTCGAGCCGGCCGCCGCTCCCCTCACCCTGGGGGCGCCCGCGCCGGCCGAGTCGGGCGATGCCGCCGATCGTTACCTCGCCGCGCTCTCCGAGCTGCAGCGGCTCGTCCTCGGGTTCGACGTGAGCGATGCGGAGGCCCGCAGGCTCGCCGCCGGCTGGCGCGAGCTCTCCCTCGCGGCGCCGCACGGCGCCGCCACCACGCTCCGGGCCGAGTCGGCCGCGATCGCCGCCTTCGCGGACGTGCAGTCGCTCTACAGCCGCGCGCGCCCCGGCGCCGATCCCTCCGCGACGGCGCCGCTCGAGGCGCTCTGGCGTTACCTCCACGAGCCCGAGGCCCGGGGCGAGGGGCTCGGCGCGACGTTCGTGGCCGCGCTCCGCCGCGCGCTCGGGCACTACGGCCTGTCGCTCGACGTCCCCGGCCGCGCGCTCGAGGTGGCGCTGCTCCGCATGCAGAAGGCCTACGAGCGCGCCGAGGCGCAGCTCGCGCCGGTGCTGGCCATCCTGGAGCGCTGGCTCGCCGCGCCGGAGGCCGCCGCCGCGGTCGCGCCGCGCGAGCAGCTCGATCGGCTCGCGGCGATCGGGCAGGAGCGCTTCCCCGCGCTCGCCGATCTCGCGCGCGAGGTCCGCTACCGCAGGCACGACCAGCCCGGCCTCGATCGGGCGCGCGCGGAGATGACCGCCCAGGCGGAGGCGGACCTCGCGCGGCTCGCGTCGGAGACGGGGGCGGAGCGCGAGGCGCTCGTCGAGCGCATCGTGCAGTGCCCGCAGTCCATCGCGACGCTCGTCGTCTCGCGGATGGCGGAGGCGGCGCCGCCGCTCCGCGCGCGGCTCGTCGAGACGCTGCTCCGGCGCTACTACCGCGACCGCGCGCTCGGCCCGGTCGAGGTCGGCGCCGTCGAGGGGCTCGCGTGCGCGTGGTCGGACTACACGCTCGAGGGGCAGGCGTTCCGGGTGATCGCCGCGTTCGCGCAGCCCGGCGAGGTCGACCAGGCCGTCCGGCGGCTCGCCCGGCTCGCGGCGGAGGTCCCTGCGGACCGCGCGGTCGCGGTCGAGCTGTACGTGTGGCACGACGCGCCGGTCGAGGCGCCCGACGTGCTCGCGGAGCGGCTCCGCGCCGCGCTCGCGGAGGCCGCCTTCACGCGCCCGATGCGCCGCGCCTCGTTCCTCCTCGCCATCCCCGGGCGCGGCCTCGGGCGGCAGGCGAGCCAGGAGCACTTCACGTTCCGTGGGGGACCGTCGGAGTGGACCGAGGATCGCCGCCACCGCGGCGTCCACCCGATGCTCTTCAAGCGGATGCAGCTCGGGCGGCTCGCGCGCTTCGAGCTCGAGCGCCTCCCCTCGGTGGAGGACGTGTACCTCTACCGCGGCGTCTCCCGCGACAACCCCAGGGACGAGCGGCTCTTCGCGGTCGCGGAGGTGCGGGCCATCGCGCCGGTGCGCGACGGCGCCGGGCGCGTGGTGCAGATGCCGTACGTCGAGCGGATGCTCCACGAGGCGCTCGCCGGCATGCGGCGCTTCCAGGCGCGCCGCGCGCCGGGGCAGCGGCTCGAGTGGAACCGCGTGCTCCTCACGGTCGGCCCGCCCCTGCCCCTCACGCGGGACGAGATCCGCGGCCTCGCCGCGCGCATGGCGCCCGCCGCGGCGGGGCTCGGGCTCGAGGTGGCGCTCATCGACGCGCGGCTCCCCGACCCGGCGACGGGCGCGATGAAGCGGACGCTGCTCCGCTTCTTCGCGGACGACCGGGGCGGCGTCTCGATCCGCTGGGACGAGCCCACCGACCGGCCGCTGCAGCCGATGACGGAGTACGAGCAGCGCGTCGTGCAGCTCCGCCGGCGCGGGCTCACCCACCCGTTCGAGATCGTGAGGCTGCTCGCGCCGCCCCGCGGCGCCCAGGCCGCGATCCCTCCCGGCGAGTTCGTCGAGCACGACCTCGACGCCGCCGGCGCGCTTGTCCCCGTCGCGCGCCCTCCCGGCGCGAACCCGTCGAACGTGGTGGTCGGGACGGTGCGCAGCTTCACGGACCGGCACCCGGAGGGCATGCTCCGCGTGGTCCTGCTCGGCGACCCGAGCAGGGCGATGGGCTCGCTCGCCGAGCCCGAGTGCGCGCGCATCGAGGCGGCCATCGCGCTCGCCGAGCGGCTGCAGGTGCCGCTCGAGTGGTTCGCGATCTCGGCGGGCGCGAAGATCTCGATGGAGAGCGGCACGGAGAACATGGACTGGATCTCGCGCGTGCTGCGCCGGATCGTCGAGTTCACCCAGCGCGGCGGCGAGATCAACGTGGTGGTGGCGGGCATCAACGTCGGCGCCCAGCCGTACTGGAACGCCGAGGCGACGATGCTCATGCACACCCGGGGCATCCTGGTGATGACGCCCGGCTCCGCCATGGTCCTCACCGGGAAGGAGGCGCTCGAGTACTCCGGCAGCGTGTCCGCCGAGGACAACATGGGCATCGGCGGCTACGAACGGATCATGGGGCCGAACGGCGAGGCGCAGTACCGGGCCGGGAGCGTCGGGGACGCCGTCGCGATCCTCATGCGGCACTACGCCCACACCTACGTCGTCCCGGGCGAGCGCGCCCCGCGCCGCGCCGCGACCACCGACCCCGTCGATCGCGACGTCCGCGCCTACCCGCACGGACCCGAGGGCGGCGCCGGGTTCGAGACGGTGGGCGACGTCTTCAGCCTGGAGAAGAACCCGGACCGCAAGAAGCCGTTCGACATCCGGCGCGTGATGGCTGCGTGCGTGGACCAGGATCACGCGCCGCTCGAGCGCTGGCGCGACCTGCGCGGAGGCGACACCGCGGTCGTGTGGGACGCGCACCTCGGCGGCTTCCCGGTCTGCCTCCTCGGCATCGAGTCCCGCCCGCTGCCGCGGCTCGAGTTCGTCCCCGCCGACGGCCCGGAGCTCTGGTCGGCCGGGACGCTCTTCCCGCAGTCCTCGAAGAAGATCGCGCGGGCGCTCAACGGGGCGAGCGGCAACCGACCCGTCGTCGTGCTCGCGAACCTCTCGGGCTTCGACGGCTCCCCCGAGTCGATGCGCCGGCTCCAGCTCGAGTACGGCGCCGAGATCGGCCGCGCGGTGGTGAACTTCCAGGGCCCGATCGTCTTCTGCGTCGTGTCGCGCTACCACGGCGGCGCGTTCGTGGTCTTCTCGAAGGCGCTCCGCGAGGACCTGGAGGTCGTCGCGGTGGCGGGCGCGCGGGCGTCCGTGATCGGCGGCGCTCCCGCCGCGGCCGTCGTGTTCGCGCGCGAGGTCGAGTCCCGCACGCGCAAGGACCCGCGCGTCGCCGAGGCGGAGAAGGCGGCGGCCGCAGGCGGGGCGGCGCGGCTCCGGCTCGCGGAGGTGACGGGCGCGGTCCGCGCCGAGAAGGTCGGCGAGGTCGCCGAGGAGTTCGACGCGACCCACACCGTCGAGCGTGCGCTCCGCGTCGGCTCGCTCGATCGGATCATCGCCCCCGAGGAGCTCCGGCCTTACCTCGTGGCCGCCCTCGAGCGGGGCATCGCACGCCTCGCGGGCCGCTGATCGGGCGGCCAGCGGGCGCTCGGCCGCTCGCGCTCGCGCACTCCGTTCTGCGACCGCTCGCGGCTCGAGGGAACGAGCGTGCCCAGCGGTTCCCGTCCGTTGCCACGCGGTGGGCACCGGACTTCCTCTCGTCCGGCCGTCCGGTGCGTGAATGTGCGTTCGAGCCTACCTGCGCCCACCGGCACGACGCATGAACGGGCCCCCGCCAGCTCCCGCTCTCCGGGAGCGAGGGAGAATCCCACGTGAGACAAGCCTGCAGGTGGGCCGGCGTCGCCGCGATCATGCTCGCGGCCCCGCTGGCCCGCGCACACGAGCTCGTGTGCGAGAAGACCGTCAACGGAGCGGCCGTCGCCGAGGTCGACTCCTATCCCGCAACCCTCACGTTCCAGGCGACCGTCCGGAACGTGCACCCCACCGACGTCTCCATCGTCGAGTGGGTGAGCGATCGGTTCATGGACCCGCCGCGCCTGGAGCTCGACCTCGCGCTCCCGGTCGGCGGATCGCGCACCTTCGAGTACGGGCTCACGATCGCCTCGTACGAGGAGTGCGTCGCGCTCGCCGGAGAGGCCGGCATGTCGTGCTCGACCGCGGGCGGCTGCGCGCGGCTCGACAACCGCTTCGCGGCCGGGTGGGACCAGGGCGAGGCGCAGTGCACCGCGCGGGTGGTGTGCAAGCCCCCCGCGATCCCGCCCCCGCCCCCGCCGAGCGGCGCCACCCGGACGCTCGGGTTCTGGAAGACGCACGTCGACGCGGCGACGGCCTGCATCGCCGGCGGCCCCATCGACCTCGGGTTCGTGACCCTCGACTCCCTCGAGGATCTGCTCGGCCTGCTCTGGTCGAGCCCGGCGCGCTACCCGTCAGGCGATCCGCGCGACGCGCTCGGGCGCTTCCGCGTCCTGCTCGCCCACCAGACCGCGACCGCGATCTGCAACACGCGCGCGTTCGGGACGACGACGCCGCTCGTGGCCGAGGCCGTCTCGGCCCTCGGCGGAACGGCGTGCGGCGACATCAAGGGGCTCGTCGACGACCTGACGGCCTTCAACGAGCAGGGCGACGCGCTGCCGTTCCCCGACGGGTTCGTGGTGGGCCCGGCGCAACCCGTCGATGCCCGACAGATCGCCGTCGATCCCACCTCGCCGACCGGCGAGAGCTGCAGCCCGTGAAGGAGGAACCGACCATGACCCGAACCCTCGAGAGTGGCCTCCTCCTCCTCTCCCTCGCCGCGATCGCCTGCGGCGGCACCGGCCCGAAGAGCAATGCCGCCCCTCCCGGAGCGCCCGGGCAGCCGGCGATCGAGAGCCCGACGACGCCCCCGCCCGACGTCTCGAACAGCACCACCGATCCGACGGCGTCCACCGAGCCGCAGCTCGCGAGCCTGCGACTCCTCGGCGTCGCCAACCCCGGCTTCGACGCGGTCGTCCTCGACCTCGCCGAGGTCTCCATCGAGGTGGACGGCGCGCCGCTCGCCATCGACCTGAGCCGCGTCACCACGATGGACCTGACCCGCGCCGATCAGGCCTGGGACCTCGGCACGTTCGCGCTGCCGCCGCCGGGCACCGTGGCGCACGTCCGCATCGTCCTCGACGACGTGGGGGCGTGGGAGGAGGGCGCCGAGGCGGGGGCGCTCGACGTCTGCGGCCTCCCGATCGAGTTCGACGCGCCGGCGGAGTGGCTCGCGCTGCGCGGCCACGCGGTCGTGCACCTCGACCTCTCCCGGTCGATCCTGAAGGTCGACGCGCAGGACGCGATCCTGCTGCCGCAGCTGCAGGTCCGGTACTGACGCTGGAGAGGGGGCCGCTCGTCCCGAGAGCCTGTCGGGACGAGCGGCCGAGTTCAGAGGGCGACGCGGACCCCCGACCTCGACCTCGCCGCGAACGGCCGCCTCCGCTCAGCGCGGCGGCAGCTCGAGCCGGAGCTGCCCCGCGCGTGGATCGAGCCCGCCCAGCACCGCCGCGCCGTGGTGCCCGGCGCGAGCGCAGGCCTCCGCGAGCGGCACGCCCGCGGCGAGGAAGAACGTGAGCGCCGCTGCGAAGCTGTCCCCCGCGCCGTAGGCGCCCCCACCTGCCGGTGGCGAGGGCGGCGCCTCGAAGACCGCGAGCCCCTCCTCCGTCTCGATGCGGCCACCCCGCGCACCGTCGGTGAGCACGAGCGCGGCGGGCGGCACCGCGTAGTCGGCGCGCCGGCTCGCCTCGCGCGGATCGCGCGCGCTGCCGACCACCACGTCCGCCCGCACGCCCGACGCCGCGAGCGACGGCTGGCGCCGGGCGGCCACCACGAGCACCCGGGCCGCGCGCGCGGCCCGGAGCACGGCGGGATCCTGCGCGGTGAAGTAAGCGGCGTCGAATCCCGCCAGGGCGCCCCACGGCAGGGGGTCCTCGGCCCGGGGATGCAGCGGCTCGCCCACGACGACGATCGTGCGCTCGCCGGCCGGGTCGACCATCGCGATCGCGCGCGTGTGGGGCTCGGCCCGGCGGGCCGCGTGGAGGTGAGCGCCGCTCGTCGCGAGCTCGGCCGCGACGGCGTCGCCCGCGGCGTCGTCGCCGATCGCCGTGAACAGGTGCAGCTCCGCGGGGCTGCGGACGAGCTGCCAGAACGCGACCCCACCCCCGCCCCCCGGGAACGAGCGCGGGCCCTCGAGGTGGACGATCGCGCCCGGCGCGGGCACGGCGGGGACGCGGCCGATCGTGACGTGCTCGACGTGGCCGATGACGGCGATGCGGAGGCTCACGCGCGCGGTTCTAGCGCGGAGGCGGAGGCTCGCGCACGCGTACCCGCGCGGCTACCGCGGCCCCCGCCGCTTCGTGGCCGGCGCGATCCGCCGCGGCGGCGCGCCCTCCCCTCGCGCGCGTTCGTAGCGGCGCGGCCCCTCGGCACCGTGCGGCCGCGCCGCGTGCCTCGGCTCCCCGGCGCGCGCGTGCGGGCCGAGCGGCTCGATCCGGGCGTCGGGCATGCGCGCATCGGGGCGCTGCGCGGCGCGGAGGAACCGCTCGGCGACCGCGGCGGCGACCTCGAAGCGCGTCTCCCCGGCCTGGATGACGATCTTGCCGATGTCGTCGCGGGTCACGCCGCCGCGCCGGCAGAGGAGCGGGAGGATCCAGCGCGGGTCCGCCTGGCGCGAGCGGCCGAGGGAGAGCCGGAACCAGACCGCGTCCTTGGGAGGCCCGGCCCGCGGAGCGCGCCTCTCGCCGGCGCCGGCGGGCGCCTCGCGAGCGGCGCGAGCCGTCTCGGGCAGCTCCTCCGGCGCGGGCTGGCGCGCCCGGTCCCGCCGCACGAGCGCGACCGCGAGCTCGAGCGCGGAGCGCGTCTCGACGAGCCGGTGCGCCGCGGCGAGATCCTCCTCCGGCGCGTCCGCGGCGAGCGCGACGACGTCCGCCCCGAGCCGCTCGGCGTCGCCCGCGCGGATCGCCTCCGCGGTCGGCACCGCCGTCCACTGCGCGGCGACCCCCGCCTCGCGCAGCATCCGCTCGAGCCGGTAGCGCTCCGGCGGCGCGGCGAGCAGCACCGCCACGCCCTTCCGCCCTGCGCGCCCGGTCCGGCCGCTGCGGTGCTGGAGCGCCTCGGCGTCGCGCGGCAGGTCCGCGTGCAGCACGAGGGCGATGCCCGGCAGGTCGAGCCCGCGGGCGGCGACGTCGGTCGCGACGAGGACGCGCGCGCGGCCGTCGCGGAGCGACTTCAGGGCACGGGTCCGCTCCGCCTGCGTGAGCTCGCCGGAGATGGCCACCACCTCGAACCCCCGCTCTCCCAGGCCCGCGGCGGTGTGCTGCACGGCCTCGCGCGTGGCGCGGAAGACGAGCGCGCTCGGCGGATCGGCCTCGCGCAGGACGTTCACGATCGCGTGCTCGCGCTCGCGCGCCGCGACGAGGTGCGCGCGGTAGGTGATGTCGGCGTGCGCCTCGCCCGCGGGCGTCGCGGCCACCCGCGCGGGTTCGCGTGTGTAGCGCTTCGCGAGCTCGACGATGGGGCGCGGCAGCGTGGCCGAGAAGAGCACGGTGCGCCGGTCCGGGGGGGCCGCGCCCAGGAGCTTCTCGAGCTCCTCGCGAAAGCCCATGTCGAGCATCTCGTCCGCCTCGTCGAGGACGAGGGCGCGCACGGCCGAGAGATCGAGCGCGCCGCGCTCGAGGTGATCGACGAGCCGTCCCGGCGTGCCGACGACGAGGTGCACCCCGTCGGCGAGCACCCGCGCCTCGCGCCGCGCGTCCATGCCGCCGACGCACGACGCCACGCGTCCGCCGGCGTCCGCGTAGAGCCAGGCGAGCTCGCGCTGCACCTGGATCGCGAGCTCGCGCGTCGGCGTGACGACGAGCGCTCCCGGCGCCCCCGCCTCGCCGAACGTCTGCGCGCCGTCGAGGAGCGTCTCGGCGACGGCGAGGCCGAAGGCGATCGTCTTGCCCGAGCCGGTGCGCGACGAGACGAGCAGGTCGCGGCCGCGGTGCGCGGCGTCGAGGACGGCGACCTGGACCGGCGTCGGCTCGGCGTAGCCGCGGCGGTCGAGGGCGGGGAGGAGCGCGGGGTGGGCCCCGATGGAGCTGAAGGTGTTCACGGGCTACGTTCTAACCCTGACGCGCCGCGGTTAGGCACTTCTTAGGAAGCGCGGAGGGATCATTTAGGAAGCGGGCTCACCCGCTCCGCAGGCACATTGCGCACGCACGGCGCGGCGGACCGCCGGCGCGGAGGCGCGATGCGGGGGACGGGTCGGGAGGGGCTTCGACGCGGCGCGAGGCGGCGCTTCTCCGCGCTGGCCCCCGCGGGCGCGGTTCTCGCCGCCGCGCTCCTCCTCCGCGGCGGCGCCGAGAGCGCCGCCGGCGCGGCGCCCGAGCCGGCGGCGGCGGTGGAGAGGTCCGCCGCGAGGGCGCCCGCCCGCCTCGCCGACACCGGCCTCTACGCCGACGCCGCGGCAAGTCGGGTCGCCCCCGACGTGCTCCCCTACACGCCCCAGTACCCGCTCTGGTCGGACGGCGCGTCGAAGCGACGCTGGATCCGCCTGCCGCCCGGATCCGCGATCGACGCCTCGGACCCCGACGCCTGGGTCTTCCCGATCGGCACCCGGATCTGGAAGGAGTTCAGCTTCGGCCGGCGCGTCGAGACCCGCTACATGGAGCGGGCGGCCGACGGCTCGTGGATCTTCGCGGCCTACGCCTGGACGGCCGACGGCTCCGGCGCGGTGCTCGCCCCCGAACGTGGAATCCGCGCCGCGGCCGAGAGCCGCCCGGGGATCCCCCACGACATCCCGTCCGTCTACGACTGCCGCGCCTGCCACGAGGGCGGTCCCTCGCCGGTGCTCGGGTTCTCGGCGCTGCAGCTCTCTCCGGACCGCGATCCGCTCGCTGCGCACGCGGAGCGGCCGGGGGCGAACGACGTCGACCTGCCCGCGCTCGTCGCGCGCGGGCTCGTCCGCAGCCTGCCCGAGGCGCTCCTCCACCGGCCGCCGCGGATCGCCGCGCCGACGCCGCGCGCCCGCGCCGCGCTCGGCTATCTGCACGCGAACTGCGGCACCTGCCACGACGCGCGCGGGCCGCTCGCGACCCTGGGGCTCTCGCTCGTTCAGCGCGTCGGTCCGGGCGGTGCGCCGGACGTGCCCCTCGCGACGACGGTCGGCGTGCCGAGCCGCTTCCGTCACGCGGGCGCCGGGGAGGCCCCCGTCCGGATCCTCCCCGGCCAGCCCGCGCAGAGCGTCCTCCTCGCGCGCATGGCCTCGCGCGATCCGCTCGTCCAGATGCCGCCGCTCGGGACCCACGCCGTCGACGAGGCGGCCGTCGCGCTCGTCTCCACGTTCATCCGTGAGCTCCCACCCGACGCGGTCCCCTCTCGCAACCCCCCACCTCAGGAGGAAGCCCGATGAAGAAGCGCATCATCCCCGTCACCCTCGGCGGCGCCGCAGTCTTGATCGCCGCGCTCACGCTCGCCCGCGTGAGCGCGGACGCGGGAGGCGACGTCGCGCGCGGCAAGTACCTCGTCACCGTGGCCGGCTGCAACGACTGCCATACGCCCTGGAAGCCCGGGAAGAACGGTCCCCCCGAGCCGGACATGACGCGACTGCTCTCCGGGCATCCGGAACAGCTGACGATGCCGCCCGCCCCGGCGTCGGCGGAGGGCCCGTGGATGGTCACGGGAGCCGGCACGATGACGGCCTGGGCCGGGCCGTGGGGGGTGAGCTTCGCCGCCAACCTGACCCCGGACGCGGAGACCGGCATGGGCAAGTGGACGGAGAAGGACTTCGTCGACGCGATGCGCTCGGGTCGCCACATGGGCCGCGGGCGGCCGATCCTCCCGCCGATGCCGGTGCAGAACGTCGGCGCCATGACCGACGCGGACCTGCGCGCGGTGTTCGCCTACCTGCGCTCGATCCCGGCCATCAAGAACCGGGTGCCGGAGCCGCGCCCGCCCGCCCTCGCGGACGCCAAGCCCGCGAGGTGATCGCGCGATGCGCTCGGCCGCTCCGCGCGCCGGTCGGTCACCCGCACTCCTTCTCGACGAGCGACACGGCGCAGTCGAGCTGGAGCGTGAACCGGCCACGCCGCACCGGCACGAGCCGCACGTCGGGACACCTCTCCTGGAGGCGCCGGCGCAGCAGGATGAGCCGGCTCTCCAGGTTGTCCTTCACGGGCGGCAGGCCGAGGCCGGGGTCGAGCCGGAGCTCGCGGTTCGTGAACTCGGTGCGCCCCTCTCGCCGGTGCTGCCCGAGCAGCTTCCAGAGGATCCGGCCGGGCACGTTGCGGACCAGGTACTCTCCGTCGACGAAGACGCAGTCGTCGTTGCAGTAGTAGCAGAAGACGCGCCTGCGCCCCTCGGCCGGGGGCGCCCGGGGCGGGGGCGCGCCGCCGTCGGCGTCTGCGGCGACCGCCTGCACGCGATCCATCCCCGCCGCGATCTGGTTCCCCACGATCCCGAGGAAGGCCTCGTCCCAGTCGTCGAAGCAGAGCGGGTCGCGGCTCTCGAAGGCGAGCACGCCCACGAGCCGGTCCCCCGCGAGCAGCGGGAGCGCCAGCTGCGCCTGCGCGTCGGCGAGGCCGGGGAGCGGGAGCTCCGGGGGGAGCGCGCCGCCGCCGGAGGCCGCCACGCGCTCGCGGATCGCGCGCCCGTAGCGCAGCTCCGCCCCGACGCCCGCGACGCGGAGCATCCGGCGCCGCTGCGCCACGCAGCCGATGATCCCCGCCCCGAGCCGCGCCCGCGCGCCGAGGCCGGCCTCGCCGTAGCCATGGCTCGCGATCGCGACGAGCTCCTCCCCACCTGCGGGGACGAGCACCATCGCGTGCGAGAACCCGAACATCGTGTCGAGCGCCTCGAGCGCGCCGGCGAGCAGCGCCGCGAGGTCCGGCGCGCGGGCGATGCGGTCGGAGACGACCTGCAGCCCGCGCAGCTCCGTGAGCGGCCCCGCTGGCAGCGACGGCGCGGCCTCCTCGAGGGCCGGATCGCGCGGCAGGAGGAACCCCTCCACCCGCTCCACCGAGAGCACCTCGTAGACGTCGGCCGAGCGCAGCGCGAACACGCCCGTCATCCCCGTGTGCGAGGCGATCGCCTGGATCCGCAGGGCCATCGCGTCGAACAGCGGCCCCTCGGTCTCCGCGTGCTCGAAGCGCAGGCGCAGCCGGTACGCCTCGAAGGTGAGGGGGTGGTAGAGCAGCACGGAGGCGAGCGGGTTCTCCTCGACGTTGCGCCGGGTCTTGTTGAAGAACTGGCAGGAGAGCGCCACCCGCCCAGGATCGACGTAGTGGACCTGCGACAGGTACGTGACGTTCGGCTCGCCGTCCCGGCCGCAGGTCGCGATCTGCGCCGGCACGATGCCCTGGAGGCACGGGCCGAGCTCCTCGAGCCGGATCATGGCGCGCGCCCAGCGACCTCGCCCAGCGGGGCCCCTGCGTCGGGCCCGGGCGTCTGCACGAACAGGCTCTCGACGCGGAAGCGCACGGCGTGGCACGGCCAGTGCGCGAGCCGGAGCGTGGCGCTCGCGGGGAGCCCGACGAATCCCCACGCCTCGGCGAGCGCGCCGAGGTACCCCTCCACGCGTCCGCGCTCGTGCGCCGCCGCCTCGCGCACCTCGAGCGCGTGCCCCTTCACCTGGACCGAGCGATGGTCGGCGGCGCGCGAGAAGCAGACCGCGATCCGCCCGTTGTCGCTCAGGTTCGCGAGCGCCTCCGCGCAGGTCGCCGAGGGCAGGAACACGGTGAGCTCGGCACCCCCCTTCTCCACGCGCGCTCCCACGGCGCGCGTCGCGTCCGGCGAGAGCCGTGCGTCGCGCGTGGCGACGAGCATCGAGAGACCGGACTCGAGAAAGCTGACGAGCTCCGCGGGGATCACCACCACCTCCGACGAGCTATCCTAAAAGGCGACGGCCGCGCGCACCCTTCCCGGAAACCGGTCCCGGGCGGGGTCCTGTGCACCTTGCAGTCCGAACACGGGGCCGCGCCCGAGAGCTGCGCCCCACCCCGCGTCCCGTCTTCCTGCGGCTTCTCGTCGCCGGAAGGACCGGCTACCGTGCGTTCCATCGCCGCGGCGCGACGACCGCCTGCGGAGGGCACCGGTGACACCACGGGAGACGCTCGAGCTCGCCGCCGAGGCGCGCGACGCGGCCGCAGCGCGGGTCGGGCCGCTCGAGGAGGAGTCGATCCGCCCCGGCCTGCTGCTCGACGGGCGCTACCTCCTGCAGGCGCTCCTCGACGAGGGTGGGACCTCGAGCGTCTGGCGCGCGGAGAACGTCCGCATCGGGCGCGCCGTCGCGGTGAAGATCCTGAGGCCGGAGGTCGCACACAGCCCCCGCGACGTCGAGCGCTTCCGGCGCGAGGCCCAGATCGCGGTGCGCCTGTCCTCGCCGCACGTCGTGGACGTGCTCGACTTCGGTGACGCGCCCGGCGGCGGGCTCTACCTCGTGATGGAGCTCCTCACCGGCGAGTCGCTGCGCGAGCGGCTGCGGCGGGAGGAGCGTCTTCCGCCCGCCCGCGTGACGGAGCTCCTCCGCCAGCTCCTCGCCGGGCTCGACGCGGCGCACCGCGCCGGCATCGTCCACCGCGACCTGAAGCCGGACAACCTGTGGCTCGTCCCGCTGCCGGACGGCGAGGAGCGGCTCAAGATCCTGGACTTCGGGATCGCCAAGCTGGCGGAGCCCGCCCCGTCGGCGGACCCTGCCGAGGCGGGCTTCGTCGTCGGCACGCCGCAGTTCCTCTCGCCGGAGCAGGCCGTCGGGGGCGAGGTGGATCACCGCGCGGACCTCTACAGCGCGGGGGTCATCGCCTGGCTGCTCGCGACGGGCCGGCACCCCTTCCCGACGCACGATCCGCTGACGCTCCTGCGCGCCCACGCCTACGAGCCGATCCCCTCGCCCTCGCGCGAGCTCCCGTCGCTCGTCGGACACCCGGCGCTCCTGCGATTCATCGCTCGCGCGACGGAGAAGGACCGCGATCTCCGCGCCCAGAGCGCGGCCGAGCTGATCGAGATCCTCGAGGGCCGGGCCCTCGCGGCCCCGCCCCTGGCGCCCCCCGCGGCCTCGCCCGTCCCGTCCGAGCTCGCGCCGCCGCCCTGGGTCCGGACCGCGCTCGCCTCCGCGCGGCGCAGCGGGCCGCTCAAGGCGGCGGCGGCGATCGCGCTCGCCGCGGCGATCGCGCTCTCCTGGGCGGCGCTGCGGCCGTCGCCCCACCGGCTCATCGCGGCCGGGCGCATGGCGGACGCCGAGGACCGGATCACCGCGCTCGTCGCGCGGCGCGGCCCCGGAGATCCGGAGGTCCTCTATCTCGGCGGGCTCCTCGAGGCCGCGCGCGCGGAGCGCGACGCGCCGGAGCGGCTGCCGGATGCCTTCATCGCCTGGTCGCGCGCCCTCGCCGCCGGTAGCCCTGCGGCGCTCGCCGCCCTGGAGCGCGAGGCGCGCTCGGAGCGCTGCGATCGGCGCCGGCTCGCGGCGCGCGCCCTCGGCGACTCGGGCGCGCCCGCCGGGCTCGAGACCCTGCGCGCGCTCGCCGCCGCGGAGCCGCCCCTCCCCGAGCCCGACGGCGCGCTCGCCCGCGTCATGCGCGAGCTCGGCCAGCGCTGCGGCGCGGGGGACCTCGCGCGCCGCGCCATCCGCGAGCTCGAGGCCGGGCGGCGCTGAGAGGGCCGGGACCGATCCGAGACCGCGCCCTACGCCTCCGCGACCTCACGCGGCCGGCCGCGGCGCAGCGCGCGCGCCGCGAGCGGCAGCCCGAACCAGGTGGCGGCCAGGAGCGCGAACGCTGCGCCCGCGACGGCGACGGCGAGGCGCGGAGCTCCGGGGAGGAGCCGGTAGGTCACGACGCCGAGATCGGTCGCGAGCCCCGCCGCGAGTGGGAGGATCGCCGCGAGGACGAAGCGCGTCGCCACCCGATGGAACGCCTCCGTCTCCTCCCCCCGCTCGACGATGCGGTGCCAGGCGGCGGGCGCGACGAGCAGGACGACGGTGAGGACGCCGAGCCCCACCGCGCCGACGTGCGCCCACTGCGCCCCGCGCGGCAGCTCCCGGAACGCCTGCGTCATCATCACCGCGAGCTGGAACCCGAGCAGCGCCTGCGCGCCGGGGAGCACCATGCGCGCCTCCGTGAGCACGTGCCGGATCTTCTTCTCGACGCTCGTGTCGCTCACGTCCCTGCCCTCCCCCCGCGCCGGACGTCTCCCGCGCGCGATGCCGGTCGCGACGTACCACGCGCCCATCGCGGCGAGCGCGACGGCAACGCCCGCGAGCGCGGCGCCGCGAGCGCCCGCGACCGGCTGGATCCCGATCGCGACGTCGCCGGCGAGCCCGAGCGCGAACGGCAGGAGCGCCATCGAGACCGCCCGGAGGGTCACCCGATGGATCCCCTCGGTGTCCTCGCCGCCCTCCACGAGCCGGTGCCACGGCGAAGGCAGGACCACGAGCGCGAGCGCCGCGAGCAGCGTGACGAGCGTCGCGAGCTTCAGGGCCCTCGCCCAGCCCGGCAGCGCCTCGAAGCCGGGCTCGAAGAACGCCCGGAAGTCGAACCCCACGAGCACCTGGATCCCGAGGACCAGGATCCGCGCCTCGTCGAGCGCGTTCTGGACCTTGCTCGAGAGCTCCGCCACGCCTCGAACGCTGAGGCGTGCCGGGCGCCGCTACAAGCCGCGAGGGAGCGGCGGGGCGCCCGCCCGTCCGGCGTCGGCGTCCTCGGCGGCCCGGATGGCCCGGTCGAGGAGCTCGATGGGATGAGCCGCCGGGAGAGCGGCGCCGCGCTCCGCCAGCATGCGGCGGATGTGGAGCGAGCAGCCGGGGTTCGCGCTCGCGAGGAGCGTCGCGCGGGTGGAGAGCACCGCCTCCGCCTTGCGCCGGCCGATCTCGTCGGCGGCCTCCGGCTCCACGAGGTTGTAGACGCCCGCCGAGCCGCAGCACTGCTCGCCGTCGGGGACCTCGACGAGCTCGAGCTCGGGGATGGTCCGGAGCAGCGCCCGCGGCGGCTCGTTCACGCGCTGGGCGTGCCCGAGGTGGCAGGGCGAGTGGTAGGCGACGCGCGCGCGGAGCGCGGCGCGGCGGGCCCGCGGCGGCAGCGCCGCGAGGAGCTCGGTCACGTCCTTCACGCGCGCGGCGAACGCGCGGGCGCGCGGGCCGAACGGGTCGTTCTCGAACAGCGCCCCGACGTCCTTCAGGTGCGAGCCGCAGCCGGCGGCGTTCACGACGACGACGTCGATCGCCTCGCGCTCGAACCGCTCGATGAGCCGGCGCGCCAGCCGCCGCGCCTCGTCCTCGCGCCCGGCGTGCAGCGAGAGCGCGCCGCAGCAGCCCTGGTGGCGCGGCGCGACGACGTCCACCCCCTCGGCGGCCAGCACGCGGACCGTGGCCGCGTTCACGCCGGGGAAGAAGACCCGCTGCACGCAGCCGGTGACGAGCCCGGCGCGCAGCCGCCGCGCGCCGCGCGCCGGCGTCCGCTCGGGGAGGCGGGCGAGGAGGTCGCGGAGGGGCACGTCCGGCGCGAGGGCGTCGAGCGCCGCGAGCCGCCGCGAGACGCGCAGGAGCCCGGCCC
>NZ_JALCYY010000022.1 GCF_022690685.1 Anaeromyxobacter terrae | reverse complement strand
GCCCCGGCGCACAGCGCCGCGCACGCGACGGCCTGGCCCGCGGCGGGCCGCCTGCGCAGCGCGGCCGCGGCGAGCCCGCTCGCGGCGGGGAGGGCGATGGCGCCGAGGACGGGGACGATCGTCATGAGCCCCGCTGGTGGAACAGGAGGAGCGCCGAGAGGGCGAGGACGGTGAGGACGGTGTAGAGGAGCTGCAGGTTGAGCCGCGACTGCTGGAAGCGTCGCAGCCGGCCGAACCACTCGCCCACCGCGCGGAACGCAGGCTCGAACACGCGGGCGCGGGCGGGGTCGTCGGCCTCGAGCGCGAAGCGGACGCGGCGGGGGAAGATCCCCTCGGGCCGCTGCGGGGTCGCGACGGGCTGGAGGGCGCGCGGCGCCATCGCCGCGAGCGCGAGCTCGGAGAGCGACGCGGCGGTGTACTGCACGCGCGGGCTCTCGGCCGAGAAGCCGCAGCCCCACGTCGCGGCTGCGCGCACGTCGCGGCGGGAGAGCATCCGCCGCGAGGCGAGGGCGAGGGCGACGCCGGCGACGACGAGGACCGCGAGCCCGACACGGAGCGGCACGGTGAGGGCCGAGACGGCGGGGGCGAGCGTCGCCGCGAGCTGCGCCTCGGGGACGCGCAGCACGAGCGCGGCCGCCGGGGTGAGGAGCGCGATCGCCTGCCCGGGGAAGAGCGCGACGGCCGCGTTCGCCGCGGCGAGGGCGGCGAGCGGCGCGAGGAGCAGCGGGCCGCCCTCGTGGGCGGACGCCGCCTCGGGGCTGCGCGGGCTGCCGAGGAGCGCCGCGCCGACGAGCCGCGTGAACACGACGGCGGCCAGCGCGCCGACGAGCGCGAGGACGGCGAGCGACAGGTAGGCGAGCAGGGCGACCCCGGCGCTCGCGCCCCGCCCGCCCTGGAGGAGCCCGAGGTAGAGCAGCCACTCGGAGACGAAGCCGTTGAGCGGCGGGAGCGCCGCGAGCGCGGCGGCCGCGAACACGAGGAGCCCCGCGCTCACCGGGAGGCGCCGGAGGAGCCCGCCCATGCGCTCCACGTCGCGGGTGCCCGTGCCGTGCACCACGGCGCCGGCGCCCATGAAGGCGAGCCCCTTCATGAGGGCGTGGTTCCAGAGGTGGAGGAGCGCGCCCGCGACGCCCAGCGCGGCCACCGCGGGGGCCCGGGCCGCCGCGCCGACGAGGCCGATCCCGAGGCCGAACGCGACGAGCCCGACGTTCTCGACCGTGGAGTAGGCGAGGATGCGCTTCAGGTCGCGCTGTCCGAGCGCGAGGAGCAGCGCCGCGACCGCGCCGAGGAGCCCGACGCCGGCGAGGGCGAGGCCGTGGCCCAGCGGCGCGGGCGGCAGGAACGAGAGCACCCGCAGGATCCCGTAGATGCCCATCTTGACGAGGACGCCGGACATGAGCGCCGACACGTGGCTCGGGGCCGCCGGATGGGCCTCGGGCAGCCACACGTGGAGCGGGACGAGGCCGGCCTTCGTGCCGAAGCCCACGAGGGCGAAGGCGAAGAGGAGCGTCGCCGGGAGCGCGGAGCCGGCGCCCGCGCCGAGCGCGCCGAACGCCTCGAAGCGGAGCGACCCGGCCGCGTGACCGAGCGTGAGGAACACCGCGAAGATGAACGCGGTCCCGAGGTGGGAGGCCACGAGGTACGTCCGCGTCGCCATCCGCACCGCCCCATCCTCGTGCTCGAGCCCGACGAGGAGGGCCGAGGAGACGGTCATCGTCTCCCAGGCGACGATGAAGAGGAGCGCCTGGCGCGCGGCGACGAGCAGCGCCATCGAGGCGAGCAGGACGTTGAAGAAGAAGAGGAACGCGCCGAGCGAGCGGCGGGCGAGGTGGGCCCGCATGTAGCCCGCCCCGAACACGGCGGCGGCGAGCCCGAGCGCGAACACCGCGACGGCGAACACGGCGGAGAGCGGGTCGAGCCCGAGCGCGAGCGCGCCGTTCGGCACCGCCCAGGCGAGCTCCCACGCGGCGGGGGGGGCGCGGAGGGCGGGGAACGCGGCGATGAGCCCCAGCGCGGAGCCGACGGCGGCGCTCGCGCTGCCGATCGCGAGCGCGGCGGACGGGCGGGCGGACGCGGCGAGCGCGGCGAGGCCGCCGGCGCCGAGGAGGACGAGCGCTGCGAGGTAGAGGCTCACCGGGCGCTCCCGGCGCGCCGGGCGGCGATGGCCGCCTCGACGCGGGCGATCTCGGGGATGAGCTCCTCGGCGCCGGCGCGCGCCTCGAGCCTCGCGAGGACGGCGGGGTCGTGGAGCGCGGCGGCGACGACCGCGAGCAGGTGCAGGTGCACCCGGGTGGACGGGCTCACGAGCGTGACGAGCGTGTGCACGGGCTTCCCGTCGATGGCCCCGAACTCGACGGGCGTATCGAGGTAGCAGACCGCCACCTCCGGGCGCGCGATCCGGAGGACGATGGGGTTGCGGGCGTGGGGGATGGCGATCCCGTTGCCGAGCCCGGTCGAGCCGAGCGCCTCGCGGGCGAGGAGGACGCGGTGGAGGAGCTCGCGATCGGCAGGGCGCGGGAGCGGCAGCCGCTCGACGACCGCGCGCAGGATGGCCGGCTTGTCAGTGCCGGAGAGGCCGCGGTGGACCCCGCCGGCCCGGAGCGCGTCGGCGAGGCTCGGCAGCTCCGGCGCCTCCGTCTCGAGCTCCGCGAGCAGCTCGGCGGAGATGGGCAGGTTCCGCGCGGCGGCGAACTCCAGGAGGTCGATCCGGTTGAGCCGGTACTGATCGTTCACCCGGGTGGAAGGGAGCTCGCCGCTCTTGAGCCAGCGGTGGAGCGTCGAGTCCGGGACGCCGAGGAGGCGGGATGCGTCGCGCGTCGTGAGCTGCATCGTCTGTTGCCGTTCCTTCCTAGAGCTTGCCCGTCATGCCGAGGACGACGTCCACCGCCCGCGAGAGGACGCCGGCGAGCAGCGGCAGGCGCAGCACCGCCACGCCCCTCTCGGCCCACGCGGCCGGCTCCTGCGCCTGGCGCGTGCGGATGGCGAGCACCGGCGTCCCGGGCCGGAGCTCGTCGAGCTGGGCGAGGACCGAGTCGATCGCCGAGGGTGGGATCTGTGGGCAGGAGATGACGAGCGCGACCGCGATCTCGCCGATGGCCACGTTCGCCGCCGCCGCGGTCGCGACGCGCAGCAGGCAGACGTCCTCTCGCTGCGAGAGGTCGGCGAACAGATCGTCGCTCTCGGGCCCGGGGCGGGCCAGCACGAGCACGGAGGGCGGCGGTCTCGACGTCACGCCCCGGAGGAGAGCAGGAAGCGCGCCAGCCCCGATTTCCGCGGGCTTCCGCTCAGCTTCGAGGAGACGGCCGGATCGGGCCTGGCCGGATCATGCCGTTTCGGCATCCTCGCCGTCGCGCGACCACGCGGCGAGCTTCGTGTACAGCGTGCGCAGCCCCACGCCGAGCGCCCTGGCCGCGCGGGCCCGCGTCCGGTAGTGGCGGAGGTTCGCGAGGACGATGCGGCGCTCGGCCTCGGCGAGCGAGCAGCCGATCGGGATCTCGATGCTGCCGGCGAGCGCGACCGGCGCGCCGCCGGGCGACGCGGCGGGAAGGGCTGCGGAAGGCTCGGCCGGAGCGCGCGCGGGAGCCCGGGGCGCGGGGCGGCGGCCGCGGCGCTCGACGCGCTCCTCGAGGTCCGCGAGCTTCACCACCTCGCCCGGCGCGAGCACGCACGCGCCCTCCACCGCGTTCCGAAGCTCGCGGACGTTGCCCGGCCAGTCGCACCCGACGAGCCACTCGAGCGCGGCGGGCTCGACGCCGGCGATGCGGCCGCCCGTCCGGCGGTTGAAGTCGGCGATGAACGCGTCCACGAGCGCGGGGATGTCCTCGCGCCGGTCCCGCAGCGGCGGGACGACGAGCGTGACGACCTTGAGCCGGTAGTAGAGGTCCTCGCGGAACCGGCCGGCGGCGATCGCCTCCTCGAGGTCGCGGTTCGTCGCGGCGATGATGGACAGGTCCACCTTCACCTTGGCGGTGCCGCCGACGCGCCTGAACTCGCTCCGCTCGAGGACGCGGAGCAGCTTCGCCTGCGTCGAGAGATCCATCTCGGCGATCTCGTCGAGGAAGAAGGTGCCGCCGTCGGCGAGCTCGAAGAGCCCCTTCTTGCGCTCGTTGGCGCCCGTGAACGCGCCCCGCTCGTGGCCGAAGAGCTCGTTCTCGAGGATGTCGCGCCCGAGCGTCGCGCAGTTCACGGGCACGAAGAGGTGCTGGCGGCGCGGGCCGCGCTCGTGCAGCGCCCGCGCGATGATCTCCTTGCCCGTGCCGCTCTCGCCGAGGAGGAGGACGTTGCTCTTGTAGCGGGAGATCTTGTCGATCGAGTCGTGGAGCCTCCGCATCGCCTCGGAGGTGCCCACGACGCCGAGGAGGCCCGCGGGGAAGGGCGCGCGCCGGACCGGCGCGGAGCGCTCGAGCGCGCGGGCGAGGCGTCGGAGCACGGCGTCCGGGTCGCACGGCGGGGCGACGTAGTCGGTGGCCCCGAGCTGCATGGCGTCGACCGCCTCCTGGACCGTCCCGGAGCTCCCGAGCACGATGATCGGCGCCTCGCCGAGGCGCTGCCCGCCGGCCGTGACGACGCGCGCGACGGCCGGGGGACCCAGGGACTGCGACACGTACACCGCCGCGAACGGCGTCTGCTCGAGCGCGTCGAGCGCGTCGCGCTCGCCCGTGGCCGCGACCGCCGTGAAGCCCGCTCGCGCGAGCGCCTCGACGAGGCCCGGCGCCCCCTGGGGCGCGACGACGAGACAGGCGCTCCCGGCGCCGAAACGAGCGAGCTCTGCCATGGCAGGGAGGTTCTACTGCCGAAACGGCACAGGGTGCAAGAACGGCAGGCTAAGCGTGATCGCGCCGCAGGCGCGGGGGCGCGCGCGGCGATGCTGCCCGTGATTCCGGGGGACGGCGGCGGGAGGCGAGGAAGCGCCGGCCGGGCGCCCGGCTATCCGTCCTGGAGGACCTCGACGGGGGCACCGTCGAGCTCGCGCTGCGTCACGCCTTCACCGGCGGCCCCTGCGGCGCCCGGGCCGAGCAGGATCTCGCCGGGGAGGGCGAGCGCTGCGAGCCGCTCGCAGCGGTCCGCCGCGGCGCCGAGCGCGGTGACGTCCGCGCCGGTCGGCCCCATGGCGTTGCCGGCGAGCAGCGGTCCCGCGTCCACGGCGGCGCGGAGGTCGACGCCGCCGAGCCGTCGGACCGCGCCGCGCGCGGTACGCGCCGCGTGAACGGCGCGAGCGGCGTCGTCCGGGCCCGGTCCGGTCACGCCGAAGAGCGCGAGCACGCCGACGGACGCGAGCCGCCCGACCATCGCCCCCTCGTCCAGGGCCGCTCGCGCCGCGGCGTCGACGGCCGCCCGGACCCGCGCCGCGGCGTCCGGCGAGGAGGCGAGGCGCACGGCGTGGAGCGACATCCGGAGCACGACGACCGGCCGGAGCGCGAGCGCGTAGGGGTCCGCCTCCGGCTCGCGGGCCACGGGCGCGTGCGCCCCAGGCGCTCGCGCCGAGGTCGTCCCGTCGGAGCGGATGGTGTCGCGCTGCGCGTCGGGGCGGATGCGCTCCTCGCGCGGCGTGCGCGGCGGCGGGGTCCAGCTCGAGCGGGCGGTGAAGCGGATCTCGGTGCGCCCGAAGCGAACCATCGCCCCGTCCTCGAGCCGCGCCTCGCCGACGCGCTCCTCGCCGACGAAGGTGCCGTTGCGGCTCTCGAGGTCGATCACCCAGACCTCGTCGCCGCGGCGCTCGAACATGGCGTGCATGCTCGAGATCCAGGGGTCGCCGATCTGGAGGTGCGACTCGGGCGAGCGGCCGAGGACGGTCGGGATGTCGGGGAGCAGGAAGACCGTCCCCGCGCACACCCCGTTCATCACGACGATCTCGGACAAGGCCGCTCCCCAGGGCGCCGAACTTCCGGCCCGTCGCTTCCATGATACCCTAGCCGTGAACGCGTCATGGCCGCCTCGCGCCCACTAGACGGACCCCGGGAGCGCGACCCGTCCGGAGCGGCGCCGGAACGGATGCTCGGGCGCGTCCTCGGAAAACGATATCGCGTGCTATCCCGCCTCGGCGAGGGGGGCATGGGGACGGTCTATCTGTGCGAGCACGCGGTGCTTCAGCGCCGCTTCGCGCTGAAGGTGCTGCGCGCCGATCTCGCCGGCGACCCCGAGCTCGTCGAGCGCTTCCGCAACGAGGCCATCGCCGCGAGCCGCATCGGCCAGGAGAACGTCGTCGACGTGGTCGACTTCGGCGGCGAGGACGAGGGCGCGCTCTACTACGTGATGGAGGCGCTCGACGGCCGCAGCCTCGGCGCGATCCTCCGCGAGGACGGGCCGCTCTCCGTCGCGCGCGCGCTCGCGCTCCTCGAGCAGATCTGCCGCGCGCTCGGCGCGGCGCACGCGCGGGGGGTGGTCCACCGCGACGTGAAGCCGGAGAACGTGTTCGTGGTGCGCCGCACGGGCGGCGACGAGCAGGTGAAGGTGCTCGACTTCGGCATCTCGCACGTGCCGGCGGCGCCCGGGTGCGAGCGGCTGACGCGCGCCGGCGCGATCATCGGCACGCCCGAGTACATGGCGCCGGAGCAGGCGACGGGCGGGGTGGTGGATCACCGCGCCGACGTCTACGCGGTGGGCGTGCTCGCGTTCGAGATGATCACCGGGGCGCTCCCCATCGAGGCGCCCACCGAGATCGCGACGCTCGTCGCGGCGCAGACGCAGCCGCCGGATCCGCCGAGCCGGCGGAACTCGGCCGTGCCGCCGGAGGTCGACGCGCTCATCCTGCGCGCGCTCGCGAAGCGGCCGGACGATCGGCACGCGTCGATGGCCGCGTTCGCCGCGGAGATCGCCCGGCTGCGCGGGGCGATCGCGAGGGCGAGCGGCATCCGGCACGCCCTCGACACGGCGCGCTCCGACGCGCTCGATCGGCCCGAGCCGGTCCGGGCGCAGCGCCGGTCTCCGCGCGCGAGCCGCTCGCACGGCGAGACCCTCGCGCTCACCGAGGCGGAGGTCGGCTCACCCTCGCCGCGTCCCCGCCGCAAGAGGACGCTCGCGACGGTGGGCGCCGTCGCGGTGCTGGGCGCCGCGCTGGCGGGAGGGTGGTGGCTGCGGGGGGAGGGGAGGCGAAGGCTCGAGTACGCGACCTCCGCCCCGACCGCGACCCCGACCGCGACCGCGACCCCGGCCGCGACCCCGACCCCGACCGCGACCCCGACCCCGACCCCGACCGCGACCCCGACCGCGACCCCGACCGCGACCCCGGCCGCGACCGCGACCCCGGCCGCGACCCCGACCGCGACGCTCTCTGACTCCGCCCCCGACCGCGATCGCGTCCCCGCATCACTCGCCTTCCGCCCGGCCGAGCTCCCGCCCGGGAGCGGCGCCGACCCCGCACCGGCCCCCGCCCGCATCCGAGCGCGCGCGCGCCCGGTGCCCGACGGCGTGAAGGACCCCTACGCCGGCGAGGGCAAGGACCTGAAGCCGGACCCCTTCCAATGACCCGCCGCCTCCTCCCCATCCTGCTCCTCCTCGCGGTGCTCGCCCCGCCGCTGTCCTCGCGCGCGGACGAGGTCGCCGATGCGAAGGCGCGCTTCCGCAAGGGCGCCGAGCTGTACCGCGCCCGCCAGTACCGGGAGGCGATCGCCGAGTTCGAGGAGGCGTACCGGCTGAAGCCCGCCGGCGCGATCCACTACAACGTCGCGCAGTGCCACGAGAAGCTCGGCGAGTGGCCGGCGGCGATCCGCAGCTACCACGACTACCTGCGCGAGGCGCCCGAGGCGAACGATCGCGCCGTCGTGCGCGCGGCGGTGAAGAAGCTCGAGGAGCGGCTCGCCGCGACGGGCGCGCAGCCGCTCCTCGTCTACTCCGATCCCCCCGGCGCCGACGTCCGCATCGACGGCCGCCTCCGCGGCGTGACCCCCTTCCACATCGTGCTGCCGCCGGGCAGCTACGACGTGGCGCTCGCGCTCGCCGGGCACGAGCGGGTCGAGCAGGAGATCGCCATGAGCTCCCGGGCGGCGCAGGTGCTCGAGCTGCAGCTCCGGCCCGCGCAGCCGTCCGCCGCGACCGAGGCGCCGCCTGCCGGAGCGGCGCAGGCGCTCACCGCGACGCCCGCGCCGGATCTGGCGGCGCGGCCGAAGGACGCCGCTGCCGCGCCGCGGTCCTCGCCTCTCGTCTCCGGGACCGCCGCCGAGGCGGCGCCGAGGCGGGAGAAGCGCCGGATCTACACCTGGATCGCGGTGGGCACGGCGGTCGCCGCCGCCGCGACGGGCGGCTACTTCGGCTGGTCCGCGCGCCAGGCGGAGTCCGCCATCGACGGCATGAGCCAGCCGAGCGGGACCGTCTCGAGCGGCCACGCAGCCGACGCGACCTCGCGCGCGCACCGCGCGAACGCGATGTTCGTCGTCGCCGGCACCGCCGCCGCCGCGAGCGCCACCCTGTTCTTCGTGGAGAAGAAGTTCTGATGCGCCGCCTCCTGCCGATCGTCCTCGTCGCGCTCGCGGCCTGCCAGGTCGACGTCGAGGGCGCACCGTGCCGCGGGCTGGGCCTCGCCAGCGAGGACTGCCCCGCGGGCCAGGGCTGCGGCCTCGACGGGAGGTGCAGCGCGCGCGCGGCCGCGCCGACCTGCGCGCTCTGCACGCCGGAGGACCGCCGCTGCAAGGACACGGACAGCACGGGCACGAGCACGAGCGCCAAGATCCAGGAGTGCAGCGCCACCGCGGACCCGGTGTGCGGCGAGTGGAAGACGGTGATCCCTTGCGAGAGCGGGCTCGTGTGCGAGAAGAGCGGTGCCCCGAGCTGCGAGTGTCCCGCGAGCGACGGGACGACCTATGCGGTCGCCGCGCCCGGCTCCGTCCCGGCGGGCGGCCCCACGCCGACCGGCGCGTCGCAGCCGCCTCGGTGCCGCTTCCGCTCGCTCACGGAGGCCATCGTCGTCGCTGCGCAGTCCGGAGGCACAGTGATTGCCCAGGGCGGGACGTCGGGGCAGACGGTCGCGTTCGGCAGCTCCACCGGCGAGACGCTCCCGCTCGACGTCCCTTCCGGCGTGATCCTCACCTCGGACGCCTCCAGCTCGGGAGCGAGCTACGCGATCCAGCTCGACGACGCGACGGCCACCGCCGCGGTGCGGCTCCACGCGGGCGCGACGCTCGCCGCCTTCGCGATCGAGAACGTCGTGGGCGATTCGACGGGCGACGCGCTCGAGCTCGCCTGCGACGGATCGAGCGCGTCCGCGGTCCTGGAGTCGGTCGCGATGCAGGGGAGGTCGGCGGCCGACGGCCAGAAGAAGCTCGGCCATGGGTTGAGCGTGAAGGACACCTGCGGTGTGACCGCCGCCGACGTGGTGATCGCGGGGATGGAATCGGACGCGCTCCGCGTCGACCCGAGCGACCCTGCTGTCGTGAGCGCCTTCCTGCGCGGGGCGCTCCGGCAGAGCGGCCAGGGCGCTCACCTGAAGCAGGGTGTCCTGAAGCTCGACCGCGTGACCATCGAGGACAACGCTGGGATGGGCATCGAGGCCGGGTCGTCCACCAACGGCGTCGCCCTCGAGCTCAACGCGGTGAAGGTGCTGCGCAACGGCGACACGGGGATCGCGGCGACGAACACGACGCGCCTGTTCATCGTTGACTCGACAATCTTCGGCAATGGACTCGGCGCATCACCTACTGTGTGGGGGCCGCCGACGTACCAGAACTCGACGAACACCTCCCGGAAGTGCGGCGGGATCGTCCTCATCGGTCCCCCGCCCGAGGTCACGGAGGCCACGTTCCGCTTCCGACGGAACCGGGTGTACGCGAACCGCGGCGATCAGGTGCTCGTGATGCTCTCGAGCGGCCGCCCCTGGCCGCTCGGCGCCACGGCCTGCGGGACGACCAGCACCGACACCACGGTATTCGGATGCTACGATCCGAGCTCCTCGGAATCGACCGTCTCGTACCGCGGACTCGTCGTGATCGACGCGCTCGCCGACGCGAGCAGGATCGCGTGGAGCTCGGGCCAGATCTTCCCCGCGCCATCGACGGACTTCAAAGCCTTCGGGGGCTCGGTGTCGCTGACCGGGACCCCCTGGTACTGCATGCTCCCCGTCGGTCTCGACTGCAGCTCACCCGACCCGAAGTGAAACCTTCCGCGGCGCGCCCCCCTCGCCGCGGGGACGCGCCGCGCACGAGCGCCGCTACGCCACGCGCCGGCGCGGCCGCGTCGCGAACCCGGCGATGAGCAGCAGAACGACGGCGCCGATGAGGCTTCCGATGAAGCCGCTCGGCTGGAACCCGGTGGTGTTGCCCCCCGAGAGCGCCGACGCGACGATGCCGCCGATGAGCGAGCCGGCGATGCCGAGCAGCGTCGTCATCACGAGCCCCATCCCCTGCTTGCCCGGGACGACGGCGCGCGCGAGCAGGCCGATGATGAACCCGAACACGATCCAAGCCAGAATTCCCATGGTTCTCTCCTTCCCCCCCGCAAGCTAGGGCCTCGCCTTCCGGCGGGGCTCGCCTGTGTGTCTGGGGGGCATCGGTCCGGGGGACCCTTCCTTGACTCGCCTGCCCCCCGCGGGTAGCGTCGCTCGGCCTTCGCGAAAGGGGTTCCACCCGTGCGGCTCCTCCCCGCCGTCCTGGCGTTCGCAGGCCTCTGCGCCTGCGGTCCGGTGCAGTCGACCGCCTCCCTCATCGATGCCGACGTCGCCTTCGAGGCCGCCCGCGCTGCGGGTGCCGCGAAGACCGCGACGTACGAGTACTCGGGCGCCGAGGCCTACCTCCACAAGGCGCGCGAGGCGGCCGGGCGCGCCGAGTACGAGGCGTCGGCGAACTACGCGGAGCGGGCGCGCGACCTCGCGCGCGAGGCGCGCGCGAAGGCGGCTTCGGCGACGGACAAGCCGGAGGCCTCGCTGTGAGCCGCCGGGCGACGCTGGCGCTCCTCCTGGGGCTCGCGACCGGGTGCGCGGCGGGCGGCAAGCTGCGCGCGGACGCGGAGGTCGCCCGCGCCGACATCGCGAAGGCACGCGCCTCGGGCGCGATGCGCTGCGCTCCGCGGGATCTCGCGCTCGCCGAGGCGAACGTGGAGTTCGCCGAGAAGGAGACCGCGACCGGCCACGGCGCCCGCGCCCGCGAGCACCTCGACGCCTCCGAGGCGAGCGTCAAGCGCGCGCTCGAGCTGTCGCGCGGCTGCGGCCCGACGCAGGTCACCATCGCGAAGCGCGAGGAGAAGCCGGTCGTCCGGATCGAGAAGACCGACACCGACAAGGACGGAGTGCCCGACGTCGACGACCGCTGCCCGGAGATCCCCGGTCCGGCGGAGACGGGCGGCTGCCCCCCGGTGGCGAAGGACTCGGACTCCGACGGCCTGCCCGACGACATCGATCGCTGCCCGCTCGACCCGGAGGACCGCGACGGCTTCCAGGACGAGGACGGCTGCCCGGACCCCGACAACGACGGTGACGGCATCGTCGACAAGGCGGACGCGTGCCCGCTCGAGGCCGGCCCGATGGAGACGCGCGGCTGCCCGGTGAAGGACCGGGACGGCGACGGCGTCTCGGATCTGGCCGACGCCTGCCCCGACGTCGCGGGGCTGAAGGTGCTCGCCGGCTGCCCCGACTCCGACTCGGACGGCCTGGCCGACGCCGAGGACAAGTGCCCGCAGCAGGCCGGCACGAAGGAGAACGGCGGCTGCCCCGACGTCGACACCGACGGCGACACGATCGCGGACCGGCTCGACAAGTGCCCGTCGCAGTTCGGGCCGCCGCCCGACGGCTGCCCGAAGAAGTACACGCTCGTCGAGGTGAAGCGCGAGAAGATCGACATCAAGCAGCAGGTGCACTTCGCGACCGCGAAGTTCCGCGTGCTGCCCGACTCGTTCCCGCTGCTGAACCAGGTCGTCCAGGTGCTCCGCGACTTCTCGAACATGCGCATCTCGATCGAGGGACACACCGACGCGGTCGGGACCGAGGCCGCGAACATGAAGCTCAGCCAGCGCCGCTCCGAGGCGGTGCTCGACTACCTCATCTCGAAGGGCATCTCGCCCGAGCGCCTCGAGGCCGTCGGCTACGGTCCGACAAAGCCGATCGCCTCGAACAAGACCGTGACCGGCCGCGCCCGCAACCGGCGGACGGAGTTCCGGATCGTCGCGGTGGAGTAGCGGACGCCGGAGGGCCTGCGCGGGCGGCGGCGCTCGCGCGGGCTCGCGCGGCGTCAGTCCTCGTCCGCCTCCGGCAGCTCCGCGGAGGCCTTCATGAGCTCGCGCATGACCACCGTCGCATACGAGCCCTTCGGCAGCTCGAAGGTCGCGAGGTAGCCGTCGTCGAGCGGCGCGAGCGCGACCTCGACGCGGAGTCGCGCCGCCCGGCGTGTCCCCTCCGCCTCGCCCCCGCCGCGCGCGAAGTCCGCGAGCGCGATGCCCTCCGCGGCGAGGAGCCGCTCCTCGCGGCGGAGCGCCTCGCCCTCGGCGGCCCGCAGCTTGTGGCCGAACATCGGCCCGGCGGGCGACACCTCGAAGCGCTCGACGCGCGGGCCATCCACGGCGGGGTCGGCGCAGGTGAAGAGGCCGCCGGTGTCGAGCTTCTTCAGGACGTCGCCCGCTATGGCGGTGGCGAAGAGCCCGTCCGCCATGCGCTCCGCGAGCCAGCGGTTGAAGAGCAGCGCCTGGTACGCCGAGATCGAGAGCCGGCGCAGGAAGCGGTCGCGCGCGGCGCGGCGCGCCTCGGGCGAGCCGTCGCCGAGGAGGATCGCGCGGCCCACCGCCGCGTTCCGCCCCTCCGTCCCGAACCGCTGCGGGCCGAAGAAGTTCGGGAGCCCGCGCGCCGCGAGCGCGGTCGCCGCTCCTCGAGCGCGGTCGAGGTCGCCGCCGCGGACGGCGAGCTGGAAGCGGTTCGCGCGGACGTGCCCGGTCCTGAGCTTGTTCGCGTGGCGGGACACCTCGAGCACGCGCAGCCCGTCCGACTCGAGCGTACGGGGATCCGGATCGCGAGGCACGGGGAACGAGAGCCACTGCGTCGTGATCGCGTCCTTGTCCTTGAGCCCCGCGTAGCCGGCGTCCCGCTCCGGGACGCCGAGCGCGCGCGCCAGCGTGCGGAGCGCGTCGCGCGTGGTGCGGCCGCGCTTCTCGATCCGGACGTAGAGGTGCGGCCCGGCGCCGGACGGAAGGTACGCGGGGACCTCGTCCACGCGAAAGTCCTCGGGCGCGCGGCGGAGCGCGCCGCCGGAGCCGGGCAGCTCAGCGGTGACGAGCGGCGTCTCGGTCACGCGAGCTCCTCGAGCTGCCAGAGCTTGCGCTTCACGGTCTCGCCGAGCGCGTCGTCGGTCGCGCGGTCGATCCGCTCGCCCGCGAGGTACAGGTAGAAGAAGAGCAGCTCGCGGAGGGCGTGGAGGAGGAGCGTCGTGCGCTCGCCGCCCGGCGCGAGCCCGGCGACGACGCCGGCGGGGAGCGCCCCCAGGTTGCCGAACAGCGCCGCCCCGTCGAGCGTGCCGTCCGCCGAGGGCTCGAGCCGCGCCCAGAGCGGCGCGAACGGCCCCGCGGTGTCGGCGAGGTACCCCCGCACCGACTCGAGGAACGCGGCGCGGCCCGCGGCGGGCACCGCCGCCACCGTCGCGCGGAGGAGCTCGTTCATCCCCTGCGCGAGCGCCTCCAGGCGCGCCGCCGGAGCGACCGTCGCCGCCGGCTCGGCGACCGCCTCGACGTATCCGGCCTCGGCGAGGTGGTAGAGGATCTTCGTCGCGTCAAACTCGCTCGCGTGCGCCGCGGTCGCGATCTCCCCCACCGTGCGCCGCCCGTCCACGAGCCCGAGGAGCGTCTGCTCGAGCGTCTTCAGCGTGATCGGCCGGCGCGGCTCGCGGCGCCGGAGGAACGCCAGGGGCCCCGGGATGCGCGCCCGGAAGAGGCTCATCTCGTCGATGCGCCGGATCCCGTCCATGAGGAGCGACTGCGTGTTCACGGACAGCGCCGCGCCCGGGCGCTCCGGGTCGTCCTCGTCGACGAGGTGGAACGTGCCGGACGGGGTGAGCAGGATGGCGTGGAAGACCTCGGTGACCTGCTCGTGGAAGCACTTCCACAGGTCGCTCGCCGACACGAACCCGAGCTCGACGAGGGCCTTCCCGAGCGGGCGGCCGCCGGCGCCCGCCTTCGCGATCTGGGCCTCGCTCGCGTACCCGAGCCGGACCGCCACCTCGCCGATCCGCTCGCCCGGCGCGGTGGACTGCGCCCCGCGCACCTCGCCGTCCTTGAACGCGACCGAGCGCTCCGCGCCGCTCGAGGCGACGGTGAGGACGCCCGAGAGGCGCGACTGGTGGATGAAGGCGACGAAGTCGCCGATGGGGAAGCCGGACAGGTCGCCCGCGAGGACGCAGCGCGGCTGCACGGCCGCGCCGCCCGCGGCGGGCGTGCGGCGGGCGACCAGGAGATCCGGCGCGGCGGGGAGGAGCAGGAACCGGCCGGCGCGGTCGGCCAGGGCGCGGCGGGTGTCGTCGGAGTGCGCGACGAGCCGGCCGTGCGCGTCGAGGTCGAAGACGAGGGGCATCGGGGCTCCGCTAGTCGTGCGCCCAGCCGCGGTGCTGCAACCACTCCTCCTCGTCGCGGAGGGCCTGCTCGAGCCCATCCTCCGAGAGATCCGTGAGGAGCCGCCCGTTCATGAAGAGGGTAGGGGTGCCCTTCAGGCCGGCGTTGCGGGCCTCGGCCTGCGACGCCTCGATCCGCGCGCGGAAGCGGCCGTCGGCGAGCGCGGCCCGGAGGTCGTCCGCGTCGCCCCCGAGCGCGGCGGCGTGAGCGGCGAGATCGTCGACCCCGAGCGCGTGCTGCCCCTCGAAGAGCCGGTCGTGCATCTGCCAGAAGAAGCCCTTCCCGCGGGCCCACTCGCCCGCCTGGGCCGCCTCGCCGGAGTTCGGGTGGCTCTCGATGGGGAACGGCTTGTAGTAGAGCTTCACGCGTCCGGCGTGCTTCTCGACGAACGCCTCTAGCTGCGGGCGGAACGCGCGGCAATACGGGCAGGTGAAGTCGGAGAACTCGACGAGGGTGATGGGCGCGGCCGCGTCGCCGAGCGGCGGGCCGAAGTCCGCGACGGTGAGCTGCGCGCGCCGGTCGAACGCCGCGTAGTACGCGGTCACCTGGCGGAGGATGTCCGCCTTGGTCGCGCCGCCGCGCGCGAGCCGGACGGCCTGGCCCGCCATCCGGGGCGCGTGGGCGCAGCTCTTGTGCTCGTGCAGGCAGCTCGAGACGGTGTGCGGGCAGCCGCAGTAGCAGAACTCGTCGAGAGCGAACTCGGCCACCGCGCGCTGCTGCTCGGGCGAGAGGCCCTCGAGGTCGACGCCGGGCAGGACCGCCTTCGGATCGTCGGCGGTGGCCGGCGCGGACGACGACGCGGCGGGCGTGCCGGGGGCCGGCGCCGCGCCCGGACGGCCCGGGGCGGGGGCGGCGCAGGCGGCGATCGCGGCGGAGACCGCGAGCGCCGCGAGGAGGGTGACCAGTCGAGCGCGCATCGAGAGCTCCCGCGGGCGATGAGGACCGGATCTCTGTACCCCGCGCCGCCCGGCCCGGCAAGCGGCCGCCGGGGCACCCGCGCGCCATGACGCAGGGTGAAGGCAGTGCCCCGTCGCCGAACCCGCGAGCCCCGCGCTCGCCGCCGGCCCGCCCGCGCCGGGGCGGCGCTCGCCCGCTCGCGGCCGGCCCGGTGCCGTTTGAGGGTGCGTCCAGTCCGTGCTCTCCTTACAGAGGACGGCCTTGGAACACGTGCACGTGCCGAACGAGCGCGGAGCGATCCGCAAGGAGCCGGGCGGGAAGCTCGGAGTGGCCCTCGTCTACCCGAACGCCTACCGGCTCGGGATGGCGAACCTCGGGCTCCACGCGGTCTACCGCCTCCTCAACGACGACCCGCGCGCCCTCTGCGAGCGGGCCTTCCTGCCCGACGAGCCGGGCGAGGAGCCGCGCACGATGGAGTCCGGGCGGCCGCTCCGCGACTTCGACGTCGTCGCGTTCTCGCTCTCGTTCGAGGAGGACTACGGGCACGTCCTCGAGATCCTCGACCGGGCCGGCCTGCCGCTCCGGAGCGAGGACCGCGGGGAGGGCTTCCCGCTCGTCGTGGCCGGCGGCATCGCCGTCCAGATCAACCCCGAGCCGCTCGCGCCGTTCTTCGACGCCTTCCTGGTCGGCGAGGGCGAGGAGCTCGTCCCGCCCTTCCTCGCCTTCGTGCGCGAGGCCGTCGCCGACGCCCTGCCGCGCGACGCGCTGCTCCGGCGCCTCGCCGGGCTCGCCGGGTCGTACGTCCCGGCGCTCTACGAGGTGGAGTACTCCGACAGCCGCGACCCGCGGGGCGCCTGGGTGACGCGCTTCGCGCCGCTCGGCGGCGCCCCCGAGCGCGTCCTCCGCGCCTACGTCCCGGACCTGCGCGGCAAGCCCACCTCGCGCGTGGTCGACTCGCCCGACGCGCAGTTCGGGGACCTGTTCCTCACCGAGGTCGCGCGCGGCTGCCTGTGGGGCTGCCGCTTCTGCGCGGCCGGGTTCGTCCAGCGCCCCTACCGCGAGGTGGACCTCGAGACCTTGCGCGCCGAGGCGAGGAAGGGCGTCGAGCGCGGGCTCCGGCTCGGCCTCGTCGGGCCGGACACCTCCGACTACACCGGGCTCGATCCGCTCACCTGCTACATCGGGGAGCTCGGCGGCACCTTCAGCCCGTCGTCCCTGCGCGTGGACGCCATCACCCCGGAGCTGTCCGGGCGGATGGCGGCCGGCGGCGAGCGGTCGATCACGATCGCGCCGGAGGCCGGCACCGAGCGGATGCGGCGGGTCATCAACAAGGACTTCACCGACGACCAGATCGTGCAGGCCGCCGCGCACGCGCTCGGGAAGGGCACGCAGCACGTGAAGATGTACTTCATGTGCGGGCTGCCCACCGAGACGGACGACGACATCCTCGGCATGGCGCGCATCGCGATCCGCATCCGCGAGGAGGTGATGCTCCCGTGGGCCCGCGAGCGCGGGCGCATGGGGCGCATCTCGCTCTCGGTGAACCCGTTCGTGCCGAAGCCGTGGACGCCGTTCCAGTGGCTGCCCATGCACGAGCGCGGCTGCCTGGAGGAGAAGCGGCGCCTGCTCGAGAAGACGCTCCGTCCGAAGGGGATCGACGTCGAGTTCTTCAGCCCGCGCGAGGCCTACGTCCAGACGCTCATGTCGCGCGGCGACCGGCGCTGCGCGGACCTCCTCGAGCTCGCCCACCGCGAGACCGGCGGCGACCTCCGCAAGGCGCTCCGCCGGTGGCCGCACGATCCCGACTTCTTCGTGCTCCGCGAGGCGGGCGTGGAGGAGCGGCTGCCGTGGGACTTCCTCGACCAGGGGCTCACGAAGACGTTCCTCGCCCGCGAGCTGCGCCGCGGCGTGGGCTCGAAGCTCACGCCCAAGTGCGCGGTGGAGACCTGCCGCGCCTGCGGCCTGGCCTGCGCGGACCACCCCGAGCTGAAGCCGGGGGCGCTGCCGGTCCTGGGCTGAGCTCGGGCGAACGGCGACCACCCCCGCGCACATCGGGGGAGAACCACGCCGCGGCGCGGCGACCCGCCGGCCGCCAAGTCGCTCCCCTGGCTGCCCGTTTGGTACAGTCCCCCGCGTCCGTGCGGCTGACGGACGGGAGGGGTCACGATGCGGGAGCGAGACCGGGTGCGCGTTCGCGCGGCCGTGGCGGCGCTGGCGCTCGTCTGCGGCGCGCCCGCGGCGGCGCAGAGCGTGCCCGTGCAGCTCTACCCCGTCGACGGCTCCGCCGACGCGCGCGCGCTCCTCGAGTCGGCGTTCCTGCGCCTCCCGGGACGGGCGCGCGCCTTCGTCGTGGCCAAGCGGCTCACGCTCGGCCGCACCTGCGGCGTCCGCCCCTCGCCCGAGTGCCTCGGCCGCCTCGCCGGCGAGGGCGTCGTCGTGACCGGCAGCGCGCGCGACGCCGGCGGCGTGCTCGTCTTCTCGCTCCAGGCGGTGGACGGGATGGGCAAGACCTTCGGCCCGGTCCGCGTCGGCGTCGACGCGGTCATCTCGAACGCGGAGCCGATCGCGAAGGCGCTCCTCGATCTCGAGGCGCTCGTCCTCGCCGGGGTGCCCGCGCCCGCCGCCCATCCGGCCGCCGCCGGCGCGAAGCCGACCCCGGCGATGGCCGCGGCGCCGCTCGAGCTCAAGCCCGAATCGGGCCCGCCGCCCGGCATGTGGATGCGGCCCGGAGGCAAGTTGCTCGTCGCCACGAGCGCCGTCGTCCTCGCGGCGAGCGGCGTGACCGCCTACTTCGGCAAGCAGGAGGCGGACGCGCTCGATGCGAAGTACCGCAGCGCGAGCCTCGGCTGGTCCGACCGGGCCGGCTACGACCGCGTCGATCGATTCGCCTCCGCCACGAGGGTGCTGCTCATCGTGGGGGGCGTCGCGGCGGCGACGGGCACCGCGATGTGGACCTTCGCGCCCGCGCTATCCCCCGAGCACGGCGGCGCGAGCGTCGGCGTGTCGGGCCGGTTCTAGCGAGGAGACCTCATGAACCGCCGAATCCTCGCGCTCGTCCCCGTCCTGCTCCTCGCCGCCTGCCAACTCGAGCCCGGGGGGCGCTGCAGCCGCGACGGCGACTGCCTCGCGGGCCAGCACTGCTCCGCGAGCATCTGCGTCTCGGACGCAGACGTCGGGGACGTGGGCGCGCGCTGCGAGGTGGAGCGGGACTGCGCGGCCTGGGCCTCCTGCTCCGACGGTCGGTGCGCTCTTGCGACCGGCGCCTGCCTCGGGAGCGCCGAGTGCACGTCCTGGAACAGCTGCACCGACCACGCGTGCGTGCCGCTCCCCGGACGCTGCAGCGGCGAGGCGGACTGCGAGGCCTGGCAGCGCTGTCCCGCGGGCGTGAACCGCTGCCTCGCCGATCCGGGGCGCTGCGGCGCGGACGTGGACTGCAAGGCCTGGCAGTCCTGCGACGTCCCGACGAACACCTGTGGGCTCACGCCGGGCCGCTGCGGCTCGACCGCGGACTGCGCGACGTGGCAGCTCTGCGACGTCGCCGCCACCTCGCCGACCGCGTACACGTGCCTGTCGGCGCCGGGGCGCTGCGGCGCGGACACGGACTGCGCGACGTGGCAGCGCTGCGACGTCACCGCCACCTCGCCGACCGCGTACACGTGCCTGCTGGCGGCGGGCCGCTGCGGCACGGACGCGAACTGCCAGCCCTGGCAGCGCTGCGACGTGGATCCGGTCTCGTCGACCGCGTACACGTGCCTGCTGACCGCCGGGCGCTGCGGGACGGACGCCGACTGCGACGTGACGTGGCAGGTCTGCGACGCCACGAACACGTGTGCGACAGCGACGGGCCATTGCGCGACGAACGCCGACTGCGCGGCGAGCGAGGCCTGCGGGGCGGATCACGTCTGCGCTCCGGCGCCGCTGCCCCCCACGCCGTAGTTCGCGCACCGCCGGCCGCCGCGGGTTACCCTCCCGCCGGTGACGCCAGAGGAAGCCATGCAGGAGGCGCTCGCGCTCGCCCGCGCCGCGGCGGAGCGCGGCGAGGTGCCGGTGGGCGCCGTCGCGGTGTTCGAGGGGCGGATCGTCGGCCGGGGCGCGAACGCGCGCGAGGCCGCCCACGATCCGACCGCCCACGCCGAGCTCCTCGCCATCCAGGAGGCGGCCCGCAACCTCGGGCGCTGGCGGCTCACCGGCGTCACGCTCTACGTGACGCTCGAGCCCTGCGCGATGTGCGCCGGCGCCATGGTCCTCGGCCGGATCGACCGGCTCGTCTACGGGGCGAGCGACCCCAAGGCGGGCGCGATCGGGTCGCTCATGGACCTCTCGGCCGATCCGCGCCTGAACCACCGCTTCCCGGTGGAGAAGGGCGTCATGGCCGAGGAGGCCGGCGAACTCCTGCGCGCCTTCTTCCGCGCCAGGCGCTCGACCGGAAACGGGCAGACCACGTAGGTTGCCGCTTGGCACGCGGCCGGAGATCGGTTACATCCGCCGGCGGAGAGCTGGCCGAGCTGGTCGAAGGCGCCTGACTCGAAATCAGGTGTACCGGCAACGGTACCGGGGGTTCGAATCCCTCGCTCTCCGCATCTTTTGCCTGCAGGCTGTGCAGAATACCGGTCGGAAGCACGCACCGGGAAAGGCGGAGGTCGGCAGGCAGGTCGTTCAGTCGTTCAAGCGAGGAACGGACGAAGTTCCCTCCTCGCGGAGTAGCGCGAAGATTGAAGCCCCGACGCGAGCGCAGGGGCCGCCGGCTGAGGCGGCCCCGGAGCGAGCAGGGGGTCTGGGGGAGCGCAGGTTCCCCCTGGCGATTTGGACTCCGTAGCGAGCGAAGGGGCAGCCGGCTGAGGCTGCCCCGGAGCGAGCCAGGGGGTCTGGGGGAGCGCAGGCTCCCCCTGGCGAAGCCAGAGGGGGAGCCGAGCACTCCCCCAGTACAATGGAGAGGTGACCGAGCGGCTGAAGGTGCACGACTGGAAATCGTGTGTACCGGGAACGGTACCGTGGGTTCAAATCCCACCCTCTCCGCCAGCGCTGCAGCTCCCTTCACGTTACAAGAGGGAGCCGCACCGGCGGCCAAGGCCGGCTGAGCCGGCCCAGAATCCTCGGGCGACGTGGGGGTTGCCAAACCCCGCCAGGCCCGGAAGGGAGCAACGGTAGGTGGTCCTCCGTGCGCCCGGGGATTGTGGGCCGGCTCGTTTGTTTTCAATGGCGGTCGAATGAACTACCTCGTCCTCGCCCGCAAGTACCGCCCGCAGCAGTTCGGAGAGATGTCCGGCCAGCAGCACGTGGTCCGGACGCTCTCCAACGCGCTCAAGACCGGGCAGCTCGCCCACGCCTTCCTGTTCACCGGGCCGCGCGGCGTCGGCAAGACGACGACCGCCCGCCTGGTCGCCAAGGCCCTCAACTGCGAGAAGGGCCCCACCGCCGATCCGTGCGGCGTCTGCACCCCGTGCGTCGAGATCGCGGAGGGGCGCGCGGTGGACGTGGTCGAGATCGACGCCGCCTCGAACAACGGCGTCGACAACGTCCGCGACATCGTCGAGGCGGTGAAGTACCGGCCCGCCCGCGATCGCTACAAGGTCTTCGTCGTGGACGAGGTCCACATGCTCTCCACGGGCGCGTTCAACGCGCTCCTGAAGACGCTCGAGGAGCCGCCCGAGCACGTGAAGTTCGTGCTCGCCACGACCGACGTCCACAAGGTCCCGGAGACGATCCTCTCGCGCTGCCAGCGGTTCGACTTCCGCCGGCTCACGCTCCAGCAGATCGCGGACCAGCTCGCGAAGGTCGCCGAGGCGGAGGGAATGCGCCTCTCGCCCGCCGCGCTCGCGCTCGTCGCGCGGCAGGCGGAGGGCGGGATGCGCGACGCCCTCTCGCTCCTCGATCAGGTCCGCGCCGCCGCCGGCGACGCACCGGAGGAGGCGGCCGTCGCGGAGGCGCTCGGTGCCGTCGACGCCGCGGCCATCTCGCGGATCTGCGGCGCGCTCGTCCACCGCGACGGCGGGGCGCTCCTCGCCGAGCTCGAGGCGCTCCACGCGCGCGGGCTCGAGATGAAGCGCGTCGCCGAGGAGCTCGTGCGCCACCTCAGGAACGTGGTGGTCGCGAAGCTCGTCCCGTCCGCGCCGATGGACCTCCCCGACGGAGAGCTCGCGGAGGTGCGCGCCCAGGCCGCCGCCGCCGACGCGGCGCAGCTCACGCGCCTGTTCGATCTCGTGCAGCGCGCCGTCGTCGACGTGAAGCTCGCCGAGCAGCCGCGGTACGCGCTCGAGGTCGCCCTGCTCGCGGGCGTGTTCCTCGCGCCGGGCGCGCAGGTGTCGGAGCTCGTGGCTCGGCTCGAGGCGCTCGCCCGCGGCGCGCCTCCGCCGCCGCGCCCCACCCCCGCGTCGGTCCCTCCTCCGCCCGCGGGCGGAGGCACGACGGGCGCCGCGCGCTCGGTCGCGAGCTTCGGCACGCCCGGTTGCGCCGCCGGGTCGGAGCCCGCCGGCTGGCGGCCGTTGCCGACGTCGACCGCGACCCCGGCGGCGAGCTCGATCCCGACCCCGCCCCCGCCTCCGCCGGCCCCGGTGACCGCGACGGCAGCCCCGATCGCCTACGGCTCGGACGCGGATCGCTGGCGCGGCGCGGTGGACGAGGTCGAGAAGGTGAGCCCGGTCACCGCGCCGATGCTGAAGCAGGCGGCGCTGCGCGGCATCCGCGACGGCGAGGTCGCCATCGTGATGCCGACGGACTTCCTCGCGAAGAGCGTCGAGCGTCGCCGCGCGGAGGTGGAGGAGGTGCTGGCGCGCTTCCTCGGCCGCCCGACGCGCCTCGCGATCTCCGTCGGCGCGGTGCCCGCCGACGGGCTGCAGGCCGCGCCCGACGGCCACGCGCCCACGCCGCCCCCCGCGTCGATCGCGGCGGCGGAGGCCGCCGAGCGCCAGGCGCGCAGCGCGAGCGTGCGGGACGCCGCCCGGAACCACCCCAACATCCGCGAGGCCGCGCGCATCCTCGACGGCGGCATCGAGAAGATCGAGGAGCTCTAGCGGCTCCAGGAGCGACGAATGGACATCCAGTACCTCATGCGTCAGGCCAAGAAGCTCGAGAAGGCGATGGCCGACGCGAAGGAGCAGCTCGGCGAGCTCTCGGTGGAGGCCGAGAGCGGCGGGGGGCTCGTGAAGGTCACCATGAACGGCAAGTGCGAGGTGACCCGCCTCGTCGTCGATCCCAAGGCGGTCGACCCCGCCGACAAGGCGATGCTCGAGGATCTCGTGACCGCCGCCGTGAACGCCGCGGTCGAGAAGGCGCGCGCAGCGGCCGACGAGCACCTGGCCAAGGCGACGGGCGGCATCAAGATCCCGGGGGTCGCCGGGTAGCCATGGCGGTCGCGGACCCCATCGCCCGGCTCGTGAAGGAGCTCGCCAAGCTGCCGGGCATCGGCGAGAAGACCGCCCAGCGCCTCGCGTTCCACATCCTCAAGGCCGGCCCGGCCTACGCGAGCGACCTCGCCGGCGCGATCGCCGGGGTGGTCCGCGACGTCCGGCTCTGCTCGGGCTGCCAGACGCTCACCGACAAGGACCCGTGCGCCATCTGCGCCGACCCGCGGCGCGACCCCAGGATCATCTGCGTCGTCGAGGGCGTCCCGGACCTCCTCGCCATCGAGCGCACCCACGAGTTCCGCGGCCGCTACCACGTGCTCCACGGCGCCCTGTCGCCGCTCGACGGGATCGGCCCCTCCGACCTCAAGATCCGCGAGCTCCTGCTGCGGCTCGAGCGCGAGCCCGCCGAGGAGATCGTCGTCGCGACGAACCCCGACGTCGAGGGTGAGGCGACCGCGCTCTACCTCACGAAGCTCCTGAAGCCGCTCGGGGTGAAGGTCTCGCGCATCGCTCAAGGAATTCCCATGGGCGGTGATCTCGAATACGCTGACCAGGTGACGCTGGCGCGCGCGCTCGCCGGCCGCCGCGAGCTCTGAGCGCGACGCTCGGTTCGTGGGGGACCGGTCGGCGCGCGCTCATGGTCGAGCCCATCGAACCATGCGACAGCCGGCTACACCGCTCGCGGCGCCGTGGCCGCCGGATTGAAAGGGGCGAGGTTCCCTGGTATTTCGCCATGGACTCGGACCTTCGCGGAGCCCAGCGCCCATGAATTCCGGCTTGGTGATGTACGAGGAGGAGTTCCGGCTCATCGCCGGGATCTGCGACCGGCTCACACGCGACGCGAACGCCAAGGTCGTCTTCCTCGTCGACAAGAACGGTCAGCTCATCTCCTCGAGCGGACAGGCGCAGAACCTCGACACGACCTCGCTCGCCTCGCTCACCGCGGGCAACGTCGCCGCCATGGGCGGCCTCGCGAAGCTCATCGGCGAGAAGGAGTTCCCGAACCAGTTCCACGAGGGGGAGCGCGAGTCGCTCCACATGAGCATCGTGGGCGGTCGGGTGGTGCTCGTCGTCATCTTCGACGCGAAGAGCTCGCTCGGGCTCGTGCGCCTGCGGGTGAAGAAGGCCGGGGAGGAGCTCGCGAAGGTCTTCGACGGCCTCGCGAAGAAGCAGGCGGCCCCCGGCGCGGCGAGCCCGTTCGCCGAGATCACCGACGACGACATCGACAACCTCTTCAGCGAGTGATCATGAGCTTCATCAACTACAGCTCGCGCGAGATCAACTGCAAGATCGTCTATTACGGCCCGGGTCTCTGCGGGAAGACGACGAACCTCCAGTACGTCTACGCGAAGACCAACCCCGACGCGAAGGGCAAGATGATCTCCCTCGCGACGGAGACGGAGCGCACGCTCTTCTTCGACTTCCTGCCGCTGTCGCTCGGGGAGATCCGCGGCTTCAAGACCCGCTTCCACCTCTACACGGTGCCGGGCCAGGTGTTCTACGACGCCTCCCGCAAGCTCATCCTGAAGGGCGTCGACGGGGTGGTGTTCGTCGCCGACTCGCAGATCGAGCGCATGGAGGCGAACCTCGAGTCGGTCGAGAACCTGCGCGTGAACCTCGGCGAGCAGGGCTACGACCTCGACAAGATCCCGTACGTCGTCCAGTACAACAAGCGCGACCTCCCGAACGTCGCCACGGTCGACGAGCTCCGCCGGCTCATCAATCCGCGCAGCGTCCCCGAGTACCAGGCGGTCGCCCCGACCGGCGTCGGCGTCTTCGACACGCTGAAGGCGGTCGCGAAGCTCGTCCTCACCGAGCTGAAGAAGGGCGCGTAGCGCCGCGAGGCCCCCCGGACGTGCGCAGGCCGCGCCGTCCCCGCGTGCTATAACGACCCGGAGTCGAACGCGACCCGGGCCTCGAGGCTCGCTCGGGCTCGGGGAGGGGAGCGACGCGGTGCGAGTCCGGTGCCTCATCGCCCTCGGTGTCGCCGCGCTCGCGGCGCTCGCGCGCGCGCAGGACACCGCGCCTCCGGTGCGCACCCTCGAGGAGCGGGTCTCGGGGCTGCACGGCAAGCTCGCGCCCGCGAACGCGCGGCTGCGGGATCTCTACGAGCGGGTGGGGGCGGAGCTCGCCGCGGGGACGCGTGCCGTGCTCCTCCACCGCGAGGAGCTCGGCCCCGCCTACGCGCTCGAGTCGGCCTCCTACGCGCTCGACGGGGCGCCGCCCGACGCGCCGCCGGAGGCCGGCGCGCGAGGGGTCGCCGCGGGGATCCTCGATCGACGCATCGCGGCGGGCGCGCACCGGGTGTCCGCCGAGCTCGTGTACCGCGTGCGCTCGGGCCCGGAAGGCGCGCCGCGCCGGCTCGACATCCGCTCCTCCTATGCCTTCGACGCCCAGCCCGGGGCGGTCACGCGCGTCACGCTCGTCACCTACGACCGTGGCGGTGACGCGGCGGACGAGGAGCGCGCGGCGGTTCGCTTCGAGCTCGCCGTCGAGGGCGGCGCGTCCGAGGGTGCTTCCGCGGAGGGCGGCGCCGTCCGCCCGTGACCGGTCGTGTAGGCGAGTTCCGCCGCCGGTGTCGGGCGGACGCGGGCGTACCTGTCGGGGCGGTCCGCTCGTGGAGCTCGCAGGATGGCGGGTGTCGCAGGGGCGGAAACGCGGTAAACGGAACGAGGCGCCGCGCGCCGGGCGCGGTATGTTACGCCACCTCCGTGCAGCAGCAGCGCGTCGTCGGGCGTCCGGGGCATCGCGCCCGCCGCGGGGCGGCAAGCCGCACCGGAGGGGCGCCGTGCGACGGGCGAGCCCGGGGCGGCACGGATCAAACGGTAGACGGAGAGGTGCACGACATGACTTCTAAGATGCGGATCTCGGTCGTCCTGCTCGCTCTCGCCGCGGCCTGTGCAACGGGCGGCGGCGGCAAGGGCCGCAGCGAGCGGTTCTACCAGGCGAACTACAAGCTCCCCGTCGACAGCCAGCTCGACGACGCAGAGCGCGGGAAGATCCGCGACGCACGCACGCACTACGAGCGCGGCCTCGTCGCGCAGCAGTCCGGCAACATCGACCAGGCGCGCGCGGAGTGGGTCACCGCCGCCGAGGGCTACGCGCAGTTCGCCGACCAGTTCGTGTCCTCCGAGTGGCGGATGCCGGTGCGCTACCGCGCCGCCGAGCTCTACATGCAGGGCATGCAGTTCGAGCGCGCCGCAGAGCAGGCGCAGAAGGTCGCGACCGACGCGCAGGCGGACGCGTCCTCCAAGGCGGTCGCCGCGCGGCTCGCGGCCGGCGCCTGGCTCAACGCCGCCAACCAGAAGGTGAAGGCGAACCAGCTCGAGCCGATCAAGCTCGCGAACGCCGACCAGCGCCGGGGCGAGCCGCTCAAGCCCCGCGTCCCGCCGGGCGAGTGGAAGCGCTTCGTCGAGGCCACGGACGTCTACCTGCAGAACCTCGAGGCCGACCCCGAGCTGAAGAAGCCCGCGGCCGAGCGCCGCGGCGGCCTCCCCCCCGCTCAGCTCGCGCTCATCGGTGCCGAGGTGGAGTACGCGTTCGACAACATGGACGACGCGCGCCGCCGCTTCGACGAGATCCTGAAGCGCTGGCCGACCGAGGGCGAGGTCCTCGAGAGCGCCGTCCCCCTGTACCTCCAGACGTTCCTCTACGCGAACGACGAGGCGGGCTATCAGTCCGAGGTGGCGCGCGTCCGCCAGGTGGTCGAGGCGCAGGTGCAGAAGGCGACCGATCCGAAGGAGAAGGAGAGCTACGGCAAGGTGCTCGAGGCGCTCTCCCGGGCCGAGGCGGGCACGCACTTCGCGTCCGCGCAGAAGCTCCTCGACGAGGGCAAGGCCGCGGAGGCCGCCCAGGCGTTCGAGCAGCTCGCGGCCGATCCGAGGGGCGGCGACGCCGCGAACGCGCTGCACAACGCCGCCGTGGCGTGGGACAAGGCGGGCAAGCCCGAGCGCGCCGCCGAGGTCCGCGAGAAGATCCTGAAGGAGCACGGCGACTCGAAGGTCGCGCCGAACAACATGCTCCTCCTCGCCGTCTACAAGTCGAAGAAGAACGACCACGTGGGCGCGGCGAAGATGTACGAGGACTTCCTGCAGAAGAACCCCGAGTCGCCGAACCGCTGCGTGGCGCTCCAGAACGTCGCCTCCGAGCTCGATCTGGCGAAGAAGCCGGCGCAGGCCGCCGAGCGGTACGTCGCCTTCGGCAAGGACGAGAAGTGCGCATCCGCCGACGCGAACGTCGCCGCCCGCGCGCTGTACCGCGCCGGACGCCTCTTCGAGGACGCGAAGCAGAAGGCGAAGGCGAAGGAGGCGTACGCCGCCGCCGTCGCGACGAAGGGCGTGACCGACACGGTCGCGAAGAGCCAGATCGACGACGCCAAGCGCCGGATGGGCAAGCCGTAGCGATATCCGCGCGCCGCCGAGGCGGCGTCCGAAGAGAACACCCGCGCCCGCGCCGCTCCCGTTCCGGGACGGCGCGGGCGTGATCTCACGGGGGCTGCGGCCCTGGCAGGCGCGCCTCGCTCGTGTCGCGAATCTCTGTCGGTCGGTTAGATCCGTAGGCGTGAGCGCTCCGGCTCCCGCCCGTCCCTCGCCCCGCGCCCTCTCCCTCGTCGCCCGCGACGTCGAGGCCTGCCGCGCGTGCCCGCGCCTCGTCGCGTGGCGCGAGGAGGTGGCGCGGACGCGGCGCCGGGCCTACCGGGACGAGGCGTACTGGGGGAGGGGGGTCCCGGGCTTCGGCGACCCCGCCGCACGCATCGTGCTCCTCGGGCTCGCGCCCGGCGCCCACGGCGCGAACCGCACCGGGCGCATGTTCACCGGCGACGGCTCGGGCGACTTCCTCTACGCAGCGCTGCACCGGGCCGGGCTCGCCTCGCAGCCCGCCTCGCGCGCCGCGGACGACGGGCTCGTGCTCTCGGGCGCGTTCGTCACGGCCGCCTGTCGCTGCGTCCCGCCCCAGAACCGCCCCGCGCCGGACGAGCTCGCGCGCTGCGCGCCGTTCCTCGACCGCGAGCTCGCGGCGCTCGGCGGCGTGCGGGTGATCCTCGCGCTCGGCGCGATCGCCTGGGACGCCGCCCTCGCGCACCTCGCGCGGACGGGTCACGCGCCCCCGCGCCCGCGGCCGCGCTTCGGGCACGGCGCCGAGCTCGCCATCCCGCACGCCCCGGTGCTCGTCGGCAGCTACCACCCCTCCCGCCAGAACACGCAGACCGGCCGGCTCACCCCGGCCATGCTCGACGCGGTGCTCGCGCGCGCGGTCCGGCTCGCCGGTCGCTGACACCCCGCGCCGTCGTGATCGCCCGAGCGTCCGCGGGGCGTACGCGCGGGAGCGCGGGGCGGCCGCGACGGAACCTGCGCGCGCCACGCTGCCGTGCTCCCGCGCTGGCACGGCCCCTGCTGAACGTCCGTGCATGCTCGTCCGCATCCGCTCCGGCGCCGTCCTCGGCGTGCAGGCGATCCCCGTCGACGTGGAGGTCGAGGCGACGCTCGGGATGCCGGGCTTCCACCTCGTCGGGCTCGCCACGGGCGCCGTGCAGGAGGCGAAGGTCCGGGTCGCGGCGGCGGTGCGGAACCTCGGGGTGAAGCTGCCGCACAAGCGGATCACCGTGAACCTCGCGCCGGGGGACCTGCGCAAGGACGGCACGGGGTTCGATCTGCCGATGGCGATGGGCGTGCTCGCCGCCGTGGAGGAGATCCCCGCGGACGCGATCGCGAAGGTCCACTTCGTCGGCGAGCTCGCGCTCTCGGGGGAGGTGAAGCCCGTCCGCGGCGTCCTCCCGCTCACCATCGAGGCGCGCCGCGCCGGCGCGCTCGCGATCGTCGTGCCCGAGGCGAACGCGCTCGAGGCATCGATCGTGGAGGGAGTGAAGGTCCTGGCCGCGGGGCACCTCGGCGACGTCGTCGCCTGGGCGCGCGGAACGGCGTCGCTCCGACCGCCGCTCGGGATCGCGCCGCGGCCGCCCCCGGAGGGGGTCCCGATCGACCTCGCCGACGTGACGGGGCAGGAGAACGCGAAGCGGGCCCTCGAGATCGCCGCGGCCGGCGCGCACAACCTGCTCTTCTTCGGCCCGCCGGGCAGCGGAAAGACGATGCTCGCGCGCCGGCTCCCGACGCTGCTCCCGCCGCTCGCGTTCGAGGAGGCGCTCGAGGCGACCGTGGTCCACAGCGTCGCCGGGCTGACGCGGCACCGCGGGCTCCTCACGGCTCGCCCCTTCCGCGCGCCGCATCACTCCATCTCGGACGCCGGCCTCGTGGGCGGGACGAGCGTCCCGCGCCCCGGCGAGGTCTCGCTTGCGCACCACGGCGTCCTGTTCCTCGACGAGCTGCCGGAGTTCCGGCGTCACGTCCTCGAGGCGCTGAGGCAGCCCCTCGAGGACGGCGACGTCACCATCGCGCGGGCCGGCCGGAGCGTCACGTACCCTGCCGAGCTCACGCTCGTCGCCGCGATGAACCCCTGTCCGTGCGGCTACCACGGCGACCGGCGGCGGCGCTGCCACTGCACCCCGCACGAGCTGCTCGCGTACAGGCGGCGCATCTCCGGGCCGCTCCTCGATCGCATCGACCTGCACGTGGACGTCCCGTCGCTCCCCGCGCCGCTGCTCGGCGAGCCGCCCCCGCCGACGGCGACGAGCGCGGAGGTGCGAGCGCGCGTGGAGCGCGCGCGATCGGTGCAGCGGGAGCGAGCGGGTGGGCGCGCCGCGGGGGTGAACGCCCGCCTGCGCGGCGGCGCGCTCCGCAGGATCGCGGGCCCGGACGAGGGCGGCCGGCGGATCCTCCAGGCCGCGGTCGAGAAGCTCGGGCTCTCCGCGCGGGCCCACGACAAGGTGCTGCGCGTCGCCAGGACCATCGCGGATCTGGAGGGCTCGGAGGCGGTGCGCGCGCCGCACGTGGCCGAGGCGATCCAGTACCGCGCGCTGGACCGGCCGCTCTCGTGAACCACACACGCCGCGGAGGCGGCGCACAGGGCCCCGACCGCGGGGCGAGGAGGACGACGTGACGAAGCTGAGCGACAAGATGAAGGCCCTCGGCCAGGCGCTCGCCGGGATCGAGAAGCAGTTCGGAAAGGGGAGCGTCATGCGGCTCGGCGACGGGCATGAGCCGGCGCCGGTCGCGGTGGTGCCCACCGGCTCGCTCGGGCTCGACCTCGCCCTCGGGGTGGGCGGGCTGCCGCGCGGGCGCGTCGTGGAGATCTACGGGCCGGAGTCCTCGGGGAAGACCACGCTCGCGCTGCACGCCATCGCGGAGGTGCAGCGGCAGGGCGGGGTGGCGGCGTTCATCGACGCCGAGCACGCGCTCGACGTGACCTACGCCCGGAAGCTCGGCGTGAACCTCGCCGATCTGCTCGTCTCCCAGCCCGACACCGGCGAGCAGGCGCTCGAGATCGCCGAGCAGCTCGTGCGCTCGGGCGCGATCGACCTCGTCGTGGTGGACTCGGTCGCGGCGCTCGTGCCGAAGGCGGAGATCGAGGGGGAGATGGGCGACGCGCACATGGGGGTGCAGGCGCGGCTCATGAGCCAGGCGCTCCGGAAGCTCACCGCCGTCGTCTCGCGCAACCAGTCGCTCGTCGTCTTCATCAACCAGATCCGGATGAAGATCGGCGTCGTCTTCGGGAACCCCGAGACCACGACCGGCGGGCACGCGCTCAAGTTCTACGCCTCGGTCCGCCTCGACATCCGGCGCATCGGCCAGGTGAAGGACGGCGACCAGGTGGTGGGGAACCGGACCCGGGTGAAGGTGGTGAAGAACAAGGTCGCGCCGCCGTTCCGCGAGGCGGAGTTCGACGTCCGCTACGGCGCCGGGGTGGACCGCCACGGCGAGGCGCTCGACCTCGGCGTCGAGCGCGGCGTGGTGGAGAAGTCGGGCGCGTACTTCGCCCTCGACGGCGAGCGGATCGGCCAGGGCCGCGAGCGCGCCATCGAGTGGCTGCGGGCCAACCCGGAGGCGTTCGAGCGGCTCGCCGCGCGGGTGCGGGAGTGCGCCGGCGGGGCGGCGCCGGCGCTCGCCGCCGTGGGGTGACGCCGCGAGCCGGGGCGGGGACTCGGCCCGTCCCCGTCCCGCCTCGCGGGATCAGAAGAAGAAGTAGCGCAGCGTGATGTTCGTCACCCAGCGCGCGTGGTCGCGCAGGGCGGGGGTCTGGAGCCCACCGATGTCGAACGGGTGGCCGAAGTGGACGCGCAGGAGGAGCGGTCCGAAGAGCACGTTCACGCCGAGCACGCCGGTGAGGGTGCGCGAGTCCCAGGCGCCGAGATCGTTGTGCGCCACCACCTCGGTGGGGCTGGCCCCGCCGACGCGGCTCTCGAAGCGGTTGAACACGCCGCCGAAGTCGAGCGCGGCCACGCCCTCGAGGTAGTCGAAGATGAGGAGGCGGATGAGCGGGTCGAGCGGGAACTGCAGCTCGGCGTTCATCACGTAGTAGTGCTGCCCGATGAGGAACTCGAGATCGAGCGGGTAGAAGCCGCGCAGGTTGTCGGCGGAGGTGAGCCACCAGCTCTTCTCCCAGACGCTGCTCTTCGCGTTCGGCGCGAAGGTCGTCCCACCGGCGGCGCGGAGCATGAAGTTCGAGCGGCCGACGAGCTGCCAGTACTTCTGCGCGTCCGCCCGGAAGAAGCCGTGCACCGCTTCGCGGCCGGGGAGGTACCCGCCGCCGAGCTCGAGCAGGAGCGAGCCGCCCGCCACCGGCCCGGTGAGCGGATCGTAGCGGATGGTGTCGTAGCCGTAGCGGACGGTGGGGGAGATGGTGAAGTTGACGCCGCCGTTGCGGCGCTCCCAGTCCTGCGTGGTCGCGTAGGGACCGCCGGTGAGCGCGACGCCCTGGCAGATCAGGGTCACCGCGCCCGAGAAGTCGGTGAGGCAGTAGCGCTGGACGCCGCCCAGCGTGAGCTCCGCCTCCACCCGGCGGAAGCGGTCGAGCGGGTAGCGCAGCGCGCCGACCACCCCGAAGTCGCGCTGGTAGTAGGCGAGGTTCGGGTCCAGCCGGTCCAGGTTCTGCTGGACGAAGTGGAACCCGCCGAGCACCCACGAGAGCCGCCGCGAGCGGTTCTCGAAGAGCAGGAGACCCTGGGTGTAGTCGAACGAGCCGTACACCGAGAGGTCCACGAAGAGGACGTTGTCCCGGAGCATGTCCGAGAACAGCACCGCGGCCCGCCCGGCGACCGCGCTGCCCGCGCCGCCGCCGTAGACGAAGCCCGCCTCCGGCCGCCAGTTGCGGATCGAGAGCGACTCGTAGTCCTTCACCCGCTCCGGCCAGGCGGCGCTGGGGATGTCGAGCACGTCGCCCGCGGGCGGCAGGACGGCGACGCCCGGCTGCTCGAGCCAGGCCACCTTCGGCACCTCGACGACCCTGAAGACGCCCCCGTAGAAGGTGCTCGCGAACACGCCGCGCCCCTTCGGCGAGGGGCCGGGGCTCGTGAGGCCGGTGGTGAAGTCGGTGATCCGCTGGATCGCGCCCCCCTTCAGCATGTAGAGGTCGGGCTTCCCGGAGACGTCCGAGGTGAAGAGGACGGAGCCGTCCGCCTGCGGGAACGGGCCGCGGTCGGTGCTCGCGGCGGTGGTGAGGCGCGTGCGCGCGCCGCTCACGGGATCGATGCGGAAGAGGTTCAGGCGGCCGTGATCGGTCGCGTCCGAGGCGAAGTAGATGCCGTCGTTTCCCCACGCGATGTCCTTCTCGACGTAGGGATCCTTCGTGATGCGGCGCGCCTCGCCGCCCTTCACCGACACGACGTAGATGTCGGACTGGCCGTCGGTCGAGACGCCGGCGAACGCGATCTGCGAGCCGTCCGGCGAGAAGGCAGGACTGGCGATCTGGATGAACGGCGCGCCGCCCGCCGCGTGCACGTCGAGCTTGTGGCGCCGGCCGAGCTGGATGCGCGGGGGCCTCCCCTCCTTGAGCTGGTGCCGGAAGCGCTGGACGTGGAGGCGGTCGCCGATCCCGTCCTGCGCCGAGAACGCGAGGATCCCGTTCCCGAGGCCGAGGACCCCGTACTCGATGGGGTGGAGGGACTCGTAGCCCGGCACGCTGTCGGAGACGATCTCGACCGCGCTGCGCGGGTTGCGCACGTCGAGGAGGTAGATGCGGGCGCGGCCCTTCTCGCGGTCGATGCCGCGGAAGAGGAGGAGGTTCCCGTCGGCGGACGAGACGAAGGCCTCGGGCTCCGAGGGGAGCTGCCGCAGCTCCCTGAGCTGCGGGAGATCGTGCTTCGCCTCGAGGTACTGCGGGTAGTAGCGGCGCTTCAGCCACGCGCGCCAGCGCGCGTCGACCTGCTCGATGGGCTCGTTCAGCACGCGCCGCACGAGGGCGCCGAAGTTGCGCGTCGTGCCGCCCTGGGCGGGCCCTCCGCCGTAGCCTCCCCCGCCGTCGCCCATGAGGTAGGCGTTCTCGAGGAACGCCTGGATCTTCTCGTGGCCGTACTGGTCGGCGATGAAGGCGATGCGGGCCTGGCCGAGCTTGTAGGTCGGGATGTAGCCGCGGATGCGGTCCTCCCCGAACGACAGCACGTCGTAGCCCTTGCGCGGATCGGGGTTCCAGACGAGGTCGCGGAGGTAGAGGTCCGTCTCCGTGTCGATGCCGCCCTTCGAGTAGAACTCGGCGATGCCCTCGATGAACCAGAGGGGCAGGAACGCGATGGGCGAGGACATCTCCTCGGCGCCGGCGGCCTCGAGCAGCTTCTGGATGGTGAACTGGTGCACCATCTCGTGCGTCGAGACCTCGATGAACCTCGCGTGGTCGCCGAAGTACGGGACCGTCATCTTGAGGTCGTCGGGCGAGGTGACGCCGAGGACGGACTCGGTGACGGCGAAGACGTTCTGCGTCTGGAACTCGCGCTGCGTCGCGTACAGGATGTAGGGGATGCGCTTCGTCGGGTTGTAGTGGAACTGATCGACGAGGCGCGCGTACGCGCTCTGGATGGCCGGCAGCGCCCGCTCCGCCTGGGCGAGCTCGTTCCGGTAGTAGTAGAGCCGGAGGCCCCCGGGGCCGCCGCCCGGTGGCGGGAAGTCGATGAACTGCCAGTTGAAGTCGAACCAGGCGACCTGGTTCTGGCCGGGGCGCTCCGGGAGGATGAAGGTCTGCTCGAGGTCGGGCCGGGGCTTCTCGGCCGGCATGCGCTCCATCGATCGCATCGCCTCGCCGATCGACGGGCTCGGTCCGAGCTGTGCGGCGGCCGCGAGGGGCAGCGCGAGGGCACAGAGCGCGAGGACTCTCATTCGAGCAACACTACGTAGGAGGGGCTCTCCAGGCGAGCAACCGAAAGGAGGGCCGCCCGTGCCGCGCGGCGTCGTGTGACCGCGCCGCCGATCAGCGCTGGCCGGTGCGGATGGGCCAGCGGGTCCCACCGATGGTGATGGCATAGCGTCCCGTCCCTGGGGGGTCTTCGTCGATCGCGAACCCGAGCGCCACCTGGCCCGCGCGGGTGAAGCGGGCGCGCTCCTCGCCCTTCACGGCGCAGCGGAGCACGCCGTCGTCGCCGACGCTCAGCGTGGCGGGATCGAGCGGCTCCCGCGTGCCGTCGGAGAGGAGCAGCGCGAGCGCTCCGGCAGGCGCATCCGGCAGGACGCCCCGCACCGTGTAGGGCGTCTCTCTCACCTCGACGTACGCGGACTCACGGCCCACGCGCACGAGCCATCTCCCGTCGGGCGCGCGCGAGAGCGAGCGCCACAGGACGTCCAGCGTGCGCGCGTGGGTGATGGGCTCTCCGAGGTGGAGGAAGCGGCCCTCGTCGTCGATCGAGAGGCCGCTCCGGGATCGCAGGAGCTCCAGCGCGGCGTCGTCGACGGTCGTCACCCGCGCATCATAGGACCGGCGACCGCCGTTGCGGAGGCGGCGCTCGGGTGGTAACGAACCGCGCGTGACCGCGAGGACCGAGCCCGTCGTGCGAATCCGCTGTGGCCCCGACGAGGAGGCCCGCTGCCGCGCGTCGCTCGCGCGGGCCGGCTTCGAGGCGGAGCGCTCGCTCACGTGGCTCGTCGTGCGCGACGCCCCGCCGGACGCCGTGAACGAGGCCCTCGCCGCGGGCGGGGCGGACCCGCGCGTCGCCGTCCGGCAGCGGATCGGGCAGCTCATCGGCTGGCTCCTCGACCGCGAGGGGAAGCTCGAGGGCCGCGCGGTGAACGTGCAGGCGCTGGTCCGGCGGGTGCTCGAGGAGGGTGGCCTCGCCGAGCGCTACCGGCCGAAGCCGCTCGACGCGCTCCTCCCGGGGGCGACCGTCCTCTACGCGGAGCTCGTCGAGACCACTGCGGGCTTCGTCTCCTGGGACCGCTTCGTCGAGCTGTTCTGCGACGAGGTGGCGGGGTAGCGCCGCCGCGCAGGAGCGAGCCGGGGACGGCGGGACGCGCCTCCGGCGTCCCGAACGGTCACGAGCGCATCGCCAGCCGCAGCAGGTTCAGGGCCTCGTGGGCTGCGGTGCGGCGGATCCGCTCGCGGTCGCCGCGGTAGAGCCGCTGCACCGCGCTCGTCCCCGAGGGCCCGGCGAGCGCGAGGTGCACCGTCCCGACCGGCTTCTCCGGCGTCCCACCGGTCGGCCCGGCGATCCCGGTGATCCCGATCCCCCAGGTCGCCCGCCCGAGGCGGCGCGCCCCCTCGGCGAGCGCGCGCGCGACCGGCTCGGACACCGCGCCGTGGGCCGCGAGGACGTGGCCCGGGACGCCGAGCACCGCCTCCTTCATGGGGTCCGCGTAGGCCACGACGCCGAGGTCGAGCACCGCCGAGGCGCCGGGGACCTCGGTCAGGAGCTCGGCGACGAGCCCGCCCGTGCAGCTCTCCGCGAGCGCGACGCGCTCGCCGCGGGCGGCGAGCCGCGCGACGACGAGCTCTGGCAGCTCCTCCTTGCCCTCGCCGAAGACGGCGTCGCCGAAGATCGCGCGGGCCGCGGCGGTGAGCCGGTCGGCGCGCGCGGCGGCGTCCGGGGCGGGCACGGTCCACTTCACGTGGACCTCCGGCCAGTGCGCGCGGAAGCCGAAGCGGACGTCCGCGTTCGCGGGATCGTCCATGAGCGGCCGCATCGCGTGATCGGCGTGGGACTCGGGGACGCCGAACAGCTTCAGCACGCGTCCCGCTGGCACCTCGCCGAGCCGCGCCGCGAGCCGCGACAGCAGCCACTCCTCGACGAGCCCCCGGTACTCGAGCGGCACGCCGGGGAAGCAGACCACCTCCGCGCGGCCGATGCGGACGGCGAACCCGGGCGCCGAGCCGAACCGGTTCGGCACGACCTCGGCGCCGCGCGGGAAGCGCGCCTGCTTCTCGTTGTTGGGCGTCATCGTGCGGCCGAAGCGGCGGAAGCGCTCCTCGAGCGCGCGCAGCGACGGCTCGTGCAGCTCGAGCGGCACGCCCATCACCGCGGCGACGCACTCGCTCGTGAGGTCGTCCTCGGTCGGGCCCATGCCGCCGCTCATCACCACGAGGTCGGCGCGCGCGGTCGTCTCGCGGATCGCCGCGTCGAGGTCGGCCCGATCGTCGCCCACGAGCGTCTTGCGCCGGACCATGACGCCGAGGTCCCAGAGCCGGTCCATGAGCCAGGTGGAGTTCGTGTCCACGACCTGGCCGGTGAGGAGCTCGTCGCCGGTGGAGAGGATCTCGACGTGGAGGGGCATCACCGGGGACCTCGCTACGAGCCGAGCGGCGCGCACCACCACCCCGCGCCGCCGCAGCCGGCGACGAGGCGCAGCGCGAGCGCGACGAGCTGGAGCGCCGCCCAGGCGAAGACGCCCGCCGCGACGTCGTCCATGACGACCCCGAAGCCGTTCTTCACGCGGTCGAACGCCGAGGCCGGCCAGGGCTTCAGCACGTCGAAGACGCGGAAGAAGAGGAAGCCGAGGAGCGCCGCCGGCCAGGAGAAGGGGACGAGCGCGACGGTGACGAGGTAACCCGCCACCTCGTCGATGACGATGGGCGACGCGTCCGCGACGCCCCAGTACGCGCCCGCGCGCTGCGCCGCGTAGGCGCCGAGCGCGACGAGCGCGGCGACCGTGACGAGGTACAGGGACGGGGAGAGCCGCGAGAGCGCCCAGTAGACCGGGACCGCGCCGAGGGTGCCGAAGGTGCCGGGGGCCACCGGCGCGTAGCCGCAGGGTCCCCAGGCGGCGAGGAGGACCCAGGCGCCGGGCGGCTCGGCCGGACGCGCCGAGCGGCGGAGACCGCGGGCGCGGAGCCGCGCCAGGAAGGCGGGGCTGGCGGGAGAGGGCGAGCCGGTCACGCGCTAGATGTACTCGTCCTGCTGCGGCTTGTCCTCGGCGTCCTCGGGCTCCGGCTCGAGCGCCTCGTCCGCCTCGAGCTCGGCGCGGATGGCGGGCGGGAGCGAGGCCTTGTCGGGCGCGGGCCGCGCGCGGGCGAGGAGCGCCTCGGCGAGGCCGAGCGCGATGTAGGCGGCCATGTAGATGACGAGGACGAACGACGCGCGGGTCGCGATGCCGACCGCGACGCCGGCGATGGTGAAGAAGGCGAAGATCGTGAGGCTGCGCGCCGAGAGGTGGACGTCCTTGAACGTGCGGTAGCGCACGGTCGACACCATGAGGAACGCGAGCAGCCCCACGACGAGCGCGATCGGCACGCGCGTCGCGGGGTCGGTGGTCGTCGCGAAGTGCCGGAAGTGCGCGATGACGAGCGAGACGATCGTCCCGGCGGCGAGCGGGATGGGCAGCCCGACGAAGAAGCGCGAGGAGCCCTTGTCCCCGCGCTGCGCGAGGACGTTGAAGCGCGCGAGGCGGAGGGCGCCGCAGGCGGCGAACGCGAACGAGACGAAGAAGCCCAGGAAGCCGAGGGGCGCGAGCGCCCACTTGTAGACGAGCAGCGCCGGGGCCGCGCCGAAGGAGATGACGTCCGCGAGGCTGTCGAGCTGCACGCCGAAGTCGGACTGGGTCTTCGTCATGCGCGCGACCCGGCCGTCGAACGCGTCGAAGAACATGGCGAAGAAGATGGCGAGCGCCGCCTGGTAAAGCTGGAGCGGTGTCGCCTCGCCGGCGCAGAGCGTGAGCGCGTAGAAGCCGAGCAGGATCGAGCTCACCGTGAACAGGTTCGGGAGCACGAACATCGCCTTGCGCAGGTTGATCTGCATTTCCGCGCCACCCTCCTCAAGGTCGCCGGCCTCGGCGCAGTGCCGGCGAGTCAGGCCGGGCGCCGAACCGCGCGCCCGCTCCCTCGACCGCCGACGGCAGAGGCTGTCACGGGCGGGTTTTTTTGTCGAGACGGACGCTTGGCGTCAAGGAGACCCGCCACAGGGGGCCCGCGCGCCCTCCCCGTCGCCGAGCACCAGGCGAGCGCCGCTCCCGCAGTCGACCCAGAACACCGGGTCCGCCCACCAGCGGTTCATCCGCGCGGTCGCTCGCGCACCGCCCGCGAGCGTGAGCGCCGGCCCGTGCCCGGTCACGAGGTTGCCGTCGAGCACGGCCGTCGCGCCGTCCAGCAGGACGATGCCGCCCGCGGCTCCTCCGGCCGCGTCGACGCTCGAGAGGCGCACCTCGCCGCCCGACGCCTCGACGGCCGCGCCACCGCAGCGGAGGAGGGTGCTCGCCGAGAGCGCGAGCGAGCCGCGGCGCACCTGTACGCACGCTCCGGGGATGCCCTCCTCCTCGCTCACCCCGGCGACGACCACCGCCGTCCCCTCCACCCGCCCGCCCCTCGCCACGGCGATGCCGGCGGGACCGGGCCAGCGGATCACCACGCCCTCGAGGCGCGCGGCGCCGCCCGCGACCGTGAGCCCCGCCTCGCGCGAAGGGCCGTTGATCGCGAGGTGGCGGAGCGTGGCGGTGCCGCCGTGGACCGTCACGCCGGCGAGGGTGCCATGGAGGTGTCCGCCCCGGAGCTCGGCCTCGCCGCCGTCCACGAGGAGGCCGACATCGCCGTCGAGCGCGAGGTCGGTGCCCTCGAGCGCGCCGCCCGAGACCCGCGCGCCGCAGCCGCCGCCCGCCGCGCGCAGGTCACGCGCCCGCAGGGTCCCGGCGGAGATGCGCACGGCGCAGCGCGGCGCGGCGGCCTCGAGCGACAGGGCGGCGACCTCGGCGGCGCCGGAGGTCCGGGAGGCGGTGAGCGCGTCCTGTCCTTCGGGCGCCACGACGCGCGTGCGGCCCGCGCCCGCGCCCTCGAGGCGGACCCCGGCGGGGAGCTCGATGCCCCCGCGGTATTCGCCCTCGGCGAGCCGCACGACGTCGCCCGGGCGGGCGCGCGCGAGCGCGGCGGCGAGGTCGGTTCCGGCCGGAACGTCGATCGTCGCGGCGAGCAGGAGCGGGAGGGTGGCCGCCAGGAACGCCGGCATCGGGACTCCACGTGAAGGGCGGGGGTTTGACCTCGCGTCCCCGCCATTGATACACGAGAGCGTCATCCGCCGCGCCCCGGTGGAGCAAGGTCCTCGGGGGAGGGTGTGGGAACCCGGGCGCCCCGCGCGCAGCTCGCGGGGCGCTCGCTTTTCCGGCCTATAGCGCTGTCCGCTCGGGTTGATCCCTGCTGCGGCGCACGCTGGCTGCCTGCGGCGGGCAGACTCGTCCCTGCGCTGCTCGACGTGCCTTACAGGCACGCCTGCGCTGCTCGGTCCTCGTGTGCCCGCCTCGGCGACGCCATCGTGCACCTCGCGACGGGCTCTACCCGAGCGAACAACGCTGTAATCAGCGGGCCGCGGCGTGGCCGTAGCCGGCGCCCGACGCGGGGACGACCCCGAGCCACGCGAGCGGATCCGACGGCTCGCCGCCGCGCCAGACCTCGAAGTGCAGGTGCGGGCCCGTCGTGCGACCGGTCCGGCCGACGACGCCGAGCGGCCCGCCCGGCTCGACCGCGTCGCCCGGCGCGCAGAGCAGCGCGGCGAGGTGGCCGTAGCGCGTGGTGAGCCCGCCGTCGTGGTGGACCTCCACCATCAGGCCGTAGCCGCCCATCCAGCCGGCGCGGACCACGAAGCCCTTCGCCGCGGCCGCGACGACGCGCCCGGCGTCGGCGGCGAGATCGACGCCGAAGTGCATCCGGCGGCGGCCGTCCACGGGGTGCGTGCGCATGCCGAAGACGCTCGAGATCCCGGCCTGCTCCACCGGCCAGCGGAGGAGCGGCGGCTTCGTGCGCGCGAAGAGGCCGAGGCCGAGCGCGCGGGCGGTGGCGACGCGGGTGCCGAAGCGTGCCGCGCGCGACGCGACGAGCGCGGCGAGGTCTCGCGGCGGCGGCCCGTAGTGGCGGACGTCGTAGTCCCACTCCGCCTCCACGGTGACGCGCGCGCGCACGAGCTCGAGGAGCGGCGTCTGCGGCAGCGCGCGGCCGAGGTAGGCGTCGAGCTCGGCCACGAGCGCCCGCCACGCGCGATCCGCCTCCTCGGGGAAGCCGCGGCCCGCCGGGCGCCTCGCGCGGCGATCGCGCGCCTGGGCCGCGAAGCGGAGCAGCGTGCCGTCGATGGGCGGACCCTCGGGCGCCTCGCTCGCGATGGACTCGGGCGCGGGGACGTCCACGGGCGGCGGGGGAGGCTCCTCGGGCTCCTGCGCGCTCGCGGTGTCGTCCCGGACCGCCGGCGCGCCGGTGAAGCCCGCGTCCGCGAACGACATCTTCCGCGCCGGCGCGGGGCCGCAGGCGAGCGCGGCGGCGGCGAGGGCGATCGCGAGGGCGCGGGGCACGCGGCGCGGATGCTAGCACGGCGAGATCGGGCGCTCCCGTCCGCGGCCGCTCGCGCTGAGCCTGTCGAAGCGCGAGCGGGACGGTCCGCGTCACGCGGCGCGCAGCACGCGCCCGATCCGGACGAGCGTCTCGTCGACGTCGGCGCGCGACACGTCCAGGTGCGTGACGAAGCGGAGCAGATCGGGGCGCGAGCCCTCCGGGTTCGCGAGGACGCCCTCGCGCGCGAGGCGCGCGGAGAGCTCGGCGGCGCTCCTGCCGGTGAACGCCGCGAAGACGAGGTTCGTCTCGACGGGAAAGGGCAGGAGCCCGCCGAGCTCGGTGAGGCCGTCCGCGAGGTGGCGGGCGTTCGCGTGATCGTCGAGGAGCCGCGCGCGGTGGTGGCGGAGCGCGTGGAGGCCGGCCGCGGCGAGGATCCCGGCCTGGCGCATGCCGCCGCCGAGCCGCTTGCGCAGCCGGCGCGCCTCGGCGACGAGGTCGCGCGCGCCTGCGACGAGCGAGCCCGCGGGCGCGCCGAGCCCCTTCGACAGGCAGACGGAGACGGTGGTCGCCTCGCGCGCGTAGTCCGCCGGCGCGACGCCGGTCGCGGCGCAGGCGTTCCAGAGGCGCGCGCCGTCGAGGTGCAAAGAGAGGCCGCGCGCCCGGGCGAGCTCGCCGAGGGCGCGCACCCGCTCGAGCGGGTAGATCGCGCCGCCGCCGCGGTTGTGGGTGTTCTCGAGCGCGACGACGCGGGTGCGGGGGTAGACGTCGCCGGCGGGGCGGATCGCCGCCTCGACCGCGGCCGGCTCGAGGAGGCCGCGCTCCGCCGCGATCGTCCGCGCCTGCACGCCCCACAGCGCCGCGAGCGCGCCGCTCTCGAACGAGATGCAATGGGCGCCCGCGTCGCAGACGATCTCGTCGCCGGGCCGGGTGAGGACGCCGAGCGAGACCTGGTTCGCCATCGTGCCGGATGGGACGAAGAGCGCCGCCTCCTTCCCGAGGAGCGCCGCTACCTCCTCCTGGAGGAGGTTCACGGTCGGGTCCTCGCCGTAGACGTCGTCGCCGACCTCGGCGCGGGCCATCGCCTCGCGCATGGCGGCGGTGGGACGGGTGACCGTGTCGGAGCGGAGGTCGATGGGGTCCATGGGCAGGGGAGACTAACTCCGGCGAGGCCGGGAGGCCGGATTTCCGTGCTCCGCCGGGCGCATGCCCCCCGAGCCGTCGCGTTCCGCGGGGACGCGCCCCGCGAGGCGGGCGAGGCGCCGGAACCAGACGAGCTTGTGCTGGAAGCCAGGGTAGGAGGCGTTGAGGCCACTCGGGTTCGGGAGGACGAAGACGCGCGCTCCCGCGAGCCGGGCCCGCTTCGCGCCGGGCCCGGGCTCGCGTCCGCCCGGGAAGACGAGCGGGTAGAGGCTCACGCCGACGAGGGCGACGATTCGCGGACGGAGCGCCGCGACCTTCTCTGCGAGTGCGCGGGCCCCCTCGCGCAGCTCCTCCCGGCCGAGCTCGGCCGCGCTCCGGGTTGGCCGCGGGCATACGTTCGTGATGCCGAGGCCGTGCGCCGGCAGCGTGACGTCGTCCGCCGGGTCGAGCAGCTCCCGTGTGAGCCCGGCGGCGTGGAGCAGCCGCCAGAACGGGTTTCCTTTCGAGGCGAAGTGGTGACCGACCGCGGCGGAGAAGAGCGAGGGGTTGATCCCCACGAAGAGGACGTCGAGGTCGGACGCCACGCGGTCGGCGAGCGGCGGAGAGGGGACGTCCATGACGGGCATTCACCCACGATCTAGCACCCGTGGGGCGGGGGGTCGCTCGTGGGCGACGCGGCGGCTCCGGGAGCGCGGGTAGTGCTAGCATCCGCGCGCGATGTCGACGCGAGCGAGGAGGCGGCCGCCCGCGGCAGAGAAGCGGGCGAGGGCGGTGGAGATCGTGGACCGGCTCGCGCTCGCCATGCCGGACGTGCGCATCGCGCTCGAGTTCCGGAACGACCTCGAGCTGCTCGTGTCGGTGATCCTCTCGGCGCAGAGCACCGACGCGGGCGTGAACCGCGCGACGCCCGCGCTCTTCGCGCGCTACCGCACCGCCGCCGACTACGCCGCGGCCGCGCCCGAGGAGCTCTGGCCGTTCATCCGCAGCCTCGGGCTGTACCGGAACAAGGCGAAGGCGATCGTCGCCGCGATGGCGGCCATCGCCGCCGAGCACGCGGGGCGCGTGCCGCGGACGCGCGAGGCGCTCGAGGCGCTGCCCGGCGTCGGGCGCAAGACGGCGGGGGTCGTGCTCGTGCACCTCGGCGCGGCGCACGCGTTCCCGGTGGACACGCACGTCGGCCGCGTCTCGCGCCGGCTCGGGCTCACGCGCCACGAGGACCCGTCCAAGGTGGAGCAGGACCTCATGGCGCTCGTGCCGGAGGAGCGCTGGGGCGAGGCGCACCAGCTCTTCGTGTGGCACGGCCGGCGGACCTGCGACGCGCGGCGGCCGGCGTGCTCGCGCTGCCCGGTCGAGGCGCTGTGCCCGAAGCGCGGGGTCCCGCCGGCGATGCGGCGGTGAAGATTCCCTGGCACGTCCGGCGGCCCGCGCTGGTCGTCGCTCACCGATCGCGCTCGGGCGCCTCCTCCGCCAGGATCCGGTAGAGCGCGCGGCGCGCGTCCTGGAGCACCTTGCGCGCCTCGTCCACGTTCGCAGCAGTCCCCGCGTGCGCCACCTGCGCCGCGGCCACGCCGACCTGGTGGGCGAGGCCGAGGAGCTCGGGGAGATCCTCTCCGGCGGCGGCGCGCGCGGTCTCCCACGGCGCCGCGACGTCCTCCGCGTGGTCCTTCACGTACGCCCGCCCCTGCTCGGTGAGCTGGAAGACGCGGCCTCCGGCGATCTCCTCGGCCTTCACGAGGCCCTCGTCCTGCAGGAGCTGCAGCGCCGGGTAGACCGAGCCCGGGCTCGGGCGCCACACCCCGCCGCTGCGCTGCTCGAGCTCCTGCATGATCTGGTAGCCGTTGCGGGGCTGCTCCGAGAGGAGCGCGAGGATGGCGGCGCGCACGTCGCCGCGCCGCGTCCGGCGCGCGCGGAAGAAGAAGGACCAGGGGTTGCCGCCGAACGGATTCCCGCCGAACGGGTTGCCGCCGCCGCCCGGGCCGGGACCGTCACCGCCGCCGCCGTGCCCGTGGCCGCCGTGGTGGCGGTGGTGCCGGCCGCGGCCTCCGCCGGCGAAGCAGGCTTCCGGATCGTGGAAACGTCGAAGCGACCAGGGACCGAACATGAGCACCTCCATGCGAGCGTCAGCTCGTCGTGTGTCATCGATATATCGACGACGGCTCGGCGTCAACCGCCGCCCCGATCGCGCCGTCGAGCCGGAGCCCCCGGTCCCACGCCCGGGCTGAGGGCGAGGGAGCGCCCATTGCCCGGGCCCACCTCGCGTGTTACACGCATGGCGCTGGAGCCGCTCGGGCGAACGCGTCGGCCTTGCAGGAACGGGGGCCGCCGAGGAAAGTCCGAGCACCACAGGGCAGGGTGCCGGTTAACGACCGGTCGGGGCGACCCGCAGGACAGTGCCACAGAGAACAGACCGCCGAACGGCGCCGCGAGGCGCGCGTGGCAAGGGTGAAACGGTGCGGTAAGAGCGCACCGCGCGTCGGGTGACCGGCGCGGCACGGCAAACCCCACCCGGTGCAAGGGCAAATAGGGAGGCGACTGGCCCGGTCTTCGCCTCCGGGTATGGCCCGCTCGAGGCGCGCGGCAACGCGCGTTCTAGATGAATGTTCGCTGCCGCGGGGTAACCCGCGGGACAGAACTCGGCTTACAGGGCGGCTCCGGCATTTTCTCTGTAATTTCAACTGTTAGCGGGGGCGCCTCGGGCTGTCTGCCCGTTCTCTGCCCATCACGCTGCCGTGCTGGAAGACCACGTGGTCGCACCGAAGGACGACGAGAAGGACGCGACGTTCGGGCTCCTTTACAACGCGCTCGATTTCCTCGTCAGCGCTCTCGAACACCTTCAGGGTGATCCGTCGGCGCGGAAGGTGAAGTACGGCGTCCTTCACCTCTCGGCCGGTGTCGCGCTCCTGTTGAAGGAACCCCTCCGGCGACGCGACCCGAAGCTGCTGTTCCACAATGCCGACAAGTTCTCAGAGGCGGCGTACACGGCGGGCAACTTCCAGAGCGTCGGCGTCGACGAGTGCATCAAGCGCCTAGACCAGATCGGCGTCCCGGTACCGCTCACGGCTCGGACGGCGATCCAGGCCCTGAAGCGCGAGCGAAACCGACTCGAACACCTCGGCGCTAGGATCGCAGTACGGGAGCTATCAGCGATCACGGCTTCCGTCCTCTCGTCGCCGTGGACTTCGTGCGCGACCAGTTGGGGCACATCAGTGGAGACGAGGCGGAGCTGATCGATGAGATCAGAGATGGACTGCTCGACTTTACGGCAATGGTCAAGGCGCGCCGCGACGCGATCACCGAGAACCTGAAGAAGGCGACCTCAGTACGTTCGTGTTCGAACTGCGCGCAGGACGCACTGATGCTCGGCGCAGGCGACGTTCACTGTGCGTTCTGCGCTAGAAAACTGTCGGCGGAGGACGCGGCCGAGGAGTACCTAGGGCTTCTCGGGTACTCCCGCTACGATGCGATGAGGGAGGGTGGTGCCTGGCCCCTGCACACGTGCCCCGACTGTGAGAGTGATGCCCTCGTTGAGGAGGAGGGCGGCTACGTCTGCTTCTCCTGCGGGGGCGAGACAGACCACTTCTTCAAATGCATGACCTGCGGCGCACTCTATAAGGACGGGGAACAAGGCGTCGTGTGTTCCGAGTGCTTCGACGCCGCCGTGGCCGATGATGATTGATGGGGGTGTTCACCCCAAGTGGTCGCGACTTCACTAGCTACGGCTTCTTCCAGTCTGCGGGCGGCGCCTTCTGGGAAACCCAGACTCGTGCCTGACGTACGGCATCATTCGACGCGGTCGACTGCGCGCCGCCCTCGCCTGTGACGCTATGAACGCTTTGCTGCGTGTCGCGCCGGAAGACTTCGCCGGTTGCGATCCAGCCTCCCTGGACCCTCCGTGGAGTCCGGACCGTGACGCCGTAGTACTCGTTCAGATCAACCGTCACTCGTCACCTCGGCGTTGTTTCACTGGCGCCGACCTCGGGGCCACTTCGTGCGCACTGGTGTGGTGCGAGTTTAGATCGGATCGCGGCGAGAGGAGTTGTGGTCTGCTGGGACGGTGGGGGTACGTTGGAACGCCGCACTGTCGATTTCGAGGAGGAGCACACGATGCCGACCAGAACGCCGTACACGCGGCCGTCGGGCGAGCCCGCCCTCGTTCCTTCCTTCGTGTGCTACGCAGATATCCTCGGGTTCTCCGAACTGAGTCGCGCCGCCATGAAGGCGGGAGAGGGCGAGCAGTTCCTGAACAGCCTCCGAACGGTGCTGAATGCTGCCTACGAGCGTGTTCGGGAGATGGCGGGCGATGGCACGTTCAGTGTCAAGGTGTTCACGGACAACATCGTCGTTGGGCACCCGGTAACGCGCGTCGTTCTGGACCACGGTGAAGCTGAATTCGGCACGATGCTATGGGTGTTCTCCGAGTTGCAACTAACCCTCGCGACGAGCGGCTTCTTTGTTCGCGGCGGCATCGCGTTCGGAGACCACTACATGGATGACGACATCGTCTTCGGCCCGGCCCTGCTCGATGCTGTTGCCCTCGACATGGGCGGAGGACCACCTCGCCTCACGTTAGCTCGTGAGACGGTCGAGCAAGTCCAGCATCACCTAGGGTTCTACGGCAGGCCCGGTGGGCGCCTCACTACGACGACCTTCTGCAGGACGCCGATGGAACGCTCTTTCTCAATTACCTGAATCTCGCGTTCATGGCCGTCCCGGACGACGGAATCTTCTTCGACGTTATCGAGAAGCATCGAAACGCGATCCGGAGCGGGCTCGCCAAGCACTCTGGCAACGCGGGTGTCCGGTCCAAGTACGAGTGGGCCGCGCGGTACCACAACTTCGTCTGTCGCGATTTCGCGGAACGCCATCCGCTGCCGAGTCCGTGGGACGACGGAGATGAGATGTCGGCACTCGTCGCGCAGGACGCGCAGCGACTGATGGACTACATCGTCGAGGATGCCCCCGCGCTGATCGCGCCGCGCCGGATTGCGCTGACGCCGATCAGACCCGGCAGAGCGTTCTGATCGTCCGAGTAGCAGGCGCGGACGCTCGCCGTCGCTCCCGGCTTGCACGCGGCGTCCGGCATCTTGTGGGGGCGACGGGTGCTGGTAGTTCCCCCTAGTTTGCACATCGTCGCGGAACTTGACGCCAACGCAGCGTCGGGAGGAACGTCCTTCGTCATGGGATTTCGGACGGACTGGAACGCGTTGGTTGCTCGCATCGATGGTCTCGCAAGCGGCGGCATGTTCGTGGTTCAGGCGACGGATGCCGTGGGCAGCGACTTCTACGGCATCATCAACGCTCAGTTGCTACCGACGGCGGCACGCATCTTCCAAGCGCTGGTGGAGTTCCAGAACGCGCACGAGAACGCGCTCCCTCCCGCTGCACGGGGCGCTCTCTTCGAGTTCTTGAAGAAGCAGGAGCGCTTCTTCAGCGACGGCCGAGCGATGGGGTTCGCTGGCCTTCAGGCGATGGTCGCGCTCCTGCTCTCGATCAAGACCGAGGTCAGCTATTTCCTCGCAGACTCGGAGTTCGCGGCCCACAGGCTCGTCGAGCGCGCGTTCGCGCACCTGAAGCGGAGCATCGTCGTCGATCCCGAGTTGGCGGCGCGATGGCGCTCCGCGTTCGAAACGCATGAGACGCATTGCGAGCGGCTCGGAGCTGTCCACCTGCTCGGCCATGGCCTCTGGGGCTTCAAGGCATCTGCCATTGGCGGGGCGACCGACTTGGTTCTCGGCGAGCCGCTGTCGTCCACGGACCGTATAGAGACTGCGGCGGAGGCGCTCGTCCTCACGGAGTGGAAGCGGCTTCAGGACGAGGCCGCTCTTCCAGAGATGATCACGAGCGCTCGGAAGCAGGCCGAGAAGTACGCCGGTGGCGTCCTCGGCGGGACGGAGCTACGCAGCTACCGCTACATCGTCATCGTGTCGGGACGTGACGTGCAGGTGCCCGCCGACGAGGTGCAAGGCGGTGTGACGTATAGGCACATCAACGTGCCTGTGATCCCGAGGGCGCCATCAGCGTACGCTCGCAGTAGCGACGGTTCATGATCAGTCAGAACCCGGGCCTTGCACATTGATTCCGGCAAGCGCTTTACGTCGTCTTTTTCAGCCCTGGTCGCCTGAAACTGCGCTAATGGCCCAGTCACATCTGCGGGGGAAAGATCAAATAAGAAGGGCACACGAAGGTCTCTGCCACTGGAAATCGCTCCTGCCTCGAAATTCGGCCAAGGTTGTCCGACGTTCTCGCGGGTCACACAGATGATCCCGGCCTTGCTCTCAGATAACTGGGCAGCGATCTCGGGTGACTGGGGGGAGGGGCCTCCGCGGCACGGCTTCTGATCTCCAAGCATCGCTAGAGCGTGATCGGACCGACCCGCTCCGATGGCTGGTCCCGCACTCATGCCGCCACGACGGCGTCGATCAAGGGTCTGGCGTGAAGTAGTTCGTCCATCCAAGGTCGGCCATGTAGTCGATCTGACGCGCTGGAATGCGTTCCCGGGAGCACAGTTCCTCGATGCAGACGCGGTAACCTTGGCTGAACCGCGCTCCGACGTACACGCCGCGAAGGGCTCCGACAAGCGTAACGAACTCGTACTGAGAGGCGTTGTCGCCACCCGTGAGCAGCAGCCGGAATTCGGACTCGCCCGCCCAGTCCGTAAGCTTCGTGAAGTAGCGTGGGCGCGGATGCTGACGGAAGTACCGGGCCACGTAGCTCGGTGCGCCTTCGGCCAGGAGCGCGTCCATGTCAAGGGAGTGGTCGACCGCATCGACGTACTCGACATTCCTCCCGATCACCTTTCGGCGTTCCGACTCGAGAGCCTCGGCGTTCGACTCCAACGTCCGACGATCCAAGCAGAGGCAGACGCCCCGGTGATGCTCGGCGTACTGAGCCCACATCCGGTGGTGCTGCCAACCCGGTGAAGAGGGCGTATCGCGGCTGAAGCACGCGATGCGCGAGCCGATGACCACGTCGCGTGCGGCGAAGAGCGCGCCCATCCGGTCCGACGAGTTACGACCGCCAGCGGCGCTAACAGCCGTCAACCCCTCGATGGGATCGTTGGTGTCGGCTGGTGACCCAAGCCGAAGCCTCATGCGCGGGAAGATGTACTCGATGGCGGTAGACGCCCTCGTGTAGTGGTACACGAACTCTTGGCCGGGGTCGGGGACCATTCAATTCACCTTGCGCAGAACTGATTCGCGAGCGTGAAGGTTCACTCCCGCCACGTTGCGGTGCGACGGTCGGCAAGTTCAACTCGGCCTGGGTCTGCTTGACACGTGCGTCCGGTACGCTCGTGGGCATAGGGCCGGCTCGGCAGAGAAGGAACTACTCCGAGGGACCGTCCGCTGCATCCATCCGTCGATAGCCGAACAGGCGATGCTTCCGGTCAGCATCGGCGGCCGGGTACCACGGCGCAGGCCGGGGGCCCCCCAACGCGTCGCGCTCCCATCCGCCAATCGGCCCCGAGTAGCCGATGCTCTTCGCGAACACCGCCACGAGCAGCGCTCGGATCATGCGAACTCGGTTCCAGTCACGAAGCAGATCACGGTCCGCGTCCGGCTTGTTCATCAAGAACCGGTGCGCCGATACGTTCCGTTGGCGGATCTCCGTACTCGCTTCGGGCGGAAGAGTGAGCGCCAGGGTCGCGAAGGCCCTCTCCACTGTGTCTGTCGTCGGCCTGTTCGCTGCTGCTTTCACCTTGCTAAGAAGCTTCTCGGAATCGCCCGCACCGGCCGCGTGCGAGCGGATGGCGTCCGCGTGCTCATCGACCCAGGCATTCCACTCATCGCGATCCTTGACCAGTTGCGGTTGACCGCCGCGCGCGTATGGAGAACTCAGAGCCTCCAAGGCGACCTGAAGCTTCAGGTACGATCCGTCGAGATGCTCGGACAGTGAATCCATGTACGCGTTGTAGAACACCCACGCGGTAGCGTCGTCGTCGGCCAATGCCCTTGCAGCCTGTGCGAAGAACTCCGGTAGCCAGGAACCGACGGGCTCATCGCCAACTGGAATAGGCGGCTCACGCGCCTGCTTCTCGCCCGGATCGTCGAGCCCGCTCGTGCCGCTCCAAGCCACAGGGTTTCCGTCGGCGTCCACACCCGTGAGCCACTCGATTCCGAGGTGTTGTCCGAACGCGAGTTCGAGAGCGCAGAAGTCGGCGACGAGCGACCTCCGCTGTAACGGGACACCGCCTGTCTCGACAATGGCGAACGCCTCGTCGTCCTTCCCAACCAGAGACCACGTGTAGTTGCCACGCAAGAGCAGGTTCGTGAGCGAAGAGCGAATTCCTTCGCTCTTGCGCTCATGAATCAGCAAGTTGCCCTGCGTGCGTCGCAATGAACCGCGTTTCACCGGGGCAGTCCAACACACAGGTTCGCTTCTCTTCACTTCCCAGTCGAGGAAGCGGATGACGCACGAGGAGCCACCGTATTTCACGAAGTGGCCTATGCGAGCGGTTACCTCGGTTCCATCCGCCAAGACAAGGCATGCCGAACGTGTCGGCGCAGAGTTCGAACGGTTGAACCGCTCGACGAGGAGCATCAGGTCCGGTGTGATGCCGTCCAGATGGACGCGAAGCTCTCCCCGTTCGGGCTCGATCCGCGTGGCGGACCCGCGTGACAGGGTCTCGCCCTCGACAGTTCCACTGACGACGGCTGGAAACTCCGGAAACCGAAACCGCAGGTCGTCGAACGCGACCCGAAGCGCGAGGTTCGCCGCGGCACCAGAAATCCACTCAGCGTCGCGTGTTCGGAACACCATTTCGTGGAATGCTTCCGCTGCGCGGCTGTCGAGTGGCATCGTGAGCGACCTAGCTCGTGCGGGTAGACATGACACCTTCCGGCGACCGGCTGGCCACTCACGTTGCCGCGGCCCGGCCTGACCGCGACGCATACCCGATGTCCACCTGGGCCGTGTGTGGACTAGGCCAAGTCGAGCAAGGGAGTAGCGCGCACCGAGCGTTTCGTCGAGGGGATCGTCTTCATGGCGCGGAAGCGGAGCCGAAACGAGAAATGCCCGTGCGGGAGCGGGAAGAAGATCAAGAACTGCCACGGCAACCCCGCACGTTCATGGCAGCCGGTGGACGTGGGCGGTGGGTTCGTGCTGTCAGCGCCACCAAGGATCACGGCGCGAGCGGTCACCACCGAGGAGCACAGCCTTCCTCACTGGCTGCTCGCGCTCGCGCGCAACGCGGCGGAGGAGGCGGCAAAGCCCATGGCTGGCAACTACCATGCGCTGATTGGCTCTCCTACTAGTCACAACTGCGGGAGAGGCCCTCGTGAACCGACTGCTCGAACCGATGGTTCCGGAGGACGAGTGGATCGGTACGAAGGACAAGAAGGGCTTGGAGGGGAAGTCCTCACCCGTAAAATGGGCAGAACTCTCCAAGCGACTTGGAGTGGAGCCACCTTTCCGACTTGGGGAGGGACCGCTCCAACGGTACGCGCGCGCTGTCGAAGCGCGGAACGCACTCGTCCATTTCCGGCATTCGAAGAACCTCACGGTGACCGAGTCTGATCCGGTCGAGTGGGTACTCGGGGAACAGCCAGCGACGGGGCTCGACGAGTTGGCGATACTGCCTCAGCGCGCAGTCGCTACTCCACGACTCGGCGACAGCCTCGACCCAGCGGTCGCGGCCAAGCACTTCGACTCACTTCGTGAGATGGTCACCGCTGTCATGCCCCGCCTCCCCGACGGACTCGCGCACCTCCGCGAGCAGTTCAGTCAGGCGTTGACGGCAACGCTGGTGTGGAGCGCGAAACCAGTTCGCTCGGACGATCCTCCGCCGTCTCCGTGATCGTGATCCCGCTTCGGAGCCCAGCCGTGTCGTCGTCCGGAGCGGGTGGCACGACGACAACTGTTACTCCTCACGTCACCCGCCTGCGCTTGCACGGGCGAGCCGCACCAGGGGGGCAAGGTTCGTACGGGCAGCGCCCGATTCGCGTCAGGGAGATGTCTTTGGCGAGCTTCGGCGGGGAGAGCCGGACGGCTTGAGCGCGAGCTGATGGGCGCGGTCGTCGCCGCCGGATAGGGCGGCGTCGCTGACCTAGCCTTCCGATGAACGCTCTGGCTCATGCCGCCCCGTGCGGCAGGAGGCCCGACGCCGTGCGGGTTCACGTTCGCCGAGGGCGTGCGGTCGGGCGTGATGCGGGCCGACCGCTGCGCGCTCCGGCGAGCGCCGCAGGCAGCGCGGCGGCCATCCGCCGGACGCCCTCGCGCAGCTCCTGCTCGGCGAGCCGCGCGAACCCGACGCGCAGCGCCGCCCGCGGAGCGCCGTCGAACGCGAACTCGCTCCCGGGCTCGAACACGACGCCCCGCTCGCACGCCGCGGCGGCCCAGCGATCCACGTCCACGTCCGGCGCCGTCAGGCACCAGAGCGCCATGCCGCCCGCCGGAACCTCGAACCGGAGCGCGTCGCCGAACGTCTCCCGGAGCTCCGCGGCGAGCGCGTCCCGCCGCGCGGCGTACGCCCGGCGCATTCGCCAGACGTGCTGCTGGACCTCGCCGTCCTCCAGGAGCTCCGCGAGCGCGAGCTCCATCACGCGGTCCCCCTGCCCATCCACGTAGCGGCGGTGTTCGGCGAGGCGGCTCACCACCTCGGCCGGCGCGTGCACGTAGCCGACGCGGAGCGCAGGCGCGAGCACCTTCGAGAACGTCCCGACGTAGATCACGACGCCCGCAGGGTCGTTGCTCGCGAGCGGCAGCACCGGGCGGCCGTCGTAATGGAAGTCGCCGTCGTAGTCGTCCTCCACGATCGCGATCCGCTCCGCCGCGGCGAGGCGGAGCAGCGCGAGGCGCCGCCCGGCGGGGAGGGTCGCCGTGGTGGGGTACTGGTGGTGCGGCGTGAGGTGGAGCGCGCGGATCTTCTCGCGACGCGTGAGCGCCTCGAGCGCGTCGACGCGGAGCCCGCTCTCGTCGACGGGGACCGGGACGAGGCGCGCGCCCGCGGCCCGGAACGCCTCCCACGCCGAGCGATACCCGAGCGCCTCGACCGCGACGACGTCGCCGGGCCGCACGAGCGCCCGCGCGGCGAGCGTGAGCGCGAGCTGGCTGCCGCGCGTGACGAGGAGGCGCGCCGGATCGGGATCGAGGCCGCGGGTCGAGCCGAGCATGGCGCCGATCGCCGCGCGGAGGCGCTCCTCGCCGGCGGGCTCGCCGTAGTCCAGGATCGCCGGCCTCCGGAGCGCGCGGCGGTAGGCGCGCGCGAGGGCGGCGATTGGGACGAGGCGCAGGTCGGGGACGCCCCCGCCGAGCACGAGCGCCCCCGGCGACCGCGGGAGCCTCGCGCGCGGGGCGGGGCCCGGCTCGATGGGATAGCCGGGGGCGCGGACGGCGTGGGCGCCGCGCGCCGCCGCGCGCGAGCGGAGCGCCGCGGGGATCTCGCGCGACACGAACGTGCCGCGGCTCGGCGACGTATCCACCCAGCCCTCCGCGGCGAGCTCCGCGTACGCCGCGACGACGGTGTTCCGGTGGACGCGCACGATCCGCGAGAGATCGCGCGAGCCCGGGAGCCGCTCGCCGGGGCGGAGCCGGCCCGCCGCGATGTGGCTCGAGATCGCCTGCGCGAGCTGCGCCACGACGGGGGCGGCGTCGTCGCGGTCGACGGGCAGGGCGAGATCCCAGGTGCGCACCGGTACATCGATAAAGTCGGAACCGGCACTTTTTCAAGTGCCGGTGCGCCGGCATCTTCCCGTCGAGGTCCAGACCGGAGGACGAAACATGGCTCGACAGGAATGGCACCCGCACGAGACGACGGCCCCGCGGTTCGACGCGGCCCGTCGCTGGCGGGCGTGGCACGAGTGGCCGGGGCTCCTCGGGATCGCGACGGGCCTCGCGCTGTGGATCTTCGTCGCCCTCGGCGTGGTCGCGCCGCTCGCGGATGCGGTGGCGCGCTTCGAGGCCGGGTCGCGGACCGTCCCGCCAGGCACGGCGTCGCCCGCGGAGGAGGCCGGCGCCGGGATCGCGCCGGGCCTCTGCGTCTGCCCCGACTGGCAGCCCGGCGAGGCGCTGCCTGCGCGGCGCGGGTAGCGGCAGGGTGGAAGACGGGCCGTCAGGAGGTCCCGACGGCCCGTCTCTCACCTCAGGGCGCCCGACGATCGAAGGTGAGCACCGGGTGCTGGATGGCGTGCCTGGCCGGCTCTATCGGTCACCAGCCCGGATTCACGTTGTAGCCCCGGCCGCGGACGTTCCACTGCTCGCTCGTGATGTACGGGACGAACCCCTGTGCGGCGATCGCGTCGTACAGCTCGCGCGCTCTGTCGCTGAAGGGGTCGGCGTACTCCGCGACGAAGACCGGGACGCCGCGCTCCTGGAGCGCCTTCAGCTGCTGGAACTGCGGCCCCCAGTAGAAAGGGTCCTCCCAAGGCTTGAGGTACGCGGCGGGGAAGCTCGAGGCGGAGAAGAGCCCCTCGGTCTCCATGCCGTGAACGAACTTCGGATACGCGAGGGCGAACTCGAACCCCTGGTTGAAGATGAACTTCATGTCGGGGTGCTGGTCGATGATCCGCTGCATCACCGACGCGATCGCGTCGTTCACGTCCGCGCGCGTCTTGCCGGGAGGCACGTCCGGCGTCGCCGCGTCCCACTTGATGCCCCTCGAGCCGGTCCGATACGCCTCGTCCGCGCGGCGGACGAGCCAGTCCTGCCACGAGGAATCCGTCACGTCGACGAGCTGCAATCCCCAGTCGCTGTTCGTCCGCAGGAACGCGCCGCTATAGCCGGACGCGGCTGCCAGCTCGCCGGGCAGCTCGGCCAGGTTGATGTACGCGAAGGGGCGCACGCCCGCGTTCGCGAGGATCTCGTTCGTCCGCGTGTCTCCGGGGTAACCGGTCTCGAACCAGTCGAAGCCGGCGGCCGCGACCGCCTCCGCCGGTAACGGTTCGGCGCCCCAGCCTCCGAATGACGGCATCTGCGAGCCGTCGCCGCGAAACGAGGCCTCGACTGCAGCTTCGGCGCGGCGGTCACCGGCCGCGCCGGGGTCGGGGCTGGATGCGCCCGGGTGGGCGCCGCCTCCGCACGCCGTGGCGAGCGAGACGAGGGAGATCGCGGAGGTGAACGCCTGCTGTCTGGTCAGAGCTGACTCCTTCCGTTTCGGGGTTCCGCGTCAGAACGGGAGGAGTTCCGACGACATTTCCCGACGGTCAGGTGGTCAACGGTGAGCAAAGGAAGGCGCAGGGGCGCACGCGCCCAGGTGCGCCTACCTGTGCCTACTGGTAGGCGAATACGCACACGGAGGCCGATCGCCGTCTTCGGCTGGCAGGATTGAGAAATCGCGCAGGGCCGTGCCGCGGCGCGCGAGCGAGCACGCGCACGGGGACGCGCTCTCACCGCGGGCGCCGTCACGCCCGTGGAGATTTTGGGTACCAACGATTTCCTGCGGCAGCCGGGGCGCTCCGGCGCCTCGATGAAGCGCAAGGGGCAGGGGAGCCGCGCGATTCGTCCGGGCGTCCCGGCGCCGCACCCGGTCAGGCGGGGATCGGCGTGAAGGGCGAAGCCGACGTTGCGGGTCGCCGGGTCGCTCGTCTTCACGTTGATGCCGTCGTCGCTCGAGAGACTGGCCAGGAGCGGAAAGCCGACCTCGAACAGGCCTCCTCCACGCTCGACCGGCGCGTCTCGATGGCCAGCGGCCCCGGCGCGCCGCTCGACCTGCGCCACGACGCCGCGTTGGTGGCGGTCCTTCGAGGAGGTAGCCTCACCTCATGAGCGACGACGCGGACGCCGGCGTCAGCGTGCTTCGTCCGGGCGACGGGAGCGCGGCATGAGCGTGGACCGCAAGGCCCGCGGCCCGATGTGGGTCCTGTTCGTCATCGTGGTCGCGCTGGGGATCTACTACGCCTCGCACGCGGGCACGCCGCCCGAGGGCGAGGAGACGGAGCGGTTCGCCCACCACGTCTCCACGCCGTGAGCGTCGCGGCCCCATCGCTCCCTCGCCCCTCGGCGAGGACGGCTCGTCAGGTCCGCTCCGGCGCCCGGAGCTTGCGGTAGAGCGTGGAGCGTCCCACCCCCAGGCGCTTCGCGGCCTCGTTCATGTTGCCGCCGCACTCGCCGATCACGCGCCGGATCACCGCCGTCTCCTGAGCCTCGCGCGCGCTCCGAAGGTCGCCGCCCTGCGGCTCCTCCCCGCCCTGGAACAGCTCGGGGAGCACGGCGCGGAGCTCGTCCGGCCCGACCCGGTCCGGCGCCGCGGCGCGGTGGGAGTAGAGCACGGCGATGCGCTCGAGCACGTTCTCCAGCTCGCGGACGTTCCCCGGCCAGGCGTAGCGCTCCAGCCAGGGCAGGAGCAGTCCGAGCGCGCGCGGGAGCACGTCCGGCACGCCGTGCCGGGAGAGCGCGTCGCGCAGGAGCGCCTCGGCGATCGGCGCCACGTCGTCGCTCCTCGCTCGGAGCGGCGGCACGGGGATGGGGAGGATGTTGAGCCGGTAGTACAGGTCGTCGCGGAACGCGCCCCGGGCGATCTCGCGCTTGAGGTCCCGGTTCGTGGCCGCGATGACGCGGACGTCGATGGGCGTCGGGTCGTTGCTGCCGAGCCTCAGCACCTGGCGCTCCTGCAGGACGCGCAAGAGCCGGGTCTGCAGGGTGATGGGGACGTCCCCGACCTCGTCGAGGAAGATCGTCCCGGTGTGGGCGGCCTCGAACAGCCCGGCCCTCCCTCCGCGCCGCGAGCCGGTGAAGGCGCCCTCCTCGTAGCCGAACAGCTCCGACTCGAGCAGCGCCTCGGGGAACGCGGCGCAGTTGATCGCGACGAACGGGCGGTCGCGGCGCCGCCCCGCGTTGTGGATCCCCTGCGCCACCATCTCCTTCCCTGTGCCGCTCTCGCCGGTGATGAGCACCGTCCCCTCCGTGCCGGCGTACTGCTCGGCGAGCGCCCTCACCGTCCGGATGGGGGCGGAGGTCCCGACGATCCCGGCGAGCTCGTAGCGGGCGATGAAGCGCCGGGGGCGGAGCTCGGAGCGGAGATCGCGGTCCACGCGCAGGAGCGTCCGCGAGTCCTGGCAGGTGAGCACCGCGCCGGAGAGGACGCCGCGCTCGCGCACCGGGATGCGGCTCACGACGAGGCTGCGCGCGCCGAGCTTCTGGAAGGTGCGGAGCTCGGGTGAGCCCGTCTCGAGGACCCGGGACAGGGAGAGCTCGGGCGCGACGCTCGAGAGACGCTTGCCCAGGAGCTCCGCGCCGCTCACGCCGAGGAGCCGCTCGAACCCGGGGTTCACGAGCGCGATCCGCTCGCTCGCGTCGACCGAGACGACGGCCTCGTCGATGTGGTCGATGACGGCCGCGAGCTGCTCGCGCCGCCGCCGCTCCGCCCGCGCGACCTGCGCCATCTCCATCGCCCGCTCGATCGTCCCGCAGACGCACTCGAGCGAGTAGAGGAGGACCGACTTGAGGCCGGCGCGCTCGGCCTCGTCGCACGCGGGGCCGGGGCCGACCACCACCTCGAACCCGTGCGCCGCGAGCTCGGCGACGGCCGCCCTGGCCTCCTCGGGCGTGACGTACGAGCGCTGCTCGATCTGCACCCCGCGGAGGAGGTCCTTCCAGCGCTCGAGGCCGGGGAGCACGCGGCGGTGGTTCACGATGCCGACGCGGCGGCCCAGCGTGCGCGCGTGCGCGAGCGCCTGGAGCGCGTCGGTGGTCGACACCTCCACGAGCGCCACCGGGACGGGGGCGTGGTCCCGGAGGTACGCGCCGTTCGAGCCGGCGGCGACGAACGCGTCGACCCGCTCGTCCGCCTCGGTGAGGCTGCGCGCCGTCTCGAGCGCGCCCTCGAAGCTCAGGTCGAAGACGCGCACCTCGGCGCGCTCGGCGTAGATCGGGGCGGCGCTCTCGAGCACCTGGCGCAGGCGGCTCGCGCTGAACGCCCAGATGACCGGCTTCTCCTCGCTGCGGAAGGGCACGTCGAGCCTCCGGTGTCCCCGGGGCGCGCCCGCTCTCGCCGAGAGGCGCAGAGCCGGATCCGGGACACGGTTGTCCCAGAAACGGTACGCGACGCAGGCCCGGCGCACCAGCGGCAACCCGGCCGGAGGAGGCGACCGAAGGATTTCCGGTGGGTTGGAGCCGTGGGACGCAGGGTGCGCGCCGCTGGCGCAGCCATTGCTCTTCCCGTCCATGAGCGGCGGACATCGAGGAGGAGCCCGACCGATGAGGATTCACGAGTACCAGGCGAAGGAGCTCTTGCGAGGCTTCGGGGTGACGGTGCTGCGGGGAAAGCTCGCGACGTCGCCCGCGGAAGCCGAGGAGGCCGCGAGCGAGCTCGCGACGCCGATCTGCGCGATCAAGGCGCAGATCCACGCGGGCGGGCGCGGGAAGGCCGGCGGGGTGAAGCTCGCGCGCTCACCCGACGAGGCCCGCGATCACGCGGAGGCCATGCTCGGGAGGGTGCTCGTCACCGCCCAGACCGGGCCCGCGGGCCAGCAGGTCCGGAAGCTCTACGTCGAGGAGGGCTGCCGGATCGAGCGCGAGCTCTACGTCGGCATGACGGTCGATCGCGAGAACGGGCGGGTCACCGTCATGGCGTCCACCGAGGGGGGCGTCGAGATCGAGGAGGTCGCCCGGCTTCACCCCGCGAAGATCCTCAGGGCGGTGATCGATCCGCTCACCGGGCTCCAGGCGAATCAGGCGCGCGCCCTCGCCTTCGGGCTCGGGCTCCACGGCGAGCTCGTGGGCCGGTTCGTGAAGCTCGCCGCCGCCCTGTACCGCGCGTACGCCGCGACGGACGCGTCGCTCGTGGAGGTGAACCCCCTCGTCGTCACCGCCGACGGCGAGCTCGTCGCGCTCGACGCCAAGCTCGAGCTCGACGACAACGCGCTCCACCGTCACCCGGACCTCGCGGCGCTCCGCGACCCCGACGAGGAGCAGGCGCGCGAGCTCGAGGCGAAGGAGCACGATCTGTCGTACGTCGCGCTCGACGGCGACATCGCCTGCATGGTGAACGGCGCCGGGCTGGCCATGGGCACGATGGACATGATCCAGCTCGCCGGCGGCCGCCCGGCGAACTTCCTCGACGTGGGCGGTGGCGCGACCGAGGCGAAGGTGGCGGCGGCGTTCAAGATCCTCCTCGCGGATCCCGGCGTCCGGGCGGTGCTCGTCAACATCTTCGGCGGGATCATGAAGTGCGACGTCATCGCGAAGGGCATCGTCGCGGCGGCGCAGCAGGTGGGCCTCTCGATCCCGCTGGTCGTGCGGCTCGAGGGCACGAACGTCGAGCTCGGGAAGAGCCTCCTCGCGCAGAGCGACCTCGAGATCATCCCGGCCGACGATCTCGCCGACGCCGCCCGCAAGGCGGTCGCCGCGGCGCGGGAGCCGGCGCGGGCGGCGTGACGCGGCAGCCAGCACTCATCGATCGGGAGGAGTCGTGAGCATCTTCGTCGACAGGAACACGAAGGTCCTGGTGCAGGGGATCACGGGCGCCGCGGGCAGCTTCCACGCCGAGCAGATGCTCGGGTACGGAACGCGCGTCGTCGGCGGCGTCACGCCCGGGCGCGGCGGCACGCGGTTCGAGCAGCGCGTCCCGATCTTCGACACGGTCGCGGACGCGGTGCGCGAGACCGGCGCCAACGCGAGCGTCGTCTTCGTCCCGCCTCCGTTCGCGGCCGACGCCATCATGGAAGCGGCCGGCGCAGGCGTCCCGCTCATCGCCGCGATCACCGAGGGGATCCCGGTCCTCGACATGGTGACGGTGAAGCGTTTCCTGCAGGACCGGCCCGGGGTCCGGCTCCTCGGCCCGAACTGCCCGGGCGTGATCACGCCGGGCCAGTGCAAGATCGGGATCATGCCGGGCCACATCCACCGGCCCGGTCCCATCGGGATCGTCTCGCGCTCCGGCACGCTCACGTACGAGGCCGTGAAGCAGCTCACGGACCTCGGGCTCGGCCAGTCGACCGCCGTGGGGATCGGCGGCGACCCGGTCAACGGCACCGACTTCGTGGACTGCCTCTCGCGCTTCGAGGCCGACCCCGAGACCGAGGCCATCGTCCTCATCGGCGAGATCGGCGGCTCGGGCGAGGAGTGGGCCGCGCGGTACATCAGCAAGAACGTGACGAAGCCCGTCGTGGGCTTCATCGCCGGACGGAGCGCACCTCCCGGGCGGCGGATGGGCCACGCCGGGGCGGTGATCTCGGGCTCGAGCGGGACCGCGGAGGCCAAGATCGCCGCGCTCCGCGAGGCCGGCGTGGTGGTGTCCGAGAGCCCCGCCGGCATCGGCGAGGCGGTGCGCCACGTCCTCGCCCGCCGCAAGACCCGCAGCACGAAGCGCGTCGCCGCGCCCCAGACCTCGCGCCGAGCGCGGTCGTCGGTGGCAGGCCGGCGCGCGGCTCGCGCCGAGCAAAATCCCCCCAACCTCTAGCGCGGAGAACCGGGGATACCGGAGGGCGACACCCGGCCCGTGGGCCAGAGCCGGGTGTCGCCCCCGGACTTTCGTGGAGGCGCTGCCCGTGACGAGGGCGGCTCGTCAGATGCGCTCGGGCGCCTCGACGGTCCGCTCGTTCCGGACGTTCCCCGTGTTCAGGGTCCCGGCGGGCTCGAACAGGAGGACCTCCACCTCGCGCTCGGCGACCGGCCTGTGCTCGACGCCGCGCGGAACGACGATGAGCTCTCCCTCGTCCAGCTCGAGGGAGCGATCCCGGAACTCCATCCGCAGCGTGCCGCGGAGGACGAGGAACAGCTCGTCCTCGCGCTCGTGCTGGTGCCACACGAACGGCCCGGCGAGCTTCACCACCTTCACGTGCTGACCGTTGAGCTCCGCCACGATGCGCGGATGCCAGTGTTCGGTGACGAGCGCGAGCTTCTCCCCGAGGTTCACCTTGTCCATCGGCTCTATCTAGATCGCGCTCCCGGCTACAGCCATTCGTCGAAGAGCGACGCCGCGTTTCGCGCCACGTCCACGACGGGATCGCGGCGGGACCACTCGCGCGCGTGATCTCCTTCGAGCGGCCGAAGTCGGCGCGCAGGGTGAGGCGACGCGGGCGGGACGCGCGGGGCTGTGGGATGAGGACTCCGTGGCGCGCGGCCGCGGGTCCAGACGGAGCAGGAGCCCGCCCAGGGGGCACACAGGCTAGCGCTGCGCGGTACCGTGGAAGGACGCGCCGTCCATGGCCGACGGCGCTCACGACGGAGCCGCCGAATGACCACGACGTCACGGACCGGACGACTTGCAGTTGCAGCGCTCGCGGCAGCCGCCCTCGGGTCCTCCGCGGCTGCCGACGAAGGCCACATCCTCCGCTGTGGAACGGGCGTCCACGCGGGCGAGGCCGAGGGGCTCGTGCCGTTGCCGCAGGGCGACGTGTTCTGTCCACTCCTCGCGGACCCCAAGGCGATCCGCTCGTTCGTATCGTTCCTGTGGGGCAAGTTCCCGACGAGCGAGCAGACGCTCCATCTCGGCTCGATCGGCGTGGGCGACGGCTTCGCACTCTTCCGGCTCGGCGGTCCAAAGCCCGGCGATGGGCTCCAGCTCGGGCTCGAGGCGGCCGTGTTCGCGCAGTTCGACCTGGACTCCCCGAGCGACGACCTCCTGAACGCCGACTACCTCGTGGGCTTCCCGCTCACGTACCGGTATGCCGGGTTCTCTGCGCGCGCGCGCATCTACCACCAGAGCTCCCACCTCGGGGACGAGCTGCTCCTGCGCGCCGACAACGAGATCCAGCGGCAGAACCTGGCGTACGAGTCCGCCGAGCTGATCGTGTCGCAGGAGCTCGGGGTGCTCCGCTTCTACGCGGGGGGCGAGTACCTGTTCAACCGGAAGCCGAGCACGCTCGACCCGAGGCTGGTCCACGCCGGCGCCGAGGCGCGCGTGGGGCCGATGCGGGGGCTGAGGCTCGTCGCGGCCGTCGACGTCAAGTCGACGGAGCAGCAGGAGTGGAAGCCGGCGGTCAGCGTCCGCGCCGGGGTCGAGGCGGCCTGGTGGCGTCGCGAGGGTCATCCCCCGCGGCTCTGGAGCATCCTCGGCGAGTACTACGACGGGCCCTCGCCGTACGGGCAGTTCTTCCTCGAGTCCACCCGCTACGTGGGCGCCGGGTTCCACGTGCAGCTGTGACGATCCCGAGGGCTCGGGTTTCGCGCCGGTCGCTCGACCGGTTCGCTCCGGAGCCGCGGCCCCATGCGCGCCTGGCGGCTCCAGCGCACCGCTCGCTCGTCGCTCGGCACGCCGCCCACGCGTCCGGCCTTCCCCAGGGCGGCTCGGCTGTCCGCTCCCGCTTGACATAGGGGAGGGGGGTATTTAGATCCCTCTCGGTGGCGATAGGTCCCCGGGGTATCTGGGACGCCAGCGGAGGCACGGGATGGACGTGAGCGAGGTGGCGGTCGTGGCGGGAGGGGTGGCCGCGATCGGCTGGGTGAACTGGTACTTCTTCCTCGCCGAGCGGCGGAAGGCGGCGGTCGCGGCGAAGGTCGGCGCGACGGGCGTCCAGCAGGCGGTGATCCGCGTGGAGGGCGGCTACTCGCCGGCGCGGGTGCGGCTGCGGGCCGGGCAGCCGGCGCGCCTGGTCTTCGACCGGCGCGAGGACTCGAGCTGCTCCGAGGAGGTGGTCATCCCCGACCTCGGCATCCGCCGCTTCCTGCCGGCCCACCAGCGGACCGGCGTCGACCTGCCGGCGCAGCGCGCCGGGACCTACGAGTTCACCTGCGGCATGGGCATGCTCCGCGGCAGCCTCGTCGTGGAGGAGGAGTGACGATGGAGGCGAGGACGAAGACCGCTCGGCGCGCGGACGCGCCGGACACGGCGGACACCGCCACGCCGGCCCAGCTCGGTCCGGCGCGCCTCACGCTCCAGGTCTCGGGCATGACCTGCGCCGCGTGCCAGGCGCGCGTGCAGAAGGCGCTCTCGAGCGCGCCGGGCGTGATCGACGCGAACGTGAACCTCATGACCGCCGAGGCGTCGATCGCCTACGACCCGCGCGCGGCCTCCGCCGACGCGCTCCTCGAGCGCGTCCGCTCCACCGGCTACGGGGCGACGCTCCCGCTCGCCGGCGGCGACGCCCTCGCCGAGCAGGACGAGGCGCGCATCCGGGAGTTCCGCGAGCTCCGCGGGAAGGCGCTCGTCGCGCTCGCCGCGGGCGCGATCGCGATGGTCGCGTCGATGCCGCTCATGGCCGCCCACGCGCACCTCGGCCTCGGCGCCGCGGCGGATCCGTTCATGCGCTGGAGCATGCGCGTCCTCGATCCGCCGCTCGCGCGCGCCCTGCCCTGGCTGTACGCGATCCCGCAGCGCGCGATCTCGTACGGCCTCCTCGTCCTCACCACCGCGGTGATGGCCTGGGCCGGGCGGCACTTCTACACGCGCGCCTGGGCCGCGTTCCGCCACCACTCGGCGGACATGAACACGCTCGTCGCGGTCGGCACGGGCGCTGCGTACCTGCTCTCCGTCATCGCGACGCTCGCGCCCGGCTTCTTCGTCGCGCGCGGCGTGCCGCCCGACGTCTACTACGAGGCGGTCGTCCTCATCATCGCGCTCATCCTCGTCGGGAACACGCTCGAGGCGCGCGCGAAGCGCGAGACCTCCGCCGCGCTGCGCGGCCTCATGCAGCTTCAGCCGAGGACGGCGCGGGTCGTGCGCGGCGGCGCCGAGGTGGACGTGCCGGTCGAGCAGGTCGAGCACGGCGACACCGTCGTGGTTCGTCCGGGCGAGCGGATCCCCGTGGACGGGGAGGTCCTCTCCGGCGCGAGCGCGGTGGACGAGTCGATGCTCACCGGCGAGCCGCTGCCCGTCGAGAAGGGCGCCGGCGACCGCGTCATCGGCGCGACCGTGAACGGCACGGGCGCGTTCCGCTACCGCGCGACCGCGGTCGGCGCGGAGAGTGTCCTCGCCCGGATCGTGAAGCTCATGCGCGAGGCCCAGGGCTCGCGCGCCCCCATCCAGAAGCTCGCCGATCGCATCAGCGGGATCTTCGTCCCGGTGGTGCTCTCGATCGCGATCGCCACCTTCGTCGTCTGGTTCGTCGCCGCCGACGCCGCGCCCGCGGTGCGCGCCTTCGCGGCCGCGGTGGCGGTGCTCGTCATCGCCTGCCCCTGCGCGATGGGGCTCGCCGTCCCGACGGCGGTGATGGTCGCGACCGGCAAGGGCGCGGAGCTCGGCGTGCTCATCAAGGGCGGCGAGGCCCTCGAGCGGGCGCACGCGATCGACACGATCGTCCTCGACAAGACGGGGACCATCACGGAGGGGAAGCCGGCGGTGGTGGACGTGGTCCTGCCGGAGCCGGCGGTCGTCCAGGAGGATCGGCTGCTCGCGCTCGTGGGGGCGGTGGAGCGCTCGAGCGAGCACCCCCTCGCGGCGGCCATCGCCGCCCACGCGGCGGACGCCGGCGCCCCCGCGCTCGAGGTGACGCGCTTCGCGTCGGTGACGGGCCGCGGCGCGCGCGGCGAGGTGCTGGGCCGGAAGGTGTCGGTCGGGAACGAGGCGTTCCTCGCGGGCGAGGGCGTCGACACGGCCCCGTTCGCGGAGGCCGCGGCGGCGCTCGCGGCGGAGGGGCGGACGGCGGTGTACGCCGCGGTCGACGGCGCGCTCGCCGGGCTCCTGGCGGTCGCGGATCCCATCCGGCCCACCTCGCGGGAGGCGATCGCGCGGTTCCGCCGGATGGGGCTCGACGTCGTGATGCTCACCGGCGACACGCGCCGGAGCGCGGAGGCGGTGGCCCGCGCGGCGGGGGTCCCGCGCGTCGTCGCGGGCGTGCTGCCCGAGGGGAAGCTCGAGGAGGTGGAGCGGCTCCAGGCGGCGGGCAAGGTCGTCGCCATGGTCGGCGACGGCATCAACGACGCCCCGGCGCTCGCCAGGGCCGAGGTCGGCATCGCGATGGGGAGCGGCACCGACATCGCGGTCGAGGCGTCGGACGTGACGCTCATGCGCGCCGACCTGCGCGCCGTCGCGGACGCCGTCGCGCTCTCGCGCCGCACGATGCGGATCATGCGGCAGAACCTCTTCTGGGCGTTCGTCTACAACGTGGTCGGCATCCCCATCGCGGCGGGCGCGCTGTACCCGGCGCTCGGCCTCCAGCTCTCGCCCATCCTGGCGAGCGCCGCGATGGCGATGAGCAGCGTGAGCGTGGTCACGAACAGCCTGCGGCTGCGCCGGTTCCGGGGCGCGTGAGGGACGACATGGCGAAGGGCGCGAAGGAGGCGGTGGCTCTCGAGGCGCAGTGCCCGTGCGGCGCGGGCGACCACGTCGGGCCGGGCGGGAAGGCCGCCGCGGTCGATCCCGCCACGAAGGACGCAAACTTGAAGCGGCTGCGGCGCATCGAGGGGCAGGTGCGCGGGCTGCAGAAGATGGTCGAGGAGGGGCGCTACTGCGCCGACATCCTCACGCAGATCGCCTCGGTCCACGAGGCGCTCCGCGGCGTCGGGCGCGAGCTCATGCGGAACCACCTGAAGCACTGCGCGTCGAACGCGATCCGCGCCGGCGGCGAGAGCGCGGACGCGATGTACGACGAGCTCGTGGAGCTCATGTACCGCAGCGCGCGCTGAGCGGCCGCTCACCGCGGCGTGAGGATGGCGGTCGTCCAGGTGCCCTGGGTGTCCCGGAGCGACACGACGACCTGCCCGCGATCGTTCACGCCGACGGCGTTCAGGATCCGCGTGCCATCGGGGAGCTGCACGAGCGCGCCGAGCGGCTCGACCTTCCCGCTCCGGTACACGAACGCGTCGCCCGCGCCATCGCTCGTGAACAGCTGGCCGACGGCGATCGTGCCGGTGCGGTTGACGTGGTCGAGGCTCATCCCGACGGTGCCGCTCGGGTGATCGATGAGCGTGACCGCGCCCGTCGTGAGGTCCGAGACGAACGCCTGCTCCGTCCACTTGAACGTCCGCTTCGCCGCGCCGACCACGAGACCCGTGTCGCTCACGTCGAGCGCGCTCGAGGCCGGAGGCACCGGGAGGGCGCGCGGGCCGCTCGCCTCGAACACCACCGCCACGCCGTTGCGGGTCCCGACCACGCGGCCCTCCGCGTCGAGGCCGCTGGCGGTGCTCGGGACGGTGCCGTCCGGATCGAGGTCCCGGACGGCCGTGCCGTCGTCCAGCGCCGCGTGGAGCGGGCCGGGCCCGACCTCCACCCAGCCGGCCGCCCAGCCGCGCACGTTCAGCGCCTGCGCCGTCATCATCGGCCCGAGCGGCGTCCCCAGGATGCCGTCCTGGAACCGGTAGGTCTTCCCGTCCTCGAGCATGACGAGGAGCATGCCCGCGTCGTTCATCGCCACGCTGCGCGCGCTGGTGTGGTCGGGCAGGGGGAGCGTCACGCGATCCGCCGCCGCGTCGTAGAGGAAGACCTGCGACTCGCAGCAGGTGCTCGCCGAGAACGTGCCCGCCACGTCGCCGCTCGCATCGATCCCCGCGGCGTACAGGGTGCCTCCTGGGTAGGAGAGGATCTTCAGGGCGTACGTCCCCGGCGCACCCTTGGCGAAGCGTGCGCTGACCGTGGTCGCGGCGGTGAGGACGACCTCGCACGTGCCGGTCCCGCTGCAGCCGCCGCCGTCCCACCCCTCGAAGCGAGAGTCGGCGTCGGGCGTCGCGGTGAGCGTCACCCGCGTGCCGCTCGCGAAGGTGCCGGAGCATGCCGCGGCCTGGCAGGCCACGCCCGCGGGATCGCTCGTGACGGCACCCTGGCCGTCGCCCGTGCGCTCGATCGTGAGCGTCACCTCCGCCGGCGCCGGCGTCGCCTCGAAGATCCCCGTGACGTCCAGGTCCGCGTTCACGTCGAGCGTGCACGGAGCGATCCCGGAGCACGCGCCGCCGAAACCCTTGAACGTCGCGCCCTCGCCCGGCACCGGCGTGAGGACGACCTGTCCGCCCGCCTTCGCGGACAGGCTGCACGTCGCCTCGCACCTCCCGGTCGCGTCGCCCGTCACGTCCACCGCGCCCGGCCCCGTGAGCGCGATGCGCACCGCGTAGCTCACCGGCTGAGGTGTGCCGTCTCCGCCGTTCTTGCCGCCCCCGCCGCAGGCCGCCGCGGCGAGCGCCACGGCGACGAGCGCGAACCCGCGCGCGCTGCTCATGCTCCACCTCCCGCCGCATGCAGATCGTCCGCCCACGGCGGCGGTGGCTCAATCCGCCTGCGCAGGGGTACGGCCGGGCGCGCGGGCGTGCGTTCACTGCCTGCGCGTGGCGCCGTGCCTCACCGCCGGCTCCGTCCTGGCGGGGCCGGTCGTTCGGGCGCGCCCGGAGGGGCGGCGACTTCTGGTAAAGCTCGAGCGTGTGGACGATCACCTCGCCCGCCGGAGCGGCCCGCGCCCTCGCCCTCGCCGCGTACCTGGGGGCGGTGCTCGCGTTCCTGCTCCTGCAGGAGATCGGGCTGCGGCTGCGGGACGAGGAGCAGCGCGCGTGGTGGGCGGGCACCGGGCGCGATCTCCTGAACGCGGCGGGCCTCGTCGCCATCGCGGGCGCGCTGCGCCTCCTCGGACTGCGCTGGCCGGCGGCGCTCCTCGTGGGCGGGACGCTGACACTCGCGATGTTCGGCGCCTCCGTGCTCGTCGCGACGCAGCTCGAGACGGCGCACCGGCGGCTCTGGGCGTTCGTGCTGGGGCTCGCCTTCGCCCTGCCGGCGCTCGTGTTCCTCGACCGGGTCGTCGCGGCGTTCGCGCTCCTGGTCGGAGCGCTGTTCCCGGGCGAGCCGGCCTCCTCGCTCCCGCCGATGAGATGACTCCGCGGGACGGAGCGCCCACGAATGTCGGATGATGACGCGAAGACCACCGACGCGAACGGACTTCCGCGCCGATCTCCCGACCCGTGACGCGGGCACCGCCGGGAACGCGTGCGGCGACACCCGCCGTGAAGCGACTACCGGTGCGAGTGGTGCAGCGCGCGACGCACCTTCGCGACCACGCGCGCCTTCTTCGGCGCCGGCGCCGCCGCCTGCTCCATGTCCACCGGGTGATAGTCCGTCGGCTTGAGCTGCGTCGCGGTCACGCCGGCAGGGAGGTCCATCCCGATGTCGCCCGGCCGTTCGATCGTCGCCCACTTCGTCCTGATGATGCGCTTTTTCATGGCTTCATCGTGCGCGCCCCCGAGCCCGCGGGTGCCGCGAAAGGTGGGGTCCGCGTCGTGGGGTTGCCCCCCGGGGGCTGCGCGCGAGCGCCGATCGCGATCCCCTCGGAACTCGAAAGGAAAAGGGGCTGCCGGTCTCCCGGCAGCCCCTCGATCCTGCGAGCGTTCCCGCGGTTCGCGCCGCCGCGGAGGCGGCGCGACGCCGGCGGGGAGGCGAGCTACATCATGCCGCCCATCCCGCCGCCGGCCGGGGCCGCGCCCTCCTCCTTCGGCTTCTCGGCGATGAGCGCCATGGTGGTGAGCATGAGGGACGCGACCGAGGCCGCGTCGTCAACTCGCTCACGTTGATCTCGACGGCCTTGTCGATTGCCGTCGGCGTCACAGGTTCTCGGAGCAGATCCGATCGTAGAACCGTTCGTCCAGGGGTATACCCGACTCGGCGAGCTTCTCAGCCTTCATCAACTCTTGTTCCACGATCGTGCGCATCTGTTCATACGGTTGCGCGCCCGTTACACGCCTGCAGTTCACGAAGATGGTAGGCGTACCGGTCGCGCCCACCAGTGTTGCTAGTCGCGCGTCCTCCTCGACCCGGCTCCGGTCACGCTGCGTCCGGATCGAGTCGACGAACCGCGTCATGTCGAGGCCGAGGTCTTCAGCTGCGGAGGACAACTCCTCGTCGGATAGTGACGGGGAATCCGTGAAGAGCTTGTCATGCATCTCCCAGAACTTCCCTTGCTCTCGCGCGGATTCAGCGACGATCGCTGCTGGCATCGCCCTCGAGTGAAATGCGAGGGGTGAGTGCTTCCACACGATGCGCAGGTCCTTGCCAAAGTCTCGCTGCAAACGCATCAATGTGGGCCGTAGCTGTGCAGAAAACGGGCACTGGAAGTCCGCGAACTCGATGAGTGTGACCTTCGCAACGGCTGGTCCTCGCGTCGGGTCGTCGGATCGCGGCTCGATCCTGCTCGGGCCGGTCGCGGCAGGCATCTGCGACGGGCTGATCGATTGGCCGGCGGTTCCGGTCCGCAGGGCCGTCATGCGGCGAGTCGTCCCTCGCTGCCACAGCACTGCCCCCGACGCTCCAACCGCGGCGCCAACGGTTCCTGCAATGATCGCGACGATCACGAGCTCGCTTCTTCGCATTCGATGCACTCCCCCTCCCAACCTGTGGAACGTTTGTCGCGGTTGTACAAGTGCCGATTCCGTCGCGGAGGGCTATAGCCCGACGTGCCGCCCGCAATCCCTAACCCACACTTCCCGTAGGGTGTACAGCTCAGCCGAGCGCCCTTTCAGGCCTTTCGCGCGAACGAATGGACTCCACCACGATCCAGATGCCCGTCGTGAGTGTAGCAGTGGCCGCGGCGGCATAGCTCAGGACTTGGACGCCGCGAGACCCGTACGCCGCTATGAAAGCCACGAACCCGAATGGCGCGAACAGACTGAACCAAAGCCCGGCCCATGGAACCCACATTAGCGCTCCGACGACGACGTCGTAGATCCCGCAGAGCACGATGATGCGACCCCGAGGGGGCTGCCGCCGTCTTGCTAGTATTGCACAGCCAGCGTGCATCGCTGCGCAAACGAGTGCCGGGCCAACGGATATCGATAGGTCTGTTGCCGATCGGACGACGCCGAGGGCATTTCGGTATCCAGGGAGGACGTTGAGTGCTATCCCAAGTAGCGCCGCACCCGCGCTAACCCACAAGAGCATCGCTGACGTGCGCCGAAGTTTCATTTCCACAGCAGAATCTCCGCGTCCGGGAGTGGGGGGCCGCCGGGACTATAGGGATTCTCCGGGTCCTCCCCGCACGACTTCATGCACTCTGCGTGATCGGACAAGTTCTCGCCGCGTGGTATATTGTTGTCTTCACGGCATTGATTCTGGTGGGGCATTCGGTCCCTGTGCCGTTCCTGCAGGCACTGGCGAACGCATGCTGCCCAGTCCTGGACTGCATGTGCTTCTTGGCTTTCGATCGGCAGATCGGCTTCATCCCCCCAGTCGTTTGTCTCGTGCGGGAACGCACTACAAGCAGCGGGAGCGACATTGCACTCCGTAGAAGCCGCCATTCGCGGCGCACGCCTGGCCGTAGTAACCAGCAGTCGTTTGTACCATAGAGACCCGCCGGGTCGCGTTCTCGCCCCTCCGCCATATGCTCACCGTTGAAGTCGACCGCAACGCACGGGTAGACCTCCGCAGGACCTCGCGGGAGCGCGCCATCCTCAATGCCCCGCTCGCTCACGCGCACTTTGCCGGCACAGCCGCGGACACGACTTACTCCCGGAGGCGGCGCGGCACGCCTACTGTGCCCCCGTTCTTCGATATGCTCGGACGCCCCGCAGGACCGCTCGCGAGATGAATAGGAAGATCGCGGGAACGACGGCAAGAGCGATCCACGCCCTCATCGCGATGACCCACCATTCACTTGGCCGATGCGCTCCGGAACGCGCGCCGAACAGAAGCGCATTCCCGAGAGCGGCGAACACGGCGATCACCATGCCGCTCCACACGACGGGCACCCACCGGCTCGCCAGGGAGGCATAGGCGACGTAGACTGTCGCGCCCACGAGCCATCGAAGCCACAGCGGACCTCGAGACCTCCATACCCCCCAAACAATCGCGATCAGCGCCGTCGCTTCGACGACGAAGACGCCGAGCGCCAGGAGTACGCCCCTAGTCTCGTTAGTCATTGGGTTGGGACTGATGAGTGAACGGGTTCGCGTTGGCGTCGGCGAGACACGAGGCGAGACAGCTTTCGTGCTCCCACTGAAGGTTGAACTCGAACGACGGATCCGGATTCTTGAAGGGATTCGACTTGTCTTCGCAGACGTTCGTGTCGCGTTGCTTGTCGTAGTCCTGCAGGCACTTCCTCATGCAATCTGACACTGGTTCATTCTTGGGGAAGAACTCACAGAACATCGGTGCGATCTCGCAGTAGTACGGATGCCCGTTTTGCTGACATCGCGCATCGTACGGCGCGCAGCTCGTCGTGCCATACAGGCCCTTTGGATCAGTACGGTTGGCCGGGTCGTTGTCCACGTACGCGTAGAGATTCAGCCCGGCCGCGAAGCGGATCGGGTCCTTGTTCGTCCACCTCCCAGTCTGCGGATCGTAGTCCCTCGCGCCGAACCTGACGAGCCCCGTGTCGCGATCGTAGAGCCCTCCCGCGAACCCGAACGGCTGAAATCCGGGGTTGGAGTCGTACGTTACATGTCCCCACTCGTCATAATCGAGTCGCTGGGCCACCGCTCCATTACTCGTGTTGACGACGAGCCTCGGGCTGCCGAGGTGGTCAGTCAGGATGCGGTACGTGGCATCGACGGTTTGCATGTACTCCGGAACGTTAACTCCTGTTCCGTACACAAACCGAGCGCGGATGTTTCCAGAGCTGTCGAGCCAAGCGATAGGCTTGAGTTGATCCTGATACAGGAAGCCTTCCACCAACTGACCGTTTACCTTCTTGCCGATACGGCGGTTCCGAGCATCCACCAAATAGTCGAGCTGGGTCCCATCGGGCAACGTCACCGCTACCAGGTTTCCGAAGGGATCGTAGGCATATGCTGTCATCTCGTCTCCGACCGCCCTGGTCCGCAGGTCCCCGTTGGGACCGTATGTATATGTGGCGCTACCGTAGGAGAGCATCCGATCTTGCGCGTCTGTGGCACCCTCTTCAACGCCAGCGGCGCTCGTCTTCTGTAGCCGGTTCCCGTTCGCATCGTATAGGTACGTCGCGACAAGCTGCCCGTTCACAGTTACGTCGGAGAGCCGCCCTGCGGTGTCATATCCATAGTCGTATGCTGTCGTTACACCGCCAATGTTCTCGGTCTTGGACGAGATGCGCCCCAATGTGTCGCTAACGAGCACGTAGGAATACAGAGTCGACGCCCCCGCGGCGGCACTGAAGCTCTCGAGTTCTCCATACCCATTGTACGACTGCGCCGTAGAGATGACGCCTAGCGAAGTGGACGTGGCGAGCCCTGTCGCTGGATGGCGCACGATAGACAGCTGACCCGCACTCGTCAGTAGCCCGTCGTCGTCATAACTGTTACTGACCGGAGCCCCGTCCACTGCGACAGTCGCAAGTCGCAGATCAGTGTCGTAGCCGAACGTGACGGAGCCGGACACAGACCCAGTGGAAATCTCGGAAGTAAGTAGGGCCCCATCGTAGCCTTTGGACAGGGCTTCTCCCCCAGGCGCCGTGAGTACGGCGAGGCGCCCGGCCAGATCGTAGGACAGGGATGTGGTTCCGCGCCATGTGGTCAGGGAACCGATGCGCCCAGTTGAGTATCCCGTCACGCCTCGTTCATGGGTGATGGCAATCGAGCTTCCATCCGGGAGCAGGGTGGCCGTGAGTGCATCATCAAATCCATACTCATAAACAGTAGGCGTGAGATCGAGGCTCGGAACTGCCGGCGGATTGTATGTGTCGAGCCTGTTTACCGAGTCAAAGCCAAATACGTGTGCTGTCCGCCCCGGCGGCTCTATGCTAGTCATGTTGCCATTCGCGTCGTATCCGTAGAGAACGCTCCGGTTCCCAGGCAGATCCGCTTGCCGGGTCCTTCCAGCGAGGTCGTACCAAAGCCGAACCGGATCGCGCGACGGCTCTGTCAGCGTACTGGGGAGCCCGGCGCTGTCGTACGCGATGCCCAGCGTACGGCTGCCTTGCTCGACAAGTGTGACCCGGCCCGAGCTGTCGTATGCGAGGGTGATCGCGTTCAGGGCGGGATAGCCTGCCGGCTCGAGCCGCACTACGTGCCCCCGCTCATCGAACACCCGACGTGCTGTTCTGCCTGCGGGGGTCGTCGCGGTGAGGCGCCGAGTCGTCGCGTTGTACGTCTCCGTGAACGCACGACCGTTAACGGTAAGACTGCTTGAGGCTGACGTCACGCTCAGGAGGTCGTTTGGGTCGGCAAGGACGACGGAACGACTCTGTAGCGTCGTCATTGAGAGACCGCCCGGCGTGGACATGCTGGTGGCGGCTAACGGCGCGTGAAGCCCAAATCGTGGATCAGGCGCCTGCGACGTACTGACGACCGTCCCATCGGCGAACGTGGTGACCATGCTCCCGCTCGCGGTCCGCACCGTTGTCGTCTGGGAACCGTCCGGCTCGGTGTCCGTATTCGTGCGGTCTCCGGTAGCTGCTTCCTGGACCTCGTACACGTACGCCAGAGACGTGGTTGCGTCGAACGCGCTCGTCAGCGACACGGTGTAACCGTCCGTCCGCTCAGATCGGGCGAGGTTCTTCAGGCCTCCCGCGGGGTTCGCATCGCTGGTGAGGCGGCCGAGAGTGTCGTAGCCAAACGTGTGTGAGTTCTGCCGCGGATCGACGTAGGTCGAGAGCAAGCCCCCGGGGAAATATGCGAACGTCGTCGCCTCTCCCGCGGGGTTGGCCACGCTCCTGAGATACCCGTCGGCATCCACCACGAAATCGGTACGCTGGCCATTGGGCGCCAGCAGGGCGACGGGCGAGCCCTGCCCATCGCGCTCGATACGCGTCGTATTGCCGTCGACGTCCGCGATGGATGCGAGAAGTCCCGATGAGTCGTAGGCGAACGAATGTGACGCCAGACCGGTCCGTGTGTCCAACGTTCGAAGGTGCCGCCCTTTAGCATCAAAGACGTAGAGGTCCTTCCCCGAAAAGCTCGCGACCGCGATGTTCCCTGCGACATGCCCCGGGAGCGGGAGCGCCACCTTCTTCACTCTCTTCGACCACGACGAGGCAACGTACAGGGATCCGTCGGGACCGATTGCGAGGCCCTCGGGGCGCGAGAGGGCGCCCTCGGTCGCCACGACGCCCTCCTGCGTCGTTCCGCCTTGATACTTCCCCGCAAGCGTCGTGATGACCCCGTCGGGCCTGATGCGACGCACCAGGTTGTCCCCTGTCCCAAGCCACAGGTCGCCCTCACCGAGATACACGCTTCCGTCTGGACCGACAGTGACGCTGAATACCCAGCCGACCCCCGCCAGGCGTGCCTGTCCCCCATCGCCCGTGACGTGGTCGTCGTTGTTGCCAGCGAAGGTGTAGACCGCGCCTTCCGGCGTCACGCGGAGCACGCGCAGGTACGGCGAGGTACGGTACATCGAACCGTCCCAGTCCGGGATGTAGACGCTCCCGTCGCCCCCAACCCCGATCTGCGCCCCGCGCGCGAAGAAGCTCACGCTCGCTGCGCGGCTGCCCTCGACGAAGGTTGACGAACCGCACACGCCCGTCCCGGCGATGGTGCTGATCGTTCCGACGGGATCCACTCTCCGAACGCGACAGCTGTACTCGTTGAAGAAGATGCTCCCGTCGGGGCCGCGAACAGCAGTCAACGGCTGGTCGATCATGGCCAGCGTCGCCGGCCCACCATCCCCGGAGAATCCGGTGGTCCCATTGCCTGCGACGATGTGGATGAGGCCGTCCGGTGTGATCCGAATGATCCTTGAAACGTACCGACCCCCCGAAGCGTGATAATCGGCGACGAGAAGCGCTCCGTCCTCCTCCACCTCGACGTCCTTTGCACCCAGGCAGGCGCCGATTGCTGCGCCCCCTTCGCCGGCTTCTCTGCACGTGCCGACGATTCCAGCGACCGTGGTGATGAGTCCGTCCTGCCCGACCCTTCGCACTCGGCTACCGTCGCCGATGTACACGGTTCCATCCGGTGCCACGCCGACGGCGATCGGAGCGGACAGGGATGCTTGCCCGGCTGGAATCCCATCGCCGGTGTCGGTGCCCCCGCCCGAGAACGTCGTCATGATGGGCGGAAGCTCTGCGAGGCGCCGCTGCTTTCCGTCCCCGAAGTACACGATTCTACCGACCGGGTCGTACCCGTGGTGCGGGCTCAGTGCCCACCCGCCGAGACCCGCGGCCCGAGGCGCCCACGCGCCCAACGACGTGTTCCACGCTTGGTATATCGTGACGGGGCCGCGGGACCGGGTTGCCGAGAATGAGACGCCGCTCCCCGAGAGCGCGCCGAAGCTCATCGGACCGTTTCGGTCTGAGGGCTCCAAGTAGACTGTATCGTAGGAATATCCGATGCGAATGCTCAGCGCCGCTCTTCCCCGTAGCTCACGAGAATACGCATCCTTTCCGTCCCACTCGAACGTGAAGCTTTGGTCCGGCGAGAACGGAGGCACGAAGTCGTATTTGAAGCTGCGCCCCGCGATCCCGAGTTCGACCTCGATCTTCAGCAGGCCTGGCGGAACGACAGCGCCGGTGATTGGGATCCTGGCAGTGTTCGCCGCCTTGTATCCTGAAGCACGGTCGCTCTTGTAGTAGAGCTCGAACGGCGTCCCAACCACGGACACCTTCTCGCCGAGCGTTTGGTTCTGGCACTCGATGATCGAACCCGTCTGCGTACTGTTGCAGTCGTCGTGGTGCTCCTTAGGTGGCGGAGCGTTCGGCTGCGCACAGTCCGGCTTGCCGTCGCCGTCCGCGTCCTTACAACCGTAGGGCCAGTTGCAGTCCCACGGTGTGAAATGGGTCACCTGCACGCGCCAGAGGCTCCGACCGGCTTGATAAAGGCCGGCGAGCTCGATTCGCTCCGCGTCAGTGATTCCGAGAGCCGATAGCTGCGTCGGGGTCGCTTCGAACCCGCTTCCGTCTACGTCGAGCGCGGCGAGCCCGGCATTCACGCCCAAGATCGCGACGACTCGACCGTCGTTCGAAGGGACCCATTTCCCCTTCGCCCGGTCGTAATACCCCACGGGCACACGTCCGCCCACGGGGAACGCTAGGTAATTCTCGATGTACATCGCTACGGCCTGATTGAACTTGACCTCGGTCGCTCCCGCCGCGACCGCTTCGTCGGCTCCCAGCTCGATTGCGTATGTGTAGGCGCTGGTCGGGGGGAGCTCGCCCGGCATCGCCTTCTTCCCGTATGGCGTCGCCGTGTATTCGGTAAAGCGCACGTTCATCGTGGAGAGCTGCTGGCTCGTCCCATCGGGAAGAGAAATCCCAGCGTAGGTCCCAGGAGGAAACACCACCGTGGCCTGCCGCACGCCGGCGCCGTCATCGACCGCCGAGCCACGTGCGACCTGCGTCGCCGAGATCCCCATGGCGACCCTGGTGACCCTAGCATCGTGTGGGAGCAAGATGACGTCTTCGAGAGGCGTGTAGTCCAGTGGTCGTGCGAAAGCCCGCGCGTGCGCGGGGAGAAACCCTGCCTTCGCGACCTGCGCCACGACCTGCTCTCCTCCGTTCACGACGAGGTCGTAGCTGCCATCGCTTCGGGTGTACGTATGACCGAACTGCGGGCGCCCGACGATCGTCACCAGCGCGCCCGAAACCGGAACGCCCTCGCTCGAGAGCGCCTTGCCGCGCGCGACCGCGATACGCGTGAGATCGATCGCGCCGGCAGCGACACCGAACTGGATGCGATTCGTTCCCGAGTAGAGAAACGCTACCGAATCGGCGAACGACGTGATGGACGTGCTGCTGAGCGGACTCGCCACCGTCGACGGGTCGGGAGGCGTGACTGTGCAGCCCGCGATTGCGACGTGAAGCATCCCTTTGACGGGATCGCAGCTGTCCGTCGTGCAAGAGTCTCCGTCGTCCTCCACGGGTACGGGATCGTAGCGACAGCTCGTTCCCCCCCAGCTGTCTGCGGTGCACACGTTCGCGTCGTCGCAGCGCGTGCACGTGCACGTGCCCCACGTCCGGCCGTCGAGGCAGACCTGCTCGGCAGCGGCGCAGCCGCTGAGCTTGCAGGTACGCGTACTCCCCGTGGCACAGACTCCCTGCGTCAAGAACAGCAGTTGTGCTGCGACGATCCCGGCGAACATCGATGACCCCCCTGGTTCCGAGGGTGAGGGTCCAGAGGGATCCGACCCTTCACGCCGCGTCCGGGCATAGTTCTACACGCCGCGTGAAACACAAGGGCTCGGTCGGGTGCTCGTCCTCCAGGCGGTCCAGCACACACGAATGGTGGATTTCACGGGCTCGCGGCCGAACGCCGCACCCGTCGATCACCGTGAGCGCAGGAGTACCTGCAGAGCCTCGACCGACACCCCGCGAACCTCGTACACGTGACCGGCGAGGGGCGGAGACCGGGCGCAGCGCGACCGCGCTCGTCCAGCGGCGGGAATGGAAATGCCAATAGAAAAAGGGCCGCCGGTCTCCCGGCGGCCCTTCGATTCCTGCGAGCGGTCCCGCGGTCCGCGCCGCCCTGAGGCGGGCGCGACGCCAGCGGGAGGCGAGCTACATCATCCCGCCCATGCCGCCCATGCCGCCCATCCCGCCGCCGGCCGGGGCCGCGCCCTCCTCCTTCGGCTTCTCGGCGATGAGCGCCATGGTGGTGAGCATGAGGGACGCGACCGAGGCCGCGTTCTGGAGCGCCGAGCGCGAGACCTTGGTCGGGTCGATGACGCCCGCCTTCACGAGGTCCTCGTACTCACCCGAGGCGGCGTTGAAGCCGAAGTTGGCCTCCTTCGCCTCCTTCACCTTGTTCACCACGATCGACGCCTCGTAGCCGCCGTTGCCGGCGATCTGGCGGAGCGGCTCCTCCACGGCGCGGCGGACGATGTCGAGGCCGAACTTCTCGCCCTCGCTCACCTTCATGCCCTCGAGCGCCTTCACCGCGCGCAGGTACGCCACGCCGCCGCCGGGGACGATGCCCTCTTCGACGGCCGCGCGGGTCGCGTGGAGCGCGTCCTCGACGCGGGCCTTCTTCTCCTTCATCTCCGTCTCGGTGGCCGCGCCGACGTTGATCACCGCGACGCCGCCCACGAGCTTCGCGAGCCGCTCCTGGAGCTTCTCGCGGTCGTAGTCGGAGGTGGTCTCCTCGATCTGGGCGCGGATCGTCTTCACGCGCGCCTCGATGTCGGCCTTCTGGCCGGCGCCGTCGACGATCGTGGTGTTGTCCTTGTCGATCGAGATGCGCTTCGCGCGGCCGAGGTCCTTCAGGCTGACCTGCTCGAGCTTGAGGCCGAGCTCCTCGGCGATCATGCGGCCGCCGGTGAGGATCGCGATGTCCTCGAGCATCGCCTTGCGGCGATCGCCGAACCCGGGCGCCTTCACCGCGGCGACGTGCAGCGTGCCGCGGAGCTTGTTCACGACGAGCGTCGCGAGCGCCTCACCCTCGACCTCCTCGGCCACGATGAGGAGCGGCTTGCCCGAGCGCGCGATCTGCTCGAGCAGCGGGAGCAGATCCTTCATGTTCGAGATCTTCTTCTCGTGGATGAGGATGTACGCGTCCTCGAGGTTCGCGACCATCCGCTCCGCGTCCGTCACGAAGTACGGCGAGAGGTAGCCGCGGTCGAACTGCATGCCCTCGACCACGTCGAGCGTCGTCTCGAGGCCCTTCGCCTCCTCGACGGTGATGACGCCCTCCTTGCCGACCTTCTCCATCGCCTCGGCGATGATGTTGCCGATGGTCGTGTCGCCGTTCGCGGAGATGATGCCGACCTGGGCGATCTCCTTCTGGTCCTTCGTCGGCTTCGAGAGCTTCTTCAGCTCGCCGACGATGATCTCGACGGCCTTGTCGATGCCGCGCTTGATGTCCATCGGGTTGTGCCCGGCGGCGACGAGCTTCGAGCCCTCGCGGTAGAGCGCCTGGGCGAGCACGGTGGCGGTGGTGGTGCCGTCGCCGGCGACGTCGGAGGTCTTCGAGGCGACCTCCTTCACCATCTGCGCGCCCATGTTCTCGAACTTGTTCTCGAGCTCGATCTCCTTCGCGACCGTCACGCCGTCCTTCGTGATCGTCGGGGAGCCGAAGCTCTTCTCGATGACGACGTTCCGGCCCTTGGGCCCGAGCGTCACCTTCACCGCGTCGGCGAGCGTGTTGACGCCCTTGAGGATCGCGTCGCGCGCCTTCTGGTCGAAGCAGATTTCCTTGGCAGACATTCTGATGTGCTCCGTTTCGTTGGGAGGGGGAAGGCTGAGCGACTAGCCCTCGATCACGCCGAGGATGTCGTCCTCGCGCATGATGAGGTGCTCCTCGCCGTCGATCTTGATCTCGGTGCCCGCGTACTTGGAGAAGAGGATGCGGTCGCCGGCCTTCACGTCGAGCGGACGGACCTTGCCGTCCTCCAGGACCTTGCCGTTGCCGACGGCGAGCACCTTGCCCTCGATCGGCTTCTCCTTCGCCGAGTCGGGGATGATGATGCCGCCCTTCGTCTTCTCCTCCTCCTGCACGCGCTTCACGATGATGCGGTCCTGCAGCGGACGGATCTTCGTCATTGGATGCCTCCGGTGTGTTCCCGACGCGCCGCGCCGGGACGGTGAAGAAGGTCGTTCTTCGCCGCTGGCACTCGACCGAACCGACTGCCAGCGGCGCGGCGGATCCTAACCACCGCCCCCCACGTGTCAAGCGACCAGCGCGGATCCGGAAATCCTTGAAAACGGGCGCCTTTTACGCCTGCGGCTGGCAGTCACCCCGATCGAGTGCCGAGGCGGCGGCTGGCAGTCGTGCGGCCGGGCTGCTCGGCGTGGCGCGGCGCGGCGCACGGCTCGGGGAAATCCGCCCAAAGTGCGGCAAGTTGCCGCGCGAGATCACGAAGCGTACCGTCTTGGAGAGGTCTCTCTCCGCCGGTCGGGGAGGGCGCTTCGTGGGGGGGCGAGAGGAGGGCCCGGCAGCCGTGAGCCAGTCGATCCTGGTCGGCAAGTCCGCGCAGGAGTGGTTCCGCGAGCTCGTCGCGGACACCCTCTCCACCCGCAGGCTCAAGATCCAGGAGGTCACCGAGTTCTACCTCGTCGATCTCCTCACCCGGTTCCTCGAGACGGAGCGGCTGTTCGTCGAGGACGCGGACGGGACCGTCCACTCCGAGCCGCTCGCGCTCGTCCTGCTCCGCGCGCTGCAGGCGGATCGCCGCGCGCGCGCCGCGCACCTGCGCCGCCTCGGCGACACCGCGCTCTTCGTCTCGGGCTTCTTCGGCGACTCGCTCGCGCGCTCGCCGGTCGACGTCGACTACTACATCGCCATGGGGGAGCGCGCTTACTCCGCCCTCGCCGAGTCCGAGCGCGGCCCGGGCCTCGACGCGCTCTACGCCGAGCTCTCCGGGCGCTTCGGGCAGTTCGTCGATCTGTTCGCCGAGATCGCGGAGCTCTCGGACCTGCGCTCGAACCGCGGCCTCGTGCGGCTCTACGAGCGCTTCCTCCAGACGCGCTCGGAGCGCGTCGCGCAGCTGCTCCGCGAGCGGGGCGTCGCGCTCTTCGCCGGGCCCGGGGCGCCGCGCGGCAAGGGAGACCTGCCGCAGTGACGCGGGCGGCGCGCGGCCGGGCGGGGCGGACGCTCGCGTTCCTCCAGGGCGAGCTCGAGGCGATCTACGCCGTGGAGGCGCCGCGCGTCGGCGCGTTCCTCGTCGGGCGCGACGCGGCGAAGGCCGCCGGGCGGGTGCCCGAGGCGCCGGAGGAGCTGCTCGTCCTCGAGGAGGAGGACGGCGTCGCGCTCGGGCTCTACCTCGACGACGCGGTGATGGAGACCGCGGCGGCGGCCGATCCGCACCACCGCCGCCCGCGCCTCGTGGCGCGCGCAGCGCTCGCGCGCGTCGCCTGCGCCGCCGAGGGCGTCTCGCACTTCGTCTACCTCGCGACCCGCGCCGCGGCGGGGCGGCCGGTGTCGCTCCTCGAGCTGGAGGCGCAGGCGGAGGTGGACAAGTTCGCGGTCCTGCTCCTGCACCTGTGGCGGCGCGGCCTCCGCCGGACGAGCGGCGCGCTCCGGCGGCGGCTGTTCGAGCGCGTCCGCTACCACCCGCACCTCGGCCCCGAGGCGCTCGCGCGCTACCGGGAGGCGAACCGGCTCGGCGGCGGCTACGCGCGGTGGCTCGAGGGGCGGTTCGTCGAGGACGCCGACATCGAGGGGCTCCTCCGCGAGCTGCGCCAGAGCTACCGGCTCGGAGGGTGGGAGAAGCTCGCCTACCTGGGGACGCGCGCTCTCTCGTGACGAGGGCGGAGGGGGGCGGGAGAAAGCGCGCGGGGCGCGCCCTCTCGGACACGCCCCGCGGGTGCGGCGACGCTCGGACGCGCGGCTAGCGCAGCGTGCGGGTCTGGCCGGCCGGGATCGTCGACTTCTCCTTGTCGAACTTGCCGGAGAGCGCGTCCTTCACCGAGCGGTCGAAGCGCACCTTGCCCGTCGCGATCTCGCGGAGGGCGAGCACGGGCGGCTTGTTCTTGGTCATGCCCTGGAGGGGCCGTGCGCCCGCCATCAGCTGACGGGTCCGCTTGGTCGCGAGGAGCACGAGCGCGAAGCGGTTGTCGACCATGGGGAGGCAGTCTTCGACGGTGACGCGGGCCATAGCTCTACCTTCTTTCCGGAACGGCGGAACGGCGGAACATAAGAGGGTCTTTCGCGGGGGTCAACCTCCAGCTGCGGGCGGGCCTCCCCGCCGTACCGTGCGGGCCCCAGATATCGCACACGCCGGCGGGCAGGCGAGGGGCCGCCCCGCTCGCCCCGCGGCCCTTTACCGCCGGGCGCTCCGCGGGCAAGCTCTCCCGCCCGGAGGTCCCCCATGCCGGTGGTCGTGCAGAAGTACGGCGGCTCGTCCGTCGCCGACGTCGAGAAGATGCGCAAGGTGGCCGCGAAGGTCGCGGCGGCCCGGCGCGCGGGCAAGGACGTGTGCGTGGTCGTCTCCGCGATGGGCGACACGACCGACGAGCTCCTCGCGCTCGCGAAGCAGGTCTCCGCCGCTCCGCCCCGGCGCGAGCTCGACATGCTCCTCACCGCCGGCGAGCGCATCTCGATGGCGCTCCTCTCGATGGCGCTCCAGGACCAGGGCGTCGACGCGATCAGCTTCACCGGGAGCCAGTCGGGCATCATCACCACCGACGCGCACGCCTCCGCGCGCATCATCGAGGTGAGGCCGTACCGCGTGCAGGAGGAGCTCGCCCGCGGCAAGGTCGTCATCGTGGCCGGGTTCCAGGGCGTCTCTCCGCGCAAGGAGGTGACGACGCTCGGCCGCGGCGGCTCGGACACGACCGCGGTCGCGCTCGCCGCGGCGCTCGGCGGCGACTGCGAGATCTACTCGGACGTCGCGGGGGTGTTCTCCGCGGACCCGCGCGTCGTCCCCTCGGCGCGGCGGCTCGACGCGCTCTCCTACGACGAGATGCAGGAGCTCGCGCAGGCTGGCGCGAAGGTGCTGAACGCGCAGGCGGTCGAGTTCGCGAAGGAGAAGGGCATCGCCATCCACGCCCGCTCGACGTTCGGCGGGGCGGAGGAGACCGTCGTCCGTGGCGGGACGCACCCGGAGCGGATCGCCGGGGTCGCCACGCAGAAGGAGCTCGCCCTGCTCGGGCTGCCCGCCGGCGCGCTGCCCGCCGTGCTGGAGCGGCTCGAGGGGCGCGGCGCCATCGCCGCGGAGATCGCGATGCCGGGCACGCGCGCCGGGCTCGTCCTCGCGCTCGAGAACGTGCACGACTGGGAGCTCCTCGCGCGCGCCCTCCGCGCGGACGTGCCGGGGATCGACATCGCCGACGAGGGGCTCGGTGCGGTATCGGTGGTCGGGACCGGGCTCTCCGCCGGGCACCGGGTGCTGCGCGAGGTGACCGGCGTGCTCGACGGGCTCGGCGCGCCCGCCCGCGCGCTCTTCACCTCCGCGCTGCGGGTGACGGCCTACTGCGACGCGCGCGCGCTGCCCGACGCGGCGAGGGAGCTCCACCGGCGGCTCATCGGCTGAGCTGCGGCGCGCGAGGGCGGCCCCGCGGCGGGCGTCCGTGGACGCGCGCGGGCGAGCCGCTCGTCGCCGTTCACGACCCCCAGAAGCCGCCGCTCCCGGCGCCGTGCCGGTCCTTGCGGAGGTCGTGGCCCGGGTCGAGCTTCACGAAGCTGCACATCTCGTTGAGCCGCGAGTAGATGCGATCGCCCACGCGCTGGGAGAGCGTCATCGCCTCGGCGTCGCGCTGGAACTCGGGCGAGCGGGTGCGCACGACGCGGCCCGGCTCCTCGGCGGGGGCGCGCGCCTCGAGGAAGTAGTTCGTCGCGAACAGCGTCGCGAGGCCGGAGTTGAAGCGGCGGCTGATGAGCTCGTCGAGCATCGAGCGCTCCCACTCGGTGCCGCGCTCCTTGCCGAGCTCGTCGATGGCGAGCACCGGGACGGAGAGGAGCGGCCGCAGGATCTCCATGTGGCCGCGGTTCGCGTCGAAGCCGGAGCGGATGTCGGAGAGCAGCAGCATGAACTCGACGTACCGGCCGCCGACGCCCTTCTCGAGCGCGAGGTAGCGGAGCGTCGCGACGAGGAGGTGCGTCTTGCCCGCCCCTGGGCGCCCGTAGAGGAGGTAGCCCTTCGTCGGAGCGTCCTTGCGGAACTTGCGCGCGAAGTCCTCGGCGACCGCCTTGGCCTTGGCGTGGTCCTGCGACCAGCTCTTGAACCCGTCGAACGAGGCCTTCGCGACGGCGGCGGGGATGCCGATCTGGTTGAACACGCCGATGCGCTCGTCGAGGTGCCGGCACGAGCAGACCTGCGCGACCATCGAGCCGCCCGACGGGACGAGCGTGTAGCCGGTCTCGCCGCAGCGGGGGCAGGCGGACTGGCACGTGCAGCGCCGCGCCCGCGCGGGCTGCCCGAGCACCTGCTCCACGACGTAGCCGCTGCCGCCACAGTCGGCGCAGGAGGTCGTCCCGGGGTCTGACATGGGGGCGGGAGTCTACACCGAACCGCGGAGGCACGTGACCCCCGCCGCCCGCGCCGCGTCGGAGAGGTGCGCCCGCAGCGCGTCGCGGTAGGCGGAGCGGCTCGCCGCCCGCAGGCGCGGGCCGGCGAGCAGGCGCGCGCGCGGCCCGAGCGCCGCGCGGGCGGGCGGCTCGAGCGAGGCGAGCCAGCCGGCGAGGATGCGGGCGTCTGCGTCGGCCAGCGCGGCCTCGAGCCG